>NZ_JBNPTX010000007.1:0-413479 GCF_051167875.1 Bradyrhizobium sp. HKCCYLRH3097
GACCCCAAAACTGTCAACTATGTCCCCGAACAGGTGTAAGCTATGTCTCCGGGCTGAACACTTCGCTCGCAATGACGCAGAGAGAGGAGCTGCAAACTCGGTGTCATTCCGGGGCGCGGCTCGCGCAAGCCCCGGAATGACGCGGAGGAGAGCGTTGGCTCTACAGCTCCCTTGCATTGCTGAACGCGAACGAGCTGACGCGCCGCGTCGTCTCATCCAGGATCAGCGTGCGCGTGATCGGCGGCTCGGCGCGCTGGGCGCAGTTTTCGCGTTCGCAGAGCCGGCAGTTGACGCCGATCGGAGTGCCCTCGGTTTTCTCCAGATCCATGCCGGCGGCGTAGACGAGGCGCGACGCATGCCTGATCTCGCAGCCGAGGCCAATGGCGAAGCGTGGCTGCGGCAGCGGATGCGGCGCGACCGGGCGGCGGACCATCTGGGCGATCGAGAAATAGCGCGAACCATCGGGCAGCTCGATGATCTGCTTAAGGAGGCGGTCGGGCGTGTCGAAGGTCGAATGCACGTTCCACAGCGGGCAGGTGCCGCCGAACTTGGAGAACGGGAAGGTACCCGACGAGAAGCGCTTGGAGACGTTGCCGGCATTGTCGACGCGCAGCATGAAGAACGGGATGCCGCGGGCGTTCGGGCGCGACAGGGTCGTGAGGCGGTGGCAGACCTGTTCGAAGCCGGTGTTGAAGCGCTGCGCCAGCACGTTGATGTCGTAGCTCAGCGCCTCCGCAGCAGTGAGGAACGGCGCATAGGGCATCATGACGGCGGCGGCGAAGTAGCTCGCGAGCGTCATGCGGTAGAGCCGGCGCGCGGTGTCGTCGATGGCGCCGGCGCGGCCGATGATGAGTTCGAACTGCGGCAGGCATTCGGCCATGCCGAGCTGCACCGCGAGCTGGAAGGTGCGTCCGGGCCCGTCGACCAGTTCGGAGATCAGGAGCTGGCGGCGATGGCGGTCGTAACGGCGCAAGGTCTCGCGCATGACGTCGACCGGCATGACCCGCGTCTGCACCGAATGCTTTTCGCGCAGACGGGCGGCGAGCGCCGCATAGAGCCCTTCGGCCGGCACGTCGAGCGCGTCGCGCAGGCTTTCGGCCTGCTGCTCGAGCTCGGCGAAATAGTTGCGGTTGGCTTCGATCAGGTCGCGCACCCGCTCGATCGGGTTGGCCTCGAAACGGGCGCCCTCGTTGCGGTCGGCCATCTGCGCCGCCACCAGCGTCTCGCCGCGGCGCGCCTCGGTGTAGGCCGCGTACAGCCGCTGCAGCGCGTGGGTGACGCCGGGGCAGAGCTCGGCGAGATCGCGCAGCTCCTGCTTGGGCAGCTCGATCTGGCGGAAAAGCGGATCGGAGAAGATCTCGTTGAGCTCGGCGAAGAAGCGGTCCTCGTCGGCGCTGGCGAGGTCGCGCAGGTCGAGGTCGTAGGTTTCGGCCAGCCGCAGCAGGATCTGGGCAGAGACCGGGCGCTGGTTGCGCTCGATCAGGTTGACATAGCTCGGCGAGATGCCGAGGCCCTCGGCGAGCTGGGTCTGCGACAGCCCCAATTGCTGGCGGATGCGCCGGAAGCGCGGGCCGACGAACAGCTTCTTTCCGGATTCGCCGGGCATCTTGATCTCCTTGGGGGTAGCCAGCCCTGGATTGTGACAAATTTTACAAAATGACATTTATGACAAGTGATGATGTTACATGACATCACCATTCGAAAACAAGGGCTCTATACGAAACAGCCGGATTCGCGTTTATCTCCTGTCACGCAATTCGCAATGCACTGTCAAAGTTGTGACGGTTCAAGGAGAGTCTCATGAGCAGCAATTTCTGGGTGATCGGCGGCGAGTTCGGCTCGATGAATTTCCACAAGCTGGTGGAAGGCTCGGCCCAGGTGAAGGGTCCGTTCAAGTCGCGCAAGGAAGCCGAGGATTGCTGGCGCGAGGTGTCCGAGGAGAACCGCCACAAGGCTGGCGTCCGCTTCTCGATCGTCGAGGAGCCGCAGCGCGCTCCGGCGGCCTGACCGCCGATAAGGAATGCATTGCCGGGTATCTGAATAAGCTCGAGGAAGAGCCCAAGGACGGGGCGGTCTCAGCCGGGTCACATCGGCGGGGGCCGCCCACGTCCGTTTCGTGGTTACGACGGCGTGCTTATAACCCATTGAAGATGAAAGGGGATTGCAGAATACTGGGTTACTGCTAGGTTAACACGGTGGGAACCTGGCGAAACCAGGGCCGAACCGTGAAAGCGTGAGCGATGTCCGAGGCCGCCGATAGCAGCACAGACTCCCGCCCCGTGCGCCTGCGCGAAGCGCTGCGCCAGGCCCGGATCGAGGCCGCAGACCGAACAGGCGTGGTGGTCGACCTGCGCGACGCCGAGGTGGCGCGGCTGGAGATCCTCAACGATGCGCTCGACCCGCTGTTCGCGGAGATCCCGGGTCAGCTCGATCTGTTCGATCGCGGCATCAGCCAGGGTGAGACGCCGCGGCTGTGGATCGACGTCGTCGCCCATGTCGTGATGGGGCGCGACAAGCGGCAGTACCGCTTTGTGCAGGACACCCGCAACGGCCGCATCGTGCTCGCCGAGTCGCACGACATCGCTGCGATCGTGAAAGCCGTCACCGACTACGTCGCCCGCCGCATGGTCGAGCGCGAGCGCGCCTTCAGCGTCGCGCGGGCTCAGGCGAGGACGATCGCCGAGGCGCCGCGCCGGCGCGGTGGGATCTGGCCGTTCGTGCTCGGCTTCGTGCTCGGCGCGCTGTCGCTGTTCGGGGTCGCATTCTATGCGAGCCTGCAGCAGATCTGACGGCCTGGCCGCGCCTCAAAGCAGGCGGACCTCGCGGATCTCGCGCACGCGCAGCGCCTCGTTGACTGCGCGCACGGTCATGTCGCAGCGCCAGTGATTGCCGTCGCTGCTGATGGCAAACATGTTGTAGGCCGCGGCCGGATAGTGGCCATGCGCGATCGAGGAGGCCGAGGGCACGCCGACGACAGGGATCTTGCGCTCCGGGCCGTCGATCCAGAGCGTCGAATGCACGTGGTCGTGGCCGTGCAGGATCAGCTCGACGCCGTGGCGGGCGAGCAGCGCGATCAGCTTCTTCGCGTCGGTCAGCCGCTTCATCCGGTGGGCCGAGCGCAGCGGATGATGCACCAGCAGCACGCGGAACAGCTGCTCGTGCGCCAGCGATTCGAGCATCTGCTCCAGCGCAGCGAGCTGTGCGCGGCCGAGCCGTCCCGTCGCCATGAACGGCGCCGAAGGCACGGCAGAGGACAGGCTGATCAGCGCGAGCGGCCCGCGCCGGCGCAGCGACGGAAACGTGGCCGGTCCCTCGGCATCGCCGCCGAAATAGTCGGCAAAGCTCTCGGCGAAGCGCAGCCGCGTCGAGCGCACATAGGCGTCGTGATTGCCGGGAATCGCGGTGACCCTGTCCGGCGGCCCCACGGTCCGGAGCCAGGCCTGGGCGATGGGAAATTCGGATTCCAGCGCGAAATTGACCAGATCGCCGGTGACGGCGATCTGGTCCGGAATCTGCGTGTGCAGGTCGGAGATCAGCAGATCGAGGATGTCGCGGCGATGGTATTTGTAGCGATTGCGCGTCCAGTTGAGATAGCCGAGCGCGCGCTTGCCGGCGAGCTCCGACAGGCGCGGCTTGTGCTGTGGCGCGAGATGCGGGTCGGACAGATGGGCGAGCGTGAAGGCAGCCATTATGCCCCTCGGTGCCGATGGCGGATGCAAGCGCGCCCAGATGTCATCTCGTGCTATCCCTCGTGGTGCCCGGCTCTCATGACAAGCCCTGCCAGCGAGCGCAAGAACAACCAGGACGACGACAGCGATGACGACATATCTGAGCCGGCTGCGGATCCGGCTCGAGCCCGCGCTCCGGCGCGGCTTCCACCTCTATTGGCGCTTCGCCCGCGGCATGACGCTCGGCGTCCGCGGCGTGGTGCTGGATGCCGAGAACCGCGTGTTCCTGGTCCGGCACGGCTATGTCTCGGGTTGGCACCTGCCGGGCGGCGGCGTCGAGGTCGGCGAGACGTTCATCGAGGCACTGACGCGGGAGCTGTTCGAGGAGGGCCGGATCGCGCTCGAAGGCGAGCCGGAGCTGCACGGCATCTTCCTCAACGGCCACGTCTCGCCGCGCGACCACGTCGCCGTCTTCGTTATCAAAAGGTTCACGCAGGACCGGCCGCCGGAGCCGAACCTCGAGATCGTGGAGACCGGCTTCTTCGCCCGCGACGCGCTGCCGGAGGGAACCACGCTCGGCACGCTGTCCCGCCTGCGCGAGGTGCTAGACGGCGTTAAGATCATTCCCACCTGGCGGCCGGAACAGCACGTTGCCGCCGGATCATTATGAATTTCTGCACCGAATGAGGGCAGTCTCCCGTCCCGTGGGAGAGGGGTCGATGATATCACCTTCGATGCGGATCGCCGTGCTGGTGCCCTGCTACAATGAGGAGGCCGCGGTCGCCGCCGTGGTCCGCGATTTCAAGCAGGCGTTGCCGACGGCCACCGTCTACGTCTACGACAACAATTCCAAGGACCGCACCATCGAGGTCGCGCGCGCGGCCGGCGCCGAGGTGCGCTCTGAGCGGCGGCAGGGCAAGGGTCACGTCGTCCGGCGCATGTTCGCCGATGTCGATGCTGACATCTACGTGCTGGTCGATGGTGACGCGACCTATGACGCGCCGAGCGCGCCTGGCATGGTTGCGCGTCTCGTGAGCGAGCGGCTCGACATGGTGGTGGGTCTGCGCGTCGACCAGGAGCAGGCCGCCTACCGCATGGGCCATCGCACCGGCAACTGGATGCTGACGAGCTTCCTCGCCGAGGTGTTCGGCCAGGCCTTCAAGGACATCCTGTCCGGCTACCGCGTATTCTCGCGCCGTTTCGTCAAATCCTTCCCGGTGCTCTCCGACGGCTTCGAGATCGAGACCGAGCTGACCGTGCATGCGCTGGAGCTGGCGCTGCCGGTCGCTGAGCTCGCGACGCCATACTACGCGCGGCCCGAAGGGTCCGTCTCCAAGCTCAACACCTGGCGCGACGGCTTCCGCATCCTCGGCACGATCCTGAAGCTCTATCGTTCGGAAAAGCCGCTGCGCTTCTTCAGCGCGATCGGCATCTTCCTCGCGCTGGTCTCGATCGGCTTCGCGATTCCCATCTTCGTCACCTATATCGAGACTGGACTGGTGCCGCGGCTGCCGACCGCCGTGTTGTCGATGGGCCTGATGATCATGGCGTTGCTGTCGGCCTCGTCGGGCCTGGTGCTCGACACCGTCACCCGCGGCCGCCGCGAGATGAAGCTGCTGGCCTACCTGTCACACGCCCCGATCGAGGGCTGATGCAGGCGGAAGCTTGTGTCCGTCCGCCGTTCCGGTCATGGTTCGGGCGTCAATGTCCTGAACGAGAACACCGCCTCCATGCCCATCCTCAACAGCATCGCCGCGCTCGCCGACGACATGGCCGCCTGGCGCCATGATTTCCATGAACATCCGGAGTTGATGTACGAGGTGCACCGCACCGCCGGCATCGTCGCCGAGCGCTTGCGCGAATTCGGTTGTGACGAGGTGGTGACGGGCATCGGGCGCACCGGCGTGGTCGGTGTCATCCGCGGCCGTCGGACCAGTTCAGGTCGCACCATCGGCCTGCGCGCCGACATGGACGCGCTGCCGATCGAGGAAGCCTCGGGCGTGCCCTATGCGTCGAAGACGCCGGGCCTGATGCATGCCTGCGGCCATGACGGCCATACCGCGATGCTGCTGGGTGCCGCCAAGCATCTCGCCGACACGCGCAATTTCGACGGCACCGCGATCGTGATCTTCCAGCCCGCCGAGGAGGGCGGCGCCGGCGGCAAGGCGATGGTCGACGATGGATTGATGACCCGCTGGGGCATCCAGGAGGTCTACGGTCTGCACAATGCGCCGGGCGTGCCCGAAGGCGTGTTCGCGCTGCGGCCGGGTCCGATGCTGGCATCATCGGACCAGCTCGAGATCACCGTCCGCGGCAAGGGCGGTCATGCCGGCGCCGGCGTTCACAAGGCGGTCGACAGCGTGCTGATCGCCGCGCACATCATCACGGCGCTGCAGTCGATCGTGTCGCGCAACGTCGATCCGATCAAGTCGGCGGTCATCTCGATCTGCGTCGTCGAGGCCGGCAAGGCGATGAACGTCATTCCGGAGACCGTCGAATTGAAGGGCACCGTGCGCACGCTCGATCCCGAGGTGCAGGACCTGGTGGAGCGCCGCATTGCCGAGGTCGCCGACGGCATCGCCCGCACCTATGGCGGTGAGGCGACGACGAAATACACGCGGCTCTACCCGATCACGATGAACCATGCGCGCGAGACCGGCGTCGCCGCTGACGTCGCTCGCGACGTTGTCGGCGCGGAGCGGGTGGTCGACAATGCGCCGCCGCTGATGGGGGCCGAGGATTTCGCCTTCATGCTGCAGGCCCGTCCCGGCGCCTTCGTCTTCCTCGGCATGGGCGACGGCAAGGATTGCCACCACCCGGCCTATCGCTTCAACGACAACATTCTCGGCCACGGCGCGTCCTATTGGGTGCGGCTGGTCGAGAAGACGATGCCGGCCGATTGATGCCGGCGGCGTGGCGCTAGCTGCGAGCGGTCGCCTGCAATGACCGTTGGCGCCACTGCCGCGGGCTGCAGCCGCTCCAGCGCGAGAACGCACGGGAGAATGCGGACGCCTCGGAATAGCCGAGCAGGAAGGCGACGTCGCCGAGCGGCAGATGCGCTTGGCGCAGATAGTGGCGGGCGAGGTCGAGCCGCGTCACCTCGACGAGGTCGGAGAAGGTGGCGCCGAACTCGGCAAGCCGGCGCTGCAACGTCCACGACGTGGTCGACAGCGCCTCGGCGACCTCCTCGAGATGAAGCGCGCCGGCCGACAACCGCCGCCGGATTTCGCCACGGACCAGATCGAGGAACGCGGGCGTGCCGCAGGAGCCGGCGACACCGGCAAGATCTGTCGTCAGCCGCTGCAGGCGAGACAGATTGGCCTGGGGCATGGCGCGGTCCAGGCCGCGGTCGCGAAACACCAGCGCATTCGTGCCTTGTGACCAGCCGACGTCGGCATCGAAGGCTGCCTCATGATCGCGCCAGGCAGCCGGCCGGGCATGTTCGAACAGCACCATGTCGGGCGCCCAGCCCGATGGCAGGCAGGCGCGGAAGACGTTCGCGAACATGCCCATGGTCAATTCGGCGTCCTGCCGGCGATCGACGATCGAGCCGTCGAGAATGCGATATTCCAGCCGGAGCAAACCGTCATGGCGCGTGAGACGGGTTTCGGTCGCCTGCTGATGCCAGGGAAACCACAGCGCAAGATGCTCGATCGCAGAGCCCAGCGTCGGCGCCGCGAGTGCGATCTCGCCGATCAGGCCGAGCATCTGCGGCTGGTAGCGCTGGCCGAACCACAGTCCGAAATTGTCGTTACCGGTCTCCTGCGCGGCATCTTCCATCATCGCGACGTAGTCGGCGAGGTCGAGCGCGCGGCGGGTCTGGCCGAGGCATTCGGCATCGATGCCCACCCGTTCGAACACCGCCTCGGGGCGGCCTCCCGTCAGGGCGATGAAATCGGCGACACCGGTCGCAGCAGCGGCCAGAATGTTCCGGCTGCGGTCGCGCGGATGCTGGTGTTCGGCTGCGGGAGGCTGTGCCATGAAATCCTCGCCTTTGAGGACGTACGCCGTCGGTTGACACCTCGTAGTTATGCAAGTCACGTGCCTGCCGAAGCGGGCTATCGATAGAGCCCCCCGCGCAGGGACGCGGAGGGCTTGCCTTGATCCTGGATCTCGCGAGTCCTCGCGGATCAGTCGGCCATGGCGCGGGCCTCGGTCAAGGCGATGTCGAGCAGGTTGTCACTCGCCGCGTTGCCGCGCTTGCCGGCCGTCAGACGATAGAGCAGCAGACCGACGGCGAACAGCACCACGAAGGCCGCGAACACCTGCAGGTTGAACCAAATCATCGTGAGCAGCGAGAGCGTCGCACACACCAGCGCCACGGCCGGAAGCACGGGATAGAGCGGCGCCTTGAACGGCCTGATGAGGTTGGGCTCGGTGGCGCGCAGGCGGAACAGCGCGGCCATGCTCATGATGTACATCACGAGCGCGCCGAACACGCTCATGGTGACGATGTTCGCCGTCAGCGTCTGCCCGGCGAACTGGATGAGCTCGTCGGAGTAGATCGCGGCGATCCCGATCACGCCGCCGGCCAAGATCGCCCAATGCGGCGTGCGGCAGGTCGGGTGCAGCGCGGCGAGCTTGGCCGGCAGGAAGCCGGCGCGCGACAGCGCGAAGATCTGCCGCGAGTAGCCCATGATGATGCCGTGGAACGAGGCGATCAGTCCGAACAGGCCGATCCACACCAGCATGTGCAGCCAGCCGGAGTTTTCGCCGACCACGATCTTCATCGCCTGCGGCAGCGGATCGTTGATGTTGGCGAGCTTCGACCAGTCGCCGACGCCGCCGGCCATGATCATGGTGCCGAAGGCGAGCACGACGAGCGTCAGAATCCCGGCGATGTAGGCGAGCGGAATCGTCTTGGTCGGATTCTTGGTCTCCTCCGCGGCCATGGCCGCACCTTCGATCGCCAGGAAGAACCAGATTGCGAACGGGATCGCCGCGACGATGCCGCCGATGCTCGTCAGCGAGAACGAATTCTCACCGGCCCAGCCGTTGGCGGCGAAGTTGGCGAAGGAGAAACCGGGCGACACGACGCCCATGAACACCAGGAGTTCGGCAATCGCCAGGACCGTCACGAACAGCTCGAACGTCGCGGCGATCGATACGCCGGCGATGTTGAGGGCCATGAACACCAGATAGGCGCCGAGCGCGGCGGTCTTGGGCGACAGCGCCGGAAACTGGACGTTGAGATAGGCGCCGATGGCGAGCGCGATGGCAGGCGGAGCGAACACGAACTCGATCAGCGTCGCGAAGCCGGCGACGAAGCCGCCGAGCGGGCCGAAGGCACGGTAGGAATAGGCGAACGGACCGCCGGCATGCGGGATCGCGGTGGTGAGCTCGGTGAAGGAGAAGATGAAGGTCGTATACATCACCGCGATGAAGATCGTGGTGACGAGGAAGCCGAGCGTGCCGGCCTTGTCCCAGCCATAGCTCCAGCCGAAATATTCGCCGGAGATCACCAGCCCGACCGCGATGCCCCACAGATGGAGTCCGGTCAGGCTCTTCGAAAGGGTCGGTTTGGCCTCGTCACTCATGTCCAGTCGCTCCTGTCTGCTTGTGATGGGTGATTTGGGATGACGATGTGGTCGTCTCGATCGCGGCATCCGGCGCCGCCTCCTTGAGGCCGATGCCGGTGACGCCGATCCGCAGCGCCTCGCGCACCAGCCAGGCCAGCTTGTCGGCGGCGCGCTCGGCCGAGAGCCCGTGGTCGTGAATGTTGGAAATGCAGTTGCGGGCGCTGTCGCGCAGGCCCGGCGCCGGGTGCAGCGTCAGATACACTCCAAGGGAGTCCGCGGCCGACAGACCCGGACGCTCGCCGATCAGGACCGCGACCAGCCGTGCGCGCATCGTGGCGCCGACATCGTCACCCAGCGCCACACGCGCCTGCGAAGCCAGCACGATCGGGCCGATGGACAGGCCCGTCAGACGCGCCTCGGTGGCGATCACGACAGCGGCGGCATGGTTTTCGACGGCATCCGCCGACAGCCCGTCGGCAATGATGAAGACGAGATCGTACGGACCGGATGTCAGCCTGGCGGCTTCCTCCGCGGCGAGGCGGCGCCCGAGGTCGGGCCGGCGCAGATAGCTGGCGCGGTCCGGTGCTGCACTCGCGACCTCGATCACCTCCCGCGGCGCGAGCGCGTCGGCGATGCCGTCGAAATTGACCTTGCCCCATACGGCATCGCGCGCGAGCGCATGCGCCATCTGGAATTCCAGCTTCGCGGCCGTCGGAAGCCCGTCGCCGGCGCGGCCGAGTGCGACGCGGGCGCGCGTCATCCCGCGCAGCAGGTCGAACGGATCTTCCCTCATGCCCGCGCTCCCTGGCCGATCAGCCGGACTACGGAAGGCGCGCTGCCCGGCAATGGCGGCACGCGGCCGCTTTGGTCGAGCAGGCCCATCCGCGCCAGCCAGGCCTCGAACTCCGGCGCCGGGCGGCGGCCGAGCAGATGCCGCAGCCGCATCACGTCGTGATGCGACAGGCTCTGATAGTTGAGCATGATGTCGTCGGCGCCCGGCACGGCGATCAGGAAGTTGACGTTGGCCGCCGCGAGCAGCAGCGCCAGATCGTCCGTATCGTCCTGATCGGCCTCGGCGTGGTTGGTGTAGCAGACATCGCAGCCCATGGGCACGCCGAGCAGCTTGGCGCAGAAATGATCCTCCAGCCCGGCGCGAATGATCTCCTTCGCGTCGTAGAGATATTCGGGACCGATGAAGCCGACGACGGTGTTGACCAGCAGCGGCGAGAAGACGCGCGCGACGGCATAGGCGCGGGCCTCGACGGTCTGCTGATCGAGGCCGTGATGGGCGTCGGCCGACAGCGCCGCGCCTTGGCCGGTCTCGAAATACATGACGTTGTTGCCGACCGTGCCGCGCTTCAGCGACAAGGCTGCGTCCTGCGCCTCGGCCAGCAGCTTCAGGGTCACACCGAAGCCGGCATTGGCAGCCTCGGTGCCGGCGATCGACTGGAAGACGAGGTCGAGCGGCGCGCCTTTCTCGATCGCCTGGATCGAGGTCGTGACGTGGCTCAGTACGCAGGACTGCGTCGGCACCTCGAATTTGAGCCTGAGATCATCGAGCATCGTGAGCAGGCGGATGCAGGCCTCGACATTGTCGGTCGCGGGATTGATGCCGATCACCGCATCGCCCATGCCGAACAGCAAGCCATCGAGCGTGCCTGCGGCGATCGCCTGGGGATCGTCGGTCGGATCATTCGGCTGCAGCCGCGACGACAGCCGCCCCTCCAGGCCGATGGTGGAGCGGAAGCGGGTCACGACCCGGCATTTGGCCGCGACGGCGACGAGATCGCCATTGCCGCAGAGCTTGGAGACCGCGGCCACCATCTCCGGCGTCAGGCCCGGCGCGAGGGCGGCCAGCCGGTTGGCATCCGCCTCCCAGGACATCAGCCATTCGCGCAATTCTCCGACGGTCAGCGACGCGACGGGCGCGAATGCGGCGGCATCGTGGCTGTCGAGGATGAGGCGCGTGACCTCGTCGCTCTCGTAGGGAATCAGCGGCTCGTCGAGGAAACGCCGCAGCGGCACGTCGGCGAGCGCCATCCGCGCCGCCACCCGCCGCGCGGCGCTGTCGGCTGCTATGCCAGCCAGCTCATCGCCAGAGCGGCGCGGCGAGGCGCAGGCCAGCAGCGTCTTGAGATCGTCGAACACATGAGTTTCGCCGCGATGGCGCGACCGGAACGCACCCGTCATCTTCGACCTGCCGCTCGTGCTGCGTCAGAGCGGTCCAAGCGGCCGCGATGGCGACCACAACGCTCATGAGCTGGGGCAGGTTAAGCGAGGGCGGCTCCGGAAACTTGACATCTTAGCACAATCTTCGGTCACGTCGCGCGAATGCTCAGAAAACTGGCATCGGTGACCCTCGGGGGCGGGCGAATGCTGTCAACACGTGGACGGCCCGCCATGGACCGCGCCGCTCCAGAATGCTATCTCGCCACCCCACATGAGTGACCTGTCCATTACGATCTCCGCCGAAAAGCCGGGCGACGCGCAGGCGATCGAGCGGCTGCATGAGCGCACCTTCGGCCCCGGCCGCTTCGTGCTGAGCGCCTACCGCTTGCGCGAGCATGTCGATCATCTGCTCGCGCTGTCGTTCACCGCCCATATCGGCACTTTGCTGGTCGGCTCGGTGCGGCAACTGCCGATCTGCGTCGGCGACACCAAGGCGCTGATGCTCGGGCCGCTGACGGTCGAGCCGCCGTTCCGCAAGCACGGCATCGGCCGCATGCTGATGGAGCGCTCGGTCGTGGACGCGCGGGCGCAGGGCCACCGCTTGATACTGCTGGTGGGTGACGCGGCCTACTACGCGCGCGTCGGCTTCAAGCCGGTGCCGAAGGGCAGGGCGATCATGCCGGGACCGGTGGATTACAACCGGCTGCTGGTGAACGAACTGATCGAGGGCGCGTTCGAGGGCGTCGAGGGTGCCATCCGGCCCGATTGGGATTACGCGAAGTAATCTCGGTCTCTCCGTCATTGCGAGCGAAGCGAAGCAATCCAGAGTTCCGCCCACGTCTCTGGATTGCTTCGTCGCTTCGCTCCTCGCAATGACGAAGGAGGGGGCGCAGATTGGTCGCGTTCTGCGCCCTCCTCGAATCAGAATTTGAGGTTGGCAAAGATCCGCACGCCGATGCCGGGCAGCAGCACCTCGTCCTTGGTGTAGGACACCGAATTACGGATCTTCTCGTTGAGCAGATTGTTGCCGACGAGGCCGACCAGCATCTCGCGCGCGCCGAACATGTTCGCATCGAGTTTGGTCCGGTAGCTGACCTCCGCCTTGAGCAGGTTGTAGCCCGGCGTCGGAGTCTCCGCGATCGGCGCGATGTCGTTCTGCGCGAAGGCGTGCAGCAGGTTGATGCGGGTCAACCAGTTGGCATCGCGCCAGAACAGGCCGCCGCCGACGCGCATCGGCGGAATCCGCGGCACGTTGGTGCCGTCCGCGAAGGTGGCGCGGACGACGTCGAACTGGTTCTCGATCCCCCAGATGCCGCTGCCGAGCGGAGCAACATCGAATTGGCTCTGGAACTCGAAGCCGCGGAACAGCGCGTTGCGCTGCGAGTAGACCGCCTGATTCAGCTCGGTGCCGGTGGTGCCGCAGGAGGCAAAATCGTCGCCGCACATCACGCCGGTCAGCCGGCGATAGATGAAGTTGCTGAACTGCGTGTAGTAGGCAGTGGCTTCGAAGCGGAACGGGCCGGTGGCCTTGCGCAGCCCGGCCTCGACGGTCTTGGCGGTCTCGATGGTCAGGTTCGGATTGCCGATGTCGAAGGTTGCGGTCGCATCATGGCCGCCGCGCGAGAACAGCTCGGCTGGCTTCGGCGCGCGCTCGACATATTGCGCGGTCACGCTCGCCACCAGATCGCCCGGCAGGTTCTGCAACAGGCCGACGCTCGCGCTCTTCGGCGTGTATGACGGATTTCGGGCGATGTTGGCCTGCGGCGTGCCGTCCGGCAGATAGTCGACCGGGAAGTTCGGCGTGGAGCCGTTCAGCGCGATGTGCTCGATCCGGCCGGCGACCTGCGCCTTGGTCGAGGGCGAGAAGGCGAACTCGTTGAAGACATAGCCGGCGACGCGGTTGTTGGTGTTGGGGCCGAACAGGCCGTTGAACACCGAGCCGGGATTGTCGGGGCTCGGCGCATTCAGCTCCTGGTGCCCGGCCTGCACGCCATAGGCGGTCGTCAGGGTGGCGAAGCGCAGATTGACGGGCATCATCTGCATCTCGACGCGCGCTTCCTGCTCGCGATTGGTGAAGGTCTGGCGCACGCCATCGGTGGTCGGGTCGGTGACGGCTGCAAGGCCGAGCTCATTGTGCCGATAGTCTGTCGCGCCGGCCCAGAACCGGATCGCGTCGATTGCCGCGGAGTCCGGGCGATACTCGCCCTTCGCGGTGATCTTGGTCTGGTGCGCATCGATCCGGGTCCGGCTGTCGGCGCCGCCGATGCCGGGGATGTGGTAGAGCGCATCGGTCTGCGTGATCGCGGCGCCGACGAAGCCGCCTGAGAAGAAGTAGCTGCCGCCGATCGAGGCGCCATCGTTCTGCGCGGCGGAGTTCGGTTGCCGGCCGTTCACCGGGCGGGTCTGGTCGAACAGATAGGGATAGCCGGGAATGGAGTAGTCGCCGGTCTTGCGGCCGTAGGCATCGGCATGAAGCGCGAAATTGCCGCCGCCGGCATCGAGCAGCACGCCGCCCTCGACGCCGCGGTCGACCGAGCTGAACGAGGTGCGCGTTTCCGCGGTAACGCAAGGCGCGCTGCCCGCGGCCGGAGCGCTCGCCGGCAGGCCATAGGTCTGGAACGGCGCGGTCGAACAGGTCGGCAGGGCCTGCGGAATGCGGTTGTTGGTGGCGCTGACGACGCCGCCGATCGAGGTCGAGCCGTAGCGTAGCGCCGCGGGGCCGCGGACCACCTCGATCTGGTCGCTGGTGAGCGGATCGATCGGGACGAAATGGTCCTCGCCGAGATCCGAGGCACCGCCGCCGCCGAGGCCGTTCTCGACGATGCCGACGCGGTTGACGTCGAGGCCGCGAATGATCGGCCGGCTCGATGCGCCCGGCGCGAAGCTCGATCCGGTGATGCCGGGTTTCGAATTGAGAAGGTCGCCGAGCGTGGCGGCGCCGGAGCGGCGCAGTTCCTCGTTCGGCACCACGGTGACGGTCGCGAACTGGTCGGTGACGACAGGCAGCACGCCCTGTTGCGGCGGGGGCGGCGCGGTCTGTGCCTCGCGCGCGGGCGCCGGCGTGCGTGGGCCGCTCCGGGCCACGCGCGGGGCGGGATTGGGCCGCGGCACCACCGGCTTGCGGGCACGGATCGGGCTCGGTGCGGTCACTGTGACCTCGGGCAGTTCGGCCGCCGGCTTCGCAGGATCGTCAGCGCGCGCGGGCGCACCCAAAACGCACAACATGGCTGCGGCGCTGCAGCCCGACATCAAGGCTCTCGACAACATCTTTCACTTCCTGATCCTGATCAGGCGTCCCACGTCTTTCGTTGCCGGCGGGATGCGCCTGCCGTCGTCGTGCGACGGACCATTCCTTCACGCGGCCGCCGTGCGCTCGCGCGCAGGGCAGCGTTTCGAGCGGCTCAGATCAGGCGGTGGGAGGAGCGCGCGGCTGGAAGGCGGTGTCGACGACGACAGCCGCGACAGTGGCGGTGATCGCATCGGGCAGACGGAATGCGACCGCTTCAGGAGGCGTCAGAACTGGCGCCGGTGACAGCAGGATCGACTGCGCCATCGCCATGACGGCGCAGATGGCACAGCCATCCGGCGACGGCTGTTGATCGGGATCTTGGTCAGCGGGAGAGGGACCAGTGTGCCGCTCGGCGATGGAGACGTCCCGGGCTTGTCCGGCGAGCCAATGCACATGGCCGAAGGCGAGCGCGAATTGCAGCACCAGCGCCAGCAGCGCGAGCCGCGAGACATCCTTGATGTTCGCGCGAAACCAGCTCATCGCCAGCTCTGGCTCATATGAATAGGCCACCCCGTTCGGCTGAGAGGCTCAGCCTTTGTTACAATATAACATCGCAAGGGAGCTTCACAGCTGTCAATCAGTGCACTGCAACGGTGGTCGGAATCCCCGTCGCTGTGCCCTTCGCGCCACGTGGCGCGCCGCGGTGGTGCGTGCTTGTGTCTTCGTGTCAGCGTCCCTCGCGCACCCAGGTCGCGGCGAGCGCGCCGAGCAGCAGCAAGAGGCCGATCACGCCGGCGAACATCGGCAGCACGCCGACGCCCTTGACCACGCTGGCATCGCGCATGCGCACGCCCATCCAGCCGTCGCCGCTGAACAAGGTCGATGACCTCACCGGGACGATGCGCGGCATGTCGATGCCCGAGCCGTCGCCGATGCGGCGGGCATCGCCGCCCGTCGCCTGTGCCAGCGGCTTCAGGGTTTCGGTGGTCGAGGTGACCTCGGAGAATTCCTTGGGATTGGTCGGGCCGACATTGATCAGCGCCTTCAAGGTGCCGTCGGTCGCCTGCCACAGGCCGAGCTCGTTGGCGGGAAGGGTCGCGCGCCATTCGCCGGGATCGCCCTGGCTCAGAGTGAGCTCACGCGTCTGGCCCGACGGCGAGGTCACGGTCACCGGCGGGACGCTGTCGCCCATCGTCTGCCGGATGACGGCGAGATCCTTGCCTTGAATCTGCAGCCGCAGCGCTTCCTCGTCGAGATCCGGCTGCTGCATCAGCCAGTGCGACATGCGCCGGAGCAGGTCGAGATGCGGTCCGCCGCCCTCGTAGCCGCGTGCCCACAGCCAGATGTGGTCGGACAGCAGCAGCGCGACGCGGCCGGCGCCGAAGCGCGACAGCAGCAGCAGCGGCTTGCCGTCGGCGCCGGTCATGACCGGCGGACTGACCGCATTGCGCGTCTCCACGGTGCGGAAGAAGCGGCTCCAGCGCGGCGGCTCGGAGCCCGAGCCTTCGAGGCCGCGCGTCACCGGATGGCGTTTTCCGGCGTCGGACAGATGCGCATAGAACGGCTTCTCGGTGACGCCGACCGGTTCGGCAGGCAGCACCGAGTCGAGCGGTGTGCGCCAGATGCTGGTGTTGGAGGCGTAGTCCGGGCCGGCCGAGACCAGCACCGCGCCGCCATTCCTGACATAGCGTGCGATGTTGTCGAAATAGGCGATCGGCAACACGCCCTGGCGGGCGTAGCGGTCGAAGATGATCAGCTGGAATTCGTTGATCTTCTGCTGGAACAGCTCACGGGTCGGAAACGCGATCAGCGACAGCTCGTTGATCGGGGTGCCGTCCTGCTTCTCCGGCGGCCGCAGGATCGTGAAGTGGACGAGATCGATGCTGGCGTCCGACTTCAAAAGGTTGCGCCAGGTGCGCTCGCCCGAATGCGGCTCGCCAGACACCAGGAGCACGCGCAGCTTGTCGCGGACGCCATCGATCGAGACCACCGCGCGGTTGTTGACGAGGGTCAGCTCGTTGTCGAGCGGCGAGGCCTCGATCTCGACGATGTTCTGGCCTTCGTGCTTGACGTCGACGTCGACATTGGCGGCCTGGCCGCTGGTCAAGGTGCGCTCGCTGATGACCTCGCCGTCGCGGCGGATCACGACCTTCGCGCTGGCGCCGCTGACGCCCTGGTCGTCGAGCCGGAAGCTGATGGTCTGCGGCTGGCCGACGATGCCGAAGCGCGGCGCGGCGGTGATCGCGATGCGGCGGTCGCGCTCGGCCTTCTGGCCCGTGATCAGGGCCTGCAGCGGAGCCTGGAAGCCGAGTGCGGCCACGTTGCCGGGAATGTCGTGAACGCGGCCGTCGGTGATCATGAAGGCGCCCGCGACCCGATCGACGGGGACGTCCGACAGCGCCGAGGTCAGCGCGCTGAACAGATGCGTGCCGTCGGTCTCGCCGTCGGCCTGGCCGGCATCGACGACGCGGACCTCGAGACCCTTGATCTTCTTCAAGCTGTCGACCAGCGACTCCTGGGCCGCCTGGGTCTGCTTGTTGCGGTCACCGAAATTCTGGCTCGGGCTCTTGTCGACCACGACGGCGGCGACCGAGCTCAGCGGCTCGCGGTCCTCGCGCGTGAACTGCGGATTGGCCAGCGCGAGTGCGATCAAGGCCAGCGCGGTGACGCGGATCCAGGCCGAACGCGAGCGGCCGAGCAACAGGAGCGCGGCGATGACGACGATCGCGCCGATCGCAAGCCACAGCACGATCGGCGGAACCAGAGGTGTGAACGCGATGCCGTAGTTCATGAGGCAAACTCGCAGTTGTCGTCATGCCCGGGCTCGTGCCGGGCATCCAGGTCGCGCAGCCAGCGTCGCTGCTCGTGGATTGCCGGGTCAAGCCCGGCCATGACAACCATTGTTGTTGCGATATCGAGGCCGACGACGCGCATTGTCACTGCCCGAGCCGTTCGATCAGCGCGGGCGCGTGCACCTGGTCGGCCTTGTAGTTGCCGGTCAGCGTGTACATCACGATGTTGACGCCGGCGCGGAAGGCGAATTCGCGCTGCCGTGGCTCGCCCGGAACCATCGGCAGCATGGCCTGGCCGTCGGGGCGGATGGCCCAGGCGCCGGCGAGATCGTTGGAGGTGATGATGATCGGTGAGACACCGTCGCCGCCACGCGCCGGACGGGAGGCGCTGTCCTCGTCCTCATCTTTCGGCAGCGCCTCGACCCAGGTCTGGCCCGCGGTGAAGCGGCCGGGGAAGTCGCGCAGCAGGTAGAACGTCTTGGTCAGCACGTGCTCGCGCGGCACCGGCTCGAGCTCGGGCACATCGAGCGACGACAGGATCTCGCGCAGCGACTGCATGCCCGGGGTCTGCTGCGCGCCGTTCTCGCCCGGAGGAGCCTCGACGGCGTCGCGGGTATCGAAGATCACCGTGCCGCCCTGCTTCATGTAGGCGTCGATCTTGTTGATCGCGTCCTGCGGCGGCTTCGGCACGCCCGGCACGATCGGCCAGTAGATCAGCGGGAAGAAGGCAAGCTCGTCATGCGCGGGATCGACGCCGACGGGATCGCCGGCTTCAAGCGCGGTCCGCTGCGCCAGGAACAAGGTCAGCCCCATCAGCCCGGCCTTGACGATGGAATCGACGTCGGCATTGCCGGTCACGACATAGGCAAGCCGCGTCTGTGACACTGCGCGCATCGCGAAATCATCGCTGGCGGCGTCGGCGCGTGCGGGCGCCGGCATCGCGACCGCGAGCAGGGCGCCGGTTGCCAGCACCGCAAGCGCGATGGCCGCGGGGGCCGCACGCCGTCGTCTTGCCAACGCGGCCAGCACGCCGCCGAGCAGGGCGACAATGACGGCGTCGATCAGGAACAGCAGCAGTGCGGTCGACAGCAGGATGCCCCGGAGATCGCGCGGCTCGGCGGTGGTGTAGCTGGCGCGGTTGGCGCGCAGCGCTGCCGTGTCGAGCTGCAGAATGCGATCGGCGGGGCTGAGCGTGTTCACTGCGGTAGGTCCCTCGGCTGGGCCATAGAATCCGGGCGGATGATCCAGCGAAGCCCGGTCGTTGAAATCAGCCGGTAGCGGCTTGGCGGTCGAAGGCGGCGGTCCGAAGGCGCCGAAGCCGTCGAGGATGTGCAGCGGCGCCAGCGTGGCCTTGGCGGTCTCACCCGCGGGACCTGGGCCCGGCGTCGAGGTGTAGCCGGACATGTCGACGATGCGGCGGAGCATCTCGACCATGGCGCCGGACATCGGCAGATCGGACCAGCGCATGTCGGCGCTGACGTGGAACAGCGCGATCAGGCCTTTGCCGCGATGCTCACCGGTGACGAGCGGCGTGCCGTCCTCGAGAGACGCCCAGCTCTTGGTCGCCAGCACGGCGTCGGGCTCGGCGAGAACCTGGCGGTTGACGGTGACGTCCTTCGGGACAGTGATGCCGGCGAACGGGCCGTCGGCGGCGAACGCGGCCAGGTGCTGCGGCTTCTCCCAGGTCAGGCTGCCGCCCAGGGTGCGGCCGCCGCGGCGCAGCTTCACCGGCACGAGGTCGTCGTCGCCCTGCGCCAGGCGCGGGCCGGCGAAGCGCACCAGCACGCCGCCGTTCTCGATCCAGCCGTTGAGACGGTCGCGCAGCTCCGGCGACAGCGTGCCGACGTCGGCCATCACGATCATCGGCACCTTCTGGTCGAGGAACTGCGTGATGACCTGCTGCGGAGCGCCGCGATCGCCGAGCCTGAGATCGGCGAACGGCGACAGCGCGCGGGTGAGATAGAAGGTCGGTGCGAGCAGCGGCTGCGCGGTGTCGCTGGTTGCGCCGGAGACGATGCCGACGGCGCGGCGGCGCCAGCGCTTGTCGAGCAACTGTACGGCGCCGGCCGAGCGCTCGCCCGCAATCTCGAGCCGAGTGATGTCGTTGCGCAGCTCGACCGGCAGGTCGAAGCTCGCCTCGGCGTCGTGCGCGCCGGCGGCAAAGCTGAACTGTGCCTCGCCGAGCGGCGAGCCCTTGGCATCGAGCGCGCGCACGATGCCGCCCGGAACGGAGAGATCCGCCCGCAGCACCTTCACCGTCATCTTGGCGGCCGCGTTCTCGGCGCCAGCGAGCGCCAGCGGCGAGGGCGTGCCGCCTTCGAACACGGTCAGGCTGCGGTCGCCGATCGTCTTGGCGAGACCCCCCACGAACTCGCTGCCGCGGCCGGGATCGACGCCGTCGGAGAACCACATGATCTCGGCATCGCCGGTCGCTTTCAGGAAGCGATCGAGCTGCGGCAGCGCATCGGCGCGCTCGGTCGTGTAGGCCTTGGGCGCGATCTGGCGCAGCGCGACGCGCGCAGCACCGGCCGGCATCAAGGTGAGGTCACGCGCGGGCTCCGACAGCGGCAGCAGCGCGACGCCGCGGCGGTCGGCATCGGCGTTGGCGATGATCTCGTCGGCGGCCCTGATGCGCGTGTCCCAGCTTGCGGCCGCGCTCCAACTGTCGTCGAGCAGCAGCACCAGCGGCGCCTTGCTGCCGACGGCTTCGGTGCGCGGATTCCAGATCGGACCGGCTGCGGCGAAGATCACCAGCGCCGCCGCCACCAGCCGCAGCAGGGTGAGCCACCAGGGCGAGCGCGACGGCGTCTCTTCCTTGGGCGTGATGTCGAACAACAGCCGGGTCGGCGGAAACTCGATGCGGCGCGGCCGCGGCGGCATCACCCGCAGCAGCCACCACAGCACCGGCAGGCTGACGAGACCGGTCAGCAGCAGCGGTTCGGCGAACGACAGCGGCAGGCCCATCATGCGCCGAGCCCTCCGGGGCCAGCGCCCACTTTGACGCCGCCGCGCGCGCTACCTTTGGCCGTGGTCATGCCGGCATGCAGGAACAGCAGCAGCTCGGCGGCCGAGCGGCTGGTGGTGTGGGTTGTGAACAGCCAATCGAGCCTGCCGGTCTCGGCGCGGATCTGGTCGCGATGCAGCGCCACGCGAGCGACGTAGTCCTGCGCCCAGCTCTCGGCGCGGCCGGCCGTGATCACCTCGCCGCCTTCCGGCTCGACGAACTCGACGCGGCCCGAATAGGGGAAGGTCTCCTCGGCCGGATCCACCACCTGCACCATCGTGCCGTGTGCACCGGACGCGGACAGGCCCGCCAGCATGGTGCTGATCTCGGAGATCGGCGACCAGAAATCCGACAGCACGACGATCTCGGCGAGCGCCGAGGGGACGAAGGACGGCGGTAGGCTCGGCCTGATCGTCTCATCATGCAGCATCGCCTGCGCAATGCGGTCGATCACGTTGCGGCTCCCGGTCGGATTGATCAGGCCGGGAATGCCGACGCGTTCGCCGCCGGCCACCAGCAGCTCGGCCAGGGCGAAGGTCACGATCAGCGCGCGCTCGAGCTTGCTGTCGCGCGCGCCCTTCGACGCGAAGGCCATCGACGACGAGCGGTCCGGCCAGATCCACACCGTGTGCGCGGCCTCCCATTCCTGCTCGCGGACATAGAGATGGTCATCGCGCGCGGAGCGGCGCCAGTCGACGCGCTGCGACGGCTCACCGGAGACGAAGCGTCGGTACTGCCAGAAGCTTTCGCCGGAGCCGGCGCGGCGCCTTCCATGCAAGCCATGAATGACGTTGGCGGCAATCTGCCGGGCTTCCAGCACCAGCCGCGGCAGCGACGATGCCAGCGTCCGGCTTTCGCCATCGGCACGCCGTATCGCGAGAATCTCCTTGTCGGCGTGCCCTGTCGCTGCGGCCATCAGCCAATCCGGCTCTTCAATTGCCGGATCACGTCCGGAATGGTGCGTCCCTCTGCGCGCGCCGGGAAGGTCAGCGCCATGCGGTGCTTGAGCACGGGCTCGGCGAGATCGAGCACGTCGTCGATCGAGGGCGCGAGCCGGCCGTCGAGCAGCGCGCGGGCGCGCACCGCGAGCATCAGCGACTGGCTGGCGCGGGGACCGGGGCCCCAGGCGATCAGCTTGCCGGCCTCTCCGGCCTCGGGACCGGGACGCGCCGAGCGCACCAGCGACAGGATCGCCTCGACCACGGAATCGCCGACCGGCAGCCGCCGCACCAGGCGCTGGGCCGCGATCAACGCATCGGCCGTCATCGCGCCCTTGGCGGCACTCTCCTCGGCGCCGGTGGTCTCGAACAGGATGCGGCGCTCGGCATCGCGATCCGGATAGTCGACGTCGATCTCCATCAGGAAGCGGTCGAGCTGAGCCTCGGGAAGCGGATAGGTTCCTTCCTGCTCCAGCGGATTCTGGGTCGCGAGCACATGGAAGGGCTTCGGCAGGTCATGGCGGGCGCCTGCAACCGTGATGTGCTGCTCCTGCATGGCTTGCAGCAGCGCCGACTGCGTGCGCGGGCTGGCGCGGTTGATCTCGTCGGCCATCAGGAGTTGCGCAAACACCGGGCCGGCGATGAAGCGGAACGAGCGCTTGCCGCCGGCGCTTTCGTCCAGCACCTCAGCGCCCAGAATGTCCGACGGCATCAGGTCCGGCGTGAACTGGATGCGCTTCGCATCGAGGCCGAGCGTCACGCCCAAGGTCTCGACCAGCTTGGTCTTGGCGAGGCCGGGGACGCCGATCAGCAGCGCGTGGCCGCCGGACAGGATGGTCACCAGCGTGTTTTCCACCACGCGGTCCTGGCCGAAGATGACGCCGGAGATCGCATCCTTTGCCGCTCGGATCTGGCCGGAGACCTGTTCGGCCGACCGGACGATCGCATCCTCGAGCTTCTCGGCACTCTCAGCCATTTCCGTCGCTCCTTCTGCCCCGCATCTTGAACTTTCGGACGGACGTTCCGCTCCAGTTTGCCGGGAAGCGGATGCCAACCTATGCGAAGGCGCTGTATTCGTTGAGTTAAACTATCCCCATATTATCGGCATTACGGGGTATTGACGGCATCACGTTATGGCGACCTTACATGACCTGCAGGGCCGCCAGGAACTTTTGCACAGACGACGGCGATGGAATCTTGCACCAATCGTGCCAAGGTGGACGCAAACTCAAGGCAAACCATGGCGAAGCAAGGGCAGACCACCGACAACGGACTCGATCGGCTGACGTCGGCGGCAACGCAGGCTGGCACATCCGCAAAGGGACTGCCGCCGGTGCATTTGTGGAATCCGCCATTCTGCGGCGATCTCGACATGCGAATCGCCGGTGATGGTAGCTGGTACTACATGGGCACGCCAATCGGGCGGCCGGCGCTGGTGCGGCTGTTCTCAACGATCCTCAAGCGCGAGGGTGACCGCTATTTTCTGGTCACGCCGGTGGAGAAGGTCGGCATCCGCGTCGATGATGCCCCCTTCACGGCCGTAGAAATGCGGACGGAGAGCGATGCGGGCGGGCCGCTGCTGCATTTCCGCACCAATGTCGACGACTGGGTCGCGTGCGATGCCGAGCACCGGCTGCGCTTCGAGCCCGGCGAGAGCGGCGGCCTGACGCCCTATCTGCATGTGCGAGCCGATCTCTGGGCCAAGGTGACGCGGGCGCTGTACTACGAGCTTGTTGACATGGGTGAGGAGCGGATGATCGATGGTCGTGTGATGTTCGGCGTGGGGTCGGGCGGCGCGTTCTTCCCCATGGCCGACGCAGAAGAGGTGAGGGCGGCGCTTTGAACCAGCCCATGGTGAGGAACAGGACCGCTGAACTCAGTTCGGCCGATTTCTTCGCGCGGGGCCGCGCGCGGCTGCGCTTCGATGTTCCGCAGGCCCTGCTGGATCCGGACGTCATTCCGGCCAGTGGAGATTCCGGCACCGACCGCATGCTCGAGATCATCTCCCGCGAGCAGCCGATCCGCCCCGCGGCGGTGCTGATCCCGGTGGTCGACCACCCCGAGCCGACCGTCCTCCTGACCCAGCGCTCGCCGAACCTCTCGAGCCATGCCGGACAGATCGCCTTTCCCGGCGGCAAGATCGACGTCACCGATGCCTCTCCGCTCGATGCCGCTCTGCGCGAAGCCGAAGAGGAGATCGGGCTCGACCGCAGCTTCGTCGACCCGATCGGCTATCTCGACGTCTACGGCACCGCCTTCGGCTTCCGCATCCTGCCCACGGTGGCGCGGGTGCGGCCGGGATTCACGCTCAAGATCAACGAGGGCGAGGTCGACGACGCCTTCGAGGTGCCGCTGGCCTTCCTGATGGACCCCGCCAATCACCAGCTGCATTCCAAGGAGTTTCGCGGCATGGAGCGTTCGTATTACGCGATGCCGTTCGCCGAGCGCTACATATGGGGCGCGACAGCGGGCATCCTTCGGGTGTTGTACGAGCGGATCGGTCGGCCATGATCCGTGGCGTGTTGACGGAAATCGGAATTTTCCTCATTCCTTTTGCGGTTTATGTGTTGTTCTTGCTCGCGACCAAATCGGGGCTGTTGGTGCCGGCCAACTGGCCCTTTCATCTGACCACAAAATTGACGGTGGCGGCCCTGGTGTTGGTGATTGCAAGTCTGGTCCTGATCGCCGAGTTCTCCGGCGCGCCGCCGCGTTCGACCTACGTCCCCGCTCATGTCGAGAACGGCAGGCTCGTTCCAGGGGTCGAGAAATGATCGACGCGCGGGTGCTGCACGCGCCCTGGCTCTCGTCCGGTCCCGCCGCGCGCGTGCTCGCGCTGCTCAATTGCGATGGCGAGGAAGCACGGGTGGTCGGCGGCGCCGTGCGCAATGCGCTGCTCGGCATCGCCATCGGCGACATCGACATCGCGACCACGGCGCTGCCGGCGGAGGTGCTCCGGCGTGCCAAGGCGGCGTCGATCAAGAGCGTGCCGACCGGCATCGACCACGGTACCGTGACGCTAGTGCTGGACGGCCATCCGTTCGAGATCACGACCCTGCGCGAGGACACCGAGACCTTCGGCCGCAAGGCCAAGGTCGAGTTCGGCCGCGACTGGGTCGGCGACGCGCACCGGCGCGACTTCACCATCAACGCGCTCTCCGTCGGGCCGGACGGCGTGGTGCATGATCACGTCGGCGGCCTCGCCGACATCGCCCAGCGCCGCGTGCGCTTCATCGGCGACCCCGCCCAGCGCATCGCCGAGGACTATCTGCGCATCCTGCGCTTCTTCCGCATCCATTCGGCGTTCGGTCACGGCGCCCCCGATTGCGAGGGCTATCTGGCCTGCATCGCCGGCCGTGCCGGGCTCGCCACGCTGTCAGCCGAGCGCGTGCGCATGGAGATGCTGAAGCTGCTCGTCACCGACGGCGCTGTCGGCGCGGTCACGGCGATGGCGGATGGCGGGTTGCTGACGGCGATCCTCGGCGGCGTCGCCTATCTCGGTCCGTTCGCCGCGATGATCGGCATCGAGCGCGAGCTGGAGCTTTCGCCGAGCCCGGTCCGCCGTCTCGCGGCGCTCGCGGTCGCCGTGACCGAGGATGCGCGCCGTCTCGGCGTCAGGCTGAAGCTCTCCAACGCCGAGACCAAGGCGCTCGACGGCATGGGCCATCGCTGGTGGCGGTTCGCTTCCGCCGACGAGGCGCGAGTCCGGCGTCTGCTGTATCGTCTCGGCGAGACCGTCTATCGCGACCGCCTGATGCTCGGCTGGGCGCGGGCGCGCGATCGCGACGACCGGCGCTGGCGCGAGCGTGCGCTGTTGCCGCAGCGCTTCACGCCGCCGAAATTGCCGTTGAAGGCGGCCGATTTCATCGCGCGCGGGGTTGCGGAGGGGCCGCTTCTCGGTCATGTGCTTACCCTCGCAGAGGATGCTTGGTTAGCCGCGGACTTCCCGCTCGACGAGGCATCGCTGAACGCGATCGCCGATCAGGCGGCGGCGCGTGTCAACCGCGACGGACGTTCATGAATTTTCTGGCAGGTTTTGCCGACATCTCGCTGCTGCAACTCCTGCTCGTCGCTGCCGTCGCTCTGTTCGCTTCCATCATCGGTGGTCTTGCCGGCTACGGCACCGGCGCTCTCATGCCGCTCGTGCTGGTGCCGATGGTCGGGGCCGAGCCGGTCGTGCCGATCATCGCGATCTCGGCGATCCTCACCAATCTCAGCCGTGTCGTCGCCTATATCAGCCATGCCGACCGTACGCGCGCCGGAATCGTCATCGCGGCAGCCGCGCTCACGACCGCGCTCGGCGCCTACGGCTACACGCGACTGACCAATGCCGGCGCGGCGTTCGTGATCGGCACGATGCTCATCATGAGCGTTCCGCTGCGGCGGATCCTGCGCAAGCGCGAGGTCAGGATCGGCAATGGCGGGCTTGCTGCCGGAGCGGTCGGCTATGGCGTGCTGGTCGGCGGCACCTCCGGCTCCGGCGTGATCCTGCTGTCGCTGCTGATGGCCGCCGGCCTCGAAGGCGCCGCGGTCGTCGCCACCGACGCGATGATCTCGGTGGCGACGGGCGTCATCAAGATCTCGGTGTTTGGTTTGGCCGGCGTGGTCACCGTGCAGGTCCTGGCGTTCGCACTGCTGATCGGCGCGGTCGCGGTGCCCGGCGCGTTCCTCGCCAAGGCCTTCGTCGCGCGCATGCCGGTGCACATCCACGCCGCCATCCTCGACGCCGCCGTCATCACCGGCGGCGGCGTGATGATCGCATCGGCGCTGCGGCATCTGCTGCCGGCGGCGTAGCCTTCCGGCGTCAAGCCACCTGCTGGTCCGTGTCCCGATCGGATGGCGTGATGCCGTCGGTCTCGGCGCGTGCCACGATGGCATCGAGCGCGGCGACGGCCCGGTTCGTCACCTCGTCGAGCGGCGGCACCATGCCGCCGGAGGCGAGCTCGACCCGGTTGCGGCCCTTGTGCTTGGCGCGGTACAGCGCGCCGTCGGCGACGCGCAGGATCTCCGTCAGATCGAGGTCGGCCTCGGGATAGGCGGCGACGCCGACCGAGATCGTCCCCCGCGGCAGCATGCCCACGCCATAGCTGATGTTGAGCGCCTCGACGCGGGCGCGCAGCTCCTCCGCGCGCATCGACGCGCTGCTCGACCTCGTCGAGAGCCGCCTGATCAAATGGCGTCCCAACGTCGCCGAGCGCCCGGCCCGAGGCACGACGCGGCCATCCACGAAAGGCCGAAGCGCCGGTCCTGACGGGCCGGCGCTTCTGTCATGTCAGCCTGATGTGGCCGCGGCCTGCATCAGCCCCACTTCATCTCGCCCTTCGCCACCTTGGCGCCGATGTCGAGGGCCACGCCCATGCCGAGGCCGGGAAACTTCGCCTCCATTGCGGCCTTCAGGGCTGCGGCGTCCTTGGCCTTGGCGAGCTCCTCCTCGAACGCGATGAGATAGGACTTGGTGTGCCGAACACCCGACAGGTCGGTGGCGGCGTCCGCCACGGCATGGCCGGCGACCACCACCGTCGGAGCGCGTGCAGCGATCTTGTCGAGGGTCGCGATCCAGGCTGCGCGCTGCTCCTTGCTCTGGGTGTCGGCCGTCCAGACATGGACACCCGAGAAGATCATGACGCCGCCGAATACGGCTGCGAGCGAGGGCACCCAGAGATAGCGCCGATTGGCCAGCCCCTCGGCGGCGACGATCTCGATCGTCTCGCCATCGACCGACAGCGACGGGCCATCGAACGGTTCGGGCAGAACGATGTCGGCCATCGTCTGCGGGCCGTTCTCCTTCAGCTGCGGGCCCCAGACGGCGAGCTTCTTCTCGACATTGCCCTTGATCGCCTCGATGGTCGCCGTGGCGGCGATCACCTTCACGCCGGGAAAGGCCTCGCGGATCGGCTTGAGGCTGAAGTAGTAGTCCGGGTCCGACTGGCTGATGTAGATGGCCGTCAGCGTCTTGCCGCTCGCCTTGATTGCGGCCGCCACCGCGCGGCCGTCCGGATAGTTGAAGCCGCCGTCGATCAGCAGTGCTTCGGTGGGGCCCCTCAGCAGCACGGGCGCGCGGAAGAAGCCGTTCGGACCGGCGGGAAAGTGTGTCCAGACCAGCTTGCTGCCAGCGGCACGGCCGCTGTCCGATGCACCGAGAATGGCTGCGGCGGTCCCTGCAATCGCTGTCGTCATGATCTGTCTCCGTGTCGGCATGTCAGTCTCTTTCTTGGAGTGATAAAACGATGAGGCCGGGCAGCAGGCGGCGCTCCGGCCGTGTGCGACGGCTGGGTGGATTGTGCCAGGCATCGAGTACGGAGCGGCTCAGGCTGCTCCGAGTTGTGCGAGCAGGCCGTCGAGCGGTTCGTACAAAGCGTTGCCCGGCAGCGGCCTCTGCCGCTCGCCGTCACCCGCCAGCAGGGCCGGGACACCGGACAAGCCGTAGCGTCGCATCAAGCTATGCGCGGTCTGGAGCCGGCGGCCATAGGCCTCGACCAGCGCGTGATCCCGGGCCAGCATCCGCTCGGCGGCGCTCGCAAGGCCCAGCGCTCGAAGGACTTCGCCGACGCCCGCGACGCTCACGATGTCCTGCCCGTGTACGTAGCGCGCAAGCTGCAGCTCCTTGAGGACCGTGAGCTCACGGCCGGGGTCGGTGACGTGGACCGCCGTCAGGCCGAGCGATGCGGCTGTCGAATCGAAGGCGCCGCCCGCGCCGAGAATGCGGGTGCGGTACGCGTCGGTGAAACGCTGGCCGGTCTGCTTGGCGATGCGCTGGTCGTTGCTCCAGGCATATTCGGAGAATTGCGCATCCATCCTGCCGGCGCCACGGCCGGCGAACAGGCCAGTGGGCAGCAGCTCGAGCGTGATGGCGTCGTGGGCGGCGAGCGTCTCGACCGCCGGGCCGGCGCCGTAGCACCATCCGCAGAGCGGGTCGAACAGATAGGTCAGTCGCATTTCCGGAACCCTGTCTTGGAGCGGCATGGCGCCGAGATAGCGGGTTCTCGTTTGTTCATAAATACAGCATAATGAGACAGACTGTATGCTGTTAATGGACAATAGAAGGAGCCGCCGGCATGGAGGCGATCAATCTCAACCGCCTCGTCTATTTCGCGGCCGTGGTGGACGCAGCGTCCTTTACCCGCGCGGCCGATCGGCTCGGGATCACCAAAGCCGTGGTCAGCCAGCAGGTCGCCCAGCTCGAGCGCGAGCTCAGAACCGACCTGCTGGTGCGGACCACGCGCAGGGTCGAGCCGACGGAAGCCGGTCGCCTGCTGCATGCCCGCTGTGCTGCCATCCTGCGCGAGGCCGAGAGCGCATTGGCCGAGCTGGCGCAGAGCAACGCCGAGCCGATGGGACTGTTGCGCATCGCCGCGCCGAACGACTACGGCACCTGCACGCTCGCCGCGATCGCAACCGAGTTCTCGCGGACCTATCCGGCCTGCCGGGTCGAGCTGATCCTCGCCGACAGCAAGATCGACCTCGTCGCCAGCCAGATCGATCTCTCGATCCGCGTGGGATGGCTCGACGATTCCACCCTGCAGACCCGCCGGGTCGGCAGCTTCCGGCAGCTGCTGGTGGCCGCGCCGAACGTGGTCAGGCGCGTCGCGCATCCGCGCGACCTCGCCGCGTTGCCGTTCATTGCGAATGCCGCGCTGAGGGAGCCGCTCACCTGGCAGTTCATGAAAGGCGACGTCGAGCGCGAGAGCGTCGAGATGAGCCAGACGCTTACCATCAACACCACGCCGGCGGTGCTCGCCGCGACGCTGGCCGGCGGCGGCCTGGCGGTGCTGCCCGATTTCCTGATCAGGGACGATCTCGCGGCCGGCCGCCTCGTGGCCATCCTGCCGTCCTGGACACTGCCGTCCGGAGGCATCCACGCCGTGTTCCCAGCGGCGCGCTTTCGTCCACCGAAGGTGACGGCCTTCGTGGCGATGCTGATGGAGGCGCACAAGCGCGCAGTCGCCGGAGGTCCGCGGCGCGCGAAGTGACGCCGGCGCCGCGCGGGCCTAGCCCGCCGGCACCAGCTCGGTCAGCGAGCGGATGATGCGGTCGGGCTTGACGTCGGTGCCTTCCGGCAGGCCGTCGCCATGGACGTCGATCCAGATCGAATAGATGCCGAGCCGCTGCGGCGCGACGATCTCCCATTCGAGATTGTCGCCGATCATCCAGGTGTCTTCCGGGCCGACGCCGAGCCGCTCCATCGCGTGCCAATAGGCGCGCTCCTCGGGCTTGCCGAAGCCGTGCTCGCCCTCGATCTGGATGTGGTCGAAGCGGTGCGCCAGCGCGAAGCGCTCGATCTTGGCGCGCTGCTGGCCGGCCTCGCCGTTGGTGACGAGCGCCAGCCTGACGCCGCGCGCCTTGAATGCGTCGATCGCCTCATGCGCCCCGGGGAAGACGAACATCTGCTCGTCGCGATAGCCGGTGAAGCGATCGGCGATGCGGATCGCGAGCTCGGTCGGTAGAGCAGGACCGTGGCCGGCGAGCGCCGCGAAGCCGTCCTTCACCACCTCCTGCCGCGCCTGGATCAGCTTCATCCGCCATTCGGCGCCGGCGACCGACCAGAAGCTGCGTGCCGAGGCCAGGATCGCGGCGGCCACCGCCCGCGGCGTATGCGGCGCGAGTTCGTCGGCGAACTCGGTGGCGACGATATTCCAGGCGATCTCGGGACGGCCATAGGCCGACAGGATGGTGTCGTCCATGTCGATCAGCATGGCGCGGGGCAGGGCGGCGGTCATGATCAATCTACGCGGTTCACCAAATCGAGTTTCAGGGCCATTTCACCTCGGGCGGCATCGAGGACAGAATGCTGTCGACATTGCCGCCGGTTTTAAGCCCAAATGTGGTGCCGCGGTCGTAAAGCAGGTTGAATTCGACGTAGCGGCCGCGGCGGATGAGCTGCTCCTCGCGGTCGGCGGCGGTCCAGGGGCTGCTGAAATTGCTCCGGACAAGCTCGGGATAGACCTTCAGGAAGGCGCGGCCAACATCCTGGGTGAAGGCGAGGTCGGCCTCCCAGTCGCCGGAATCGTGATGGTCGTAGAAGATGCCGCCGATGCCGCGCGGCTCCTTGCGGTGCGGCAGATAGAAGTACTCGTCGCACCAGCGCTTGTACTTGTCGTACGAGGCCACCGCGGCATGGGCGTCGCAGGCGCCCTTCATCGCGGCGTGGAAGGCCAGCGTATCCGCGTCCTCCTGGGTGCGGCGGCGGTCCAGCACCGGCGTCAGGTCGGCGCCGCCGCCGAACCAGGCTTTCGTCGTGACGACGAAGCGCGTGTTCATGTGCACCGCCGGCACGTGCGGCGACCACAGATGCGCGATCAGCGAGATGCCCGAGGCCCAGAACCGCGGGTCTTCCGAGGCGCCGGGAATCTGGCTGCGGAATTCCGGGGCGAACTCGCCATGCACGGTCGAGCAGTGCACGCCGACCTTCTCGAACAGCCGGCCGTGCATCATGCTCATGACGCCGCCGCCGCCCGGGCCGCCGGCATGGTCGGTGCGCTCCCACGGCGTTCGGACGAACCGGCTCGGTGTGCGCGGATAAAGGTCAGCCGGCGCCTCGTCCTCGAGCCGCTCGAACGCCGCGCAGATCTGGTCGCGCAGGCTCTCGAACCAGGCGCGGGCGCGGGCCTTGCGATCCTCGATGGCGGCGGTGGTCATGGACGTTCCCCTGGCACATTGGCGCTCACCCTGCCGTCAAGCGTCCATGACAGCCGGAGGTGACAGCGCTGTTGTCGCTACGGTTCGGTCCTACCACAATCGATCAGCCCTGCGGACCGAAATAGGTGCAGGTCTCGCGGCAGCTGTCGCGGTGGACGCTGACCTTGGTGACATGGCCGATCGAGCGGACGCGCTCATAGATGAAGCGCGACAGGTTCTCGAGCGTCGGCAGCCCGATCGCCTCGATCTTGTTCAGGAACTTGTGGTCGAGCATGGCCTGGATCTCGCTCAGCCGCTGCGTCAGCACGCCGAAATCCACCACCATGCCGGTCTCGGGATGGGTCGCATCGCCGCGCACCGTCACCTCGGCGCGGAAGGAGTGGCCATGGATCTCCTGGCTGGCTTCGCCGAGCGTCGTGATCGGCAGCGTATGCGCGGCCTCGAAGGTGAACGACTTGGTCAATTCCCACATCGTGTCAGTCACAATCCCTACCTGATGCCGATCATCTTGTGCGTCTGCAGACTGAGCCGCCATTGCGGATGATGCTGGCAGTAATCAATGGCGCGCGCCGTGTTCGCGGCCGCTTCGGGCCCGTCCATCGGCTGCAGCGAGAAGCGCTCGAAGGCAAGCCCCGCGAACGTCTCCGGCTCGGCCCCGTGTTGCGGGTAGACCAGCTTCAGCTCGTGGCCCTGCCGCAGCTTCAGCCCGGCGCCGGCCTTCGGGCTGACGCAGATCCAGTCGATCCCGTCGGGCGGAATGAGCGTGCCGTTGGTTTCGACCCCGACCGCGAAGCCGCGGGCGTGGAGCGCCTCGATCAGGTCGGCATCGACCTGCAGCAGCGGCTCCCCGCCGGTGAGGATCGTATAGCGGTCGGCGGCCCCGCCTGTCCATTGCCCGCCGATGGCCTCGGCCAGCGCTGCGGCGGTCTCATAACGGCCGCCCAGCGTGCCGTCGGTGCCGACGAAGTCGGTGTCACAGAACCGGCACGTCGCGGTTGCGCGATCGGCCTCGCGGCCGCTCCACAGGTTGCAGCCAGCGAAGCGGCAGAACACGGCAGCGCGGCCCGCCTGGGCGCCTTCGCCCTGCAGGGTCATGAAGATTTCCTTCACCGCGTAGCTCACCCTCCGGCTCCTTGTGCGGATTGCAGTTGGACGAATTGTCCGGTCTGGCGCAGCGCCTCGCCGGCGGCCATCGCCGCGGCCATCGCCACGTTCAGCGAGCGCAGCCCCGGCTGCAGCGGAATCCGCAGCCGCGCATCGGCGACCGCCGCCACGCCGTCCGGCACGCCGGCGCTCTCGCGCCCGAGCAGCAGGATGTCGTCCGGGCCGTAACTGAAGTCGAGATAGCAGGTCGCGGCCCTGGTCGTCAGCAGCAGCAGGCGATGGCCCTCTGCGGACCGCCAGGCCTCGAACGCGCTCCAGGAATCGTGCCGCCGCCAATTCAGTTGGTCCAGATAGTCCATGCCGGCGCGGCGGAACTGCCGGTCAGACACAGGAAAGCCCGCCGGTTCGATGATGTGGGCCGCGAGCCCGAGGCAGGCGCACAGGCGCAGAATCGTTCCGGTGTTCTGCGGAATGTCGGGCTGATAGAGCGCGATCTGCATGCGAATTGGTCTTAGGACTGAGGCGGAAAGTCCGCTTCCGAAGCGGGAATTGGTGCATGGCGTGCTGCAGGGCCGATAGCGGGCTTGCGCTCGTATCGCAAGGGTGCCAATAGAACGATTCTGGACGGCTTGTTCCCCAGGGGCGGTGGAGCGAGCCGTTTTCTGCCGCCGCGGGGGACGCGGGCGCCGGCAGGATCTCCCGGTCACGTGATCTCCAAGGTCGAGATCGTAAGACGTCGAGCGGGGCGGTTCCACCGGCTGCAACGAAGAAAGGGTTGGAATCGTGACAGCGTCTACTGCGGATCATCCGACACGCCGGGATTTTCTTTTCGTCGCCACGGGCGCTACCGCGGCTGTCGGTGCTGTGGCCGCCCTGTGGCCCTTCATCTCCCAGATGAATCCCGATGCCTCGACCATCGCGGCCGGTGCGCCGATCGAGGTCGATCTCGCGCCCGTCGCCGAAGGACAGGACATCAAGGTGTTCTGGCGCGGCAAGCCGATCTACATCTCCCACCGCACCAAGAAGCAGGTCGAGGAGGTCCGCGCGGTGCCGGTGTCGAGCCTGCCGGATCCGGCGACCGACCAGTCCCGCACCAAGGACGGCCACGAGCAGTGGCTGGTCGTGATCGGCATCTGCACCCATCTGGGTTGCATCCCGATCGCCCACGAAGGCAATTACGACGGCTTCTTCTGCCCGTGCCACGGTTCGCAGTACGACGCCTCCGGTCGCGTCCGCCAGGGGCCGGCGCCGCTCAATCTTCCCGTCCCGCCCTATCAGTTCGTTTCCGACACCAAGATCCAGATCGGCTGAGCAGACGTTCGTCTTGAGCTCACGCTCGATCGTGCAAGATAATTTCTTCAGGAACGCATCATGAGTGGACCTTCTGACTACCAGCCGAGCCACCCCGCCTTGAAGTGGCTCGAGCAACGACTTCCGATCATCGGCCTGGTCCACTCGTCCTTCATTGCCTATCCGACGCCGCGGAACCTGAACTATTGGTGGACGTTCGGCGCCATCCTCTCGATGATGCTCGGCATCCAGATCGTGACCGGCGTCGTCCTGGCGATGCACTACACGCCGCATGCCGACCTCGCCTTCAAGTCGGTCGAACTGATCGTCCGCGACGTGAACTACGGCTGGCTGCTGCGCAACATGCATGCCTGCGGCGCGTCGATGTTCTTCCTCGCCGTCTACATCCACATGTTCCGCGGCCTGTATTACGGGTCATACAAGGCGCCGCGCGAGGTGCTCTGGATCCTCGGCGTCATCATCTACCTCCTGATGATGGCGACGGGCTTCATGGGCTACGTGCTGCCGTGGGGCCAGATGAGCTTCTGGGGCGCGACCGTCATCACCAATTTGTTCTCGGCCGTGCCGTATTTCGGCGAGAGCATCGTGACCCTGCTGTGGGGCGGCTACTCCGTCGGTAATCCCACGCTGAACCGCTTCTTCGCGCTCCATTATTTGCTGCCGTTCCTGATCGCCGGCGTGGTCGTGCTGCACGTCTGGGCGCTTCACGTCACTGGCCAGAACAACCCGGCCGGCGTCGAGCCGAAGACCGAGAAGGACATGGTGCCGTTCACGCCCTACGCGACGATCAAGGACTTCTTCGGCGTCGCCTGCTTCCTGATCTTCTATTCCTGGTTCATCTTCTACATGCCGAACTATCTCGGCGAGGCCGACAACTACATCCCGGCCAACCCGGCGGTGACGCCGGCGCACATCGTGCCCGAATGGTACTACCTGCCATTCTACGCGATCCTGCGCTCGATCCCGAACAAGCTCGCCGGCGTGATCGCGATGTTCGCGGCCATCATCGTGCTGGTGTTCCTGCCCTGGCTCGACTCGGCCAAGACCCGCTCCAACAAGTACCGTCCGCTCGGCAAGCAGTTCTTCTGGATCTTCGTCGTCGTCTGCATCGGCCTCGGCTATCTCGGCGCGCAGCCGCCGGAGGGTGTCTATGTCGTGCTCGGCCGCATCCTGACGGTGCTGTACTTCGCCTACTTCCTGATCGTGCTGCCGCTGCTCGCGCGCATCGAGCGGCCGCGCCCGCTGCCGAACTCGATCGCTGACGACGTGCTGGCCAGGTCCGGCCGCAAGGCGGCGCCGATGGTCTCGACCGTGATCGCGCTGGTCGCCGCGGTGTCGCTGCTCGCCGGCAGCATGGGCGACGCCCGTGCCAGCGAAGGCCAGGAGAACCCGCCTTCGGCGAAGTGGTCGTTTGCCGGTCCGTTCGGCACCTTCGATCGCGGCGCCGTGCAGCGCGGCCTCAAGGTCTACAAGGAAGTCTGCTCGAACTGCCATTCGCTGCAATATGTGGCGTTCCGCAATCTCGCCGAGCCCGGCGGCCCGGGCTACTCGCCGGCGCAGGCGGCCGCCTTCGCGGCCGAGTACAAGATCAAGGACGGTCCCAACGACGCCGGCGAGATGTTCGAGCGTCCGGGCCGGCCGGCCGACTACTTCCCGTCGCCGTTCCCGAACGAGCAGGCCGCACGGGCCGCCAATGGCGGTGCGGCCCCGCCGGACCTGTCGCTGATGGCCAAGGCGCGCTCCTACAAGCGCGGCTTCCCCTGGTTCCTGATCGACTTCTTCACCCAGTTCCAGGAGCAGGGCCCGAACTACATCAACGCGCTGCTGCAGGGCTATGAAGAAACCCCGCCGCACGGCGTCACCATTCCGGACGGCTCGTACTACAACAAGTACTTCCCCGGGCATGCGATCAAGATGCCGCCGCCGCTGTCCGACGGCCAGGTGACGTTCGACGACGGCTCGCCGGCCACCGTGAAGCAGTATGCCCACGACGTCGCGACCTTCCTGATGTGGACCGCCGAGCCGCACATGGAAGCGCGCAAGCGCATCGGCTATCAGGTGTTCATCTTCCTGATCATCTTCGCCGGCCTGATGTACTTCACCAAGAAGCGGGTCTGGGCCGCCGCGCATTGAGCGGTGATCGGAAACGTCTGATGAAAACGAAAAGCCCCTCCGGGGGCTTTTTTGTTGTCCCTGTGTTAGTTGGGCTCGGGCCAGGGGAGGCCTTGTCCGCGGCGCAGCCGGCAAAACGGAGTTCGCCCATGCCGTCACTTCTCGCCTTCGCCGGCGCCGCCGTGCTGGAGATCGGCGGCTGCTTCGCGTTCTGGGCTTGGCTGCGGCTCGGGCAGTCGCCGCTATGGCTGTTGCCCGGCATGGCCGCGCTCGCCGGCTTCGCGACGCTTCTCACCGTGGCCGACAGCCCGCTCGCCGGCCGCGCCTACGCCGCCTATGGCGGCATCTATATCACCGCGGCGCTGCTATGGGGCTGGCTGGTCGAGGGCCATCGCCCCGATCCGTGGGACGCCGCCGGCGCCCTGATCTGCCTCGCCGGCATGGCAGTGATCCTGTTCGCGCCGCGCGCGATGCCGGTCTAGCGCCCGTAGCCCGGATGAGCGCAGCGACATCCTGGATCGCAACAGTGCCGGCGAGGACCCCGGATGTCGCTGCGCTCATCCGGGCTACGAATCCTCTCACGTTGCAGCGAACCCGATCGCCTCCCGTCGCGCCGGACGCGCATTTGCGGTAAACCCCGCTCCTCAGCTTCCAACAAAACCTGCGGAGGAACACATGGGCACACTGATCAGCTTCAAGCGCCCCGATGGCCAGGAGGCCAAGGGCTATCTCGCCAAGGCCGCGCAGGCCGATGCGCCGGGCGTCGTCGTCATCCAGGAATGGTGGGGCCTGCAGGACCAGATCAAGGGGATGTGCGATCGTTTCGCGCTCGCCGGCTTCAACGCGCTGGCGCCCGATCTCTACAAGGGCACGGTGGTGCCCTATCACGATACGGATGCGGCGGGCCGGGAGATGAACTCGCTCGACTTCATGGACGCGACCACGCAGACCGTGCGCGGGGCCGCGCAATATCTGGCGCGCAACGGCGCCAAGGTCGGCCTCACCGGCTTCTGCCTCGGCGGCGCGGTGACGATCATCGGCGCGACCAAGATCGACGAGCTCGCCGCCGGCGTCGTGTTCTACGGCATTCCGCCTGAGCAGGCGGCGAAGCCGGCCGACGTCAAGATCCCGCTGCAGGCCCACTTTGCCAACAAGGATGATTGGTGCACGCCGGCGCTGGTGGACGGCTTCGAGAAGGCGATGAAGGCCGCCGGCAAGTCGCTCGAGCTCTATCGCTACGATGCCGAGCATGCCTTCGTAAACGAGCAGCGCATGACCGTGCACGATCGCAGGGCCGCCGAGCTCGCCTGGGGCCGCGCCACGGCGTTTTTCCACAAGCACCTCGGCTGAGCTGAGGGCCGGCGCGTCGGTTCCAAACCGCGCCGTGCGGACTCAAACCGCGCGGGCGGTCTTGGTTTCGGCCGAGGGCGCTTCGGCCTCACCAAGAGTCGGAGCGTCGTCTGAAGGAGCCAAGGGGTCGGCGCTGGTCACTGCGTCGGCGGAGCGCCGTCGACGCTTCGTCCGCTTTGCCTGCGCTTCGAGGAAGCAATCGAGCAGCGTCGGCTGCTTCGGGAGCGCATGCGACACTGAGGGCTGTTTGCCGCGGGCCATGTTAACCAAGGTAATTCAATATGGTTAACCAATCATTGCCACACTATTGCAGATAGACAACAGTGTTGCCCTCGCGCACAGCCAAGTTATGTAACTTTTTTGGATTGCGACAATCATTGGTCGATCCCGAGGCGGCGTGCACGCGCGCAACATGAGGTTGTGAGGCACCACACAGCCGCCGGCTGCAGCTTTTCGTCGCTTGGCGCCGTCACGTTTCGGCGAATCACCGGGATCCTGCGGAGATCTGAGCATCGATCATGTTCGAAGCGCGTCGCTTCGTTCGATGTTCGAATTCGCTGCGTCTCGCCGCCGGTTGCATCGCCGAAACAATCTGAGGTAGCGTTCTCCGGTCCCTCTGCTGATGGAGAAAGCCGTGCGAGTGGCCTTTGCGCTGGCCGGGCTGGGCGGCTTGAACGCCCATGGCGCCGGCTTCCTCGACACTGCCCGCGCCTGGGGCGTGACGCCGGATCTCGTCACCGCGACGTCCGGCCAGATCCTGGTGCTGTCGGCGTGGCTTCAGGGTCTCGATCTGCGCAACGAGCTGATGTCCTCCGACCGCCACCGGGATCCGGCGTCGCAGTTGCGCACGGTGATGTTCGGCTATCCCGGGGTGTTTCGTCCCGCCTATGCCGAGGCGCTGGCGCGCTTCGTCTCCTGGCCGGATTGGCGTGACGGCCCGTTCAACGCCCTCGCCGACCGGCTGTGGCCGGCGCAGCAATATGTCCCGGTGCGGAGCGAGGCCGACTTCGCGCACGCGGCGGAGACGCTCAACGCCACGTCGGTCGGCGTCGTGTTCAACACCTATGATCCCGAGACCGGCACCGGCTATCTCTACGGCAACGAGGCGGCGCGGGCGCTGCTGCCGGCGGAGAAGTCGGTTCCCAACGCCCATGCCGTCAAGGCGCGGCAATCGGCGGCCAAGCGCGACCTGCGCTACGCCTCCGAGGTGCTGGCCGAGCGCGCCATCCGCCCGATCACGCCGGAGGCGGTCAAGGCCGCGCTGTGGCTGTCGCTCTACGGCTTCACCAAGCTGCCCCAGGGACAGATGGACGGCGCTTATCACCGCGCCAGCATCATCTCCGAGCTGCACGGTTTCGACCGCGTCTTTGCCGTCCGCCCGCTCGCCGAGGGGTGGCAGGGCCAGGCGCCGGCCAACTGGTTCGAGGTGCAGGACTGGACCACGGAGATGTGGTTCTCGGTCGGCTACAAGGCCGAGGTCGACGCGCTCAAGCGCATCAACGACCTGATCGCGAGCGGCGTGATCACCGATCCGAAATACAAGACCGTGGAGCTGGTCGAGATCCAGCCGGAGACGCCGGCCGGCTACTTCAACTACTTCGTCGAGCGCGGCGAGGTGTATGAGAACGCGGTGGTGGCGACGGAGATGAAGTTCGCCGAGCTGGGGCTGGTGAAGCCGGGGACGTGAGCGGTCGGCATTCAATCACGGCCGCCGCCGCGCAATGCGGTAGCGGCCGTGACGACCGTGATCATCCTGCGGTGATGGCCCCCACGAGCGCGTCGTTGGTCATCGGCCTGCCGTCGAGATTCCAGGTGCCGTCCACGGCGTGGACGCCGTTGGACCAGATCCGGTCCCTGGCAAGCGCCCCGCCGGAGAGGTCATGCAGGATGTCGGTGGCTTCGCCGAAGAACGCCGTCTGGACCTCGTGACTGGCGAGCGCGAATGACGGCGTCTTGGTCTCGATCCAGGCGCCATCGACCGGCGTGCCGCCGGCGAAGGTATGGCCCTTCGGCAGGATGTTCAGATGGGCCGTGACGTTCGCCCCCATGATCCTGTTGCCCGCCAGACCATGGTGTCTCAGGAACGATTCCGTGATCCGCGCAACGGCGATCGGCGCCTGGTCGGCAGCGATGACGCCTTCGGTGAGTGTGAGACTGATCGGCATGACTCCTCCTGTGCTCGCCCTAGGGCGGTTGTCCCGGGGAACGGCGGTCATTATATAACGACCGTGATTCACCAATAGAATAACGATCGTTATCAGTCAAGCATGAAATGACGATCGCTATGGAAGGCGCCAGATGCGGTACCACGCCGAGCATAAGCAGGAAGCAAAGACGAAGTTGTTGGAGGCCGCGGGGCGCGGCTTTCGCCGGCTTGGCTATGGCGGCATCGGCGTCGACGGCCTCGCCAAGGAAGCCGGGGTCACGTCCGGCGCGTTCTACGGTCACTTCAAGTCGAAGGACGCCGCGTTCGAAGCCGCCGCGTTGGCCGGGCTGGACGATCTCAGGACGGGCATTGCGAGTCTTCAGCAGCAGATGGGAGCGCGCTGGGCCGAGGCGTTCATCGCATTCTATCTCGGAGAACGTCTCCATTGCATCCTGGACTCGAGCTGCGGACTGCAGAGCCTGACGCCGGACGTGACGCGCGCCAGCGAGGAAACGAAGGCCGCCTATGGCACCGCGCTCGAAAGGGTCGCGCAGCAGATCGCAAAGGGGTTGCAGGGGAGCACCGATGAAGCTCGGCTGCAAAAGGCCTGGTCGCTGATGGCGATCCTCTCGGGAGGGGTGACGATGGCGCGCAGCGTCGGCTCACGCGAAGCCCGCGATGCCATCGCCGCCCACCTCAAACAAGCCGCGCTGGCGCTGCTGTAGAGCCGCTGCCGCGCGAGCGCTCGGCTTCGCAAGTTGTGAGGTGCCGCTCGCCCCAACGCCAGTGAGCTCCCCTGTCCGCAAGGGGGAGGGGAGCGCACCGCCAGTTTGGCGGCATGTCGAATCCAACGACGTTTCGATATCTGCTAGCATGGCCTATCAGATGATCCTGGATCCCGCATGAGCACCGAGCCGATCACGTTCGTCGACAAGTCGTCCGGCGACGACGCATGCGTGCTGGTTCGCGTCGTCGGCAGCAGCGTTGGATTGTCGCTGTCGTTGAGGACGGACGGCGACATCGAGGTCTTCATGGCGGCCGAAGAGCTCGATCGAGTCATCGGTGCGCTTCAGCAAGCTCGCGCGGCGATGGGGCGCGAGGGAAGCGTCATCGTGACTCGCCCCACGTGAACGCACGTCTGGCAAGGGAGATAACAATTCCCCACGCGATCCTTCATGTCGTCTTCAACATGTCCGCTGCAGGCACGTTGCGCGCTGCGCTCCAGCAGGCTGGGCGCAGCGACCGCGTGATTGGCTTTGCCGACAGCCTGAGCTTTGGTCCGATCAATCCACCCGACCCGGAGCTGCGAACCGCCTGGATGGACCAGGAATTGCAAGTGTCAGGCTGGGAAGAGGTGGGCGGCCAGGCAACATCGTTCTGGGACGAGGCACTCTCGAGCAACAACCGACGGATCGCCTGGTTCACGCGGCGATCGACCCAGGAATATGCCGGCTTCCTCGAACTCCTGTGGCGGCTCGGCGATGAGCCGATCGAGATCGTCGATCTCACCGACACAGTCGTGCGGGCAGGGGAGACAGGGCCGAAGGCGCCACGGCTGGCCGTCAGCCTGGGTTTAGTGTCGCCGGAGACAATTCGCGACAATGCACTGTGGGATCTGCGGACCGTTCTGTCGCCAAGCCGGCGTGATGCCTGCCGAGAACGTTGGGCGCGCCTCAAAGCGGAGAACGCGCCGTTGCGCGTCATTCGCGACGGCGAATTGGTGTCAGCGCCGATCTCGTTCTTCGATTCGGTGCTGCTGTCATTTGCCACGGCCGACTGGCAGAAGGCGGCGAGCATTATCGGGGAGGCGCTTTGCGAAACCGGGACGATTGTGCTGCAGACGGGCGATATCGAGTTGTTCGCGCGCGCCCGTGCGCTCGTAGCAGCAGGTTGCCTCGAGTCTCGTGGCGACCTGTTCGATATGCATCGCAGTGAGTTGCGGTTAGCGGGCGGCTGCGCATGACGCGTCAGGAATAGCCGGGTTGGCCGGACCCAGCGCCGCGTCCGCATCAGCCGCGGACCCGTCTAACGTTCCGGGGCCGGCATTGCAGCCCCGCGGCTCTTCTTCAGCTCGCGAACCGCATCCCGGTTGCCTTGGGCCTCGGAGAAATCCGGCGCCAGGGCGATGGCCGCGTCGAAGTCGGCGATCGCGCGATCGTAGTCTGCCTTCTCCTTGTAGGCGAGGCCGCGATTGTTGTAGGCATCGGCATAGCTCGGATCGAGCCTGATGGCCTGATCGAAGTCGACGATGGCCCGGTCGTGATCCCCTTTGTCGTCGTAGGCGATACCGCGACGGTTGAAGGCCTCTGCAAGCTTGCCATTAAGCCTCAGAGCCTCGTCAAAATCGGCGATGGCGCGGTCATGATCGCCTTTCTTGTCGTAGGCCGCGCCGCGGTTCATGTACGCTTTCGCGTGTTGCGGCTCGAGCTTGATCGCCACGCCGAAATCTATGATGGCACGGTCGTGATCGCCCTTATCGTCATATGCTATGCCGCGATTGACATGGGCAAGAACGTGACCCGGATCGCGCCTGATCGTTTCGTCGAAATCGGCGATGGCGTGATCGATGTCACCTGTTTCGAAATACGCGATCCCTCGGTTGAAATGGGCGTTAAGGGCTTTCGCGGGCGTCAGGCCGAATTTGATTGCAGCGCTGTAGTCGGCAATGGCGCGGTCGAACTGCTTCTTGTGTTTATGCACGGCGGCGCGAAGGCTGTATGCGGTGGCGTCAGTCGGGTCGCGTCGGATCGCCTCGTCTATATCTGCGAGACCGCGATCGAAGTCGTTCCTCAGAACATGGATTGCGCCGCGATCAACGTAGGGCTTGGCTTGCTCGGGGTCCAGCGCCAACGTTCGATTGAAGTCCGTGAGCGCCCGATCATAATTTTCTTTCGAGAAGTAGGCCAAGCCGCGATTGTAGTAGTAGAGCGGCTTCTTCGAATCGAGCTTGATCGCCTCGTCATAATCTGCAATCGCCCGATCGTAGTCGCCTTTGCCTGCGTAGGCGAACCCACGATTGTTGCGGGCCGCCGGGTAGGAGGGATCGAGCCTGATCGCTTCGGTGAAATCGGCTATGGCGCGGTCGTACTCCTGTTTCTCATAGTACGCATTGCCACGATTGAAATAGCCGTGGATCTGATCTTGTCCGGACCATCGATCGGACTGCAATGCGAAGGTGCAGCTCTCGATCCGCTGGTCGGCCGGGAAACGGCGGTCCAGGCACCATGCCAGTGGCGGCTCGCCCTGCGCAACAGCGTCGGGCGCCGTCGCCGCGGCAAAGAGGAGCATGGCGGGCAAGGCCAGGGGATGGCGTCGCAAAGGACGAATGCCTTCAGCAAGGGAGACGGTGCAGCATAGACCGGGCACTGCATGCCCGGCAATTCGGATATTCGCTCTGCCGATGATCTCCGTGCCGGGCTGGTCGATCATGCGCCGCCCCGCGAAATTCATCAGCCGCCTCAAGCTGATTTGCCCTGTCCAGTCCTTCGCCAAAAAACATTCTTGTTTCTATTTTTCGGAATTCGTGCTCTGATATCTCCGTCCCACCCCGGCACGAGGGGCGTATCGCGATCGTCACGACACGCGGGGTGGAGATGCGGTGGGCGTGTCACGTCGCAGCATGGCAGACGTCGTGCGGACGAACGGCGGGCGCGCACGGTGAAGTCGCATGGTCCTGGCCTCCCGACGCTGAGGCCGCGCCGGTGGTGATGATGATCCGCCGGTCACGGGGGCAAGACAGCCCGGTCCCCGGGGAGAGTGCGTATAAGCCGTCATACCATCGCGCAGGGAAGGCCGGTCGTCCGGCTGACCTGTGGTGACTGCCGCCTGCTTTTTTTGCTGCAGGCGGACCACGGGCATCAGCCGATGCCCGGCCTTTCCTGCGCCCTCGACTTGGAGGGCGGAATTGATGATCATCACTCGGGCATCATGTGTCGCGAGAATGCTGCTGCATGTTCCTTTGTCATTCTCGTCGGCGCCAGTGCCTTCGGCTCGCCGGTGCGTATTATTACGCCCTCGCCCCTTACGGGAGAGGGCATGTAGGACAGAGCGGCATGCTCGGTTGGGTGAGGGGTATGCCTCTGCAAGCGCCGCTGCGGAGAGAGACCCCTCACCCAGCCGCGTTAGCGGATGGGCCGCACATGCCCTCTCCCACAAGGGGCGAGGGCGCTGTATCGGGCAGCCGGCCCGCGGCGCCTCTGTTGATCGGCTGAGGCATCACACCCCCATTTGTGGCCCCACCGCCCTTGACCCCGGCTGCCCGCCGTGGTCAGTTCCGCGGCATGAGCACCCTTGTCCGCCCAGCCCGTCTCTGGTGGCGCACCTTGTAAAAGGTGGCCGGTGCGATTTGTTTGACATTCGATCGCAGAGGGGCCGCCACGCAGCGGCGGCTTCCGGTTGGTCCTGTGTGGCGTTTCCTCGGCAAATTCCGTAAGAGGACGCCCAAGAGGACCCCATGAACAGGACCGTTTTCGCCCTTCCGGCCCGCAGCGACTACCGCACCTCCAGCGGGCTCGCGATCACGCGCGCCGTCGAGCAGTTTTCCGGTGGCGCCAGCCGGCTCGATGACCTGATCAACCTGCTCGACCGCCGCCGTGGCGTGGTGCTGTCCTCGGGCACGACCGTGCCCGGCCGCTACGAGAGTTTCGACCTCGGCTTCGCCGATCCGCCGCTGGTGCTGGAGACCAAGGGCACTGACTTCACCCTGCAGGCGCTGAACCGCCGCGGCGAGGTGCTGATCGCGTTCCTGAAGGACACGCTGCGCGAGCCCTGTGTGGTCATCACCGAAGCTTCGCCGGCGCGGCTCGCTGGACACATCGTCCGCGGCCCGGCCCCGGTCGAGGAGGACCAGCGCACGCGGCGCGCCAGCGTGATGTCGCTGGTGCGGGCGATGATCGCGGCGCTCTCGGCCAATGACGACCCGCTGCTCGGCCTGTTCGGCGCCTTCGCCTACGACCTCGTGTTCCAGATCGAGGACCTCCAGCAGAAGCGGCCGCGCGAGAAGGACCAGCGCGACATCGTGCTCTACGTGCCGGATCGCCTCTTGGCCTACGACCGCGCCACCGGCCGCGGCGTCGTGCTGTCTTATGATTTTTCCTGGAACGGACAGTCGACGGAAGGCCTGTCGCGCGACACCGACGCCAGCATCTATCTCAAGGAGCCGCGCCAGGGGTTTGCCGATCACGCGCCCGGCGAGTACCAGGCGACGGTCGAGAAGGCCCGCGCCGCGTTTGCCCGCGGCGACCTGTTCGAGGCGGTGCCCGGCCAACTCTTTGCCGAGCCGTGCGAGCGCTCGCCGGCGGAAGTGTTCCAGCGGCTCTGCCGGATCAATCCGTCGCCCTATGGCGCGCTGATGAATCTCGGCGACGGCGAGTTCCTGGTCTCGGCCTCACCCGAGATGTTCGTCCGCTCCGACGGCCGTCGCGTCGAGACCTGTCCGATCTCCGGCACCATCGCCCGCGGCCGCGACGCCATCGGCGATGCCGAGCAGATCCGCCAGCTCCTGAACTCGGAGAAGGACGAGTTCGAGCTCAACATGTGCACCGACGTCGACCGCAACGACAAGGCGCGCATCTGCGTGCCCGGCACCATCAAGGTGCTGGCGCGCCGGCAGATCGAGACCTACTCGAAACTGTTCCACACGGTGGATCACGTCGAGGGCATGCTGCGGCCGGGCTTCGACGCGCTCGATGCCTTCCTGACCCACGCCTGGGCCGTGACCGTGACCGGCGCGCCAAAACTGTGGGCGATGCAGTTCGTCGAGGACAATGAGCGCTCGCCGCGGCGCTGGTATGCCGGCGCCATCGGCGCGGTGAATTTCGACGGCTCGATCAACACCGGCCTGACGATCCGCACCATCCGCATGAAGGACGGGCTCGCCGAGGTCCGTGTCGGCGCCACCTGCTTGTTCGATTCCGATCCCGCGGCCGAGGATCGTGAGTGCCAGGTCAAGGCGGCGGCGCTGTTCCAGGCGCTGCGCGGCGATCCGCCGAAGCCGCTGTCGTCGACCGCGCCGGATGCCACCGGCTCCGGCAAGAACGTGCTGCTGATCGATCACGACGACAGCTTCGTTCACATGCTGGCCGACTATTTCCGCCAGGTCGGCGCCAACGTCACCGTGGTGCGTTATGTCCACGCGCTGAAGATGCTCGCCGAACGAAGCTGGGATCTGATCGTGCTGTCGCCGGGGCCAGGCCGCCCCGAGGACTTCAAGATCTCGACGACGATCGACGCTGCGCTCGCGAAGAAGCTGCCGATCTTCGGCGTGTGCCTCGGCGTGCAGGCGATGGGCGAGTATTTCGGCGGCCAGCTCGGCCAGCTTGCCCAGCCGGCGCATGGAAGGCCCTCGCGGGTCCAGGTGCGCGGCGGCCGCCTGATGCAGGGCCTGCCGAACGAGATCGTCATTGGCCGCTATCATTCGCTGTTCGTCGAGCGCGACAGCATGCCGGAGGTGCTGACCGTCACGGCGGCAACCGAGGACGGCGTGGCGATGGCGATCGAGCACAAGACGCTGCCGGTCGGCGGCGTGCAGTTCCATCCGGAATCGCTGATGTCACTCGGCGATGCCGTGGGTTTGAGGATCGTGGAGAATGCGTTCCGGCTCAATCAGCCGGGGTGAGAGGTGGTTGCCGTCATCGCGAGGAGCGTGAGCGACGAAGCGATCCAGAGTTGTTTTCGCGGCCCTGGATTGCTTCGCTTCGCTCGCAATGATGAATTCCTCGCGGTCACGGCCAAACGAGGCAATGAGAGCACGATGACGTTCGATCTGGACATCAAGAACACCGTCCGCACCATTCCGGACTATCCGAAGCCGGGCATCCTGTTCCGGGACATTACGACCCTGCTGGCGGACGCGCGCGCGTTCCGCCGCGCGGTCGACGAATTGGTGCATCCCTGGGCCGGCTCCAAGATCGACAAGGTCGCGGGCATCGAGGCCCGCGGCTTCATCCTCGGAGGCGCAGTGGCGCATCAGGTGTCGGCCGGGTTCGTGCCGATCCGCAAGAAAGGCAAGCTGCCGCACAAGACGGTCAGCATGTCCTATGCGCTGGAATACGGCACCGACGAGATGGAGATGCATGTCGACGCGGTGCAGCCCGGCGAGCGCGTGATCCTGGTCGACGACCTCATCGCCACCGGCGGCACGGCCGAGGGCGCGGTGAAGCTGTTGCGCCAGATCGGCGCGACCGTGGTGGCGGCCTGCTTCATCATCGACCTGCCGGATCTCGGCGGCGCCGCCAAGCTGCGCGCGCTCGACGTGCCCGTGCGCACGCTGATCTCCTTCGAAGGGCACTGAGAAGCGCGCGGCGGCGTCAGGACCGCTGCATCAGAAGCTCGTTCTCGATCTCGCGCAGCGCATAGTAGTTGCGCCGGATCCATTGATAGAGCTCGGTGGAGGGGTCCTTCTCCTGGCGCAGGTAGCCGGTGAAGGAGAACGAAAAACGTTCGATATAGGTTCTGAGGAACGCGGGCAGGGCGGCAATGTGCAGATGCTTGCTGCGGCTGTAGAGGTCGGGGAGCTCCTCGCGAAGGACGTGGTCGTTTTCGACCACGATCAGCTGGGGCTTCGGGATCTGGCGCCGCAGGGCATCGTAGGCGCGCATCGAGACCCGGTCGCCTTCGGCGCAGAACAGAATGATCGGGACCACGTTCCGCCGCGCGGCCTCCTTCAAAAAGCCGATCTGTTCGGACATCTTGAAGAACTCGTCGAACGAGTAGTAGCCGAGGTCGATCACCTTGGGGATGCCGTCGTTGAGGATCACCCGGTCCATCAGCTGGATCTTGCCGTAGGTGTCCTCGATCGTCGCGGTCTCCGTGATCTGCGGCAGGAAGTCGAGCAGCGACGGCTCGCGCAAGGTGACGTCGAAGGCGAGCACTTGGCCGTTCTTCAGCAGTAGGAACTCGCTCAGCACCCGCGCAAGCAGCGTCTTCCCGGATTGCGGCCGGGGCGAGCAGACGATGTAGACAGGCGTCGCGGGCATCCGACCTATATCAGGTCAAATGCGGTTGCGATAAAGTCCCATCCTTCACGGAGCTGCTATTTTTCCCCGGCCGGCCGCGGCGCCGCCGCCTTGGTCGAGCCGACGATGTCGGTCAGCTTGATGCGGTCGTACTCGCTCCAGACGTTGGCGAGCCAATGCCGGACATAGCCGCGCAGCACGAAGGAGTAGTTGGCGGCCTCGTCGCGGGGACCCTTGTTGGCGACGAATTTGAGGAACGGCACCGAGGCGACCTCGACCTGCTCGAACGCCATTTCGTTGAGCTTCGGGATGGTCAGCTCGGTCGCGTCCTTGATGCGGTGGAAGTAGGAATTGTAGGTCGACTGGTCCCACTCGAAGAAGCTGGTGTTGTTGATGAAGTTCTTCACCAGGAAGTACTTCGCGCCGATCATGTAGCTTGCCGTCTCCGCGATCTCGTCCAGCGAGGCGATCGACGAGCCCAGGATGTGGAACACCGCGAAGGTGATCTGGCCGGAGCGGGCGGCGTCGAGGAAGCCGATGTCGCGCAGTGCCGCGAGCGTCGGCGACATCAGGCCGGCGCGGACGTCGATCACGGTCACCGAGGGCGCCACCGCGCTCAGCGTGTCGAAGATCTTCATCTGGTCCGGCGTCGAATTCATGTCGACGATCTCGGTGATTTCCGGGTGGAAGCGCTTCAGCGTGCCGCGCGGATGCTCGGTGTCGAACGCCCGGGTCGGGACGTTGTTGGCGCTGAAATAATCGAGCAACGTCCGTGACACCGTGGTCTTGCCGACCCCGCCCTTGTCCGCACCCACCACAACCACTGCCGGTTTCGCCATGGAAAGTCCTTCAGCCCTGAGGCCGGCCAGGGGGCCGGCGCTTTGCATTCTGCTTTGGGCGCGAACATGGCAGAAACGCTGGAGAATTCAAATTCATTGCAGCACGAGACCGGGGAAATTTGCGCCTTCGCCGCAACAGGCTGGAGCAATCGGAGGCATTCCGGCCCGGGCGTTCGAGCCGGCGAGGAAGCACTTGCAAGCGAATGGCAGGACAATTGCCCGTCGCACGGGATTGGCGGCTGAATTCCGCGGCGAAGGCGGCGACTAGTGCCGGCCCCAGGGACCGGTCGCGGGGGTGGTCCACGGTCCCTGGGGAGCGGCTTGACCCTGGCCAGATGGCGGGGCCGGGCCATCGGCCTGGCCCCAGGGACCACCGGACGGCAACGGTGGCGGAGCGTCGCTTTCGGTCGCGTTGGCGCCGGTGTCGTCCGGCTGTGCCTCGTCCGTGGGCAGCGCCATCGGGCCCGGATCATGGCCGCCGGCGAACCTGATCAGCGCCTGGACCCGGGCATCGACCGAGGGATGGGTGGCGAACAGGTCGGCAAAGCCCTCGCGCGGATTGTCGACGCACAATTCCATGACGGCGGAGGTGGCGCCGGGCAGTTCGCCGCGCCCTTCGATCTTGCGCAGGGCGGTGATCATGGCGTCCGGATTCTTGGTCAGCTCGACCGACCCGGCATCGGCAAGGTATTCGCGGGTGCGCGACAGCGCCAGCTTGACCACCTGGGACAGCAGCCAGGCCACCACGATCAGCACCACCGCGATGATCACGACGATGATGGCCCCGCCGCCGGAGCCCTTGCGGTCGGAGTCGGACGAGGAGGACGACGACGACGAGCGACCCCAGCCGCCGCCCCAGCTCATGTTGGTGAACAGGCGGAAGAACAGTTCACCGAAGAAGCCGACCACGCCGGCGATGATGACGGCCACGACCATCAGCTGGACGTCGCCGTTGCGGATATGGGTCAGCTCGTGGCCGAGCACCGCCTCGATCTCCTGGTCATCGAGCGCGTCGAGCAGGCCGGTCGTGACGGTGACCGCGTATTGCCGCGGGTTCAGGCCGGTCGCGAAGGCGTTCAGAGCCGGGCTGTCCATGATCTTCAGCTGCGGCATGGTGATGCCGCGCGAGATGCAGAGGTTTTCGAGCAGATTGTACAGCCGCGGCTGCTCCTGACGCGTCACCGCGGTCCCGCCGGTGACCGCGTCGATCATCTTCTGATGGAAGAAATAGGCGATCACGATCCAGGCCGCCGCGCCCAGCGTGGCCCAGGGCAGCGCCCTGATCAGGTCGCGGGTGGCCGCGTTCATGTAATAGGCGACACTGCCATTGCCGTTGATCATGACCTCCGCGATCAGCGCGCCGGCGAACACCAGCACGTAGATCAGCAGGAACAGGCCGCCGAGCAGCAGCACCGAACGAGTCTTGTTCGATGCGATGTGGGTGTAGAGACCGTAGGCGGCCATGGCGTCGGACCCTTCAGCGCGGAGGGCGCGGGATCAGAACTTGACGCTCGGCGCGGCCTCGACTTCGGTCCGGCTGGCGCCGAGATCGAAGAACTCCTTGCGCGTGAAGCCGAAGGTCGCGGCGAACAGTGCGGCGGGCATCTGCTGGATGCCGGTATTATACTCTTGGACCGCGTTGTTGAAGAAGCGGCGGCTGGCGGCGATCTTGTTCTCGATGTCGGAGAGCTCGCCGGCGAGCTGCTGGAAGTTGGCGTTGGCCTTGAGGTCCGGATAGGCCTCGGACAGCGCGATCAGGCGACCGAGTGCGCCGGAAAGTTGGCCTTCGGCGGCCGAGACCTGGGCCGGGCCCTGCGCCGACATCGCCGCATTGCGAGCCTTGATGACCTCGTCGAGGGTGCCGCGCTCATGCGCAGCGTAGCCCTTCACGGTCTCGACCAGATTCGGAATCAGGTCGTGGCGCAGCTTGAGCTGGACGTCGATGTCGGCAAAGGCCTGGCCGACCCGCTGGCTGAGGGCGACCAGCCGGTTGTAGGCGCCAAGGGCGAACAGCACGAGAATGACGATGATGCCGAGGACGATCCAGCCGGACATGACGGGCTCCGAGGGAGAGGGCGGGAGAACGAGGCGGCCGACACGCGACGGCGCCGCCGGTCCGCAGGTGGACCGGCGTGCATTGGTCGCATCACGGGGGGTGCCCGTTCAAGTCGCTTGAGCCTGGCCGGTCCGTTCGATGGACGCCCAGGCGACCGAATTGGCGTCGGAGGCAACGATGCGCAGGGCTCAATAGGGACGGGCGACCCGCCATTGCTGCGTGGGGTCGTTGCCCTTGATATCGCCGGGGACGCTGTCGAGCTGCGAGGTGTAGAGCGGCCGGTAGCGGTAGGCCCACATCTTCTTGCCGTCGCTGCGGGTGATGACGGTGAAGTCGCCGCTGGCGGTCGCGTTGTCGGGGGCGATCAGCGGCGGCCGCTTCTCGGCACAGGCACCGTCGCAGGTCGACTTGTTCCCGGTGTTGTCGCGCTCGGTATAGTAGAGCGTCATCCCTTTTGGGTCGACCAGGACGGGACCGTTCTTGCCGACGATGGCCTTGGCCGGCGGGCCCTCCTGTTTCGGTGGGGGCGGTGCCGAGGATCCACCACCGTGGCCGTTTGCCAGGGCCGTTCCTGCCGAAGCCAGCAGCGCGGCGGTGATCATCATCGTCCTGAACATCGAAACGCGTTCCCGTGTGAGCAGCGCATCCAGCGCCTGTTGCAGCTCACCGTAGCAAGCAGCGATTTCTCTCGGGTTTCGCGAAATCGCGAAAATGAGAGACTAACACGACCTGTCGTTAACCATCTGCGGCCGCGACGGTATCTACGGCCGTGGCGGCCGCTCCACGCCGTCGCCCCAGTCCCACCGGCGGGCGGCGGCAAAGGCGGGCTTGTCGCGGCGGGGAACGCTGATGACGCCAGCGGCACCATCCGCCTGGCACAGCTTCGCGGTTGCCCCGACCTTGGTGACCGCCGGCGGCGCCAGCACGCGCGCGGCGGGCCGATGCGTTGCTGGCTTGCGGGTGAGGGCAACGAAGCTGAACTTCTCGTCCTCGAACGGGACGTCAGCCCCTTTCAGTTCGCGATGTGCCCGCGACCGCGCCAGCCGCTGCGCGAAGTGGCACCAGTCCGGTGCCACGAGGGGACACGGCGCTGCGTGCGGGCAGGGCGCCGCGACATGAGCCCCGGCTGCGATCAGGCGGTCACGCGCGGCGATGATGCGCTGATAGCCAGCGGGCGTGCCGGGCTCGACGATCAGCAGCGCATCGCCGGTCCTGGCCCACAGCGCGTCGACGGTCGCAGAGCGCTCGGCATCCGTCAGCTCACCGATCATGTAGCTGGCGATGACGAGATCGGCCCTTCCGGCACGATCGAGCAGCGCTCGCGCCGGTCCCAGCGCATAAGAGAGGTCGCGGAGGCGCATCGTGTCGTCAGCGAGCGTCAGCGCCAGCCCGCGCAACGCTGGATTGGAATCGACGGCGTTGAACGAGGTCAGCAGCGGAAACGCTTCCGCCGCAGCGAAGCTCGCGGTCGCTGGTCCGGCACCGACATCCAGCAGCGAGGCCGGAGCGAAGTCCGGGCTCGCCTGCATCACGGCATTGAGGCTGGCAACGACCGCCGCGTAGGTCCCCGGCATTCGCACCGTGGCATAGGCAATGGCGTCGGCGTCGCTCGTGATCGTTCCGGAATTGCCGCCGCTGCGGTAGGCGGCCGAGATGCGGGCCGCCCGGGCGGCTGCATCCTGCCGCGACTGCCCGTGCAGCATGGCTTCGAGGGACGCCTTCAGCGCGGCGGGCAGATCAGGAGAGATCATCGGTCCTCTCCACGCGTCAGTCCGGCCGCCGCGCAGGCGGCGATCCGGAATGACGGAGCAAGATCACGCCACCTGCTGGTCGAGGATCTTCACGGCCTCGTCGAGCGCGACCGAGACGAGCTGCGACACGCCGCGCTCGGCCATGGTGACGCCGAACAGCCGGTTCATGCGCGCCATGGTGATCGGGTTGTGGGTGATGATGATGAAGCGGGTCTCCGTCGAGCCCTTCATCTCGTGCAGCAGGTTGCAGAAGCGTTCGACGTTGTGGTCGTCGAGCGGCGCGTCGACCTCGTCCAGCACGCAGATCGGCGAGGGGTTGGTAAGGAACACCGCGAAGATCAGCGCCATCGCCGTCAGCGCCTGCTCGCCGCCCGACAACAGCGACAGCGTCTGCGGCTTCTTGCCCGGCGGCTTGGCGATGATCTCGAGGCCCGCCTCGAGCGGATCGTCGCTCTCGATCAGGTGCAGCGCCGCTTCGCCGCCGCCGAACAGCTCGGTGAACAGCCGCTTGAAGTGGTCGTTGACGGTCTCGAACGAGGATTGCAGACGCTCGCGCGCCTCCTTGTTGAGGCTCTGGATGCCCTGGCGCAGCCGCTTGATGGCCTCGACGAGGTCGTCGCGCTCGGTGGTCAGCGCGGTATGCGAGCCCTCGACCTCGGTGAGTTCTTCCTCGGCGCGCAGGTTGACGGCGCCGAGCCGCTCCCGGTCGCGGCGCAGCTTCTCCAAGGTCTCTTCGATCTCGTGCAGCGGCGGCAGTTGCGTGTCCGGACCGATCTCGGCCATCGCCGCGACCGCGTTCGGCTCGCATTCGAGCATGTCGTGGATCTCGCGCTCGACGTCGCCGACGCGGCGCTTGGCGCTCTCCAGCCGCTCCTCGGCACGGGCGGCCGCTTCACGCGACTTCGACAGCGCTTCCAGCGACGCTTTCGCAGCGCGGTCGGTGTCGCCCATCGCAGTCTCGGCCTCGGCCAGCGCGTCGGCCGCGACCTGGCGCTCCTCCTCGGCGATGGCGAGCTCGTCGATCAGCGCGCTGCGCTTCTCGGCGAAGATCTCCGGCGCGTTGTCGAGCTCGGCGCGCTCGTCCCGCACCTCGGCGATGCGCGCCTCGATGGTGGCGATCTGCGAGCCGGCGCCGCGGATGCGGTTGAACCAGTCGTTGCGCTCGCTGATGATCGCCTGCACGCGGCGGTCGGCGAGCTCGGCCTCGCGGGCCAGCGCCTGGGCCTCGGCGCGCACCTGGGCCGCGGCGCGGCGCTTGGCCTCGATCTCGGCGCGCACGGCCGCCAGCCGGCCATCGGCTTCGGTGGTCGCCGGCAGCTCCTCGATCGCCTCCAGCGCATTCTGGTGCAGCTCGGCGATCTCGGCGCGGTCATGGGCGAGGCGGGTCGAGGCCTCGACCAGCGCCGATTTGCGCGCCGAATGGCGATTGATCTCGCGCTCGGCATTGGCGTGGCGCTCGCGCGCCGAGTTCACCTCGCGCTGCGCGGCGCGCCAGGCTTCGCGCGCGGCGCTCTCGGCGGCGGTCGCGGCCCTCACCTCGGCCTCGGCGCTCTCCAGCGCCTGGCGCTTGTTGGCGGCATCGATGCGCGCCTGCTCGAGCTCGGCCTCGATATCGATCAGGCGGGCACGCTCGGCCAAGCGCCGGGCCGCGCCGGTCGGCGCGTGCGCCGCGGCGATGAAGCCGTCCCAGCGCCAGACGTCGCCTTCCGGCGACACCAGCCGCTGGCCGGTCCTGAGTTGAGAAACCAGTTGAGCGCCGCGGTCGCGCGACACCACGCCGATCTGGGCCAGGCGGCGCGACAGCTCCGGCGGCGCCTGCACATAGGCCGCGAGCGGCTCGACGCCGTCGGGCAGCGCGGGATCGGTGACCTCGGCGCCGGCGACGGTCCAGTGCATCGGCGCGGAGGCATCGACCGGCGCATCGAGGTCGTCGCCGAGCACGGCGCCGAGCGCCTTCTCATAGCCCTTGGCGACGGTGACGCCGTCGATGATCGGCGGCCACAGATTCTTGGTCTCGCTGTTCACCATCTTGGAGATGGTGCGCGCCTCGGTCTCCAGCCGCTGCACCCGCTTCTCGGCCTCGGCGAGCGGGGCGCGCGAGGCTTCGAGCTTCTGCCGCGCATTGGCCTGCGCCGACTCGTTGGTCTGCACCGCGGCCTCGGCCTGCGCCTCGGATTCCTCGGCCGCTTCGAGCGAGGCGGCGAGCGTGTCGAGATCACCGAGATGCGCGGTCTCCTGCGCCAGCCGCTCCTCGTCGGCGCGGACATTGGCGATGTCCTGGTCGAGGCGGGCGAGACGCTCGCGATGGCTGCGGACGTTGGCTTCGAGCTGGTTGCGGCGCGCGGTGAGGTCGGCGAGCTGCGTCGTCAGCTCGGTGAACTGGCGCTCGGTCTCGGCCAGATCAGCCTCGGCCTCGGCGACGCGCTCGTCGACGCCGCTGCGCATCTCGACGCGCGCCTTGATCTCTTCCTTCAGCTCCGCGTCTTCAGTTTCAAGACGTTGCAGCGCGACCTGCGCGTCCTGGTTCTGCTGCTGCTCGCGCGCGACGTCGGCGGTGAGCTGCATCAGGCGGCGATCGAGCTCGCTAACGCGCTCCTTGGCGCGCACCTCCTCGCGGTCGAGCAGATCGCGGGCATTTTTCAGCCGCTGCATCGTCGCGGCGGCGCGGGCCTCGGCCTCGCGCAGCGCCGGCAGATGCGACGAACGGATCGCCTGGATGCGGGCCGATTCGGCCTGCTCGCGGGTCCGCTCCGCCATCTCGCGAACGGCGACATCGTGCACATGCGCGGCGTCGTTGAGGTCGGCATGCGCGCCCATCCAGCGCAGGTGATAGAGCGTGGCTTCGGCCTTGCGCACCTTGGCGGCGACCTCGCGATAGCGGATCGCCTGCCGCGCCTGCTTACGCAGGCCTTCCATCTGGCCGGAGAGCTGGCCGATGACGTCCTCGACACGCAGCAAATTGGTCTCTGCCGCCTTCAGCCGCAGCTCGGCCTCGTGGCGGCGCGCATGCAGGCCGGCAACGCCGGCGGCGTCTTCGAGCACGCGGCGGCGCTGCTCGGGCTTGGCCTGGATGATCTCGCCGATCTTGCCCTGGTGGACCAGCGCGGGCGAGCGCGCGCCGGTGGCGGCATCGGCGAACAGGATCTGCACGTCGCGGGCGCGCACGTCGCGACCGTTGATGCGATAGACCGAGCCGGCCTCGCGCTCGATGCGACGCGAGATCTCGAGAATGTCGCGATCGTTCACGGCGGCCGGCGCGGTGCGATCGCTGTTGTCGATCGTCATCACCACTTCGGCGTGGTTGCGCGATGGACGCGTGTTCGAGCCGGAGAAGATCACCGCGTCCATGTCGGCGGCGCGCAGCGATTTGTGCGAGGTCTCACCCATCGCCCAGCGCAGCGCTTCGACCAGATTCGACTTGCCGCAGCCGTTCGGACCGACGACGCCGGTGAGGCCGGGTTCGATCACGAAGTCAGTCGGTTCGACGAACGTCTTGAAACCGTGAAGACGAAGACGCGTGAGTTTCATGCACAGATTCTCTGTTGGCGGGAGACGAATCTCCCAGCCCCGACAATACCATGGAAGGCAATGTCAATGTGGACTGAGTCGCCCTGGCGCCTCATTCTGAGGGCGGGACAATGGCGAGGGCTGGTCCCCAGGGCAACCCGCCGGGCCTGCTTTTCCAAGGCTTTCTCGTGGCGAACGGCCCACGAAACAGAAGCGGCCCCATTGAGGGGCCGCGCTGTGTCTTTGATGACTCAGTGATTCGAATCAGCTCTTCAGAAGCGGGTTGATCTTCTTCTGAAACTCCTCGATCGAAGCCTCGCCCTTGATCTTCTCGCCGTTGATGAAAAAGGTCGGCGTCGAATCGACTTTAAGAATGTCGCTCGCATATTTCTGGTCGGCGGCGATCTTGTCGAGCAACGCCTGGTCCTTGAGGCAGGCCTCGACCTGCTGCTGGCTGAGACCGGCCTGCTTGCCGATCCGCGTCAGCGTCTCCGTCGTGTTCTTCACCACCCAGTCGTTCTGCGAGCGGAACAGCATGTCGGTGACCGCGAAATACTTCTGCGCGTCGTCCTTGGCGATGCAGCGCGTCAGCATCGAGCCCGCGGCGGCTTTGATGTCGAGCGGGAACTCGCGGAAGATGTAGCGGATCTTGCCGGTATCGATGTATTCGGCCTTCAGCTTCGGGAACACGGTGGCGTTGAACGCCGCGCAGTGCGGGCAGGTCATGGAGGCATATTCGGTGATGGTCACCGCAGCGTCCGCCGGTCCGATCGCCATGTCGGGCAACGACTGAGGCTTGGCGACATCGGCGGCGCTCTGCGCCATCGCGTCCGAGATCAGCCGCAGCGGGGAGAAGCCGGCCAGCGCGGCGAGGCCGGTCAGCGACAGGGCAGCGGTGAAGGCGCGGCGGGTGATGATCAAGGCTCTGCTCCGAAATGGGCGCATCTCGCGCCTGAAACGCTCGTAACTCGGCTTTTCGCTAGCTTGAAACCCACCCGGAGGCAATGCCGGGCCGCAAATGGGGATCAAAGCGTCAGCGTCAATTTCGCTTGATGGCGGCGCCCAGGCGGGCCAGCGCGTCGCGCAGGGCGTCGTCCTCGATCGCGGTCAGGGTCTGCGCGACCTTCGCGACCGTCTTCGGATCGGGCGGCACCGGGCGGCGCTTCACCGGGGGGCGCAACAGCGGCCCCTGTCGCAGCGCCAGCTTGCCCACCGCGTGCCAGCCGAAGAAGCGGTTGACCCGCTCCAGGATCACGTCCGACGAATGCTGGATCTCCAGCGCCATCGGCCCCTCGACGCGCAGGATCAAGGTCGCCGGCTCCTGCGGCTGGCCCTCGACCGGCCGCGGCCATTGCATCTTCAGCGGCTGGGCGTGCTCGGCGATCTCGCGCCCCGCGATCTCCGGCCAGCGCGTCACCAGCTCGCGCGCGGCAAAGCCCTGCTTGGCATAGGCGGCCGTCAGCACGTCGCCCATCATGAGCGACAGCGGTTTTGCGGTGAGGCGGCCGGGCTTTGCCATCGATGCAGGCTTCTCGTGGTCTGCCGCCCGTCCGAGCCGCCGGGGCTCGAAGAAAGCCGTGGATGCCGCAGACGAGACGGCGGTCCAGCGGGCGACGATGGCTCCTGACGTACTAGATTAAGCCAATGGTGTCATCAGCCCTTCCTTCCAAGCGCAAGAGCCGACCAGAGAATCGCGGCTCCGCCGAGCGCCCCGCACAACTGCTCGCCTGGTACGACCGCCACCGCCGGCGGCTGCCGTGGCGCGCGCCGGCCGGGCAGCGCTCCGATCCCTATCGCGTCTGGCTGTCGGAGATCATGCTGCAGCAGACCACGGTGAAGGCGGTCGGGCCGTATTTCGAGAAGTTTTTGGCGCGCTGGCCGGATGTCTCCGCGCTCGGCAGCGCCGAGCTCGACGACGTGCTCCGGATGTGGGCCGGCCTCGGCTATTATTCGCGGGCGCGCAACCTGCATGCCTGTGCCGTCACCGTGCTGCGCGAGCATGGCGGCGTGTTCCCGGACACCGAGGAGGGGCTGCGCGCGCTGCCCGGCATCGGTCCGTACACCGCGGCGGCCATTGCCGCGATCGCGTTCGATCGGCTGACCATGCCGGTCGACGGCAATATCGAGCGCGTCGTCTCGCGGCTGTTCGTGGTGGAGGAGGCGTTGCCGCAGGCCAAGCCGCAGATCCAGGCGCTGGCAGCGACGCTGCTCGGGCCGTCGCGCGCCGGCGACAGCGCGCAGGCGCTGATGGATCTCGGCGCCACCATCTGCACGCCGAAGAAGCCGGCCTGCGCGCTGTGTCCCTTGAGCGAGGACTGCGCCGCACGCGAGCGCGGCGACCAGGAGACGTTCCCGCGCAAGGCCGCCAAGAAGACCGGCACGCTCAGGCGCGGCGCCGCCTTCGTCGTCATCCGAGGCGACGAGCTGCTGGTGCGCTCCCGCCCCGCAAAGGGCCTGCTCGGCGGCATGACCGAGGTTCCCGGCTCGGAATGGCTCGCTGGCCAGGACGATGCCGACGCGCTCGCCCAAGCGCCGGAGCTGGCCGGCGTGAAACGCTGGCACCGCAGGCTCGGCGTCGTCACCCACGTCTTCACGCATTTCCCGCTGGAGCTCGTGGTCTATACCGCGCGGGTCCCGGCGCGGACACGCGCCCCGGAGGGCATGCGCTGGGTCCCGATCGCGACGCTGGACGGCGAGGCGCTGCCCAACGTGATGCGCAAGGTCGTCGCGCACGGGCTTGGGGATTGAAGCTACGCGTGTGATGGAGGCTGAAGGCCCTCCGTGAGCTGTGTGGCGTAAGGCGGGCAAAGGCGCGCCCTACGCCACACAGCTCATGCAGAGCTGTCGTGCGGGCCCCCTAGCCTCCACACCCTAGCCTCCAATTTCCTCACGATCGTAAAGCTCGAAATGCGATCTTTCCTGATAGCCCACTTTCAAAAGCGCGAAGAGGCCCGAAGAGCCTATCGGCTCGATCGAAAAAAGCGCCTACCGCGTCCGCCGACCGCGTTGTTGTGGTGATGCGTGTGCGACTTCGAAGATGGATTTCGGACCACCTTTGGAAAGCGTCTATCGCGGCGCCAACGACCGATTGCCGTTCGAGACCGCGATACCGATTTCCTGGGCTTGGTGCGAGAGCAACGCGACGTTGGCGCCTCCGGGCTTGAACGCGGGCCCGAATGTGATCAGAAGATCATGGGTCCGCGTACGGTTCAGAGATCCGAGCGTGGACCCGTCGCCGGCGGAAAACCGGACGAGTTTCCAGACCGGGTTGATCGTGCCGGAAGAGATCACCACGAACTTGACGTGATAGGACAGCACGTCTTGCTTGAACGTGTCGCCGGCGTCCTTGGGCAATGCCGAGGACGGGAGCGCTAGTTCGGATTGCAGCCGGTCGCGCAGCCATTCCGAGATGCCCAATTGGCTCTCGAGGAGGAAGGACGAACCGTGAAATGATGGACGGTCTTGAGCGCACGTGCCGCCGGGAAAATTCCGAAGCTTGTCGAGATTCCAGTAGTTTCCAAATTTGTCTTCGCGCGTACCTTGGGAAGAGAGCGTACCGCCGAGGCCGAGCGAACGTGATTGACTGTCCGCGAGAGGTTCGATGAAGGAAATTCCGGGGTTCAGGGCGCCGGTCTCGTCCACCTGAAGATCCACCGTTGTCTGCACACCCCATCGACTAGGCAGCAGTGAATCGTTGTCGTGCACTGCTTGAACGATATCGCAGTAGATTTTCTCGCGAATTTTAAATTCAAGATCGCCGCCTGCGGTAAGCACGGGCGTACGCGAAGTTTCCCAAGCCTCCTGCATTTGCGGTATGTAAGTTCCGCAGCCGGCCAAGCTCATGGACAATGCTGCCGCCACCACAGCGGTCATGCTCGTTCGCTTCATGATGTCTGCTCCGCGTCACTGCTGTTGCTGCGACTTCTTCAGTGCATCAAGGAGCGATTGAAGAGGGACACCGTTGATACTGAAATTATCGAAGCGCGCAGCGCAAGTCCAAAGACACGACGTACGGCCGTTGTCGGAGTTTTTGGCGACATTGCAGAATGACCGTTCGCAGTTCATCTCTTGAGCGGGAAGAATGTCTTGGCAGGTCGGCTCCTTTTGCCGGGGACAGAGGATCGTGTCGCTACGAGCCGAATTTGAAAGGCTACACATCAGAACGGCAGTAATGACTAAGGAACGAAACATTTTAGACCCCCATCTAAAAATACAATTGAAAATTGCCGCACATCGGCGTAACAATCAAGCTGCCAATAGTCGCGATCAGCGCCGAAATTTTTCTCTGCGCTCGTCGGCGGCCAATCGATTCCTGTCGGACGCCGCGATGGCGTCTTCGTTCGACGAAAACTCCCAAACATTCCTTAGCGGAGGGAAGCCGGTCCAAACGTCCGTCTATCGGATGTTTCCCGGGTCGAAATCGGTCGTAACGGGTACGGATGAGGACGGAGATGTTGCGGATTTGAACAAGTCCATGACGTCGCTGTTCGTGCAAAATGCTCCCAACGACCCGCGACGCAATTATCGGCTCGTGGGCGCGATCTGGATGGATAAGCCCAAGCTCCTGACTGCGAACATGCCGATTGCAAATCCGGCTGGTATGGATACGGACGATCCCGCCGCAATCGTCGCGGGCGAAGACGGGCTCTCCAGCATGGCCATGGAGTCGTTCACGCAGAATAGCTTCGTCAACTGCTTTAGCTGTCACGATACGTAGGCGGTGACGGATGCCGCCTACAATGTCGTTCTGCGACCAAAGAAGCTGAACCTCAGCCACATATTTTCGAAGTTTGTCATCGATTCGAAATGACGAAAGGAGGCAAAAATGGGCTTTGAACAAGTCAAAGACATTCTTGAGCAAGGCATGGCGACCTGGGTGCAGGCCAAAGGCAGACCGGCCCATCTGAAGGGCCACGGCGCGACCTTCAAATGGGACACCAAGGCGAACCTTCTCGCGGCATCGGGTCACGGAAAGCATCTCATTCAACCGGAAGTCATCGGTCAAAACGGAGCCGCCGCGAATCTGGTGGTCGACCTCCGGACAGGCATCGACAGTCCTGCGTTACGCATGCCGAAAGGAGGCCCTTTCATACCGGATGATCAGATCCAGATCATCGAGGATTGGATCACTCAAGGGGGCCCCGACTGACTTTCCCAACTCCAGGATTACGCAGTATTACGGTGACCGTGCATAAAATCTTCGGTAGCGAGCAGCACCGACGAGAGGCTGCGTCGTGCAGGTCGGTGCTGATCGCATCAACGCGCAGAATGTGCTGACCTTGCCCGCCATTCCCGATGCCGTTTCGTCCCGTCCCAAGGCTCGACTTCCGTTTTTCAGAATATTTCTTGACTCCACCCCCAAATCAGGTGTCTTATCCATGCCGTTCCGTCCCGGCAGGAGGGGCGTACGCGTCGTCACGACACGCGGGGCGGGATGCGGTGGCTGCGACGGCGTCGTCAGGACGAGCGACGTCGACCGGCCTCGTGCAGAGCTGCGGCGGCTTGCCGTCGTGGTTCGGGTGCGGGGCCTTTCGCGGACGTTGAAATCGTGTGGTCCTGGCATCCCGATGCTGATGCCAAGCGGGCGGTGATGATGATCCGCCGGTGACGGGGGCAAGACAGCCGGTCCCCGGGGAGATCACGTATAAAACGGAAGCCCATCGCGCAGGGAATGCCGGATGACCGGCTGGACCTGTGGTGACTGCCGCCTGCTTATCTTTCTGCAGGCGGGCCATGGGTTGCGGCCAGCGCCCGGCATTCCCTGCGCCCTCCTCATTTGCGAGGGTCCTTCTCGGCAACACCTCGGGCGCGGCGCGCCGCGAGAGGGTGAGCTCATGTCCTTCATCGGGATGTCCGTCGTCGCATCGCCATCGATCGGCATGGGTCGTGTCCGGATCCGTGCGGGTCGAGCACGCGGCCCGCAGAATGCAGATCGCCCATGACGGCGCACGCGGGCGGCCAGGGGTGGACGGTCCGGACCGGTGCAGATAGGGTCGGATATCATCTGTCAGGGATCACCATGCTCAAGCTCTATGTCGCGCCGGGCACCTGCGCGCTCGCTTCACACATCGCGCTGGCCGAGACCGGCGCCGACTACGTCGCCGAGAAGCTCAGCTTCAAGACCAACCAGCAGAACAGCCCGGACTATCTCGCGATCAATCCCAAGGGGCGCGTTCCGGCGCTGGTGACGGAGCAGGGCGTTCTGACCGAGACGCCGGCGATGCTCGCCTATATCGCGCAGCGCTTTCCGGAAGCGCGGCTTGCGCCGCTCGACGACGTCTTCGCCTTTGCCGAGGTGCAGTCGTTCAACAGCTATCTCTGCTCGACGGTCCACATCGCCCACGCGCACAAGATGCGGGGCTATCGCTGGGCCACCGAAGAGTCCTCCTTCGCCGACATGAAGAAGAAGGTGCCGGAGACGATGGGCGCCTGCTTCGCGCTGATCGAGCAGAAGATGCTGCGCGGCCCGTGGGTGATGGGCGAGCAGTACACGATCTGCGATCCCTATCTGTTCACGATCGCGCAATGGCTCGAAGGCGACGGCGTCGACATCAACGCCTTCCCGAAGGTCGCCGACCATTTTGACCGCATGTCCGGGCGGCCGGCCGTCAAGAAGGCGCTGGCCGAGCTGGCGGGCTGACGGCCATCCTCGAGGCCATGGCGTCGGAACAGCGCCCGCCAGCATGGCGCATCGGGAGAGCGGAAAAAATAGCCGCGCGAAGCCGGAACCCAGCTCCGGCCATCGACGTTTCAGGAGGCCGTGGCGCGCCTGCGACCGATCTCCTTTTCTGGGACCCCTTGATGTTGCCGGCTGCCGTTTCAGATGACCGTTTGCGCGCGACCGGCACCGAGGGCATCCGCGAGAGACTGAAGGCGGCAACGGCCTCGGCGCACCGCGTGCTGGATGAGGGGCTCGTTCATTTCGATCTCACCACGACGGCTCATTATCGCCGGTTCCTGCAGGCCAGCGCAGCCGCGCTGCTACCGCTGGAGGCGGCGCTCGACCAGGCCGGGGTGGATGATCTGATCCAGGACTGGCCGCAGCGTCGGCGGGCACAGGCGATCGCCGGCGACCTCGCGGATTTCGGTGCCGCGCCGGTTCCGATGGACCTTCCCGCGCCCTCGCTCGACCGTGCGGGCGTATTCGGCACGCTCTACGTACTCGAGGGATCTCGGCTCGGCGCAGCCTATCTGCTGCGCATGGTCGCGGCCTCCGCCGATCCGCGGGTGAGACGCGCGACGCGCTATCTCGGCCATGGCGCGCGGCAGGGCTTGTGGAGCAGCTTCCTGTCGCAACTCGCGCAGGCGCGGACGACGGCCGACGAGGAAGTCAGGATGATCGTGAGTGCACGCGAAGCGTTCGCGATGTTTGCGAAGGCGATGGCAGCAGCATGAACGAGCCGGTCAACCTCACCAATTGCGATCGCGAGCCGATCCATGTTCCCGGGACGGTTCAGCCGTTTGGCTTCCTGCTGGCGCTGGTGTCGGACTTCACCATATGCATGGCCTCGGAGAACGCGCCGGATTTTCTCGGCGGCGATATCGGCTGGCTGCTGCAGCGGCCGCTCGACGCCGTGCTCTCGGAGGCGGCCGCGGCCGCGATCCGCGCCAGGGTCGACTATCTCAGCGGCCCCGATGCGGTCGAGCGCGTGTTCGGCGTCGATCTGCAGGGCCGTGGCAAGCTTTTCGATCTCGCCATCCACTTTTCCGGTGCGTATCTCGTCGTCGAGGCCGAGCCCAGTCTGACCGAGCCCGGCGTCAATTCCGGCGAGCTGGTGCGGTTGATGCTCGGCCGCATCCGCAAGACGACGGGGATGATGGACCTGGCGCAGGAGGCGGCGCGCCAGCTCAAGCTGCTGACCGGCTTCGACCGGGTGATGGTGTATCGGTTTCATCCCGACGGCTCGGGTGAGGTGATCGCCGAGGTCGCGGGCTCCGGCCTGGAGCCGTTCCTCGGGCTGCATTATCCGGCCTCGGACATTCCCAAGCAGGCGCGGCAGCTCTATCAGCGCAACTGGCTGCGGATCATCGCCGACATCAACGCCGCGCCGGCGCCGCTGCTGTCGACGCCGACGCACAATGCCGGACTGCTCGACCTGTCGATGAGCGTGCTGCGCGCGGTCTCCCCCATTCACATCGAGTATCTCCGCAACATGGGCGTCGCCGCGTCGATGTCGGTCTCGATTCTGCGCGAAGGCAAGCTGTGGGGCCTGTTCGCCTGCCATCATTATGCGCCGCATCACCTGTCGTTCGAGAAGCGCACTGCGGCCGAGCTGTTCGGTCAGATGTACTCCTGGCTGCTCGAGGCGCGCGAGCGCGAGACCGACATCGCCTACGAGACGCGCGCGCATCAGATCCAGGAGCGGCTGATCGAGCGCGCGGCCGCGCAGGCCCACAGCAAGCGCGCGATCCTGGAGTTCGTCGCCGACTATCGCCAGATGATCGAGTGCGACGGCATCGCCGTGTGGTCCGATGACGAGATCACGCTCGACGGCGAGACGCCGACCGAAGAGGAGGTGCAGGACCTCATCGGCTTCATCAACCGGACCTCCCCCGGCCGCATCTGCGCCAGCGCCGAGATTGCCAAGGTGTACGCGGCGGGCGAGGCATTTCGCGATCGCGCCGCCGGCTTCCTCGCCATTCCGATCTCGCGCACGCCGCGCGACTGCCTGATCTTCTTCCGCCGCGAGGTGCTGCGCGCGGTCAACTGGGCGGGCGATCCGAACAAGAGCTATGCCGAGGGCCCGAACGGTTCCCGCCTGACGCCGCGCAAGAGCTTCGAGCTGTGGCAGCAGACGGTGGCCGGCCAGTCGAAGCCGTGGACGGCGGCGGATTTGCGCATCGCCGAGAGCCTGCGCGTCACGCTGCTCGAAGTGATCCTGCAACTCTCCGAGCTCGCCGCGCGCGAGCGCCGCGGCGCGCAGGAGCGGCAGGAGCTGATGATCGCCGAGCTCAATCATCGCGTCCGCAACATCCTCAGTCTCGTGCGCGGCCTCGTCGCGCAGAGCAAGGACACGGCGACCTCGGTGGAGGAGTTCGCGTCCGTGCTCGGCGGCCGCATCCAGGCGTTGGCGCGGGCGCACGACCAGATCACCAACCTGAATTGGGCCCCCGTCGCGCTCCGCCATCTGCTCGAATCGGAGGCTGGCGCCTATCTCGGCTCAAGGGCCGGACGGGTGCGCATGGAAGGTCCAGAGGTCGCGCTCGACCCCAAGGCGTTCGCAACGCTCGCGCTCGTCGTGCACGAGATGATGACCAACTCAGCGAAATACGGCGCGCTCGCCGACTCCACAGGACAGGTGCAGGTGATCTGGCGGCTCGATCCCGGGGCGAGCCTGGTCATCGACTGGAAGGAGAGCGGCGGGCCGCCGGTGCAGCCGCCGTCGCGGCGCGGCTTCGGCACCACCATCATCGAGCGTTCGGTGCCGTTCGACCTCAAGGGCGACGCCGAGATCCGCTTCGACCTGCTCGGCGTGCAGGCGCGCTTCGTGATCCCTGCCAATTTCGTCCAGATGGTGCCGGCGATGACGGGGGCACCCTCCAGGCACCAGCGCAAGGAAGAGGACACGCCGCGCCTGTCCGGTACGGTGCTGATCGTCGAGGACAATCTGATCATCGCGATGGGCGCCGAAGTGATTCTGCTCGAGCTGGGAGCGCGGCACATCGACACCGCGGCGTCGGTCAGTCAGGCGCTGAAGTCGATCGAGCGCGCGGTGCCGAGCTTCGCACTGCTCGACATCAACCTCGGCGCGGAAAGCAGCCTGCCTGTCGGGCACCGGCTGAAGGAACTCGGTGTGCCCTTCATGTTCGCGACCGGCTATGGCGAGCGTGCGCCGATTCCGGCGGATCTGTCCGACATGCCGGTGATTCAGAAGCCGTACACGCGCGAAGTCGTCGAGAAGGCATTGACGAAGATCAAATGAGTCGCACGCGCATCAAGGTCGGCTTTGCGCGTCGCGGTGATTGGCATTCATGATTGCAGTCTTGGGTTTTCTCACATCCGCGTGTTGCACATGAGCGCGACAACGCACGACGGGAGACAGATCATCGACTATTCCCACTGTTGCTGCGACAAAACAGCCCGAAAATATTAGAACGCATCCAAAGGACACCGCTGTTCTAACATTGTTTCGACAAATGGAACCTCCGCAGCCTTATTCCGAACGAAGTCATCGCCGAAACGGCGCAGCGGGGGCGCGTTGAATCGTCGGAGGTCTGATGACGAATCGAACGACGAGTTTGTTGCCGTGCGTTGCTGTCGCCGTGCTGGCGGGAGCGGCTGCGACGACAATCGAGTTTACACCGGCATCGGCTGCAGACGAATGCCTTGCAAAGCCTGCGGGGACGCCGGCGGGGAAGCACTGGTTCTATCGCATCGATCGCGCGACCAAGAAGCAGTGCTGGTATCTGCGCGACGACGATCGCGAAGCGAAGGGCGCGTCGCTGGTCACGCGCAAGCTCGCCTCGCAGAAGGAACGGGCTCAGCTCTCGTCGACCGCGGCAAATGCACGTGCCGAGATCCAATCGTCGTCCAAGGACGCCGCCGATGAGGTGAAGGTCGTGTCCTCGACACCGACCGTGGCGGCGTCTGCCTTTCCGTCGGCTGCTGCATTTCCGGCCGCGCCTGCGCCGGTCGTCGCGCCGGCGCCCGTGGTGTCAGCGCCGGCGGCGGCTGCGCCCGACCCGGTCGGCGCGGCTGTGAACGAATCTGCTGTTGCGACGCGTTGGCCCGACCAGTCCGGCACGCTGCAGGCCGCGGCGCAGCCCGCTGCGCCCCGCGCGTCATCCTACACGCTCGCGGCCGCCAGCGACACCAACGCCGCGGAAGCGGCTGCTCCCGCGACGCCGGCGCTGGCCGCTGCGGATGCGTCGCCGGCCGTGACGATCGGCATGTCCGGGGATGATGCGTCCAAGACGCGGATGTTTGCTTTCCTGGGCGCAGTCGCGATCGCGGGCTTCTCGATCAGCGTGCTGTTTGCGCGCGCCCGGAGCAGGCGGCAGCTTCGCATCGAGCCGGTGGCCGCCCGGCGCGTCACGCGTTGGCCGGCGGAGCCCGAGCTCGATCGCATGCACCTGCCGCCGGTGGACAGCTACTATCCGGCGCTGGCGGGACGCCGGGGTAAATCGTCGCAGTCGACAGCGCAGGTCTCGGTCGTGCCGCGCGACGACGCTCGCTACGATGAGCAGTACGAGGTCGAAGACCTGCTGGCGCGCTATTCCGGACAGGAACGCCGGAATTCCTGAGCGTCAGGCGGCGGACATCTCGGAGCGGATCTCGGCGCGCAATTCGTCGATCAGCCTGAGGCCGCCCTTGGTCTCGACATGCCAGAAGGTCCAGCCGTTACAGGCCGGCAGGCCTTGCGCCACCGCGCCGATGCGGTGGATCGAGCCGACCTTGTCACCCAGCATGATGGCCCCATCGGCGCGCACCAGCGCGCCGTGGCGGCGCTTGGAGTCGACGAGCTTGGTGCCGGGCGCGATCATGCCGCGTTCGATCAGCTCCGAGAAGGCGACGCGCGGCGCTTCGCGCGCCGTCATGAACGGTGCGAGCGTTGCCTCCGGCAGCGGCTCGACCGCGGCGATGCGCCGCTCTGCCGCCTTCGCATAGACCTTGTCGCGCTCGAAGCCGATGTAGCGGCGGCCGAGGCGTTTTGCCACGGCTCCGGTCGTGCCGGTGCCGTTGAACGGATCGATCACCAGATCGCCGGGTTTCGAGGATGACAGCAGCACCCGCGCCAGCAGGCCTTCCGGCTTCTGCGTCGGATGGATCTTCTTGCCGTCGCCGTCCTTCAGCCGTTCCTCGCCCGTGCACAGCGGAATCAGCCAGTCCGAGCGCGCCTGGACGTCCTCGTTGGCGGCCTTCAGCACTTCGTAGTTGAACGTGTAGCCCTTCGCCTTCTCGTCCCGCGCGGCCCAGATCATGGTCTCGTGCGCGTTGGTGAAGCGGCGGCCGCGGAAGTTCGGCATCGGGTTGGACTTGCGCCAGACGATGTCGTTGAGGATCCAGAAGCCGAGATCCTGCATGATCGCGCCGACGCGGAAGATGTTGTGATAGGAGCCGATCACCCAGATCGTCGCGCTCGGCTTCATCAGGCGGCGCGCGGCGAGCAGCCAGGCGCGCGTGAAGTCGTCATAGGCGGAGAACGAGGAGAACTTGTCCCAATCGTCGTCGACCGCATCGACCTGCGATTCGTCGGGACGCTTGAGCTCGCCCTTGAGCTGCAGATTGTAGGGAGGATCTGCAAACACCAGGTCGACCGATGCGCCTGGCAGTTTCGACATCTCGGCGACGCAGTCGCCGACGATGATTCGTTGCTCTTCGAGGGTCTGAAATTTAGTGCGGGGCGCCCTTGCAGACGCCCCGCGACGCGACTCTACCATGACTCAAGAACTCTGACTCAGGCGACGCTGTCGGCGACGCGGGACCTAACAACCGACTGCCCACACATTGACCCGGCAAAGTAAAAATGGACTTAACCCGGAAAATTATTCGCATCGATGCGCACGCATTCATCACGCGCACCGGCGACGAATTCCGTTCGTCGATACACGATGGTCTCTGCGCAAGACGCCGATTGCGATGGGTTTTTCGCGCCGGCCGCGCGCGAGCGCAGCCGATCGAGGTTCGGCGCGGGCCAGTTTTTTCGGCGGCGCTAGGCAAAATTTGCCGGCCGGGTTATTGATTAACACAGTGGAAATTTTACCTGTTTGCCGCGTTAGGCATTTCGCGCAGAGCCGCGCAAGAATCGTGAGGAAAGGCCGCCCATGCGTTACGATGATTTCCGTCGCAGCGACGACATCGATGACCGTCGCGACGAAGGCGGCGGGATGGGCGGTGGTATGGGTCTGCCGATCGGCGGCGGCGGGCTGGGCATCGGCACCATCATCGTTCTCGGCCTGATCGGCTACGCCTTCGGCATCGATCCGCGCATCCTGATCGGCGGCGCTGAGATGCTCAGCCACGGCGGCGCACCGACCCAGCAGGCCGATCGGCGCTCGCCCGGCAAGACCGGCGCGCCGAAGGACGAGATGGGCGACATGATCGCCGGCGTGCTCGGCGAGATCGACGACCGCTGGAGCGAGATCTTCCAGGCCAGCGGCCAGAATTACACCGGGCCCAAGATCGTGCTGTTTCGCAACAGCACCAATGGCGGCCGCTGCGGCATGGCGCAGTCGGCGATGGGGCCGTTCTACTGTCCGCCGGACCGGCAGATCTTCCTCGACACCAACTTCTTCCGCGAGGTCGAGACGCGCTTCCGGGGCTGCTCGGGCAGCGCCTGCAAGTTCACCGCGGCCTACATCATTGCGCACGAGGCCGGGCACCACATCCAGAACCTGCTCGGCATCCTGCCGCGCGTGACGCGGATGCAGCAGCAGTCGGACAACAAGGCCGAAGCCAACGCGCTGCAGGTCAAGGTCGAACTGCAGGCCGACTGCCTGTCGGGGGTCTGGGTCAATCGCGAGGCCAAGAAGCGTCCGGGCTTCCTCGAGGAGGGCGACATCGACGCCGCGCTGACGACGGCCTCGGCGATCGGCGACGACACCTTGCAGCGGAAGGCTACCGGACGCGTGGTGCCGGATTCGTTCACCCATGGCTCCGCCGCGCAGCGCAAACGCTGGTTCATGATCGGCTACCAGCAGGGCACGGTGCAGGCCTGCAATACGTTCAGCGCCAGTTCGCTGTAGGGAGACGCGATGATGGCGATCGACGAGAGCAAGAGCTTCATTCCCCTCAACATCGCCGTGCTGACGGTGTCCGACACGCGTTCGCTTGCCGACGACAAGTCCGGTACCACCCTGAGTGACCGCCTGACCGCTGCCGGCCATAGGCTCGCGGCGCGCGAGATCGTCACCGACGACGTCGAGAAGATTCGCGCGGTGGTGAAGTCGTGGATCGCCGATCCCGGCGTCGATGTCGTCATCACCACCGGCGGCACCGGCTTCACCGGCCGTGACGTCACGCCGGAAGCGATCGAGCCGCTGTTCGAGAAGCGCATGGACGGCTTCTCGATCGCCTTCCACATGCTGAGCCACGCCAAGATCGGGACGTCGACGATCCAGAGCCGGGCCACGGCCGGCGTCGCCGGTGCGACCTATATCTTCTGCCTGCCGGGATCACCGGGGGCCTGCCGCGACGGCTGGGACGGCATCCTCGCCCCCCAGCTCGACTACCGCACGCGACCCTGCAACTTCGTCGAGATCATGCCGCGGCTCGACGAGCATCTGCGCCGGCCCAAGGCGCAGGGCGCGACGGCATAGGGCCACGGGACGACGACGCGGCGCGCGTCCATCGCGCGTCTCACTTCGTTGGTACGATCTCGAAAGCGCCGCCGCCTTCGATCGCCGCGCCAATGAGGCCGCCCATCATGCTGGCCGCGAAATTCTGGCCGCGCGGTCCCACGACCATCCGGTAGGTCTTGCCAGGCACGGCGGTGAAACGAATGTTCGACGAGCCCGGCGAGGACCATGTCGACACGGTGATCGTGGTGGCGCCGGGCGCAATCGGGCCGCTGTAGCTCTCGCCGCGGCCAAGGCTCGCCACCTTGGCGCCATTGATCTCGATCGCCGCTGGTGCCGCCAGATAGAGGAAGTCCGTCGTGCGCGTAATCGCGACCGTTGCGCGCCCTTTGGGCGCGGCGCGAGCCGCCGTCCCGGCCTCGACCCCAAACAGGCCTGCGAGCGCGACAAGCGCCGCAAGCTTCGATCGCACCATCGATTCCATCACTGCTGATACCCGCCCCGTTTGGCGGGATACTACCGACGCGCGGGAACTTCGCAATCGGCATGCGCAGCGTGTTGTGGCGGTGATCTCGGCCTACCGGCGGTTGCTGCACGAGCCGCCCGGCTACAACTCGAGCCGCCATGTCTCGCCGGTCAGCGGGACGCCGAACATGGCGTGCGGCTCCTCGGCGATCTTGCGAAACCCGGCGCGGGCATAGATGTCGCGCGCGGCGGTGAGAATGCTTTGCGTCCATAGCTCGATCGTCCTGTAGTTCTTCTCGCGGGCGAAGCGGATGCATTGTTCGGTCAGGGCCCGGCCGACGCCGAGACCGCGGGCCTTCTTCTCGACCAGCAGCAGCCGCAGCTTGGCGACCTCATCGCTGCCCTTGACCAGGAAGATCGAGCCGACCGGCTCGCCCGCAAGCTCGGCGATCCAGCAGTGCTCGCGCGCCGGGTCGTAGCTCCTGATGAACTGTGCGCCGATCTCGGCGACCAACGCCTCGAACGAGACGTCCCAACCATATTCCTCGGCGTAGACTGCGCCGTGCCGTGAAACCACCCAGCCGATGTCGCCCGGGCGATGGCTGCGCAGCAGCACTGGGGAGCGGCCCGGCTGCTGCGGCTCCAGGGCGGTCTCGATCGTCGTCATTGCACCGACCAGCCGGTCGCGCACGGATGGCGCCAGCGGCGCCAGCATGGCCGCGATCTCCTTCTGCGAGCTGCGGTCGAGCTTGGCATAGGCCTGCCGGCCTCTTGCGGTCAGGCCGAGCTGCTGCTGCCTGCGATCGGTTGGCAAAGGCGTGCGGGTGATCAGCCCCTGCTCGTCGAAGCTCTGGACGATGCGGCTGAGATAGCCGGCATCGAGGCCGAGCGAGAGACCGATCTCCTTGGCCGAGATGGCGTCGTACTGTGCGAGTTCATAGAGCACACGCGCCTCGGCCAGAGAAAACGGACTGTCGAGCAGATGCTGGTCCAGCGCGCCGAGCTTCCTCGTGTAGAAACGGTTGAACGCGCGGATGGCGGCGACCTTGCCGTCGGCTGGGGCGGAATTCATGGGGCACCTCCAATATTTGCCATTGTCAACCAATTGATTGACTTTGGCAAGTATTGTCGTGCCGCTACACCATCACGATCCGGCTGCGCAGCATCGTCCGCGAGGAACGGCCGAGCTGACGCAGCAGCCGCGTTTCGGCGCGCTTGTGGTCGGGCTTGTATCCGCCGAGCTGCCGGTAGTGATCCCTGGCGATCAAGAGACCCTGGTCGCCGAGCGGCCCGACCAGGACCCGCGCAACCGCGCGCAGCCGGTCGCGCAGGCTGATTGCGGCATAGGGAGACCGGGCATAGCGGAAGACGCCAGCGCGCGGCCGGCCGGCGGTGGCGACGCTCTGGACGAACTGCATGGTTTCATCGATCCAGCCGGGATCGAGCATCGCGCCGGCGGGCAGAAACATCAGCCAGGGCGCACGCGCGCTGGCGGCCCCTGCAGCCAGGGCCGCGGCCTGGGAGCCCTCGAACTTCATGAAGTGGCAGCCAGCGACGTCCGCGACCCGCTCGATCACGCTGGAATCGGGCGAGCGATCGACCAGCAGCACCTCGGTGACGACACCGGCCGCGGCGCCCGGCACCAGCGCGGACAGGGTGGCCACGGCGGTCTGCTCGACACCTTCGGTCGGAATGATCACGCTCAGCATGAAACTGGCATCGCTATCTGTCGCGCCTCCGGCATGACTGTTATCATCTTGTCATAGCCAAATCAGCCCGCTGCGCTGCGGAATTTTGCAGCACGTACCTGGCCGCGCCGTTCGGCCCGCGCCCGAACGGTGCTATTTCAAGGTGCCGTGTTGCTGAAGCTCGCGCTTGACTGGCTCAGTCGCCTGCCTGTGTCGGCGTGGTGCCGCCGGCGCTGTTCGGCCACACCCAGTCGCGGATCGCCGGCATGTCCTCGCCATGCGCGCGGATGTAGCGGGCATGCTCGATCAGCGCATCGCGGAATTTCTGCTTCACATGAGCCGCCGACACGCTGAGGCCGGGCACGCGTTCGATCGCCTCGATGGCGAGGTGGAAACGGTCGAGCTCGTTCAGCACGACCATGTCGAACGGAGTCGTCGTGGTGCCTTCCTCGATGAAGCCGCGCACATGCATGCCGGCATGGTTGGTGCGGCTGTAGGTGAGGCGATGGATCAGATACGGATAGCCGTGATAGGCGAAGATCACCGGCTTGTTGGTGGTGAACAGGCTGTCGAAGTCGCGGTCGCTGAGGCCGTGCGGATGGTCCTGCTTCGGCTGCAGGGTCATGAGGTCGACGACGTTGACCACACGGATCTTCAGGTCGGGCAATTCCTTGCGCAGCAGGTCGACGGCTGCGAGCGTCTCCAGGGTCGGGACATCTCCGGCGCAGGCCATCACCACGTCGGGCTCCTCGTCGGCGGGCTCGGTGCCGGCCCAAGACCAGATGCCGATGCCGGCGTCGCAATGCGTCGCCGCCTCCTGCATCGACAGCCATTGCGGCGCCGGCTGCTTGCCGGCAACGATGACGTTGATGCGGTCGTAGGTGCGCAGGCAGTGGTCCGCGATCCACAACAGCGTGTTGGCATCCGGCGGGAAGTAGATGCGGACGATGTCCGCCTTCTTGTTGGCGACGAGGTCGACGAAGCCGGGGTCCTGATGGCTGAAGCCGTTATGGTCCTGCCGCCAGACATGCGAGGTCAGGAGATAGTTCAGCGACGCGATCGGGCGCCGCCACGGCAGCTCGCGTGACACCTTCAGCCATTTGGCGTGCTGGTTGAACATCGAATCGACGATGTGGATGAACGCCTCGTAGCAGGAGAACAGGCCGTGGCGGCCGGTGAGCAGATAGCCCTCCAGCCAGCCCTGGCAGAGATGCTCGCTCAGCACCTCCATCACGCGGCCGTCATGGGCGAGGTGGACATCGTAGGGCTCGATGCCTTCCATCCACACCCGCTCGGTGACCTCGAATACGGCATCGAGCCGGTTCGAGGCGGTCTCGTCCGGGCCCATGATGCGGAAGTTGCGTGTCTCTGCATTCAGCGTGATCACGTCGCGCAGGAACTTGCCGAGCTCGCGCGTGGCTTCAGCCATGGTCTGGCCCGGAGAGGACACCTCGACCGCAAAATGCTGGTAGTCTGGGAGCCTGAGCTCGCGCTTGAGCAGACCGCCATTGGCATGCGGGTTGGCGCCCATGCGCCGCGTGCCCTTCGGTGCCAGTGCCTGCAGCTCCGGCACGAGCCGGCCGTGGCCGTCGAACAGCGTTTCCGGCTCGTAGCTTTTCATCCACGCTTCGAGCAGCGCGAGATGCTCGGGCTTGCCGCGCGGATTGGTGATCGGCACCTGATGGGCGCGCCAGAAGCCTTCGACCTTGAGGCCGTCGACCTCCTTCGGCCCGGTCCAGCCCTTCGGGCTGCGCAGCACGATCATCGGCCAGCGCGGCCGTTGGATCGTTGCATCCGGCTGACGCGCATTCTGCTGGATCGAGCGGATGCTCGCGAGCGCGACATCGAGCGCGTCCGCCATCTGGCGATGCATCGCCTTCGGCTCCGCGCCTTCGACGAACAGCGGCTCGTAGCCGTAACCTTCGAACAGGCATTTGATCTCGGCATCGCCCATGCGGCCGAGCACGGTCGGATTGGCGATCTTGTAGCCGTTGAGATGCAAAATCGGCAGCACCGCGCCGTCATGGGCCGGGTTCAGGAACTTGTTCGAATGCCAGGATGCGGCGAGGGGCCCGGTCTCGGCTTCGCCGTCGCCGACCACGCAGGCCACGATCAGATCGGGATTGTCGAACGCCGCACCATAGGCGTGGACCAGCGCGTAGCCGAGCTCGCCGCCTTCATGGATCGAGCCCGGCGTCTCGGGCGCGGCATGGCTCGGAATGCCGCCGGGGAAGGAGAACTGCCGGAACAGCTTGCGCAGGCCATCGGCATCGCGCGTGATGTCCGGATAGATCTCGCTGTAGCTGCCTTCGAGATAGGTGTTGGCGACCATGCCGGGGCCGCCATGGCCGGGACCGCACACGTAGATGACGTCGAGATCCTGCGCCTGGATGGCGCGATTGAGATGGGCGTAGATGAAATTCAGTCCGGGCGTCGTCCCCCAGTGGCCGAGCAGGCGCGGCTTGACGTGCTCCGCTTTCAGCGGCTCGCGCAGCAGCGGGTTGTCCAGCAGATAGATCTGCCCGACCGAAAGATAGTTCGCCGCGCGCCAATAGCGATCGAGCAGGTCGAGATCGTCGGCTGTGTTGGTCTGATGGGAAGATGTGATGTTCATGGAACCTCGCTTGCCGTCCGCTTCGCGCCTGCGGGAAGTGCATTAGAGTAGCGCCGCACCATTCCGTTCCAGTGCGCTGCGAAGGATAGAACGGGAATGTGATGGTTGGCCCTGCGCGGGCTCCAGAACCGTTCCGAGACGTTGTTCTCTTTTGTTCTTGTATTGTTCTTTTTGTGTGCTATGTCTTGGCCATGAGCCGAGCATCTTCACATGCCCTCAAGCGCCCGCCGGTCCCGGTGCCCTCCGAGCCGGTGGGCGCGCCTTCATCTGACCCGGAAAACGACTTCCCCGAACTCGCGGTCGCCATCGAACGGGGGCGGCGCCGCGGCCGGGGTGCACAATCCAATGCGAGCGGCCGCTACGAAGCGGAGGCTCGCGTCGTCTTCGACGATGGATGGCAGAGTCTCGAGGATTTGCCGCCGTTCAAGACCACGGTCGCGACCGATACCTCGCGCAAGGTCATCACCCGCAACGACTCGCCGGACATCGGTTTCGATCGCTCGATCAACCCATATCGCGGCTGCGAGCATGGCTGTGTCTACTGCTTCGCGCGGCCGACCCATGCGTTTCTCGGGCTGTCGCCTGGTCTCGACTTCGAATCCAAGCTGTTCGTGAAGCCGGATGCGCCCGCGCTCGTGGAAAAGGAGCTCGCGGCCAGCGGCTACGAGCCGCGGATGATCGCGATCGGAACCAACACCGATCCCTATCAGCCGATCGAGCGCGAGCGGAAGATCATGCGCGGCATCCTCGAGGTGCTGGAAAAGGTTGGCCATCCCGTCGGGATCGTGACCAAGTCGGCGCTGGTGATGCGTGATGCCGACATCCTGGCGCGGATGGCCAAGAGGAACCTGGCGAAGGTCGCGATCTCCGTGACCACGCTGGATCCGAAGCTGGCGCGCACCATGGAGCCGCGGGCCTCGACACCGTCGAAGCGGCTGGAGGCGCTGCAGGCGCTGTCGAGGGCCGGCATTCCGACCACGGTGATGGTGGCGCCGGTGATCCCGGCGCTGAACGACAGCGAGATCGAGCGCATCCTCGATGCCGCCGCCCATGCCGGCGTCAAGGAGGCGGCCTATGTGCTGCTGCGCCTGCCGCTGGAGGTGCGCGACCTGTTCCGCGAGTGGTTGCTCGAGCATTATCCGGACCGCTACCGCCACGTCTTCACCCTGATCCGCGACATGCGCGGCGGCCGCGATTACGACTCGCAATGGGGCACGCGAATGAAGGGGACGGGCCCGATGGCCTGGATGATCGGCCGCCGCTTCGAGATCGCCTGCGAAAAGCTCGGCCTGAACAAGCGCCGGACCAAGTTGACGACCGATCATTTCGTCCGGCCGAAGGGCGGCGGGCAGCAACTCAGCCTGTTCTGAAGCGTGCGGAGAGCAGTTGATGAGCGCACAAGCGAGCGTTCCGCGGTTCACCGTCATCACACTCGGTGTATCCGAGATGCGGCGGAGCATCGCCTTCTATACGTCGCTCGGCTTCGCCCGAAAATTCCGCGCGACCGGAGAGGCCGTGGCATTCTTCGAGACCGGCGGGACGGTGCTGGCGCTGTACCCGTGGGGCGCGCTCGCCGATGATGCGGGCGTGCCGGACGCACCGCGCCCCCAGGCATTCCGCGGCGTGACGCTGGCATGGAACTGCCGCTCGGAGGCCGAGGTCGATGCGGCGCTCGCGTCGGCGGTGGAGAAAGGCGCGATGCTGCTGAAGCCGGCGCAACGAACCGACTATGGCGGTTACAGCGGCTACTTCTCCGATCCGGACGGTCATGTCTGGGAAGTGGTGATCGCGCCGGGGATTGATGTCGGCAAGGATGATCGAGTGCATCTGCCGGCGTAGTCGGTCGCGGGCAAGGGGCGAATAGCGGGGAATGAGGTCCGTTCGGGGTTGCGCCGCCGCGGGCCGTTTCGCACCATGCCCGCCATGATTCGCGACCAATCGAAAAAGCCGGGCAGGGCGAAGGCGACGAGCGGCGCCGTGGCGAAGAGCGCACCTGCAAAGGCCGCAACCAAGCCTGTTGCCACGAATGCTGCCGGCAGGTCGGCCGCCAAGCTCGGCAAGGGCGTCATCGCGGTGGCGCCGCCGAGCTTCCGGCGGGAGCGAGCGCTGCTCAAGCAGGGCATCTGGCCGGTCGCCGGTTGCGACGAGGCGGGACGGGGGCCGCTGGCCGGTCCGGTGGTCGCCGCGGCCGTGATTCTCGATCCCGCGCGCATCCCGAAAGGCCTCGATGACTCCAAGCGGCTGAGCGCGGAGCAGCGCGAGGCGCTGTTCGACAAGATCTGCAAGACGTCGGCGTTCGCGGTGGCTGTCGCCTCGCCGGCGCGAATCGATCGCGACAACATCCTGCGGGCCTCGCTGTGGGCGCTGTCGCGCGCCGTGAGGGCGTTGCCCGAGGCGCCGAAGCACGTCTTCGTCGACGGCCGCGACCGCATCGACGTCGATTGCGGCTGCGAGGCGGTGATCGGCGGCGATGGCCTGGTGATGTCGATTGCGGCCGCCTCGATCGTCGCCAAGGTCACGCGCGACCGGCTGATGTGCGCGCTGGCGCAGGATTGCCCCGGCTACGGCTTCGAGCAGCACAAGGGGTATGCCGTGCCGGAGCACCTCGCTGCGCTGGACCGGCTCGGACCGTCGGTGCATCATCGCAGCCTGTTCGCACCCGTCGTGGCCGCACGGCGCAAGCACCAGCCGTGGACCGACGTCCCGGAGCCGGATTTGTTTGCCGAGGTGACCGTGGTGACATCCACCGAAATCTCGGTCGGGGTCTGATGCAGGTTGCCTCGCGGTCGCCGCGGTCTTAATAGTTTTGGTCAGCCAGCCAGCACGAAGTGTCACTCCTCGCAGCAGGGGCGGTGTTGTGCGCCCCGATCGTACGGTATCGATTGCGGGCGTCGGACAGCGAGGCTGCTGCGGATGAGCGACGGTCCTGCCGGCCTCCTCGACGTCCTCAGCGATTCAGCCAAGCGATCCAGCCGTTCATGCGTTTCACGTCCCTGGTTGTCGAACTGATCCGCGCAAGGCCGCGGCTGGTCGTCGTCATCGTGGTGCTGTGCCAGGCCCTGATGTGGCTCGGCGTGGCCATGCTGTTCTATCGCAGCCCGCCCGGCCAGCTTGCCACCACCATCGCGTTCGGACGCGAGTACCAGGTCGGCACCGATCTCGGGCCGCCGCTGTCGTTCTGGCTGTCGGACGTCGCCTATCGCCTTGCCGGCCATCATCTGCTCGGCGTCTACGTGCTGGCTGTACTGTGCTCGGCGCTCAGTCTGTGGGTGATGTATCTCCTGGCGGGGGCGATCGTCGGCGGCCAGCAGGCGGTGCTTGCCGTGCTGCTGACCATGACCATCACCGCGTTCGGTGCGCCCACGCTGGAATTCGGTCCGGAGGTGCTGGCGCGTCCGCTCTGGGCGCTGCTGCTGCTGCATAGCTGGCGGATTCTCGGCGAGGGCCGGCGCAACGCCTGGTTTGCCTGGTCGATCGAGGCCGGCCTGCTGCTGCTGACCACGCCGGCCGCCGCCGGCCTGCTGCTGCTGATCGCGGGCTTCGTGGTCTCGACCGCGCAGGGCCGCCGCGTTCTGCGCTCGTTCGATCCGCTGTTCGCGCTGCTCGTGGTGGTGGCGCTGGCGCTGCCTTATCTCATCTTCGTGCTGCGTTCCGACAGTGTAGGCTTACCGGCGCTGCCCGTTCTCGCCGAGCTCTCGGCGCGCGCCTGGCATTGGCTCGCGCTGGCGGGGGAGCTGCTGCTGGCGATCTCGGCCGTGCTGCTGCTGGTGCTGCTCGACGCCGGCTGGATCAATCGCGGCGAGACCGATGCGCCGATCATCTATCGCCGCTCGGTGCCGCCGCTCGCGCGCGACTTCGTCTATTGCTTCGCGATTGCACCGGCGCTGGCCGGCAGTCTGATCGCCGGCCTGTTCGGCCTCTCGACCGTGTTCGGCGGCACTGCCGTGACCCTGACCATGGTCGGCCTTGCCCTGGTGGTCGCGTCGGGTGATCTGATCTATCTGCGGCGGCAGCGGCTGCTGCGCCTGGTCTGGGCGGTTGCGATCGCCGCGCCCGCCATCCTCGCGGCGGGCAGCGCTGTGGTGCTGCCGTTGCTCGGCGACCGCGAGGTCGCGACGGCGATGCCGGCCCGCGACATCTCTCGTTTCTTCGTCGAGAGTTTTGAGCGCCGTACCAACCAGCCGCTGCAGGCGGTCGCCGGCGATCCGCAACTCGCCAGCCTGGTCGCGCTCGGCCGCCGCCGCGCGCATCTGTTCCTCGATGCCACCCCGCAGCGGACGCCCTGGGTCACGCCGGCCAAATTCGCCGAGAGTGGCGGCGTCGTGGTATGGCGCGCCTCCGACACGGTCGGCACCCCACCGCCGGAGATCGCCCAGCGCTTTCCTGGGCTGGTGCCGGAGGTGCCGCGCAGCTTCGACTGGCTGATCAATGGCCGCCAGCCGGTGCTGCGCATCGGCTGGGCCATCGTGCGGCCGAAGGGACCGTAGCGCTTTCCATAAGCCGTCATTGCGCGGAGCGAAGCGACGAAGCAATCCAGAGGCTTGGGCGGGATTCTGGATTGCTTCGCTTCGCTCGCAATGACGCGGAGGGCGTTCGGCTCAGACCGCCATCACCTTCGCGATCGCGCGCAAATCCTGCCATGACAGCCGCTTGTAGGACGGCGAGCGCAACAGATAGGCCGGATGGAAGGTGGCGATCGCGCGGATGGTGCGCTTGCCGGTGTCGTAGTCGCGCCATTTGCCGCGCGTGCGCATGATGCCCTCGGTGGTGCCGAGCAGCGCCTGCGTCGACGGGTTGCCGAGCGTCACCAGCACGTCGGGATCGACCAGCTCGATCTGGCGGCGGATGAACGGCAGGCAGATCTGCGTCTCCTGCGGCGTCGGCGTCCGGTTGCCGGGCGGGCGCCAGGGAATGACGTTGGCGATGTAGACCTTGCTGCGGTCGAGCCCGATCGCGCCGATCATGCGGTCCAGCAGCTTGCCGGAGCGGCCGACGAATGGCAGGCCCTCGATGTCCTCGTCGCGGCCGGGCGCCTCGCCGACCAGCATGATGCGCGCCTGCGGATTGCCGTCGGCGAACACCAGTCGCGACGCCGTCTGCTTCAGTGCGCAACCGTCGAAAGTCTCCAGGAGCTCGCGCAGCGCCTCCAGGGTCGGCGCTGTCAGCGCCGCCTCGCGGGCCGAGGCGACGGCCGCTTCCGGCGGAGGCGGCGGTTCGCCGCGCGGCGCAATGATCGCCGGCGCGGATAGCCGGCCGGCTTGCGGCGCCGCCGCCGGACGGGCGGCAGGAGCGGCAGGGGATGCGGCCTCAGGCTCCACCAGCCGGTTGATCGGCTCGTCGGCCAAGGCGCAATCGACCCCGGCCTCCAGATAGAAGGCGAGCAGTTGGCGGACGTCGGGGAGGGGCTCGGGGGTCATCATGATCGATCGTGGCAACAATGTACGCCGCCTCGGCGCATGGCGGAATGCATTTCGGTGGTTGTCCTGCCCCGAAAAATCGGAAACAAGAGCTTGGAATAACCCAAAAAAGGGACGGAACGCCCTAGTGTTCCGGCGCCAGCGTTCGCTCCCCCTCAGGACCAGCCCATCAGCGAACCGCCGGCGCCTCCAGGAACTCTAGTTAAGTCATTGTTGCTGTTGCAGCTCCGGGTTTGACCTTTGCACGCGCCAGGGGGATGCAAAGGTCAAATCCACTGCACCGGCCGGGCCTGAGATTGAGAGACATGAGCACCGAAGAGTTACCTCCGCGCGAATCCATGGAGTTCGACGTCGTCATCGTGGGCGCCGGCCCCTCGGGCCTGACTGCCGCGATCCGGCTGAAGCAGCTCAATGCCGACCTCAACATCGTCGTGGTCGAGAAGGGCTCCGAGGTCGGCGCGCACATTTTGTCTGGTGCGGTGATCGATCCGGCGGCGCTGGACAAGCTCATCCCCGACTGGCGGTCGGACGAGGATTGCCCGCTGAAGACCCAGGTCAAGGTCGACAAGTTCTTCTGGATGACCGAGAGCAGCGCGATCTCGCTGCCGGGCTTCGCGATGCCGCCCTTGATGGACAACCATCATTGCTACATCGGCTCGCTCGGAAATGTCTGCCGCTGGCTGTCGCGCAAGGCCGAGGCGCTCGGCGTCGAGATCTATCCGGGCTTCGCGGCCACCGAGGTGCTGTATGACGAGCAGGGCGCGGTGCGCGGCATCGCCACCGGCGACATGGGCATCGGCAAGGACGGCAAGCCGAAAGCCTCGTTCACGCGCGGCATGGAGCTGCTCGGCAAGTACACGCTGTTCGCCGAGGGCGCGCGCGGCAGCCTGTCCAAGCAGCTGATTTCGAAGTTCGCATTGGACGCCAAGAGCGAGCCGGCGAAGTTCGGCATCGGCCTCAAGGAAGTCTGGCAGATCGATCCGGCCAAGCACCAGAAGGGCCTGATCCAGCACTCGTTCGGCTGGCCGCTCGACATGAAGACCGGCGGCGGCTCGTTCCTGTATCACTACGACGACAACCTCGTTGCGGTCGGCTTCGTCGTCCACCTGAACTACGATGATCCTTATCTGTCGCCGTTCGAGGAATTCCAGCGCTTCAAGACCCATCCCTCGATCCGCGGCGTGTTAGAGGGTGGCAAGCGGCTAGCCTACGGCGCGCGCGCGATCACCGAGGGCGGCTACCAGTCGGTGCCGCGGCTGTCGTTCGCCGGCGGCGCGCTGATCGGCTGCGCCGCGGGCTTCGTCAACGTGCCGCGCATCAAGGGCGTGCACAACGCGATGGGCAGCGCGATGCTCGCGGCCGAGCACGTCAATGCCGCGCTCGCATCCGGCCGTGCCAATGACGAGATGGTCAGTTACGAGAACGCCTGGCGCGGCTCGCCAGTCGGCGAGGATCTGTTCAAGGTTCGCAACGTCAAGCCGCTATGGTCGAAGTTCGGCACGGTGCTCGGCGTCGCGCTCGGCGGCTTCGACATGTGGTGCAACACGCTCGGTTTCTCGTTGTTTGGCACCCAGTCGCACGTCAAGCCCGATCGCGCCACGCTCGATCCCGCCAAGGCGCACAAGCCGAAGCCGGCGATGAAGCCGGACGGTAAGTTGACCTTCGACCGGCTGTCCTCGGTATTCCTGTCGAACACCAATCACGAGGAAGACCAGCCGGTGCATCTGAAGGTCGCCGACATGGCGCTGCAGAAGAGCTCCGAGCACGACGTCTATGCCGGGCCGTCCAACCGCTATTGCCCGGCGGGCGTCTACGAATGGGTCGAGGAGGGCACCAGCCCGCGCTTCGTGATCAACGCGCAGAACTGCGTCCACTGCAAGACCTGCGACGTCAAGGATCCCAACGGCAACATCACCTGGGTTCCTCCGGAAGGCGGCGGTGGGCCGAACTACGAGGCGATGTAGCCTCGTATAACGCACGATTGCGTGAGTCGGCTGCTCCGGGGAGGGCAGCCGGCCACGATACGGCCATACTGGCGCGGTTTGACGCAGGTCACCTTCGCCAAAGGGGCTCCCGGCTGACCCGAATATCCTGCAGATCCTTGCGGTTGGCCGCCAAACGCGGCATTGTCGGCGCCTTGAAGAGCTGCCGATCGGGTTCGTGTCCGTACCGATCCGTCATTTCCAACAACCAGAGCGCACCGTGATGTTGTCAATTCGCAATCGCTGGACCGCAATTGCCGTTTCTGCCTTGCTGATCCCCGGTGCCGTCCTGGCCCAGACGCCGGATCATCCTGCGGACAACGCCGCAAAATTTCCGACCGGCGTCGATCTGAAGTCGCTCACCACGTCGGGCAGCTATCTGGCGGCCCGCCACGCCAGCGTCGAGCGCGACGCGGCCTCGGCGGCGGCGTTCTACCGCTCGGCGCTACGCAGCGACCCGAAGAACAACGAGCTGCTCGATCGTGCCTTCATCTCCTCGGTCGCCGATGGCGACATCGACGAGGCCGTGAAGCTGGCCGAGCGCGTGCTCACTATCGACAAGTCCAACCGCATCGCGCGTCTCGTGGTCGGCGTGCAGGACATCAAGCAGAAGAAATACGCTGCCGCCCAGACCAACATCAACCAGTCGGTGCGCGGGCCGATCACCGATCTCGTCGCCACCTTGCTGTCGGCGTGGGCCGCGGCGGGCGCGGGCGATTCGAAGGCCGCCGTCGCCAATATCGACAAGCTGACCGGTCCCGAATGGTATCCGCTGTTCAAGGATCTTCATGCCGGAATGATCCTGGAGCTGGCCGGCAAGGAGAAGGACGCCGGCACGCGGTTCGAGCGCGCCTACAAGCTCGACGATTCGATGCTGCGCATCACCGAGGCCTATGCGCATTGGCTGTCGCGCAACAAGGATGCGGCGGCGGCGACCGCGATCTATGAAGCCTTCGACAAGAAGCTCGCGCGCCATCCGCTGGTGCAGGAGGGCCTGCGCGAGACCAAGGCCGGCAGGAAGCTGCCGCCGCTGGTCGATTCGGCCCAGGCCGGCGCCGCCGAGGCGCTGTACGGCATCGGCGCCACGTTGAGTCGCCGCGGCGGCGAGGATCTGGCGCTGGTCTATCTGCAGCTCGCGCTGCACCTGCAGCCGAATCATCCGCTGGCGCTGCTGTCACTCGCCGATCTCTACGAGACGGTGAAGAAGCCGCAGATGGCGATCAAGGTCTATGAGCGGGTGCCGGCGAGCTCGCCGCTGAAGCGCAATGCGCAGATCCAGCTGGCGACCGATCTCGACAGCGCCGACCGCAGCGACGAGGCGATCAAGATCCTCAAGGACGTGATTGCCCAGGATCCGAAGGACCTGGAGGCGATCATGGCGCTCGGCAACATCGAGCGCGGCCGCAAGAAGTTCGCCGATTGCGCCAAGACCTATTCGCTCGGCGTCGATTCGCTGCCCGCCAACAACGACAAGGCCAACAGCGTCTATTACTATTATCGCGGTATCTGTCTGGAGCGCTCCAAGCAGTGGCCGAAGGCCGAGGCCGACATGCGCAAGGCGCTCGAGCTGCAGCCCGACCAGCCGCACGTGCTGAACTATCTCGGCTATTCGTGGATCGACCAGGGCGTCAATCTCGACGAAGGCATGAAGATGATCAAGCGCGCGGTCGAGCAGCGCCCGGACGACGGCTACATCGTCGATTCGCTCGGCTGGGCCTATTTCCGCATCGGTAACTACGAAGAGGCGGTGAAGAACCTCGAGCGCGCGATCGACCTCAAGCCCGAGGATCCGACCATCAACGACCATCTCGGCGACGCCTATTGGAAGATCGGCCGCAAGCTGGAAGCCAAGTTCCAGTGGGCTCATGCCCGCGACCTGAAGCCCGAGGCCGAGGAGCTGCCGAAGATCGAGGCCAAGATCCAGAACGGCCTGACCGACGATCCAGCGCCGGCCGCGGCGAGCAACGACAGCAAGGACACGCCGTCCGACGCCAAGAAGGACGACGGCAAGGGCGGCTAGGTCGCCCTGATCACGAGGTGAGAGCCATCACGGGCTCCTCGGCTTGCCGGGGAGCCCGGATGATTTTGATGAAGCGTGTGGCGGTGCCGGCCACGTTCGTTTCGGCCGCTGGCCGAGCGCGATACCGGATCCGCCACCGAACATGCTGGGGGCATTGCGCCGATGTTGGCGTCCACGGTCACCGGTGCGCTGCAGGAGCAGGGGCGCGCCAAGGTCAATCTGACCCTGCGGGTCGTCGGCCGCAGGGTCGACGGCTACCATGATCTCGAAAGCGTCGTTGCTTTCGCCGACTGCGCGGACCAGCTTACGCTGGTGCCGGGCCCGGAGCTGAGGCTGACGACAACCGGGCCGCTCGCGGAGGCCTGCGGCGAGACCACGGACAATCTGGTGCTGAAGGCGGCGCGGCTGCTTGCGGAGGCCGTTCCGGGCCTGAAGCTTGGCGCCTTCACGCTGGAGAAGGTGCTGCCGGTCGCCGCCGGCATCGGCGGCGGCTCGGCCGATGCCGCAGCGGCGCTGCGGCTGCTGGCGAAGCTGAATGGCCTGTCGCTGGACGACCCGCGCCTCACTGCGGTCGCCTTGAAGACCGGCGCCGACGTGCCGGTTTGCGTGCCCTCGCGCGCCTGCACCATGACCGGCGTCGGCGAGAACCTGCAGCCGCTCGCGCTTCCCGTCCTGCCCTGCGTGATGATCAATCCGCGCGTGCCGGTGGCGACCAAGGACGTGTTCCAGGCGCTCGGCCTCAAGCCGGGCGATCTGCTGGTCGGCGTGACGGATGTTCTCACGGCGCCGTCCTGGCCTGGTGCCGGAGCGTCGGTCAGCGACTGGATCGAGACGCTGAGCCAGGTGCGCAACGATCTCGAGCCGCCGGCGCTTAAAGTGCAGCCTGTCATCGGCACCGTGCTCGACGCTCTCCGTGCGAGCGCCGGCGTGCTGCTGGCACGCATGTCCGGCTCTGGCGCCACATGCTTTGCGATCTACGGCAGCGAGGTCGAGGCGAAGGCCGCCGGCGCAGAGATCGCCGTCGCGCACCCCGAATGGTGGGTGCATGCGGGGACGTTGAGTTAGTCGTAACTACTTACTAGCGGCGAGCGGCTTCCCGATACAGCGCCCTCTTCCCTTGTGGGAGAGGGCATCGCCGGCTCATCCACGTACTGGGTTGGGTGAGGGGCATCTGTCCGCGGACGCCGCGCTTGCTGAGGCATACCCCTCACCCAAGCGAGCTTGTTGCTCTGTCCTGCATGCTCTCTCCCACAAGGGGCGAGGGCGCATTAATGCACACCGCCTGCGCCGGGGCATGACATCACGAAGGGCAGGCCCAGGTTCGCCAACTAATGCGACCTGGCCAAACAGAACGCCACCACCTGCTCGAGCGCGGTCTTCATCGGTGACGCCGGAAACAGCGCCAGCGCGTCGACGGCCATGGCGCCGTAGTGATGCGCGCGGCTGATCGTGTCCTCCAAGGCGCGATGCTTGTTCATCAGCCCGATTGCATGGTCGAGATCGTAATCGCTGATCTCGCCGCGCTCCAGCGCCTTGATCCAGAAGGCACGCTCGCTGTCGCTGCCGCGGCGGAACGCCAGCACCACCGGCAGCGTGATCTTGCCCTCGCGGAAATCGTCGCCGACATTCTTTCCGAGCTTCGCGGCCTTGCCGCCATAGTCGAGCACGTCGTCGACGAGCTGGAAGGCGATGCCGAGATTCATGCCGAAGGACCGCGAGGCGGTCTGCTCGGCCTTGGGCCGATCGGCGAGCACCGGCCCGACCTCGCAGGCCGCGGCGAACAGCTCGGCGGTCTTGCCGCGGATCACGGCGAGATATTCGTCCTCGGTGGTTGCGGTGTTCTTGGCGGCGGCAAGCTGCATCACCTCGCCCTCGGCAATCGTGGCGGCGGCGGCCGAGAGAATGTCGAGCGCGCGCAGCGAGCCGACCTCGACCATCATGCGGAACGCCTGGCCGAGCAGGAAGTCACCGACCAGCACGCTGGCCTCGTTGCCCCACAGCATGCGCGCCGACAATTTGCCGCGGCGCATTTCGCTCTCGTCAACCACGTCGTCATGGAGCAGCGTCGCCGTGTGCATGAACTCGACGGCCGCGGCGAGCTTGACGTGACCGTCGCCGGTGTAGTCGGTGAGATGCGCCATCGCCAGCGTCAGCATCGGCCGCAACCGCTTGCCGCCGGAGGAGATCAGGTGGTTTGCGACCTCCGGGATCATCGTGACGTCCGAGCCGGTGCGCGACAAAATCGTAGCGTTGACCCGTTCCATGTCGGCTGCGACCAGCGCGACCAGCCCATCGATGGAGGCTCCCGATGGACTCTCGAAAGGTACGATAACCGCCACTCTGGTCTCCGATTTTGCTATGCTCGAAACGACAATAGAAACTGCGGCCGCAGGCGGCAAGGGCAGACACGGAACCTTGACCCAAGCCTTCTTGACCAAGCCTTCTTGACCCAAGCCCTTCTTGACCCAAGCCCGCATGGAGACATAACGATTGAAGGAATTGGTTCGGACCAATGATATCGTGCTGGTTTCGGCGATCGGGGCACTGCTCGACGGCGCCGACATCCATCACCTCGTGCTCGATCAGAACATGAGCATCATCGAGGGCTCGCTCGGCATCCTGCCGCGCCGGATCCTCGTGCATGAGGACGACAATCTCCAGGCCCGGCGGCTTCTCACCGACGCCGGTCTGGCGCATGAACTGCGCCCTGATGAGTGACGCTGTCGACATCTCCGAGGACGCCGTGCTCGGCGGCCAATTGCGGCTGCGGCAGCCCACGACTGGCCATCGCGCCGGCCACGACGCAATCCTGCTGGCGGCGGCGACGGCCGCGCGTTCGGGCGAGCGCGTGGTCGATCTCGGTGCCGGCGTGGGGACGGCCGGGCTGGCCTTGGCCCGGCGCGTGGGCGGTCTCGGCTTGACGCTGGTCGAGCGCGAGCCGGATCTGGCGCGCCTCGCGCGCGACAACGCACGCGCCAATGCCTTGCCCGCGGAGGTCGTGGTGCTGGACGTCGCCGCGGACGCGGCCGCTTTCGCGGCCGCAGGGCTCGGGCCCGACAGTGTCGACGTCGTGCTGATGAATCCGCCGTTCCACGATGCCGCGCGTCACCGTGCCTCGCCCGACGCCGCGCGCGCGACCGCGCACATGGCAACGGCGACGACGTTGGAGATCTGGACGCATGCCGCGCGGCGGATGCTGAAATCCGGTGGCGTGCTGACCTTGATCTGGCGGGCCGATGGTTTGAGCGAGGTTGTCGCGGCGCTGGCGCGCGGCTTCGGCAGTCTTGCCGTTCAACCGGTTCACGGCCAGGCGGGCAAGCCGGCGATCCGTATCCTGGTCAGGGCCGTTAAGGGAGGGCGGGCGCCGACCCAGCTTCTCGCCGGAGTGGTGCTGAATGAGGCGGCAGGCGTGCCGAATGACGAGGCCGTGCGGGTGCTGTCGGGGCAGGGGGCGCTGGCCTTGAGCACCCCCTGAACGGTTGATCGTGGTCGGGCGTTATTGCGTCTGAGCTTCGGACTGGCGTTCGGTTACCGTCGTGAAACGGATCGCAGTCAATAGAGTACCGATCAGCAGCATCAACAGGTAGACCTTCATGTATTCCTCCGCCGCACTCTGCACCTTGGCTCGCCGTGCGATTGCCCAGGAGATTGCAAGGCTCGTTCCAGCCCTTTGAATGGCAGCGGCGCGATAAAAAGTGGTTAATCCGAGGTAACAGGATGGTGGACAATTTGACACAACCCAGCGATGCAGCCGGGCTCTTCGATCGGCTGAAGGCGCTGCTTCCGGCGCGGCTGCGCGGCGTACCGGTGGTGCCGGTCGTCCGCCTGTCCGGCGTGATCGGCGCGGTGACGCCGCTGCGGCCGGGCCTGACACTTGCGGGCGTCGCCAAGGTGCTGGAGCGCGCCTTCTCCATGCGCAACGCCAAGGCCGTGGCGCTGGTGATCAATTCGCCCGGCGGCTCGCCGGTGCAGTCGCGCCAGATCTACTTGCGCATCCGCCAGCTCGCGGCGGAGAAGAAGCTGCCGGTGCTCGTGTTCGTCGAGGATGTGGCGGCCTCCGGCGGCTACATGATCGCCTGCGCCGGCGACGAGATCTTCTGCGATCCGTCCTCGATCCTCGGTTCGATCGGCGTGGTCGGCGGCTCGTTCGGGCTGCAGGACCTGATCAAGAAGATCGGCATCGAGCGCCGGCTGTATACGGCCGGCGAGCACAAGGCGATGCTCGATCCGTTCCTGCCGGAGAATCCCGACGACGTGGCGCGGCTGAAGAAGATCCAGCGCGAGATCCACGCGCTGTTCATCTCGCTGGTCAAGGAGAGCCGCGCGACCCGGCTGAAGGGCGCCGACGATGTGCTGTTCACCGGCGAGTACTGGGCCGGCGACAGCGCCGTCACGCTGGGGCTGGCGGACGCCGTGGGCGACCTGCGCGCTGTGCTGCGCGCCCGTTTCGGCGACAAGGTCGCAATGCCTGTCGTGGCGCCGGCGGCCGGCCTGTTGTCGGGTCTGCTCGGACGGCGTGCGGCCGGCGCGGGCAGCTTGGGATTCGGCTGGACGGGGCTGGCCGAGGAGGTGATCTCCGCGGCCGAAACCCGCGCGATCTGGGCCCGTTTCGGGTTTTAGACTGGGAGCGCGCCATTTCGCCCCTCGCAATCCGGATTGCGGGGGGAACCGGGATCGGCGACAATGGGATTCGGGGTGGCTCTGTTCATGAACGAGGATCGACCAATGCCGCCGTTCGTTGCTTTCGCGGGTATGCTGGGCGGGCTTGCCGTGGTTCGCTGGGCCTACAAGGCCGCGCAGAAGATCAACCGCGAGCTCGAAGAGGCGCGGCTGTCACGCGTCGCCGAGGCCGCACAGGCGGCCGAGATCAAGACTCTGCGCCGCGATCCCGTCACCGGCGCCTACCGGCCGGGCTGACACGCTTCACCGACCTTCGAGCGAAGGGACGCCGCCGTCGTTTCGAGGCCCCTATTGCCTTGATTCCTGATGGCCCCGCCGATACGGTCCGCGCGCTTTTCCGACGCCTGCGAAAGACCGATATCGACGATGGACTCGCTGCCCCCGCACATGCGCCCCGAACGTTCGTTCCAGGGCTTCATCCTGGCCCTGCAACGGTTCTGGGCCGAGCAGGGCTGCGTGATCCTGCAGCCCTACGACATGGAGATGGGCGCCGGCACCTTCCACCCGGCGACGACCTTGCGCGCGCTCGGGCCGAAGCCGTGGAATGCCGCCTACGTGCAGCCGTCGCGGCGGCCGAAGGACGGCCGCTACGGCGAGAACCCCAACCGGATGCAGCACTACTACCAGTTCCAGGTGATCATGAAGCCATCGCCGCCGAACCTTCAGGAGCTGTACCTGAAGTCGCTCGGCGCGATCGGCATCGACGCCGCCGTGCACGACATCCGTTTCGTCGAGGACGATTGGGAGAGCCCGACCCTCGGCGCGTGGGGGCTCGGCTGGGAGTGCTGGTGCGACGGCATGGAGGTGTCGCAGTTCACGTATTTCCAGCAGGTCGCGGGCTTCGAATGCGCGCCGGTCGCGGGCGAGCTCACCTACGGCCTCGAGCGCCTGGCGATGTACGTCCAGGGCGTCGACCGCGTCTATGACCTCAACTTCAACGGCCGCGACGGCGACGCCAAGGTCACCTATGGCGACGTCTTCCTGCAGGCCGAGCAGGAATTTTCCCGGCACAATTTCGAGCATGCCGACACCGACATGCTGTTCGAGCAGTTCAAGATGGCCGAGGGCGCGTGCCGCAAATATCTCGCCGCCGGCTGGCAAGAAAATTCAAAGCTGGGCAACCGCCGGGAGCATCAGATGGCGCTGCCGGCCTACGACCAGTGCATCAAGGCCAGCCACGTCTTCAACCTGCTCGACGCGCGCGGCGTCATCTCGGTCACCGAGCGCCAGAGCTACATCCTGCGCGTCCGCGAGCTCGCCAAGGCCTGCGGCGAGGCCTGGCTGCATACGGAGGCCGGCGGGGCGGGAGTTTGAGTCAATATCGACGCGGGAAGTGACTCTTCGACCCTCCCCTGGAGGGGGAGGGTCGGCACGCGATCGAGCGAAGCGAGATGCGTGCCGGGGTGGGGTGATCTCTCGGCTCGGGCACTGTTGATGATGGATAGACTGTCACCCCACCCCGATTGCTCATGCTTGCGCATGAGCAATCGACCCTCCCCCTCCAGGGGAGGGTGGGCCCTGTGCTCGTGGCTGGATGACATGATCATCCTCCTCTGGAGGGGGAGGGGCGCTCGCGAAGCGAGCGGGGTGGGGTGAAGGTGCCAGATGGGCAAACGGCCGATCAGCGACTTCAAACGCCGAACCGCGAAACGGCTGCGCGAAAACACGACGGCGGCCGAAGACATTCTGTGGCGTCACCTGCGGCGCCTCGAGATCGAAGGGACCCATTTCAGACGACAGGTCGTCATCGGTCCCTACGTTGCAGATTTTGCCTGCCTGGCTCGTCGCCTCATCATCGAGGTGGACGGCTCGCAGCACGGAGAGGATGCGAACATCCAGCGCGACGAGGCCCGGACGCGCTGGCTCAACTCGGAAGGCTATCGCGTTTTGCGATTTTGGAACAACGACGTTATGACCAGGACTGAGGCGGTGCTCGAAGCCATTCACACGGAGATCGCGGTCACCCCACCCCGCCTGCCCTTGGCAGGCGACCCTCCCCCTCCAGGGGAGGGTGGTTCTTCGTGCAGAGAGACTTGAGATATGCCTGATCTTCTCCTCGAACTGTTCTCCGAAGAAATCCCCGCGCGCATGCAGGCCAAGGCGGCCGACGATCTGCGCCGCATGGTGACCGACAAGCTCGTCGCCGAGGGCCTCGTCTATGAGGGGGCCAAGGCGTTCGCGACGCCGCGGCGGCTGGCGCTGACCGTGCACGGCATCCCGGCGCGGCAGGCTGATCTCAAGGAGGAGCGCAAGGGCCCGCGCGTCGGCGGCGCCGATGCCGCGATCCAAGGCTTCCTCAAGGCCACCGGCCTGTCCTCGATCGAGGAGGCCACGATCCAGCGCGATCCGAAGAAGGGCGACTTCTACGTCGCGCTGATCGAGAAGCCCGGCCGCGCCACGCTCGACGTGCTCGCCGAGATGCTGCCGGTGATCGTCAGGACCTTCCCCTGGCCGAAATCGATGCGCTGGGGCAAGCGCTCGGAAAAGCCGGGCGCGCTGAACTGGGTGCGCCCGCTGCACGCGATCACGGCGACCTTCGGCCTGGAAACCGAGGAGCCCGATGTCGTCAGCTTCGCCGTCGACGGTATCGAGGCGGGCCAGACGACATTCGGCCACCGCTTCATGTCGCCGTCGCCGATTTCGGTGCGCCGCTTCGAGGACTATGAGGCCAAGCTGCTCGACGCCAAGGTCGTGCTCGATCCTGACCGGCGCAAGGACACCATCGTCACCGACGCCAAGCAGCTCGCTTTTGCGCAAGGCTATGAGCTGGTCGAGGACCCCGTGCTGCTCGACGAAGTCGCGGGCCTGGTCGAATGGCCGGTGGTGCTGATGGGCTCGTTCGATCCGGAGTATCTGAAGGTCCCCGGCGAGGTGATCCGCGCCACCATCCGCAACAACCAGAAATGCTTCGTGGTGCGCGATCCCAAGACGGGCGGGCTGGCGCCGAAATTCATCCTGACCGCCAACATCGAGGCCACCGACGGCGGCAAGACGATCATTGCCGGCAACGAGCGCGTCATCCGCGCCCGGCTGTCAGACGCGAAGTTCTTCTACGAGACGGACCTCAAGACCAAGCTCGAGGACCGCCTGCCGAAGTTCGAGCAGATCGTGTTCCACGAGAAGCTCGGCACCCAGGCCGCGCGCATCGCGCGTATCGAGAAGCTCGCCGCCGAGATCGCGCCGCTGGTCGGCGCTGATGTCGCGAAGACCGCGCGTGCCGCGAAGCTCGCCAAGGCCGACCTGCTGACCGAGGTCGTCGGCGAGTTTCCGGAAGTGCAGGGGCTGATGGGCAAGTACTACGCGCTGGCCCAGGGCGAGGACGCCTCTGTCGCCGCTGCCTGCGAGGAGCACTACAAGCCGCAGGGGCCGGGTGATCGCGTGCCGACGGATAAGGTCGCGGTCGCGGTGGCGCTGGCCGACAAGCTCGACACGCTGGTGGGCTTCTGGGCGATCGATGAGAAGCCGACGGGCTCGAAGGATCCGTATGCGCTGCGCCGTGCGGCGCTGGGCGTGATCAGGCTAGTCTTGGAAAGCGATCTTCGCATATCCATTGGTACTCTTGTTAGTCCGCTTTTTGAGAAGATAGATCTCGCCAATATCATGCGGGATATACAGGCTCGAGACGAGGCCTCAAAAAAACTTGGTATCACCGTTGGAGCGATTGCTAGCGGCGGACACCGCAGTGAGGTTTCTTTCGGTGGGCGCTTCTTGGATGAAAGGGCCGTTAACCTCCTCTCCTTCTTCGCCGACCGCCTCAAGGTGCAGCTGCGCGAGCAGGGCGCCCGCCACGATCTCGTCGATGCCGTATTCGCGCTCGGCGGCCAGGACGATCTCTTGATGGTCGTGCGCCGCGTCGAGGCGCTCGGAAAATTCCTCGACAGCGACGACGGCAAGAACCTGCTTGCCGGCACCAAGCGCGCGTCCAATATCCTCGCGATCGAGGAGAAGAAGGACAAGCGCAAGTTCGACGGCGCGCCGGATGCTGCGCTGTACAGGCTCGACGAGGAGAAGGCGCTGGCGAAGGCGATCGGCGAGGTCGCGGCGGAAGCGGGCGCTGCCGTCGCCAAGGAGGACTTCGCCGCCGCGATGCGCGCGATGGCGAAGCTGCGCCCGGCGGTGGATGCCTTCTTCGACAGGGTGAAGGTCAACGACGACGATCCAAAGATCCGCGAGAACCGGCTCAGGCTGCTGAACGAAATCCGCAGCGCCACGCGCGCGGTCGCGGACTTCTCCAAGATCGAGGGCTGAGGATGGACCGGCCGACGCTCGCCGCCTATGACCGTGAGGCGGCGGCGTTCGCGGCCGACTGGCATGCGCAGCCGGCGTCGACCGATCTCCACGACATCATCAGGCGCTTCTTCGTCTCCGGTGGCCGCACCGCGGACATCGGCTGCGGCAGCGGCCGCGAGGTCGGCTGGCTCAACGCCAACGGGTATCCTGCAGAGGGTTTCGACGCGTCGGAGGGACTGTTGGCTGAAGCGCGCACGCGCTATCCGAACGCGTCGTTCACGCATGCCGAACTGCCCGCTCTCGCCAACATCGCGGATGCAAGCTTCGACAACGTGCTGTGCGAGACCGTGCTGATGCATCTCGATCGCAGCGACGTGGTTCCGTCGGTGCGGCGGATGCGCGCGATCACGAAGCCCGGTGGCGTCCTGTATCTGAGCTGGCGGGTGACGGAGCAGGCCGATCAGCGCGATGCCCACGGCCGGCTCTATGCGGTGGTCGACCTCGCAACCATCCGCGCACTCTTCGCAGCTGATACGAGCCTGCTCGACGAGGATGTGGTCAGCGCCTCCTCGGGCAAGGTCATTCATCGCCTGGTGGTGAAGACGGCTGCCTGAGCGCAACTGCGCCCTGGCTCACAGCAGGCGTCGTCGGTCGCCTTGGATCGCGTCGTGATGCTTGCGATGACGGCGAAAAAAGTAAGCCCCACCCGGCGGGGGGAACCGGGCAGGGCCTTTCACATCTGGCCGCTTGCGGGGGCGTTGGCGACCAAATGCAGCTCTATAACTACTCAACAACCTGAATGATCCGCCGGGATCGCGGTTCGACCAGAACAGTTTCGCCGTTGACCACGGTGTAACGGTAAGGTGTCGCACCGAAGCGCTGCGGGACGTCGTAATATGTAACACCGGACTCTGGCAGCACGGTGCCAACAACGACGCGATCGGGGATCACATAGTTGGGAACACGCTCGCGGACGACATATTCGCGAAACTCCGGCCGTCGCTCGACCGTGATCACTGGAGCGTCCTCCTCGACCACGACGCTGCGGCCGACGCCCGTGGTGTAGGATTGCGCCTGTGCGGCCGCCGGAATCACGAGTGCGGCCACGAGGGCGGCAAGGGTGAGATGGGTTCGCATGGACGGGACTCCTGAGCTGTTGATCGCTGAGAGAGACCGGCGCGCGCCGGCATCTGCTCCCAATGCCGGCAACAGGTCATCGTTCCGCGCAACGCCACGTGGAACCGGCGGCATTTTTGCGGCAGATCCAGCGGTGGGGGAACCGGAACTCGTGCCGTGCGTCTCCTATTCCGCCACGATGGGCCAGGATAAAGTCCGGCCAAATCGAATCGCCCCAGCCTCGTCCTTCAATCATTCAGAGCTCGTCGATGACCCTGACCGTTGCCCATATCTCGCCGATCATGTCCGTGATCGCCGGCGTCCTGATCCTTATCATGCCGCGCCTCTTGAACCTGATCGTCGCGATCTTCCTCATCCTGAACGGCCTGATCGGCATGGGCCTGCTGAAGTGGCTCCACTTCTAGTCCCAGGTTCTAGTCCCAAGGTCGGGAACCCCCGAGCTTGCGCCGCAGCGCCCAAAGTGGTGTAAGGCGCGCGATTTCTCCTCCCATTTGCGGATCGAAGCACCTCATGGCCAAAGCGGTAGCGAAGTCTAAGAAAGTTACAGCGAAATCAAAGCCTTCCAAGCCCGGCAAGGCCAAGACCGCAGCACTCGCTCCACCGCGCAAGGCGCTCAAGACGGCGTCGAAGCCCGTGGCCAAGGCCCCGGCCAAGGTCGCGCCCAGGTCTGCACCGAAAGCGCCAGTGAAAACCGCTCCGAAGAAGCCGGCCAAAACGGCTGCCAAGCCGGTCGCCAAGGCCGCGAAGGCGTCGGCCGCCAAGGCCCCGGCCAAGAGCGCGGTCACCGCGATCAAGCCGAACAAGTGGGTCTACACCTTCGGTGACGGCAAGGCCGAAGGTAAGGCCGGCCTGCGCGACCTGCTCGGCGGCAAGGGCGCCAATCTGGCCGAGATGGCCAATCTCGGCCTGCCGGTGCCTCCGGGCTTCACCATCCCGACCTCGGTCTGCACCTACTTCTACGCCAACGACAAGACCTACCCGAAGGAGCTGCAGTCGCAGGTCGACAAGGCGCTCGACTACATCGGCAAATTGACCGGCAAGAAATTCGGCGATCCGGAGAACCCGCTGCTGGTCTCGGTGCGCTCCGGCGCCCGCGCCTCGATGCCGGGCATGATGGACACCGTGCTCAATCTCGGCCTCAACGACCAGACGGTGGAAGCGCTGGCACAACTGTCCGGCGACCGCCGCTTCGCCTTCGACAGCTATCGCCGTTTCATCACGATGTATTCGGATGTCGTGCTCGGCTTCGAGCACCATCATTTCGAGGACATCCTCGACAGCTTCAAGGACACCCAGGGCTATCAGCTCGACACCGACCTGAGCTCCGAGGACTGGGAGATGCTGGTCGGCAAGTACAAGGACGCGGTCGCGCACGAGACCGGCAAGGACTTCCCGCAGGACCCGCACGACCAGCTGTGGGGTGCCATTGGCGCGGTGTTCTCATCCTGGATGAACGCGCGCGCGGTGACCTATCGCAAGCTGCACGACATCCCGGAATCCTGGGGCACCGCCGTCAACGTCCAGGCCATGGTGTTCGGCAACATGGGCGACACCTCGGCCACCGGCGTCGCCTTCACCCGCAATCCCTCGACCGGCGAGAGCAAGCTCTACGGCGAGTTCCTGATCAACGCGCAGGGCGAGGACGTCGTCGCCGGCATCCGCACCCCGCAGGACATCACCGAGGACGCCCGCGTCGAGTCCGGCTCCGACAAGCCGTCGATGGAAGTCGCGATGCCCGACGCGTTCAAGGAGCTGACGCGGATCTACACGCTGCTCGAGAAGCACTACCGTGACATGCAGGACATGGAGTTCACGGTCGAGCGCGGCAAGCTGTGGATGCTGCAGACCCGCAGCGGCAAGCGCACCGCCAAGGCGGCGCTGCGCATCGCGGTCGAACTCGCCAATGAGGGCCTGATTTCGGAGAACGACGCCGTGCTCCGCGTCGACCCGGCCTCGCTCGATCAGCTCCTGCACCCGACCATCGATCCCGCCGCCAAGCGCGACGTGGTCGCGACCGGCCTGCCGGCCTCGCCCGGTGCGGCATCGGGCGAGATCGTGTTCTCCTCGGACGAGGCCACCAAGCTGCAGGCCGACGGTCGCAAGGTCATCCTGGTCCGCATCGAGACTTCGCCGGAGGACATCCACGGCATGCATGCTGCCGAGGGCATCCTGACCACGCGCGGCGGCATGACCTCGCACGCCGCCGTCGTCGCGCGCGGCATGGGCAAGCCCTGCGTCTCCGGCTGCGGCACCATCCGCGTCGACTACGGCCGCGGCACGATGAGCATCGGCGGGCGCACCTTCAAGACCGGCGACGTGATCACCATCGACGGCTCGGTCGGCCAGGTGCTCGCGGGCCGCATGCCGATGATCGAGCCGGAGCTGTCCGGCGAGTTCGGCACCCTGATGGGCTGGGCGGACGCCGTGCGTGAGACCGGCGTGCGCGTCAACGCCGACACGCCGGAGGATGCGCGCACCGCCATCAAGTTCGGCGCCGAGGGCATCGGCCTGTGCCGCACCGAGCACATGTTCTTCGAGGAGACGCGCATCCGCACTGTGCGCGAGATGATTCTCTCCGAGGATGAGCAGGAGCGTCGCGCCGCGCTCGCCAAGCTCTTGCCGATGCAGCGCGCCGACTTCGTCGAGCTGTTCGAGATCATGAAGGGGCTTCCCGTCACGATCCGTCTGCTCGATCCGCCGCTGCACGAGTTCCTGCCGCACACCCAGGCCGAGGTCGAGGAAGTCGCGCGCGCGATGAACACCGATCCGCGCCGCCTGGCCGATCGCGCCCGCGAGCTGTCGGAGTTCAACCCGATGCTCGGCTTCCGCGGCTGCCGTCTGGCGATCGCCTATCCGGAGATCGCCGAGATGCAGGCGCGCGCGATCTTCGAGGCCGCGGTCGAGGCCGAGAAGCGCACCGGCGAGGCCGTCGGCCTCGAGGTGATGGTGCCGCTGATCGCGACCAAGGCCGAGTTCGACCTGGTCAAGGCGCGCATCGACGCGATGGCGCAGGCCGTGATCCGCGAGACCGGCGCCAAGCTGGAGTATCAGGTCGGCACCATGATCGAGCTGCCGCGCGCAGCCCTGATGGCCGGCCAGATCGCCGAGGCCGCCGAGTTCTTCTCGTTCGGCACCAACGACCTGACGCAGACGACCTACGGCATCAGCCGCGACGACGCCGGCAGCTTCCTCGGCGCCTACGTCGCCAAGGGCATCCTCGAGATCGATCCGTTCATCTCGATCGACCGCGAGGGCGTCGGCGAGCTGGTCAAGATCGGCGTCGAGCGCGGCCGCGCCACGCGACCCAACCTCAAGGTCGGCATCTGCGGCGAGCATGGCGGCGATCCCGCCTCGGTGGCGTTCTGCCACAAGGTCGGCATGAACTACGTGTCGTGCTCGCCCTACCGCGTGCCGATCGCCCGCCTGGCCGCTGCGCAGTCCGCGCTCGGCAAGGAGATCGCGAGCCAGGCCTGATCCTGCTGCGATCGATCTGATCTGACGAAGGCCGGCACATGTTGCCGGCCTTTTTCATTGGTGAGGGTTCGTCGCGATGCTGCGCGCACGTGACGCAAGGTGCACTTCTTCTCCACCACTGCCGCCATGCCGGGGGCGCTCCGGAATGACGAGTGGAGAGAGCGAACGTCGCAGGCCGATGGAACACTCCGCCTCATGATGTGCAGATGATTTTCATTCACCGCATCTGTTGACTGAATGTTCACCCGTTCTCGTCGGTGCGCTGTTTACCAAGCATCTCGATCGCTCGGCGCTCTGCAACTTCCCCGCTTGCCTGTTTCACAATTGCAACGCGGATTAACTCCTCGGCAACCTAAACCCGATACGAAGAGAGAAGATCGAATTGCACGGAAGCACTGTTGTTCGGTCGATCCAGTAAGCGTTGCGTTGAGCGTATCGATGTTAGTTCTGCGTCCCGATCCGAAGGGCGCGCGATTTGCGTCCTTCGGACTCGGTCTCTGCGTCTTCGCTCTGATGCCGACAGAGACCGGGTATCAAGACATCGCCTCTCTGCTCGCCCGCCAGCCGGGCGTCGCCGAACGCTGGCAGAAGCGTGTGTTCTCGGCTGCGGCCTCCATTCAGCTCGCCACCTATAGTTTCGGTCGTCCGATCGGAACCTCGGCGCCGCAGGCGGTGAGCATCCGCCTCGCAAGCCTCGATGGGCGCGATCTCGACATCACCGGATCGACGCCGCGCAATCCGGCGCTGCAGGTTCCGCCGCGCTATCAGGCCTCCGATTTTCCCAAGGTCGATCGCACGCTGAAGGGCGATCGTCTCGTCGTGCGTCCCCCGACGCCGTCGGCGCAGCCGACCGAATCGGCCGCGCCCGTCGAGCCCGCGCCCTCCGAGCCCGCACCCACGCCATCGACACGACCGGATTCGAATTCCTCGGTGTTCGGCGCCAAGACGACGGAAGCGCCGGCGCAGGCGCGGCTCCCGCAGCGTTCTGCACTCGATCCCGAATTGCAGGAGGCGCTGAGCGCGCCGCCGCTCGTGCAGTACGACGCGGCGAAGTCCGAGATCCAGCCATCGGGCGAACTGAAGCCTGCAGCCGATCAAATCCGGGTGGACGGCGCCGTCAGCTATGACGGCCTCACCATCAAGACGTCCAACCTCTATTTCGGCACGTCGTCGCTGGGCGGTGCTGCCGGCACCATGGCGACATGGCTGCCGGGCGAGGCGCCGCTGATCGTGATGCCGGATCCGGACCTCAAGCCGATGGCGGTGCTGTCGCATCCGGCCGACGATGCTGCCAAGGCCGGTGATGGCGGCGAGAGCATCGCGCCGAAGGGCGAGGTCAATGCCGACAATCAGCGCGACAGGACTCCGGCCGAACGGTTGGGGCTCACGGACGAGAAGGCGCGCTTCAAGTCCGAGAAGTGTCTTGCCGAAGCAGTCTATTTCGAATCCCGCGGCGAGGCGGTGCGCGGCCAGATGGCTGTGGCGCAGGTCGTGCTGAACCGAGCGTTCTCCGGCTATTATCCGACGACGGTGTGCGGCGTCGTCTACCAGAACAAATACCGCCACTTCGCCTGCCAGTTCACCTTCGCCTGTGACAACAATCCGGATGTGATCCGCGAGCCCGAGATGTGGGATCGCGCCAGGAAGATCGCGAAGGCCATGCTGGACGGGCTGATCTGGTTGCCGGAGGTGGGCAAGTCGACCCACTATCATGCCTATTGGGTGCGGCCGTCCTGGGTCGCCGAGATGAAGCGCATGTACAAGTTCGGCGTTCACACCTTCTATCGGCCGAAGAAGTGGGGCGACGGCGGCGACGCGCCGAGCTGGGGCACGCCGCAGCAGACCGCGGCCATTTCGGCCGAGCTCACCGAGGCCGCCAAGAGCGAGGCCGAGAGCAATCCGAACTGGACGCGGCGCTAATCATCTAGCGACGCGTCGCATTCCACTCGAGAAAGCGGCGATACAACTCGGTCTGGCGCGCCTGGTCCGGCGGCGTTGCGGCCGCCGGCTTTGCCGTGACAGGAATGCGCGGGGACGGTGCGGCGGCCGCGACCGGCTTCGACGGTTTAACGGTGGCCGTAGTGGCCGCCGGAATCCGTGTCGTCCCATCGAGCCATTCCTGCGCGGCCCGGAACCTGGTCCAGCCGGCGACCGGCGCGCGCGGCGCCATCTCCTGCCATTTCGGATGGAAGGGAGGCCGCTGCAGCTGCGACATGCGCGAGAACAGCGACTCGACCAGCAGCGACAGCCGGCGATCGCGGTCGCTTCCCGGCTGCCAATTATACGACGCCAGGATTGCCTCTGCTGCGATCGTTTCCACCGACTCGGAATTGGAGATCAGGTTGGGGTAGTCGTCCGCGGTGAGCTTGGATGGAAGGTAATCCTCGCGCAAGGTCTTGTCGTAGCCGACCGGGACGAGATGCAGATTGGCATCCGTGATCTGGCTGAGCCAGGGCACCGGCTTGCCGTCGACCGCAATCATCGCGTCGATCTCCCCCTTGCGCAACATTTCGAGCGCGATGCGTGGCTCGATATAGAGCAGATGCGGCTTGATCGCGAGCCGCTCGAACACGTTGATCGCGGTCACGAAGGTGCTGCCGTCCGGCAGGTCGACCGCAACGGTCTTGCCGTCGAGCTCCCGCATGGTGCGGATCGATCGCGGTGCCAGAACATGCATTTCCTCGTTGAACATCTTGGTGACGTAGACGAGCTGATTGCGGATGTTGCTCGCGAAGTCCTTGCGTTCGAGATAGGACAGCGTGTCCTTGCGCACGATTCCCACGTCGACGCCCTTGAGCATGAGGATGTCGGCCACCGCCTGAACCGAGCCGCTGCCGAGGACCGGCATGACCCGCAGGTTGATGCCGTCATTGAGGACCGAGGCGACGTCGGCGCCCATCTGGGAATAGGTGCTGCCATACGAGCCCGTCATCAGGCTCACCGTATTGGCGTTGAGCTGGCTCGCGAGGTCCCGCTTGGCCGACGCATAGCGGAAGATCGCCTTGAAGGAATCGCTGACCGCACCCGGGTCGATTCCGCTGCGCACCGGCCCGAACCGTTCCCAATGGCCATCGACGAAACGCTTCATCTGCATCTGCTCGATCGGCGCGTGGTCGCTGGCGCTGGTATTGGCGACGATCCCGGGAATCAACATGGGAATTGGCGTCCCCTTCAAGGAACGCGCCTGCCTCATGATGTTGTCGCGGGAGAAGTCGTCGCCGCAATTGCGCAGGACCGCAACCATCAGGTTGGCAAGCGCGTAGCCCACGATTCCCAAGCTGTTGTTCTTGCTGATCGCAGGCGCGTAGCGATCCATGAACGCGGACCACTCGGCGAAGCCGGGATCGCCGCCCTGCACACCGCCCTCGTACAGGATGGTGGCGGAAAGCAGTCCTTCCGCGTTCTGCAGGCCTGCAGGCTGCAGCACGGTGGCAACCGAATCCGAAACCGTGGGGATGATGTGCTCGGGTCTCCAGCCGAGCTCGGCGAGGCGGCGGATCGCGAGCACCGTGAATTTCGGGGTGCTGACGTCGACCAGGATGTTGGCTCCGGCGGTCTTCAGCTTCGCGATCTGCTGATTGATGTCGGCATCGGTGACCGCGTAAGCCGCTTCCGCGACGATCGGCAGCTTGCCGCCGAGCCCGTCCTTCAAACCCTTCAGATAGTCCTTGCCGAACTCGTCGTCTTGATAAAGCACACCGATGCGCGCGCCACCGGCATGTTGCTCGAGCAGATATTGCGCGTGAATATGAGCTTCAATCTGGTAGCTGGGTTGCGCTCCCATGGTCCAAGGATAGTCGCGAGGCTGATCCCAGATCGAGGCGCCGGAGCCGACGAACAATTGCGGTATCCTGTTCGCGTTGAGATAAGGCCGCACCGCCGCGCTGGTCGCTGTTCCAACGCTCGCAAAGATGACGTCGACCTTGTCTTCCTCCACCAGCCGTCGTGTCAGCTCCACCGTCTTCTGCGGATTATAGCCGTCGTCATAGGAGATGTAGGTGATCTTGCGGCCCCTGATCCCGCCCTCGTCATTCACCTTCTGGAAATAGGCGGAGATGACCTTGCTCACGCTGCCGTAGGCGGCCGCCGGCCCGCTGTAGGGCGTCGTATTGCCGATCCGGATCTCGCCCTCGGCAGCACGCGCCAGGCCTGGCACGGCGGCAAGCACGAGGAGCAACGCCACGGTCGGAGAACCCGGCGCGCCAAGCAGCCAAGGACCACGGGGCGCCGACGACAAGGCCGATTGCAACAGACGATCAAACATTCCCATCATGGACCTCATCACGCAACACAACACTTTGCGGGGACGCGCGTCGCCCGCACGACACCATCGACCAGGATCCGGCGGTCCGCGCCCCGCCGCAATTCCTGCGCAGCGACCGGCGTGAGACCGCGCTGGATCACCCGGTTTCGAAGCCCGGGTCACTCGAGCCGCCGTCGAGCCTCGAGTGACCCGAGTTCGGCGGCTCTCGCGTACCAGGCGCGGGCCTTGGCCGGATCGGGCGCGACGCCAACGGCTTTCAGGTTGGACAAGATCGCGGGGTCATAGGTGCCGGCCAGCGTCAGTGATGCTTCGGCGTCCGCTTCCGCGACATGCGCCAGGATCAGGCGGGCACTCGCAACGTCGCCCGCGCCGATGAGATCGCGTCCGCGCTTCAGCATTTCGCTGATCTCGTTCTTGGTCAGCGCAGACGCGGCCGCCGGTGCAGGGCTCCTGGTCGCGATGGTCCGAGATGCTTTCGGCGGAATTGACTGCGGGGTCTCGCCTCCGCCCGGAGCCGGCTTGACGATCGGGACCGACGCCAAGATCGAATCGGCCCGTCCGATCGTGTGCGCCGCGGCGTCCAGCGATGCTTGGCCGTCATCGGATTTCGATTTCCCCGCTGTCCCGAGGTTTCGGGGAGACGATGAAGCGGTCGCTTCAGACTTCGTAACTGTTTCAATGTTCGGAGCCTGCATGATGCGCACCGCAAAGAACGCGAGGCACGCAAGCGCGGCCGCTGCGGCACCGAACCGGAAAACAGAATCGAATTCGAGCCGTTCGGGCGGAGGTGGAGGCATCACGACGGGATCGAGTGAAGGGATCTGCCAGGATCGGTCCGCTTCTGCTGGCGCCATTGGCATCGGCGCATCGTCAACCGCTGAAGCGGTTTGCCACCACGGCCGGGAGAGATCGGTGGCCGCATCCTCATCAGGCTCAGACGGCGCATGCGCGAGGCTGTTGGACAAAGCGGCAGGCTTTGCCGGGCGCCAACGTTCGCTCTGCGCATCACCCACGGTGATCCGCGATCCGCTACTCCGCAATAAGGAACTCATCCTCAACTACTCCTGCGGACACGCGCCATCGCGTCGCCCCGCAACACTCCCTGGACCGTTTGGCGCCTTTCTGTTCGGCGACTCGGCTTCCAAATCGGCGGCGAGACCGATGACCGAATCTAGGGCCATGCCAAGCGGTGAATCGGCGATCTGGCAGCCGTGAATTCCCATTTCCTCGTCAGCAGGACGGACAAAACGCGCGCTACTACTTGAGCACCGCTAAATTTCGACCATCTCTTTTTCTTATTTGTACAGGTTCCGCGGTTCTTTTGCCGAAATCATGGCGAACCTGTCCAGCCATTTAGTTGGTGCTGGTAAATGCCGTCGGCGCCGGGGCGCACGAGATAGTGCGGCGGCGTCTGGCCGAGAACGATCTGAAACCATGGCGCAGGAGCATGTGGCGTATACCCACAGATCGATGCGAATTAGTCGCGCGCGTAGAGGATGTGCTCGATCCGTGCGGCGAGTCGCATCAGCGTCAGCCGGTGATCTGCTTCGACGAAAGGCCTCGTCCAACTCATTGGCGAGGGCCGCTCAGATCGTGCGCGTGATGACTACGAGCACCAGCGCAACGGTACGGCCGATTTGTTCGTCCAGCGCCCGCGGATCAATGGATGCACGCGGCCGACACGGCACGCACTAATTACATCGTGCCTGCCCCCAAATACCGGCGAGGCAGCAAATAACAACGAGTCGTAATATCTGTATTGGACGACGATGGCTGCTTCGTCATGAGCACCGTCATTCCGGGACAAGGCCGCAGGCCCTGAACCCGGAATGACGGTGATCACGAATGACGGTGAAAACGCGACTGCCGAGCTCCGTCGTGACGCAGTCGGATCAGCTCTTGCTACGCGCTCAATGGCCGCGACTGCCGCGCCGTCGGCCGTGCCGCGAGCTCGTCGGCGATCTCGCGGGCAGCGGCCAATGTGGTCATCGTCCGCTGCGCGAAACTCGGATTCTCCGCGGGGCAGTCGGCGCGGCAATGCGCGCCGCGGCTCTCGCGCCGGCTCCAGGCCGCGGTGGCGATCAGCAGCGCGGCGCTCGCCATGTTGCGCAGCCTCGGGCTGCCGGCGTCGCGCTCCATCCTGGCAATCGCGGCGATGGCCTCGGCGAGCCTCTCCTCGTCGCGGATGACACCGAGCTGGCTCGTCATCATCTCGCGCAGCGACACCTGCGCTGCGCCCGCGCAGGATCCGGCCGGATCGGCGAATGCAACGTGCTGCAGGGTGGAGGACGCGGTCAACGTCCGGCCGGAGATGTCGTCGGCAATCCGCCGGGCGAACACCAGCGCCGCGAGCAGCGCGTTGCCGGCGATGTGGTTGGCGCCATCCGTTGCCGTCGCGGCGACTTCACCTGCCGCCCAGAGCCCCTCGATCGAGCTGCGGCCCTGCGCGTCGACCGCGATCCCGCCCATGTGGAAATGCGCCGCCGGCGCCACTGGAATCGGCTGGCGGGTCGGATCGAGCCCCGCGGCGACGCAGGCCCGGTGCAGCATCGGATAGCGCTCGGCGACGTCGTCATCGAGCACGTCGCGCGCATCGAGAAAGGCGCCGCGTCCAGCGATGATCTCGGCCATGACGCCGCGGGCCACCGTGTCGCGCGGGGCAAGATCGACCAGCGGATGGCGCGGCAGCATGAAACGCTGGCCGCGCCGGTTGATCAGGATCGCGCCGGCGCCGCGCAGACTCTCGCTCACAACCGGCGCCGGATCGTGACCGGCCATCATCGCGGTCGGATGAAACTGCACGAACTCCGGATCGGCAATCACCGCGCCAGCGCGCGCAGCGATGGCGAGGCCGATGCCGGTGGCGTGCGGCGGATTCGTGGTCGCCGCGAACAGCCGGCCGATGCCGCCGGTGGCCAGCACGATTGCCGGCGCGGCGATCAGCATCGGCGCGGCCGCGTCGTCATCGGTCGGCCGCAGTTGCAGGCCACGCACCGCGCCGTCTTCCGTCAGCAGCGCGTCGGCGACATGGCCCTCGATGATGCGGATCGAGGGCGTCGCGCGCACGGCTTGCGACAGCGCGGTGATGATCGCCTGTCCGGTGAAGTCCCCGCGAACGCTGAGAATCCGTCGCGCGGCGTGCGCAGCCGCACGAGACGTCGCGAGCCTGCCGCCGTGATCACGATCGAATGCCACGCCGAGACGGACCAGGTCCTCGATTGCAGCCGAGGCATCGCGCGCGAGCGCCAGCGCCGCCGTCGCGTCGACGAGGCCGCCACCCGCAGCGATCATGTCGGCGGCATGGGTATCGGGGCTGTCGCCGGATGACACCGCTGCCGCGATGTCGGCCTGCATCGTCGTGCCGAACGAGGCCTCACCCAATGAGGTCGCGGAGATCAACGTGACCGGCTGCGGGGCGAGCTTCAGCGCGCAGAACAGTCCGGCAACTCCGGCACCGACGATCACGACGTGGCCGGATGTCTCGATCTGATCGTGGTCCATGTGCTGTCCAAATTCCACATTCCGTGCGCATGTGTACCGCGGTACCTGTTAGTTCTTCTTCAGAGACTTCCTTCGCTGTTTATCGGTGTTTGGCGACAAATAGCGGCCGTTCTGAAGGTCGCTCCCGCACAGGATGAATCGTCGTTTGCGACTCGCGCATCAGGACGTTTTCGCGCGGGGACAAAGACGCATGAGCGAGTTCCGGTGCCGGAACTCGCTTCGGATGACACCTGCTCATGGCTGGCCCCCGCATCGAAATTTTTCATGACTGGGTTCCGCTTTTGAGCTTGGGAGTTCAATGCAAATGCATTAACCGGAGAGGCGCGGCGGACAGCGACCGCGGCATGGGAGGACACTGATGTCGGTACAGGCAGGCGATCTCGGTATGGTGTCCCGCAATCAGGGCTGGCGCACGCCGGTGGTCATCATCGTGTGCGGCTGCGCCATTGCGCTGCTGAGCTTCGGTCCGCGCTCCAGCCTCGGCTTCTTCGTGCAGCCGATGAGCCGTGAATTCGCCTGGGGACGCGACGTGTTCGCCCTCGCGGTGGCGGTGCAGAACCTGTTGTGGGGACTCGGTCAGCCGCTCGCCGGCGCGATCGCCGATCGTTTCGGCGTGATGCGCGTCATCTGTGTCGGCGCGCTGCTCTATGCCGGCGGCCTGCTGATGATGCGCTATTCCAGCTCGCCGCTGTCGCTGAACATCGGCGCCGGCGTGCTGGTCGGCTTCGGCCTGTCGGGCTGCTCGTTCAATCTCATCCTGTCGGCCTTCAGCAAGCTGCTGCCGCCGGAGCGCCGCGGCGTCGCGCTCGGCGCGGGCACCGCGGCCGGCTCGCTCGGCCAGTTCCTGTTCGCTCCGTTCGGCGTCGCGCTGATCGACCAGTTCGGCTGGCAGAGCGCGCTGATGGTGTTCGCAACGCTGATGCTGTTCATCGTGCCGCTGTCGCTCGCCGTGGCGACGCCGCCGGCAGCCGAGGCCAAGCCGTCGGAGGCCGAGCAGCAGTCGTTCACGACCGCGCTGATGGAGGCGTTCGGCCACCGCTCCTACGTGCTGCTGGTGCTCGGATTCTTCACCTGCGGCTTCCAGCTCGCTTTCATCACCGTGCACCTGCCGGCGTTCCTGGTCGATCGCGGCCTTTCGGCGCAGGTTGGCGGCTGGGTGATCGCGGCGATCGGCCTGTTCAACATCATCGGCTCGCTCAGTGTCGGCTGGCTGCAGAGCCGGCTGCCGAAGCGCTACATCCTGTCCTTCATCTATTTCACCCGTGCGCTGGCGACGCTCGCCTTCATCTCGTTCCCGGTCACGGCGGCTTCCGCGATCGCCTTCGGCGCGGTTTCCGGGCTCGCCTGGCTCTCCACGGTGCCGCCGACCTCGTCGCTGGTCGCGATCATGTTCGGCACCCGCTGGCTCGCCACGCTCTATGGCTTCGCCTTCGTCAGCCACCAGGTGGGTGGCTTCCTCGGCGTCTGGCTCGGCGGCCTCGTGTTCGAGCGCTATGGCTCATATACCCCGATCTGGTGGCTCTCCATCCTGTTCGGCGTGCTGTCGGCGCTGATCAACCTGCCGATCGTCGAGAAGCCGGTGGCGCGGGCCGTGCCCGCGACCTGAGTTGCGCCGCCGATCCGATCGGCTAAACATGGCGCGAGACGAAGAAAGCGCAGGGAGTGCGGCTGTGGGAACGTTCAAGGCGATCCGGATCGACAAGGCGGACAAGGGAACGACCGCGACGCTGACGCAGTTCGATGAAGCCGAACTGATGGACGGCGACGTCACCGTGAAGGTCGAGTGGTCGGCGCTGAATTACAAGGATGGGCTGGCGCTGACCGGCAAGGCGCCGGTGGTGCGCCGCTTCCCGATGATCGCGGGGATCGATTTCGCCGGCACGGTCGAGCAGTCCAGCCATCCCGACTGGAAGCCGGGAGATGCCGTGATCTGCACCGGCTGGGGCATAGGCGAGACCCATCTCGGCGCCTATGCCGAGAGGGCGCGGGTCAAGGGCGACTGGCTGGTCGGCCTGCCGCAGGGGCTGTCAGCCCGGGACGCGATGGCGATCGGCACCGCCGGCTTCACCGCGATGCTTGCGGTGCTCGCCCTGGAGAAGCACGGGCTGACGCCGGCGAGCGGGCCGGTGGTGGTGACGGGCGCGGCCGGCGGCGTCGGCTCGGTGGCGACGGCTGTGCTCGCCAAGCTCGGCTACCATGTGATCGCCTCGACCGGCCGCTTGGCCGAGGCTGACTATCTCAAGTCGCTCGGTGCCGCCGAGATCATCGACCGCAACGAGCTGTCCGGACCGGCCAAGCCGCTGGCGAAGGAGCGCTGGGCGGGCGGCATCGACAGCGTCGGCTCCAATACGCTCGCCAACCTGCTGGCGATGACCAAATATGGCGGCGCCATCGCCGCCTGCGGCCTCGCTGCGGGCATGGATTTGCCAACGTCGGTGGCGCCGTTCATTTTGCGCGGCGTGTGCCTCCTCGGAGTCGATTCGGTGATGTGCCCGCTGCCGGCGCGCAAGGCGGCTTGGCAGCGCCTCGCGACCGATCTGGATCGCGCAAAACTAGCTGAAATCACTCACGAAATCGCCTTGGACCAGGTGGCGTCGCTGGGGCCGCAGATCCTCGCCGGCCAGGTCCGCGGCCGTACGGTGGTAAGAATATCCTGAGGACGTTCAGACTTTTCAAACCATGCTGCTCCATTGTTCCAAGAGTAGTTCGGAGTAGAGTAAGCAAGTGCATGAATTCCCAGCACTTCTTCAAGGCAACTGCTGTGCAGGAGAGGTGTTGCTTCGTCAGGCCGGTCGCTTGGGAACAACTGGCGAGATCAAAGGCGGGCTCTTGACCTCGGGTGCTCTGACCATCCGACGAGCAACCTTCAGATGCTCGTCTACGGCAACCACGTGGTCTTGGGCTGCGGCCATTGCATTGCCCATCGCGCGCAATTGATTGACGGCTGCCATGATGTAGTCGAACTGCTCATCGCGCGAGCCGCCGCTTGGAATTGAAATAACGCCAGGATGAGTTTTCATCCTGGCAATCAGCTTCTCAAAATCGCTCTCGTTGATTGTGGTGACGGCCCGATTTTCTTTCGCCGCGAAGGCAAAAACCTCGTGGTCCTTTGCCCTCAACATGGCCCGATCACGGAGCGGTACCGCATCGATCCCCTCTTCCCAGAGACGGGGGACGATGTTCGGAGAGATGTTCTCGTCGAGAAGAAGTTTTACTTCATTCGTTGCCACTGACAGCATGAGGCGCCCCGTCCGAGCGCGGTCTGCCCACTGTGGGGTGCGCCCTATAATAGAGTTTCGCAAATTCCACATCCCCCTCCGTCAACGCTGGATAGTCCTCCAGGATTTCCGCGGTGTTTACGCCTCTATCGGCCATTTTGCCGATATGAAGCACGGAGAGGCGAGAACCCTTGAACACGGCTGCCCCACCCAGAATGTTCGGGCTCTCCTCGACTCGTTCCAACCCCTCAACGTACAGGTTGACCCTCGGCTTCACCTCCTTGCAAGCCTTGCCGAACTCAATACTCACGAACTTGTCGATATCCACTGCGGTGCGATTTACGTCGCCGCAGTCATGAAAATAGCAACGATATTCGTCGCCGAGAGTCGCAGCCCATGAGGAATGAGCACCCAAAGCAAAGTGCAGTCTCTCAAGGGCCACCTTCCGGATTTCTCGAGTTCCAAAAAGGCTGTTGCCGTACACCGCCGCAAAGGTCACAACATCCAATAGCGCAAAGCACAGACGCGAATTGTCAAACCTGACAACGGTCGTTGGCATAACGCCCCGAGAAATGTCGTTCCGGACCTCCTTCTCCTTCTCTGCGACCCCGGCCAGAATGACGGTCTCTTTCAAGCTGAGCAGGCGGCGGCTTGGCACAACGGCATTCCGCGTCCGCTCGACAACGGCGTGTGTGTGCATGACAGGACCCTAAAATTATTCTTCGGACAGAGCAGAATTTAGGGCCTAAACCCTTCCTCGTCAAGAGAATAATTTAAGTCATTGAGCCGACGCAGGAATTGCAAGTTCCCCGTCTTTTCTCTTCGGTGTCCAGGTCTTAGCGAATCTTGCCGCGCTATAAGCAGCCGATCCTCATACGCTCACGGCCATAAATCTAGCCAAAGCGACTGCGGTAGCGCTCCCATTCCGGGGTGCGCTAGAGTTCTTCATTGGCCGCGGTAGTAATCAGCCCGTCAGTGTGCGATCTTCCCTTTAGATTGGTTTGGCTATGGATCGACTGGCTTAGATGTTCTCGTCGGTCCATCTCCTGACTCTTGTTGTCTTTCCTCCTTCTTTTCATCGTCCTTCACTTTAAAGCTACGGTTTGGGTACCATTCCTTAAGGCCCCAGGTACCGCGCCCGACTCTCACAACATCACCCACTTCGGCCATGCGGCGGGTCAACACCGAGCCAATCGTATTCGCAGGCTCCTTCGAGTTCATATGCAGGCCACCGGCCTTAAACAGTGCAGCGAACTCAGGGTTTTTTAGTGGGGTTCGCTTGGATGCCAAAAGTGCCTTCGCAGCATCCACGATGGACATGCCGAGAAGGGCGCCTGGATGATCTAGCGAACCACTGCCCAGCTTATTTGGGTTCGCTGCCGCACCGGAATTAATGCCTCCGACGGTAGGGCCCCGGATTGCCTCGATTGCAGCAATGGCTTGCAAAATCTGCTCGCGCTTCGCGTAGAGATCGGCCAAAACCGTCTCGTATGGATCGATTCCTTTTGATTCATCAGTCATTTGGTTGCCCTTCATGCACAAGTGTGCTATGGAGCCTCCGTGCCGATGCGAAGCGGCACACGCGCCGACGCCTTGTAGGCGGGTCATAAGGGGTCACGGACCCCCACTCGCTTGTTGGACCGTCATCTTCTTCGCAACCTCCTCTGCTCTTTGGCGGGTTGAGGATTGAGGCGCGCTAGGACCGTGAATCCTGCGCGCCTTTTCTATTGCATGGTTAACGCCCACAAACAAGCGGAGCCATGCAGGAAATCCGCAGTTTCCCATCTTTGCCGTAGTTGTACGGATGGCCCCGTATTTTCACGGGCGATGTTGGTAATTTCCATGTTTTCCATTCACAATCCAAACGCCGTTTCGGGCATACTGCAGCCGCGGCCCCCGACTGCTTTTGCCGTGAAGCGGTTGGCGTCGGTGTGCCAATATCCAAAAATGTTGACGGCAGCAGCCAGCCTCATCAAAAGCCGATTCGCCGAAAGCCTCCCGCCGCCTTGCGCTCAGTGTTGGAGAAGGTCCAGGGGTCCAAATTGCATTCATAAGTTGTCCATGGACGCTGTGTTGCTGTAGAGCAACAGGCCGGTTTTAAGCTGATATTCATAGTTAATGGATACCTTCGACCGACTTTTCCTTGCCGACTGAAATCCCAGAGCTGTCAACAAATTACTGGAGGAGATTGCTTAAGCCGTGTTGCGCCAACGGCCTAACGCGAGAAAATCTTCTTCAGACCCTGACGGCTCGGTTTTGCCATGGTTGGTATGGTAAGCATGGGGTAAAGATACCGCCTTACCCGCTGCGTGGGGTTAAGTGGGAGTTTGATGCATGCTCGCGCGTATATTGCTGGGGACCGTGACTGCCGGTGCCGTGATTGCTCCTGCGATGGCGGGTTCGATGACAGCCGACGAGGCCCGCAAATTCGTCGCCGGAAAGGTGTTCGCCTTCACCTGCGTCGACGGCACCCGTGGCGCGGGCCGCATTCTCGACGACATGGGCGCCGCCGGTGCGGTGCAGTTCTCCGGCTCGGGGCCGGTGCGTCACATCCGCCTGCCGGGCAATACCCTGCAGATTCGCGGCCAGAATGTCTGCGCTGCCATCAAGGGCATGCCGTTCGAACCGTGCTTCAACCTCGACAAGAAGGACGATCGCAGCTTCCGCGGTTCGGTCTCCGGGCTCGGCGCCTTCGCCTATTGCGACTTCCAGCACCAGGGCGGAGCCACCATGCTGATGGCGCGCGCCGTGGCGCGGCCGCGCGCCGCACGCGCTGCTGGACCCGCGGCTGACGGCTCCCACACCGAAGTTGCGGCACGGGTCGAGACCCCGCGGGTGGAACGCAGCAAGGTGGAACCCTTGAAGGCAGATGCTGCGAAGGCCGCCAAGGCGGAAAGTTCCAAGACTGAGAACATGAAGGCCGAAAACGCGAAGACTGAAATTACCAAATCCGATAACGCGAAGTCGGATGCGGCGCCGGAGCTGCGTCGCTCGACCGATTAGTTGTTAGTTCACCGATCATTGAAAAACCGGTTCCCTATTATCATAGAGTAATATTTTAAGCTGACCGCACGTTAGTGGTCATTGCGCCGTAGTCGTACGGAATCTCAAATTCATGCCTCGGTAGCGACTCGTGTGCAGTTTGCAACCAGGGGGGTGGCCCACGAGAAAGGGTCGTTATGTCGCTTTATTTCTTCCGGATCAGCCAGGGCCGCTATTCTGGCGCGGCTGATCAGCCTTATGAGTTCGCCAACCGGGAAACCGCCTGGAACGAGCTGACGGCTGTCTGCTCCGACCTGATCGGCGGGATCTCGAGGTCGTTGCAGCAGGGGGCCGAGTGGCAGATGGAGCTGCTCGACGAAGCCAAGCAGCCGGTGTTCCGGATTCGCCTGGTGTCCGAAGCGGTCGGCTGAGGTCTAGCTGTCCGGGGGGATTGCGCCGCTGGCCGTCGGATTCGAGTCCGGTTTGCCGTGGCGGCAATCTTCTGCGCGCAGGCGCCTTTTGATGAAGTCTGCGTCCGCCTCGGGCACGTCAGTCGGGATTGATGGAGTTCGGCCTAGGCTCCGCGTCGTGCCCCGGCGCCGCCGATCTCCGTCACGCTCTCGTGCTCAATCGCTTGTGATGCTGCCGGACGTCGGTCCTGGCCCGGCCACCTCATCTCCGGATTCATCCGCGCGGTGATCAGCGTCTTCCGGTTGCTGCCGCCTGCCGGCGCAGGTCGTGGCGGCAATCGTCCTTTGCCCCGTGCGCGCTCCAAAGGTCTTGCTTCGACGCGATCCTTTAGCGGTATCGGGAGACCAGGCTTATCGGCCGCCGGTTTCAGGGTACCGTGTCATCCCTGGGCGCCATCATTTTATGGGCATTGTCAGTAATCTTACGGTTCCAGCATTAACCTCTGATAAGCCTGTTTCGCGCCCAATGAGGTCGGCAGAGACGACATGCGGGTTCGGAATTTTCGGAGCCCTCTGATCCTCTGACCTCGACCGCGCAGCGCAGCGTAGACTTGGATCTTCGGGCCGTCTTTGGCGCTGGCAGAACGCGGCCGAACCACGCAGTCAGCTGGGGTCCTCCGTGTCAAAGATGTCCATCCGTACGAAGATCATATCGGTCATCGCCTTCATGCTCGTCACCATGTGCGGGCTCGGCGTGCTCGCCGTCACCAGCATGCAGTCGATCAATGCCAACACGGTCGACATCGCCACCAATTGGCTGCCGAGCGTGCGCGCGATCGGCGAGCTGCGCGCCGACATCAATCTGCTGCGCATCGCCTTGCGCGCGCATGTGATGTCGGAGACGGCCGAGGCCAAGCAGGGCGCGGAGAAGCGCGTCAACGGAATCCTCGAGACGATCAACAAGGACCGCAAGACCTACGAGCCGATGATCACCTCGGCCGAGGAACGGGCGATCTACAACAACTGGGTGCAGTCCTGGGAGAAGTACGTCGTCGCGGTCAAGCAGGTGATGGACGAATCCAACAAGAGCGTCGGAAAGATCCCGCGCGAAGCCACCGAAATGCTGGAAAAATCGGCCGCGGCGATCGCGCGCGACGCCGACAAGTATTTCATCCAGGACATCGAGTTCAACAACAAGGGTGCCGACAACGCGACGCGGCAGGCCGCGGAGAGCTTCACGCGTGCGATCTGGCTGGTGATGTCGATCATTGCCGCGGCCGTCATTGCCGGCGTCGCCGTCGGTTTCTATCTCGTGCAGAACGTCTCGTCCGGCATTGCGTCGATCATCAAGCCGATGCAGGAGCTCGCCAAGGGCGATCTCGGCGCGGAGGTGACGCATCGCGGCGAGCCGACCGAGATCGGCGCCATGGCCGATACGCTGCAGGTGTTCAAGGAGGCGCTGATCGCCAAGAAGGAGGCCGACGAGCTCGCGGCCCACGATGCCGAGGCCAAGATCGAACGCGGCCGGCGCGTCGACAACATCACCCGCCAGTTCGAGGCGACGATCGGCGAGATCGTGCAGACGGTGTCGTCGGCCTCGACCGAGCTCGAGCATTCCGCCGGCGCGCTGTCATCCACCGCGACGCGCTCGCAGGAGATCTCGACCGCGGTTGCGGCTGCTTCGGAGGAGGCTTCGACCAACGTACAGTCGGTCGCGTCCGCGACGGAGGAGCTATCGTCGTCGATCACCGAGATCAGCCGCCAGGTGCAGGAATCCGCCCGCATGGCCACCGAGGCCGTCGACCAGGCGCGCATGACCAATGATCGCGTGAGCGAGCTGAGCAAGGCGGCGGCGCGCATCGGCGACGTGGTCGAGCTGATCAACACGATCGCCGGCCAGACCAACCTGCTGGCGCTGAATGCGACCATCGAGGCGGCGCGCGCCGGCGAAGCCGGTCGCGGCTTCGCGGTCGTCGCCTCCGAGGTGAAGGCGCTGGCCGAGCAGACCGCCAAGGCGACCGACGAGATCGGCCAGCAGGTGTCCGGCATCCAGGCCGCGACGCAGGAATCGGTCGGCGCCATCCGGGCGATCTCCACGACCATCGAGCGGCTGTCGGAAATCTCGTCGGCGATCGCGGCGGCCGTGGAGGAGCAGGGCGCCGCCACGCAGGAGATCTCGCGCAACGTCCAGCAGGCATCGGAGGGCACGCAGCAGGTTTCCGTGAACGTCGTCGACGTGCAGCGCGGCGCGACCGAGACTGGTACGGCTTCCACGCACGTGCTGGCCGCGGCGCAGTCGCTGGCCTCGGACAGCGACCGGCTGAAGCGTGAGGTGGCGTCGTTCCTGGAGTCGGTGCGCGCGGCCTAATCCGACATGGCGCTACGCTGCCGGCTGAGCCGGCGGCGCCTGCTGCTGCCGTCGGAACAGCACCTTCTGGTACAGCCAGCCGATCGCGACCAGCACCAGCCCGAGCCCGATGAAAGACAGGGCGCGCCACACGCCGGTCAGCGCCGACATGTCGATCAGGAAGGCCTTCAGGATCGTCAGCGCGATCACGATCGCGGATGCCAGACGCGCGCGCTGCGACTGCACGATGATTCCGATCCCGAGCAGCATCACGCCGAAGGCGAGCCAGGCGATCGAATAGGTGTACTGCTCGGCGGCGCTGGTCGGTCCTGCCGTCAGATCGGGGCCGTGATAGATGCGGCGGATCTCGAGGCTGACATAGGACAGCGCCAGGATCAGTGCGCCCGCGGCCAGCGTATTGCCATAGGCTGGCGGACGGCGGCCTGCGACCGCGTAGGACAACAGCAGCATCAGTACCGCCGGGAACGCATAGGCCAGGATCAGGATGTTGAGCAGGCCGCCCTTGATCGCGACGTCCGAGATCATCGGGTTTTCGAACAGCAGCAGGCCGAGCACGGTGGCGCCGCCGGCGAATCCGGTGAGGATCACGGCGCTGATGTTGTGCACGATGCTGCCGCTGCGCTCCCGCAGCCGCTCCAGCCCGATCGCCAGCGCCAGGGCCACGCAGACGTCGAGTCCCACTTCGGCGAGCGACGGCACCGCCAGCATGTCGCCGTCGTTGACGGCGTGGCGGATCTCCAGGAAGGCGAGCAGGGTCGTGAACAGGATCGCGGCGGCCTCCACCGCGCGCAGCGGCGCGTCGTCGCCATGGCGGCGCATCAGATAGCTCGCGCCCCAGAACGACGCCGCCGGCACGCCATAGCCCCACAGCAGCCAGTTGAAGATCGGCGTGGTGCCGACATCGGCGCCGACGATGCGCGGATCATGGCCGATGCGCAGCACCACGAGCCCGGCAAAGACGGCCGCGAGCGTGCGCAGGAACGGGATCGGCCGGCTCTCGAAGATCCAGGCGGTGCCGAGCGACATCAGCGCCAGCGCGATCGTCAGCCAGCCCTTCTCAAGCGCGAAGGTCAGGGCCAGCGCCAGCGCGGCCAGCGTGCCGGTCGCGAACAGCGCGATCGAGGCACTGAGGCCGGAACGTTCCTCGCGCCGCGTCAGCGCCTCGGTGGCGACGGCAAAGCCGGCGGCGAGCACGACGGCGAGGATCGCGAACGGGATCGAGCGGTCGAGATGGGCGATGCGCGCATAGAGCGCGACCAGCAGTGCCAGCGGCGTGAACACGCCGGCCGCCGACCACACCACCGGCACGACGGCGTTGTGCGCGCGCCCCTGCGCCAGGAAGCCGGCGCCGCCGAAGCCCAGCGCGAAGATCGCGGCCGTCACCAGATGCGACGTGACCGACGCGCCGAGCGGGTTCGGCCCCATCCCGGGCAGCGCGCCGCCGGGCAGCACCAGCAGGTCCGGATTGTCGCGCAGCGCCCATTCGGCGAACACGAGGAACACGGTCGCAGCGGCGGCGGCCACCGCGCCGACGGCGCTCGGCGCGCGCCAGGCGACCGCCAGCGTCGCCGCGACCAGCACCGTGAAGCCGATCAGCGCCAGGCCGTCATGGAAGCTCGCCAGCACGACCAGCATGGCGCCGAGCAGATAAGCCGCTAGGCCGACGGATGAGATCGGCTCGACCTCGTCGTTCTCGGCGGCGGGTCCGAACATGAAGCCGCAGACCACGATCAGTGCGGCCAGCGCGAAACCAACCGCGACGTGGAAAACATGCGGCGCCACCGTCTCGACGCCCGCGTCGAGTCCGGGCAAGGTCCACAGGAACGACAGCCCGATCGTGGTCATCGCGAGCCAGCGCCACAGCCGCACGCGTGCCAGCGCGAACGCGGCGGCGGTGACGATGGCGAGGTAGATGTACAGCGCCCAGTAGTTCGGCTCGCCGGTCGACACCAGCACCGGCGTCGTGAACGCCGCGACGATGCCGAGCCCGGCGAGCGCCGGGCCGTGCAGCAGCGCAGCCGCCAGCGTGCCCAGCGCGACGATGCCGAGCAGCACGAAGGCGATCGCGGGCGGCAGGAAGTCGTACAGCGCGTAGGCCGCATAGATGGTGGCGAAGGCGACCGCCGTGCCGGCCGCGGTGAGCATCGCCGGAATGTTGGCGATCGGCAGCGCCGCGATCTGCGAGATGCTCTCCTTGCGCCGTGTCCATTCGCCGGCCGCGAGCAGCGCGGCGGCGAACAGCGCGCCGAGCGCGACGCGCACCTCGGGGCCGACGAGGCCGGCCTCGATCGAGTAGCGCACCATGAAGAAGCCGCCGAGCGCCAGGGTCAGCCCGCCGATCCACACCACCCAGCGGGTGCCGATGCGCTCCTCGAAGCCGGCCGCGGGTTGCGGCACGGGTGGCGGGGACACGAGCGGCGGCTGTTCGGCCGCTGCATCGCTCGCCATCGCCGCCGGCTGCAGGGTAGCCTCGGTCGGCTCCGGCAATGGGGGCGGCATTGGCGGGGCTTCAGCGGGCTCCTGAAGCGGGCTGAGCGGCGGCGCGACCACCGGCGCGGCCGCGATCGGCCGGGCCCCCTCGAGCTTGGCCAGCCGTGCCTGCACCTCGGCCAATCGGTCGGAGGTCCGGCGCGCGAAGGCGAGCGCCGCGAACGCCACCAGCAGGGCGATCCAATCCAGGGGCCAATCGAACATCACGCGGGAATCCTGAAATCGATGCCGCCGGGAGGCGTCACGGGTGGAGGGAAGCTGCGAGCCCTTGCGGATCCCGGCGAATCGGCCAACCGCTCCGGCGGGCCGCACGATGGCCGTCGTTCCCTCTGTGTCAAACCGTGGAACATAAGTTCAAAGCGCACCGGTACGCGGCTACGCAGCGTCGCAACTCAGTCCAGATCGATCCGGAACGGCGCGCTGTCGACCATCATGGCGCCGGGCCCGATCGCGTCCAGTGCGCGCACCATGCGCCCCTGGCGGCCCAGTGCCCTGTCGGCCAGGCTGACGATCAGCCGGTTCGGCGAGGCGATCGGCGAGGCCTGGCGGATCGCCCAGGCGATATCGAGCTCGTCGCGATTGGGGTTGAGCGCGCAGGCCGCGGCGAAGGCGCTCGCGGTGGAGCGGCTGATGCCGGCATAGCAGTGGATCACCAGTGGCGCCGCACGATCCCAGCCGCGCACGAACTGCAGCACCTGGGCGACGTGATCCTCGCTCGGCGCCATGAAGCCAGGAAGCTGCTCGGTGATGTCGTCGACCGAGACCCGCAGATGGTTCTCGGGGCGGATCGTCTCCGGTCGCCGCACCTGCTCGACATTGGCCATGATGGTCAGCACGTGGCTGGCGCCGGTCAGGCGCACGGTCTCGGGCAGGGCGGCGAGTGAGCAGACGTGGATCATGGCGAGCCTTTGAACGCCCGATTATACGAATGGGGGCACAAGGGCAAAAGCGCGTTTTGGATGTCAGCCGTCGGGCTGGCGCATGTGTGCGCCGACGGCCCTCAGCGCGTGTTCTTGAGCTGCCGCAACTCCTGGCGGACCAGATGGGCCTTGCCCTCGATCTCCGCGTTGAGCCGCTCGAGATGATCGAGCACCCGCTCACGGTTCTGGGGGGCGATCTCGACCGGTTTCTCGGACCAGGGACGGCGCACGAACAGGGCCACGATGGCGACGGCCAAGGCGGTCAGGAGCGGAAAGCTCAGGGCAACGAACTGGTGCGTGGTCATCGAAGACCTCCCAGGATCCACTGACCGAGCAAATGTATGAGCACTCCGGTGATAATGCAAACGACCCCCGACCCGTAGATCAGGCCCGCGGGGGTGCTGGGCGGCAGCACCCCATAGACGAACTGGGCAAGCGGCACGAACGTCCCGGCAGTGACGATGGCCGTCGCCAGCGTGTTGACCCAGTTGGCGGCCAGCTTCAGCCGTTCGTTGCGGCGCTCGTCCGGCGTCAGCGGCATCTCAGCACGCCCCCAGCACCGCGTTGAAGCGGGTCAGGAACTGCTTCTCGGCCTTGGCCGCGCTCCAGGGCGTCAGATAGTCCGTCACGGTGGCGTCCGGCAGGCCGGGGTCGCGACCGAACAGCTTCTTCGCCTCGCTCTCCGAGAAGCCGGCCAGCCGGGTCGCCTCCAGAAAGGCGGCGCCGCGGTCGGCCGCCTTGATCTGGCGCTCGATCTCCGGAGCAATCTCCGCCGGCAGCCCGAAGCGGATGTGGATCGCCCCGAGCAGCCGCTTCTCGACTGATTTGTAGCCGTCGCCGAGCACCGCCTTGAACGGCGAGATCATGTCGCCGATGACGTATTCCGGTGCATCGTGCAGCAACGCGGCGAGCCGCAGCTTCGCATCGATGTTGGGCTTGCGCGCGCGCATCACCGTCTCGACCAGCAGCGTGTGCTGCGCGACCGAGAAGATGTGCGCGCCGGTGGTCTGGCCATTCCAGCGCGCGACACGCGCGAGCCCATGGGCGATGTCGGCGATCTCGACATCGAGCGGCGAGGGATCGATGAGGTTGAGCCGCCGGCCGGACAGCATGCGCTGCCAGACGCGGTCGTGCCCGCTCGGGGCCTTGTCAGTCGTCATTTGGGAGGCTTGAGGCGCGGGGCGCGGCGCTTGCCGCTGCAGGTCTCGTGGCAGAAGCAGGTGACGAGATGGTCGTTGACCATGCCGGTCGCCTGCATGAAGGCATAGACGATCGTGGGACCGACGAACTTGAAGCCGCGCGCGGCCAGCTCTTTCGAGATCTTGATCGACAGCGGCGTCGAGGCCGGCACGCTCGCGGTGGTCTTGAACTGATTGACCTTGGGCGCGCCGTCCATGAAGTCCCACAGCAGCTTGGAGAAGCCGGGACCCTTGTCCTGGATGTCGAGCCAGGATTTCGCGCTGAGAATCGTCCCTTCGATCTTGGCGCGGTTGCGCACGATGCCGGCATCGTTCATCAGCGCGTGGATCTTCTTGTCGGAATAGCGCGCAATCTTCTCCGGCTGGAAATCATCGAAGGCGCGGCGGAAATTGTCACGCTTGCGCAGGATCGTGATCCACGACAGCCCGGCCTGGAAGCCGTCGAGGATCAGCTTCTCGAACAGCGCGCGGTCGTCATATTCCGGCACGCCCCACTCGGTGTCGTGATAGGCGACATAGAGCGGATCGCTGCCCGGCCAGGGGCAGCGCGTCAGGCCATCGGGATGGACGACAGCAGCGCGACCCATGAGACCGGCTCAGGCGACCGTCTGTTTCGGCGCGCCCTGCAGCGCGTCGGGATCAGCGATGCGCAGAACGAGGCCGCCGGCGGTGAGCGGCGTTCCCGCCTCCAACGCCTCGGCGGCGCGGTCGATGCGCAGCAGCGCCATGCCCTTCTGCGCGGCGGCCGAGCCCATGGTGCCGACCGACTTGTCGCCGGCCAGAATCGGCGTGCCCGGCTCGGGACTCGGCCCGTCGAGCAGCACCTTCGCCGCGCGCGTGCGCGTGGTGCCGCGATGATGCATGCGGCTCACGACCTCCTGGCCGACATAGCAGCCCTTGCCGACGTCGACGCCGTGCAGCCGGTCCATGTTGGTCTCGTGCGGGAAGGCGTCGCCATACATGAAGTCGAGCCCGCCGCGCGGCACGCTGCAGTCGATACGATGCGCCTCATAGGCGTCGGAATCGACGATCTCGGCGCCGAGCCGTGCGGCGATCTCCGCCAGCGCCTCCTGCGGCGCAATGACGCGCGCGCCGAGGCGCTCATGACGCGGATCGACGAAGCTCGGCTCCGGCGTGGCGCCGATGGCGCCATCCCAGACCGCGATCACGCCGAGCTCTCCGGAGCGATTGCTGACCGCGACCTTGGCCCTGAGCTTGTAGAGGTTGAGCTTGTCGGTGAGCGCCTGCGCCAGCGCGCGCGGACAGTCGAGCAGGAAGCGCTCGCCCGCGTCCGTCGCCGGCACCTGCGCCACCAGGAAATCAACGATGATCTTGCCCTGCGGCGTCAGCAGCGCGCCGAACCGGGCCTCGCCAGGCGTGAGCTTGGTGACGTCGGTGGTGAAGAGACCGTTGAGGAACTTGCGTGCATCGTCGCCGCTGACCTGGACCACGCCCCGGTCGTCGAGAAACGTCGCCTTCATCCGAAAAACCTCTTGCGACAGGCCGCACTGAAACGTAAGCCGCCCAGGCATAAACCACAAGGCTGAAACGCCGCCGCGCGGTGGCTTCATTCTAAAGATCGAGACTCGCGTGCCACCGGAGGCCAGCAAATGGGCAGGCGCGCAGCATGATCGATCTGTCTTGGGGCGGTCAGGAGAATGAAATCCTATGAGGGCTTCATGAGCGCGCGCTTCGACGTCATTCTGAAATCCGGCACCGTGGTCAATCAGGACGGCGAGGGCGTCCGCGACATCGGCATTTCGGGCGGACGCATCGTCGAGATCGGCGATCTCGGCACAGCCTCGGCCGCCGAGATCATCGACTGCAAGGGCCTGCACGTGCTGCCCGGCGTCATCGACACCCAGGTGCATTTTCGCGAGCCTGGTCTCACTCACAAGGAGGACCTCGAAACCGGCTCGCGCAGCGCCGTGATGGGCGGCGTCACCGCCGTGTTCGAGATGCCCAACACCAATCCGCTGACGGTGACCGAGGAGGCGTTCACCGCCAAGGTCGCTGCCGGCCGCCATCGCATGCATTGCGACTTCGCCTTCTTCATCGGCGGCACCCGCGAGAATGTCGAGCAGCTCCCGGTGCTGGAGCGCGCCGAGGGCTGCGCCGGCGTGAAGGTGTTCGTCGGCTCCTCCACCGGCTCGCTGCTGGTCGAGGACGACGACAGCCTGCGCCGCATCTTCCAGGTGATCCGCCGCCGTGCCGCGTTCCACGCCGAGGACGAGTACCGCCTCAACGAGCGCAAGGACCTGCGCGTCGAGAACGATCCGCGCTCACACCCGGTGTGGCGCGACGAGGAGGCGGCGTTGCGCGCCACGCAACGTCTCGTCACCCTCGCGCACGAGACCGGCAAGCGCATCCACGTGCTGCACATCTCCACCAAGGAGGAGATCGTGTATCTGCGCGACCACAAGGACGTCGCCACCGTCGAGGCGACGCCGCATCATCTCACCTTGGCGGCGCCGGAGTGCTACGAGCGGCTCGGCACCTACGCGCAGATGAATCCGCCGGTGCGATCAGTCGATCATCGCGACGTCATCTGGTGGGGCGTCCACCAGGGCATCGTCGACATCTTAGGCTCCGACCACGCGCCGCACACCGCGGAGGAAAAGTCCAAGACCTATCCGGCCTCGCCCTCCGGCATGACCGGCGTGCAGACGCTGGTGCCGATCATGCTCGACCACGTCAATGCGGGCCGGCTGTCGCTGCAACGTTTCGTCGACCTCACCAGCGCCGGCCCCGCCCGCATCTACAACATCGCCCGCAAGGGCCGCATCGCCGCCGGCTACGACGCCGACCTCACCATCGTGGACCTCAAGCGCAGCGAGACCATCACCAACGAATGGGTCGCCTCGAAAGCCGGCTGGACGCCCTATGATGGCCTGCGCGTCACCGGCTGGCCGGTCGGCACGTTCGTCCGCGGTCAGCGCGTGATGTGGCAGGGCGAGCTGCTGACGCCAGCGACCGGCGAGCCGGTGCGGTTCATGGAGACGCTGCGGCCGTAACGGCGCTGCGCGTGAGTTTGCTCCGTCATTGCGAGCGCAGCGACGCGGTCCAGAGTCCTTAGCGCGTCCCTGGATTGCTTCGTCGCCCTGCTCCTCGCATTGACGCGGAGCGGGCATCACGCCTGGCCGTCGTTCACGCGAACAGCTTGTCGATGTCGTCCTGGGAAATCGCCACGCCCGGCCGCTTCGGGCCCTCCATCAAGTCCGGGGCGCTTGGGGCAGCAAGCTCGGTGGCCAGCCGCGCCAGCTCCTCTTTTCCCCAGATGCGGACGAGCTTGTTGATGTGGTCCTCCATGAACTGCAGCGACTTGACCACGCGCGTGATCCGCTGCCCTGTGAGGTCCTGAAACGCGCACGCCTCGAACACCTTGTTCGTGCTGTCGACGATCTCGTCGCAGACCGCTGCGGCAGTCGGGTCTTTGACTTTCTGCAACTTCGCGACGCTGGCGCCGATCGCCTCCATGCTTTCGAGGATCGCGTTCCCGGCCGTCTCCGTATTCTCGACGATCGCGTCGAGGGTGTCGGTCATCGTCGCGAAACTGCCCTTGCCGTCGCCTTGAAGAGCGGCGAGTTCGCGCCGCATGCTGCTGATCTGGCCGAACATCTCGACCAGGTACGTCTTCAGCAATCTCTCTTCTTCCGGCGCAATCATCAGAAATCCCCGAATTTTCCTTAACGTTTCCTTACCAATTCTTCACGCGGCAGTTGCAAACCCCGGCCTGCTCTTCTGTGAAGGCATTTCGGATTTCGCTTCGGCGGTGACCGGCTCGCGACGCGGCTATCGAGATTTCACGTCAGCTCGAAACGGTACTGTGGTCAGGTAGGTGAAGATCAGCGACCTATTTTTGCCGGTTTTCGTTAAGGGCGCATGTTCATTCACGTCAAAGCCTTCAAATTGCTTCGTGAAGAGTTTCCGAGCCGACGTGGCTGCCGGGGGAGGCCATTGGGCAGAGCTCGGTCTGCTGTCGGTTTCCGCGACGCGGGGACAGCGCTTGGAGCCTGGATGAGCGGGCGGGCGTCACGACAGGAGGCAGGCGGCGCGCGGCCGGCCAAAATGAATGCGAATGTCCGCTGCCAGGGACGACGCGGACGTGGGGGAGAAATTCCAGTACGCCGCCTCTTGACCCAGAGCGCTCCACCTGACCGCCATCAGTCGACCGACTTGCGTTTTGCCGAGCAACATTCTTGCCGGCACCCGACGGTTCCGCTCTCGGGGACGACCTGGCCTCTGCAATCCCAGGAATCGATGGGCCGCCTGTGACCCCGATCATCGTTCGGTTCACGGCCAGGCGCGCGGCATCGGCGCGGCGCTGACGAAGCCGGATATTTCGACTATCCTGCCATGTGGACCATCAAGGCGGGGCAGGACGGGGGTCCAGGAGGGGACATCGATGAGCACAGTAAGAAGCGCGCTGGCGCAGAAGAGTGGCGCCGTGATCCATGTTCGTTCCGACGACATGGTCGTCGAAGCCTTGCGCCAGATGCGCGACAACCGGGTCCGGTCGGTGCTCGTCATCGACGACGGCGCGCTGGTCGGCATCGTGACGCAGGGGGACTGCGCCATCAAAGTGCTGCTGCCCGGGCTCGACGCCAAGCAGACGCCGGTGGGCCAGGTGATGACGGGCAACCCGGTGACGGTCAAGCCGGACCACCGGCTGGACAGTTGCATGGCCATGATGTCTCAGCGTGGTTTTCGCCATCTGCCGGTGCTGGACGCGGGCAAGGTCGTGGGCGTGATCTCGATCGGAGACGTCGTCAAGAACATCATCCGGGATCTGGAGCACAACGTCGACGACCTGATGGGCTACATCATGAAGGACGGCCCCGGGGGCTGACGGACGAACGTGGTGCCGTCGCCCTCCGCCTATGTCTGCTTTTGTGAAGGGTTTCGGATGCCGGCCGCATGATTGATGGCGCGGCATATTCGGGCGGCCGTCGTCCGAAAGCCTCCAAGGGAGGAAACCGCGCTTGGTGGGCAGGACTGGTGCGGCAGGCTCTATGGGGATTTGATGGACGGCAGGTGTGGCAGCACGTCTGCGAGGCTACCGCTACGCAGTACCAGAGCGGCATCGACTTCCATTTCGACTGGGGCGTATCGCAATTCCTGTCGAAGCAGGTCTTTGTCGGCTTCGTCGGCTACGCCTACCAGCAGACTACCGATGATTTCAGTCAGCCCGCCGTGCTCGGCGGTTTCCGTTCGCGCGTGCTCGGCTAAACAAAAGCGGCCCACTCCGGTTGGAAGTGGGCCTTTGTCTATCGGCGAAAAAGGAAGTCCTATTGAACCGTCGCGTTCATGGTGATCACCGACGTTCCGGAGGCAGTCGGTCCCTTGCCAGTTGCCGTCACGGCGAAGCTGTCGGGGCCCTTGTAGCCTGCTTTCGCCGTGTACTGGAATGTCGAAATATTTAGCTTCTTCAGGGTGCCGTGAGCCGGCTTCTGTGAAATGCTCGAGCTTTTCATCACGCCCGCTATCCGAATTGGAAACAGGCAGCTTCCACCAGAAGCGACGTTGAAGTAGCCGGTCGAATTGATACCCCAGTCCGATAAGCTTCCGGAAGCTGGACACTCCGAAGCTGCGCGCGCTGGCGAGAGCGACGCCGAGATGGGCGCGGCGGCAACGAGGGCTAAAAGAACTGCTGTCGAACATCGCATGAAAGCCTCCCTTGTTTTTGAGTAACAATAGGATCGCGCTCCCAGCGTTTCCAATATTGACCAGGATCAACATACACCGCCCACTTGGCTGAAATGCGTGCCAAGGTGTGACCCTTGGCGAAAATTCGCAACTCCTGTGGCACCCAAGACTGCTCAGACAGCTAGATGTCCGCTCCAAAGCGGTCATTAGACCGGAGACTTGATTCCTCGCCGGAGCCGTCGGTGTATTTGAGCTACGCAGAGTCTCACAAGTATGCGAGGTACGAACTTATCCAGACGAGAATCGACGTGATCATTCCGATTGGGCCGGCGTTTGCGGCGATGGCCCATGCGCTGCCGGGCATCCCGAGGCGCAGCCGCGTCTTGTCAAAATTATCTGGCAACGAGATCGTCGCCGGGTAGCCCTGAGCGCCACCGATCGAACCGACGCGTGCTAATTGGCCGGAAACCGCGATCTGGCCCTGACCGATGCCGCGAGGGATTTCGAGTATTCGCGCCCCGAATATCTCGCCGGGATTATCGTCGAAGACCAGCTTTACGGTTGCTCCGGGCTTCACTGTTTGGAAGGCGTTCGGTTTGAACGTCGCGAGAATGGTGATGTCGTTGGTGAGGATGAATGACATCTCGGAACGCGTCTGCAATGCCCGAGCGCCAACCGCCAGTGCCAGGCTGCTGACGTAGCCGTCGCCCGTTGCCCGAATGGTGGTCTGATCCAGCTCCCACCGGGCGTTTTCGAGCTGAGCCTGGAGTTGTGCAACGTTGGTATTCTCGCCTCCGATCTCGGATTCCATTGCGAGCCGGGCGTTCTCTACTGCGGCTTCCGCTGCGAGCAATTGGTATTGCACGGTGTCGTACTGCACCTGCGTGTCCTGCAGACGAAACTCAGCCTGAGAGCCGGTTGCGACGAGCTTCCGAATGTCGGCCAACCTTTGGGTCTGGTAGACGAGCTGTTGCTTCAAGGCATCGGCGTTCGCCTTGGCTTGATCATAGCTGGCCTTGAGTTGTTTGACTTGCTGCTGCGCCTGAGCGAGCGAGGCCTCCAATTGGCTGACCTTGTATTTGTAAGGTGCCGGATCGATCTGGAACAAGATGGCGCCGGCCTTCACCGGGGCGTTGACTTGGACGGGGATGCTTACGACCTGGCCCGAGACGTTGGGTGTGACCTCGACCACCCTAGAGATCACGACAAAGCGGCCGGCGGGCGTGAGCGAGTTGAACAGGCCAAGGAAGACCATCAAGATGAAAGCGCCGATGACAACGGTGATGGTGCCGGCCCCCCATCCCCATTTCACAAGCTTCAGCTTCGAGAACAGGAGCCAGACCATGACGATGTAGAGTACCATCACGAGGACCATGGCGCTTCGCTCCTTCGTATGCCGCGAGACAGCCGAAAATTGAGCCGGCCGCATTACGGCGGTTTGCCAAGGACGATTCGGCTTCTCGCAAACGGCATCTGCAACATTCTCATCCAAATTATTCTGAGTTGGCCTGTTGATCTGGATCAACGCGAAGATCGTTTCTAATGAAACTATTTGTCTTTGGCGGAGGAGGCGAAAATGAAGCTCTCAATCGCAATAGCGACTACGCTGCTGATAACCGGGTTCGTAGCCGCGAGCACTGAGAAAGCCAGCGCTGTGGTGTACTGCACATACGTTGGCTATCCAGCCAATTGCGTCGTACGGCCGGGCGTAGTTCTGAGGCCGCGACCCGTTGCACGACAGGCGGTGGTGGGTGCTGGGACGGTAAATCGCGGTGGCCCGGTCAATCGCGCTGGCAGACGTTGATTGGTCATTCTGCGAGCTGCGAGATTTGTAGCCCTGCACGAAGTCCCGATAATCATGGGACTTACGAAGAGATGCTTTATGAATTCAACATCTGACAAGAAGGGCCGTATCATGAAATTAGCGGCATCAGTAGTTTCTGCGCTGTCTTTCGTGGCGCTCTCGGCAATTCCGCTCAACGCCCAGCAATACAAGATGCAAACGCCGATACCGCCGGGCGTCGCAATCCCGGACAAGGTGGAGACCCGCCTTGGGACGCTGAACTTCTTCGACGGTTTTCCCGACGATGCGACCGTGGAAAAGCTCTACGACAATCTGGATTTCCAACACGCCGTCCAGGCCTACATGTTGGCGCTGGCTCCAGTGAACCAGTTGGCAAATCGGAAGGGCATCGCGGAACTGGGTCCGTTCAATCTAACGGTGCCGATCTTCGAGGATAGGATGGACTCGAAGTCGCTTTTTCTCACCCCGAACAACAACACGCCGTACACTTGGTTTTGGCTCGACCTGCGTGACGGGCCTCTGGTGCTCGAAGTGCCACCCAATGTGCTCGGCCTCATCAACGACATGTGGTATAATTTTGTGACTGATGTTGGACTCGTCGGTCCGGACAAGGGTCAGGGCGGCAAGTACCTGATCTTGCCGCCCGGCTACAACGGCGAGGTGCCGACCGGCTTCTTTGTCGTGAAGCCGGCGACGTTCAGCGTCTGGGTTCCGTGGCGCTCGTTCTTGGTCAATGGCGATCCGAAGCCCGGCGTCGACGCGGTCGAAGAGCACACGAAAATCTATCACCTGAAAGATGCTGCGAATCCGCCGAAACTCAATTTCGTGCATGTTTCCGGCAAAGCATTTAGCACGCTGGCTCCGGGAGATTATCCCTTCTGGGAGTATCTGAATCAGGTTGTGCAGGAGGAGCCGACCGATACAGTCGACCCGGTCACACTCGGCCTCTACGCATCGGTCGGCATCCGCAAGGGTAAGCCCTTCGCGCCCGATACACGGATGAAAAAAATTCTGACCGAAGCCGCCTTGGTAGGTGACGCCACCGCGCGTGCAATCAATGGCCGGTTGCGGATCAAGGAGAGCTACTATTATCCCAACAGCGCATGGCGCACGGGTTTCTTCGGCGGCTACAAGTTCGAGGAAAACGGCGCGCGCATCCTCGATGCCTACTCCGCATTCTTCTTCTACGCGACCGGCGTGACGCCGGCGATGGATTCCAAGTCGGTTGGCGAGGGATCGCAGTACATGGCCGCGTTCGTCGACAGCCAAAACAAGCCATTCGACGGCGGAAAGAACTACAAGCTGCACTTGCCGCCCAATATTCCAGTCAAGCAGTTCTGGTCGGTCATCCTCTACGACAATCAGACCCGCTCCATGCTGCAGACCGACCAGCGTTGGCCAGCCGCAACCAGCCAGAACCCGAAACTCATGGTCAACGCGGACGGGTCAGTGGACGTCTATTTCGGGCCCAAGGCTCCGGCTGGGAAGGAGAACAACTGGGTGCAGACCATCCCCGGCAAAGGATGGAACACGCTCCTGCGCCTCTACGGCCCGCTTCAGCCGTGGTTCGACAAAACTTGGCGTCCCGGCGAGATTGAGCCGATATAGCAAGAAGGAGGTCCGAGCTTCGACTCGCCTCTTCATTTCAGCTTATGGCCCGGTCCGGACCTTCCGGTCCGCATCCGCGATGTCGGCTTCCCGGCCTCGACCGGACAGACATTTGTTCACACCCGCCGAGTTCAGGAAGCGTTCTGGCATCGCCAGTCTGTTTCCGTGCGCCGGGGCGACACTGCCTTAGCGAAGGCCGCCGCCAAAATTTGAATTGATGGGCGTCCTGATTTGTTAACGACCGCTGCTATGACATCACTAAGGCTGGTTTCGAGGTGATCGCTATGAGCGTTTTGGTGAAGACGTTTTGCTGGATCGTGGCCTTGTCCGCTTGGTGCGGAGCAATGTGGAGCAATTTTCGCGCCGGCCAGCAACTACGCGCAGCGGGCTATAGCGTTTGGACCTTCAGTACGAGAGCCCGTTTCAATGCCTGGAAGGGAGCAAACATTGTGCTCTTCCTGAGTTGTTTCGCAATATTTGCTGCGGCAGTTTTGGTACTAATTTCGATACAATAGGCCAGCAGTCCCCTCCTCGAATGTCTCCTGTTGGCCGATTTCGTTGAAAAAGTCAGCAGTTGCGACGCAGAGATATCGGTGATTCAGTCTGTCTAGTGGGCAGGACTGAAGGTCATGATGGGGCATCGGCAAGTCGAACAGGCTGCGTTGTTCTATGAGTTCTCGCTGGAAAGGCACATCCCAGCCGACCACCTCGTGCGGTCGATCGATAGGTTCGTCGACCTTGAGGACTTACGGCGGGAGCTGGCGCCGTTCTACAGCAACATCGGGCGGCCCTCGATCGATCCGGAGCTGATGATCAGGATGCTCTTGATCGGCTATTGCTTCGGCATCCGATCGGAACGGCGCCTCTGCGATGAAGTCCATCTCAATCTGGCATACCGCTGGTTTTGCCGGCTGGGTCTGGATAGAGCTGTCCCCGATCACTCGACGTTCTCGAAGAACAGGCACGGCCGCTTCCGTGAGAGCGATCTCTTCCGTCGCGTGTTCGAGACCGTCTTGCGCCGCTGCATCCGGGAGCGCCTGATCGGCGGCGAAGGGTTCGCAGTCGACGCGAGCCTGATCAAGGCGGATGCCAATCGGCAGAAGGGAATCGAAGGCGATAAGAGGCTTCCGCCGGAGGCTGCGGGTCGAGCGATCGACGAGTATCTTGCCGTTCTTGATGATGCCGCGTTCGGTGCCGCGACGGAGGTCACGCCCAAGTTTATATCGCCCTCCGACCCGGCGGCGCGCTGGACGGGAGCGCACGGCGGCCAAGCCTTCTTCGCCTACTCGACGAACTATCTGGTCGACGTCGAGAATGCGATCATCGTCGATGTCGAAGCGACCACGGCGATCCGCCAGGCAGAAGTATTGGCCGCCAAGCGCATGATTGAGCGTTCAATCGAAAGGTTCGATCTTTATCCAAGCCGGCTTCTCGGCGACAGCGCCTATGGCTCCGCTGAGATGCTCGGGTGGCTGGTCTACGAGCACGGGATCGAGCCGCACGTGACCGTCTTCGACAAGTCGGCCCGCACCGACGGGACCTTCTCGCGTGAGGCCTTCACCTACGACCATACCAGGGACGTCTATCGCTGTCCCGCTGGCAAACCCCTCACCACTACAGGGACGCTGGTGTACAACGACACGACGGTCCTCTACCGTGCGAGCAAGCGCGATTGTCAAGCATGCTCTCTAAGAAGCAGGTGTTGCCCCAACACCCCGGCTCGAAAAGTGCCGCGCTCGATCTACGAGGGCGCTCGCGACATGGCACGCGAGATCGCAAGCTCATGGGAAGGCCGCACTTCACGCCGGCTCCGCAAGAAGATTGAGATGCTGTTCGCGCATCTCAAGCGCATCCTCAAGCTAGATCGGCTGCGACTAAGAGGGCCGAACGGCGCACGCGACGAGTTCACCCTCGCTGCAGCCGCTCAGAACCTTCGTAAGATGGCCAAGCTGATCCCGATGCCCGCGCTGACGCCCGCGTGAACCACAACGCGCCAATTCGTCCTCGAAACAGATGGCGTTCACGACGAAACTACTGCCGACTTTTTCAACGGAATCGGCCCATAACGGATCTGGTCGCCGGCTCGCGTGAGGGTCTGCTTCTGATGCTCAACCGGAAGCAGGGGCCCGGGAACAGCGCTCCGACTCGGCTGTATTTTGCTGTCTTCTTAGGGTTGAGGAAACTGGTTCGCGCTATTCGCCTGTGACCTTCAAGACGGTAAGGTTGGCCCCAAGGATAATGTCCGGTGTACTTCATCGCCTTTATGATCGTGGTCGTCTTGACTGCCGTGGTGTCGCTTCGCCGATCCATGACTCTATCACGGAACGCTCGGGGGGCTGGCCCGGCCCAGCGGCTGGCAGCGCGGCGGCGGGCGCTTTGGCCTGTATTCTGCGCGGCAATTTTTGAGCTTGGGTTGATTGGACTCAGTCATGTTCAAGACAACCAGGAACTTGGTCCCTCCGCGACGATCCATCTCATGGCGCTTACGGCCGCTTTTATCGGCGGCTGGTTTCTTGGCGTCATTGGCGGACTAGATTGGGACTGAAGCGCCGCAAGAAATGCAAAGCAAAAAGCCCGTCGGGCGAATCAGTTGCGCGATCTTGTTTGCAACGCCGTCGTTCGCGCTCGCCGCAACTACACGAAACACCTGTGCCGAAACGGCAATTTTGCGTATTGTCTCAACGTGATCGCGCCCGTAGCCTCTCCCGGGCAAAAGATTTCACTTTCGTTTTTCCAGAATATGTGTCTATCCTCCACCCATCCCGCCTCAACGAGAGGGGCGTACGCGCGGTCGTCACGAGACGCGAGGCGGGCAGGCGGTGGACGCGTCGGGTTGCAGCGTGGCTTTGGCTGCGCGGACGAACAATCCCGATGCGGACGTGAAGTCGCGTGGTCCTGGCCTCCCGATGCCGAGGTCAAGCCTGAGCGTGATGCGAGAGCATCGGCGCAGGCGATGGGGGCAATCAAGCCGGTCCCCAGGGAGAGCGCGAAAGAAGCGTTAAAACCATCGCGCAGGGAAGGCTGGGCTCATCCGGCTGCACCTGTGGTTCCTGCCCCGTGCACTTTTGTTCGCACGGGGGCCATGGGCGTCAGCCGACGCCCAGCCTTCCCTGCGCCCTCGATTGAATGAGGGCCGAACGTCGGTCATCGCTCGGACGCATCGCGCCGCGAGGACGATGAGGCGTGTCTCGATGCTGTTTGAGATGTGAAGACGGATCTCGGCCCCGATGGGCGCTCTCCGTTTTGGCTCCGTCATTGCGCTCGCAATGACGCGGAGTTTGTCGACGTAGTTGTCGTAGCCTGGACGAGCGCAGCGATATCCGGGTTCAACGAGACCCCGGATGTCGCTGCGCGCATCCGGGCTACGCGCGAGGAGCGGGAGAACCTACTGCGTCGCGCGCGACAGCGAGAACTCGCCGTTGCGGACGCGCTCCGGCAGGCCTTCGACGAAGGTCGCCACCGCGTCCTCGCCATAGGTGGTGACGAGTTCGGCCAGCGCCGCGAACAGGCTGGCCTGCGCCAGGCAGTCGCCGTCGACGCCGTCATGGCGCGCTTCCGCCCAGGCTTCGTTGAGGTAACTGAGCGCGGCCTGCTTCTGCTCGTGGTCGGGCAGGACGGCGGGGAGGGCGCTGAAAGTGACGGGAAAGCTCATTGAATTCAGTCTGGCGGGGCCGCGAGGCGCGTTGAATTCCGAACGCGGACGCGCCGGACCAGTGAGGTTTACCACGCAGGCGGCAGACGCCTAGGCCAGTTCTTTAGGAAAGGTTAACAAGGTTAACGCAAACGTGGATAACGCCCGCGCGCCGTCAACCATGGGCCATCAGTTGGCGTAGCGCGCCGTGAGGTCGCGCGAGATCTTCGAGCCCTCGTCGATGTAGCGGCGGATCGCCACCATCGCCGCCGGCGTGCAGGTCCGGTAGGTCTGCTGAAAGCCGTTATAGCCGCGGTTGAAGCCGGCGATCATCCGGGCGCGGCGTTCGCCCGACGGCGTCTCGGCATCGATCAGAGCCTGCATCTGGTTGCGCCATTTGGCGCCTTCATTGCTGCCGCAGATGCCGCGGAGGTAATGCAGGGTTCCAAGGATCTCGGCCAGCCGCTGCAGATCGCCATCGAACGGCGCGGCCGCATCCTGCGCGCGCGCGGGCACAATGGCGCAGGCGGCAACGAGCATGAGGGCGGCCAGGAGGCGCTTGGGGATCATGGGGAACACCGACGTCATATGCCTTTGCCGGACGGCGGACGCAAGGCGCCTACACCAGGGTCCGTGCGGCGGCGATGATCTCCGGCAGTCCGTCAGTCAGCGTGAGGCCCTCGAGCGCATCGGGGAGGCGCCACTGAAAGTCGTCCAGTTCCGGGTTGAGCCGGGGCTCTCCGGCCTGCCAGCGGGCCGCAAAGGGAAGGATCACATAGTGGCCGCCGCCCTGGGCCGGCAGGACCTCGCGCCAGCCGGCCAGCCCGACAATTGCGATCGAGAGTGCGGTTTCCTCCATGACCTCGCGCGCGACGGCCTCGTGCAGGGTCTCGCCGAGCTCCACCCGGCCGCCGGGCAGCGTGTAGACGCCCTTGGCGGGGGAACGCGCCCGGCGCACCAGCAGGAGCTTGCCGTCGCGGAAGATGGCGGCGCTGACGGCGAGTTGGGGGTGGCGGGGCGGCGTCGGGGGGGGCATGCCAATGGCTCCAGGCGTGGTCTGCGCCGTAGCGTGAAGACGACCGGGCCGGTAGCCCGTGCTGCTCAGAAGCTTGCCATGATGGCATCGACGGTGTCGACTTCGTCGACCGGGTCAGGGTCGACCTCGATGTCGCCATTGATGATGCCGCCGGCCTGCGTCACCAGCGGCTTGACCCACGCCGCAGCCTGCTCGGCGAGCTTGGCCTTGGTGGCGTCCTGCTTGGCAGCGCGCATCGCGCTGCCGACCGCGAGCAGGATGTCGGTCATGGTCTTCGTGAGATGATCGAACTTGTCGCGAATCGCCGGGTCGGCCTGCTCATAGGCCTCGATGACGAGATCGCGGGCCTTGAAATTGGTGTGCGTGAAATGTTCTGGATAGGTCAGCGGCGACCACGCCAGAAAATCCTCGGCGCATTCCGGAATATCGGGAATCATTTCGAGCAGCATCACGGCTTCGTTGAAATGATTCAGATAGTCGGTGGCGAGCCCGGTGCGCGGATTGATGTTGGCGGCGCGCAGCATCGCGGCCCGCGCCGGGTCAATGGCGCTGCCCGCCGGTCGTTGGGTCGTGCGATCGGTAGGCACGGAATGGGTCGCCGCTGCGGTCATCCGCTGCAGTGTTGGCAACCCAAGTTAAAAGGTGCTGAACACACGACGATTTGAGTGAGATTATGTGTGGACGCTTCGTGATCACTTCACCACCCGCGGCTCTCAGGCAGATTTTCGGCTACGAGGAACAGCCGAACTTTCCGCCGCGGCACAATATTGCTCCGACGCAGCCGATTCCCGTAGTTCTTCTGGATCAGGACATCAGGCATTTTCGGCTCATGCGCTGGGGATTCATTCCGGCCTGGGTCAAGGATCCCCGTAATTTCACGCTGCTGATCAATGCGCGTTCGGAGTCCGTACACGAGAAGCCGGCGTTCAAGAATGCGATCCGGCGGCGCCGCGTACTGGTGCCCGCTGATGGATATTACGAGTGGCAGGTGATCGATGGTCGCAAGCGGCCGTTCTTCATCCACCGCAGTGACGGCGCGCCGCTCGGCTTCGCGGCCCTCGCCGAGACCTGGTGCGGGCCGAACGGCGAGGAGGTCGATACGGTGGCGATCGTCACCGCGGCTGCGAGCCGCGACCTCGCCACGCTGCATCATCGTGTTCCCGTGACGATCAGGCCGGATGATTTCGCGCTGTGGCTCGACTGCCGTTCCGATGATCCTGACGAGGCCATGAGGCTGCTGGTCGCGCCTCGCGAGGGCGAGTTCGCGTGGTACGAGGTGTCCACGCGCGTCAACACGGTGGCCAACGACGACGAGCAGCTGCTGCTGCCGATGACCGCGGAGCTGCGTGCCGCCGAGGACGCGCAGCGCAAGCCGGCGAAGAAGGTTGCATCCCGCAAAGTTTCGCCCGCGCCTGCGGATGACGGGCAGGGGAGTTTGTTCTGAGGCGGGATATCCCGACAGAGAAGATCGTCAGTACCGCGAAAGCGGGATCCAGTACGCCGGGGCCTCTCGTGCCGAAACGGCTGCCGGTGGAATACTGGGTCCCCCGCCTTCGCGGAGGACGACAGAGGAGCAAGACCCGCGACCGAGCGTTGGCCGCGCTCAGCCAAAGATCCTCAGCGCGGCGTGCTGCAGCAGCATGATGGTCTTGGCGTCCTGGATACGGCCGTCGGCGATCATCGCCAGCGCGTCGTCGATCGAGAGTTCCAGCACCTCGATCTCCTCGCCCTCATGCGCGAGCCCGCCGCCGGCGCTGACGCGCATGTGAGGCTCGTATTCGGCGACGAAGAAATGGATCTTCTCGGTGACGACGCCCGGGCTCATGAACGCCTCGAACACGAACTTGACGTCGTGCAGCCGGAACCCGGTCTCCTCCTCGGCTTCGAGGCGGATGCGCTCCTCCGGCGAGGCGTCGTCGAGCAGGCCGGCCGCCGCCTCGATCAGCAGATCGTCATGGCCGTTGACGAACGCGGGATAGCGGAACTGCTTGACCAGGATGACGCTGCGCTGGGCGAGGTTGTAGGGCAGGATCGCCGCCGCATTGCCGCGGTCGAACACGTCGCGGCTCTGCATCTGCCACGTGCCGTCGTCGCGCCGCCACTCGAACTTCGTCGAGGTCAGCGTGCCGTAATGGTCGGAGAGCACGCGCGTCTCGTGGACGCGGATGCGGTCGGAGATGCTCATCGCTCGTCTCTATTTCATTCCGGGCGTCGGCGGGCGGCCGTCGAGCCATTTCGAGAACACGACGCTGTCCTGCACGGCATAGTCGAGCGCCTGGTAGAATTCCTGCACCTTGGTGTTGTCGCCGCGCACCATCAGCATCAGCTTGGCGATGCCGCGCGCCCGCAGCCAGTCCTCGGCGGCGGCCATGATGCCGCGGCCATGGTCGCGGCCGCGATGCTCGGGATCGACGCTGACATAGTAGACCCAGCCGCGATGGCCGTCATGGCCGACCATGGCAGAGGCCGTGATGGCGCCGCCGCTGCGGCCGACCAGTACGGTAGAGCTGTCGCCACGGCGGGCGAGCGCGATGTCGGCGGCCGGATCGTTCCAGGGCCGCGTCAGGCCGCAGCGCTGCCACAGCGAAATGATCGCGGGCACGTCGGCATCGGTGATGTCGGAAATGGCGAGAGTGGGAGCAGAATCCATGGGAGCGTCGGCAGCCTAGAGCACCTTGCCGGGATTCATGATCCCGAGCGGATCGAATTGTGCCTTGATCGCGCGCATCAGCGCGATGGCGGTCGGATCCTTGACGTCAGGCAGCTCGTCGCGCTTGAGCACGCCGATGCCGTGCTCGGCCGAGATCGAGCCGCCCATGCGCAGCACGATCTCAAACACGACCGCGTTGACCTCGTGCCAGCGCGCGAGATAGTCGGCGGTGTTGGCGCCGATCGGCTGGCTGACGTTGTAGTGGATGTTGCCGTCGCCGAGATGGCCGAACGGCACCGGACGCGCGCCGGGCATCAGCCTCACCACGGCGGCATTGGCCTCGGCAATGAAGGCGGGCACCGCGGCGACCGGCACCGAGATGTCGTGCTTGATCGAGCCACCCTCCGGCTTCTGCGCCGCAGAGATGTCCTCGCGCAGCTTCCAGAACGCCATGCGCTGGGCGAGGCTGTCGGCGATCGCGGCGTCGTCGACGATGCCGTCTTCGAGGCCTTGCTCCAGAATGGTCTCGAGCGTGGCGCGGGCATCCTCGCGCGACGACGACAGTTCCATCAGCACGAACCAGGGATGGGCGCCCGACAGCGGCGCGCGGTTGCCAGCGGCGTGGCGGATCGAGAAGTCGAGCGCGATCGCGGCGATCAGCTCGAAGCTCGTGAGGCTGCCGGCGGCCTCGCGTTGCGCGATCGCCAGCAGCTTGAGCGCGTCCTCCGGCGACTTGAGGCCGACGAAGGCGGTCTCGATCGCGCGTGGCTTCGGGAACAGCTTCAGGCTCGCCGCGGTGATGATGCCGAGCGTGCCCTCGGCGCCGATGAACAGATTGCGCAGATCGTAACCGGTGTTGTCCTTCTTCAGTTTCGACAGCGCATTGAGCACCCGCCCGTCGGCCAGCACCACCTCGACCCCCAACGCCATCTCACGCGCCACGCCATAGGCGAGCGCGGCGGTGCCGCCGGCGTTGGTCGAGAGATTGCCGCCGATGGTGCAACTGCCCTCGGCGCCGAGCGACAGCGGAAACAGGCGGTCGACCTCGGCAGCCTTCTGCTGCGCCACCTGCAGCACGACGCCGGCCTCGGCGATCATCGTGTTGGAGGCGGTGTCGACGTCGCGGATCTTGTCCATGCGCCTCAGCGACACCACCACCTCGCCATTGTGCGGCGTCTGGCCGCCGACGAGGCCGGTGTTGCCGCCTTGCGGCACCAGCGCGATGCGATGCTGGCTGGCAAGCTTGCAGATTGTGGCGACCTCGGCCGTCGAGCCTGGGCGCAGCACCAGCGGCGAGCGGCCGTGGAACAGGTTGCGCTCCTCGGTGACGTAAGGCGCGACGTCGGTCTCCGCGGTCAGCGCCTGGCGCTCGCCGACGATGGCAGCGAATTGCGCGATCAAATCGGGCGGCAGCGGCGGCAGGGCAGGCTGGCTGATGTTCATGCTTAGTCGCTTCCAGTGTTATCTCGGCGCGGCGGCGCGGCGCAGCCGGTCGTTGATGGCCTCGCCCAGTCCGTCGTTCGGGATCGGCATCACCGCGATGCTGCGCGCTCCCTTGGCATCGAGGCTGCGAAGATAGCCGAAAAGATGCGTCGCCGCCTCTGCCGGATCGCCAGAGGGCGACAGGTTCAGGATCGCGGCGGCCTCGTGGGCTCCGGGCAAGGTGGTGGGTCCGAAGGCGAGCAGCGCCTCGCCGGGCGCGACCTCGCTGGCGTCGAGGCGTACGCGGGCGCACGGGGCATAGTGGGAGGCCAGCATGCCCGGTGCCAGAGGCTGCTCGGACGTCTCGGTCTCTGCGGCGGGCCGCGCCAGCACACGGCCGAGCACGGCCTCGATCGCCTCGCTCGGAACTCCGCCCGGGCGCAGCAGCGTCGGCGCATCGAAGCAGCCGACGATGGTCGATTCGACGCCGACCTCGACCGGCCCGCCGTCCAGGATGAGGTCGATTCGCCCGGTGAGATCGGCCGCGACATGCGCCGCCGTGGTCGGCGACACGTGGCCGGAGATGTTGGCGGAGGGCGCCACGACGGCGCCGCCGAACGCCATGAGCAGAGCTTGTGCGGTCGGATGCGCCGGCACGCGGATCGCCACCGTATCGAGGCCGGCGGTGGCGAGGTCGGCGACGGGACAGCCGTCGCTCTGCGGCACCACGAGGGTCAGCGGTCCCGGCCAGAACGCAGCGGCCAGACGCTCGGCGGTGGCATTGAAGCGGCCGATACGCTGCGCCGCTGCGATATCGGCGACATGGGCGATCAACGGATTGAAGGCGGGCCGGCCCTTGGCCTGATAGAGGCGTGCGATGGCCGCGGCATTGGCCGCATCGGCGCCGAGGCCGTAGACGGTCTCGGTCGGGAACGCGACCAGTCCGCCGCGCGCGAACGTCGCCGCGGCTTGCGCGATTCCAGCTGCGTCGGCGGGCAGGATCCTGGTCTCGATCGCTTGCATGTCTGGGGCGGGCATCGATGGTACGGGACGGCGGTGGCTTCCGCGCTCGGCTATAGCGGGCGCGGACGTCCGAATGAAGCGCGCAAATCGCCTGTCGCCTTGCGCTCGCGCCATGGCCGCCGGACAAAGCCCCACGGCCTCAAGCAGTTAACCCCTCCGCCGACGATCGACGATTTCGATGCGATTTCCTGCCTTGTGTCCTTGCGAAGACGGAAACCCGACGCTATAAGCCGGCTTCCCAAGTCGGAGCGTGGCTCAGCCCGGTAGAGCACTGCGTTCGGGACGCAGGGGTCGCAGGTTCGAATCCTGCCGCTCCGACCATTTTTTCAGGCGCCTAGCTTTTCATCTCCCGAGAAGCGCAACGAAATCACACGGCGCCACCCTGCACCATCCGGCTATTCGTGAGCATTTCGCCGCGGCAGGCGACAGCGCTTCATCGAGCGTCCAATTCCTCCGGTTTCCGGTAAAGCGTGTGCAGGCTGATGCCGAGGGGGTTTGCAAGCGATTCTCGATTGCCGCGATGCGTCAACAGGGCGGTCCGAAGCGCTCGCGCCTCGCGCTCCTTCGATGACGGCGGGTTCTCACCGACAGCAGGCGCCAGCTTTGTTGCGGTTCGCTGCACCCGGTCGCGTCCCTCAATGTCCGGCGATCGCAGCGTCAGAGCACGCTCGATCGTCGCGGCTGAGATGACATCGTCATCGCAGAGCAGGGCCGCGCGCTCCAACACGTTGCGCAACTCGCGAACATTGCCCGGCAAGGCGTCGCCCTCGAGCCGCTCGGGTGCCGGCTGGGACAAGGTGAGCCTTCGCTCCGGCGCCACGCGGGCAAGCAGCGCTGCGGCGAGAAGGGGTAGATCAGCGGCGCGCTCGCGCAATGCCGGCAGAAGGATCGGAAAGGTCGACAGTCGGTCGTAGAGATCGTTTCTCGACAATGCGCGACGCATGCGCGCGATCAATTCCGGGGACCAGCAGAGCGCGATCAGGAAGGCCGGTGCGCGACCATTCCGATCAGCGCAGAGCGGCCGTGATGGCCGCTGCCTTCGCTGAGCTCCGTCTCGTATTCGCGCAGTTCGATGATCTCCAACTCACGGAACGCCTCTCGGAGCATGGTTTCCGTATAGAGGTGCGAGAGGGCGGAAGGGCCGCCCGTCTTGTACTCCAACTGCTTGGGCGTATAGCCCTGCAGGATCAGCGTCCCGCCCGGCTTCAGGCTTGCGATCATGCGCGCGAACAGCCGTTTCCTCAGATCCGGGGCGGCGAACTGCACAAAAATCGCCGCGATGCCGTCATACGCCGCGCTTGGCCACGCGAAGCCGTCGCAATCGGCAAGCTGGTAGTTCACGCTGACTCCGGCTGACGCGGCAAGTTTGCTTGCTTTCGCCAGACCCACCTCCGAGATGTCGAAGGCGTCGACCTGAAATCCCTGCCGGGCGAGCCAGACGCTGTTGCGGCCTTCTCCGTCGGCGACGCAGAGAATGCGACTGCGGTACGGGAACGTGCCGACATGGCGGCGCAGCCATTGATTGGGTTCGGTTCCGAAAACGAAATCATCGCCTTCGAATCGTCGGTTCCAGCGGCCGGCGTCGGCGTCTGGCGGTACGTTCGTGACCATCGGCAGTCCCACTTTGAAGATGACAAGCGTGTTTGTTGGCAGCCGCAAGGAGCTTGCGAGCTCCTCGGTATCAGCTTGCGAACCTTGATCGCAAGTTAGGTGAACTGGAAGCCGGATCGTAGTTCATCAGCTCGTCAGACGCGGCAGGCGCGTGAGCAGGGGACGATCGCGCCGGCGGCTCGATACCGTCTCGCACGAACCGCGCTGGGACAGGCTCGACCGCCTGTTTGTTATCGTCTCGCCAAAGTGATAGCAACACGGGACGGCCTTGCGGCATGACGCCGTGGCCGCCGATGTAACCGACCGAATTGGTCGATTGAGGAATATGCGGACGAATATGGCAACCAAGCGTGCACGCAGCAGGTCTTCGCTCGAGCCGGACGCGTTGCTCGAGAAGGCTCACAAGGCAAGCGAATTCCTCAAGGCGCTGTCGCACGAAGCGCGGCTTGCCATTCTGTGTCTGCTGCTTGACGGAGAGAAGTCCGTCAGCAGCATTGAGGATTCGCTGCAACTCCGCCAGCCGACGGTGTCGCAGCAACTTGCCCGGCTGCGCGCGGACGATCTCGTCAAGGTGCGCCGGGACGGCAGGAACGTGTATTATTCGGTCTCGCGGCAGGAAGTGATCGAGGTCATGTCCGCTCTCTATCGCGCTTTCTGCTAGGTGGTGCTGATGGAGTCTCGCTGCCCGCGGAGATCGTCCGTCAGGCGGAGCCGGGGACGGCGGCGACTGTGTTTCCTGCGGTCACTCGATCGATGAACCCGGCTGCCGCGGCTATCACCGCGGAGGTCGCCTGTTGGTGGGGCGCATGTCCACAGCCTTCCAGCACGCAGGTCTCGATCCGGGCTGGCACGAGGGCGCGGAGCGTCTCAAGCTGAATATGCGTGAAGAACTCGTCTTCGCTGCCCTGAACAGCGAGCACCGGGGCGCGAACCCGTCCAACGTAGGGCTTGATCCCCCAGTCGCGCGCTTCTTCCCCAGTCCAAGCATCGACCAGCCGGCCAAAAAGATGATCGGTTCTGCTGCCATGATACCGTGCGAGCCGCGCCCTCAGGTCGCCGTGCTCGAAGTCCCTGATCTGGGCTGCGATGCCGTCAACCGTCCGCTGTTCGCGGAAGAGGTGAGGGGCGATCGCGACGACCCCGCTGACCTCATCGGGAAACGCGCCGGCAAACGTCAACGCGATCGCAGCACCGTCGGAGTGTCCGACCAGGATCGGGCGCCGCGCTCCGGTCGTCCGTAGCACTTCGGGCAGGGCATCCAGAGCCTCGGCGAGCAGATATTGCCGCGAATGGGGCGGCTCGAGCGGCTCCGAGTCACCCGAGCCCCAGCGGTCGAACACCAGGACGGAGCAGCCGGTCGCGGCCGCAAGCCGCTCGGGAAAATCGCGCCAGAGCCGGGCGCAGCCCAAGGCGTCATGCAGCAGGACGATCGGCGGACGTTCCGGTCGCGTCGCCACGAGCCAATGGCCGCGAAGCCTCCGGCCGGCCGCAACGAAGCTCAGCTGCCGCGCCGCCGCGACGACCACGTCGCGAATGTCCGACGGGCCGAGATTGACGAAGTCGGCCGACGTGCGCGAGAAGAAGTCCTCAACGAGGGATCCGGCATCGGCCAGTTCGGCGCCGCGCAGCGCCGCCTCGAGATCAAAGATGACGCGTGGCGGTGTGACGAAGAAATCGCCCGTGATCAGGGCTTCGCGAATTCGCCTGCGGTCTGGCCCCTCGAGGCGGATATCGGCGCGCAGGCTGCCGCCGCGCCGCGTCAGAGTGGCACTGACCAGCGAGCCGTCCACCTCGGGAGCGTCGACCATCTCGACGAAGTCGTCGCGGCCGATCTCGTCGCGATACAACTGGTCGGCGAGCTCTTCTTCGTGCATCGACGCCTGGCCCCATTGCGGAACAATGCCGAGGCCTTCCGCCAGGCCGTCGAGCAAGCCTCGCTGGATGGTGGCCAGATCAGGGAGCTTGTCGCCGAGGATCTCGCGCATGCTGACGACGCGCTGGTGGGCCGAGGCGAGGTCGCGCTTGGCGAGCTTTTCCACCGGCACTTTGAGCGCAGCGATCATCTGCTCGGGGTCGAAGTCGATCAGCAGTGTTCCCTGGTAGAACAGCGTATCGCCGTCAAAGAAGCCGCCGGTGCCGCTGATCTTGCGGCCGTCGACGTCGATGTCGTTGCGCGGGCGGTAGCGCGCGGGGACGCCGAGCTTGTTGAGCCCGAGTGCGACGCTTTCGCAGATCCGGCGTGTCGTTTCGGTGAGATTCATGGCGCCGAGGCTGGAGCGGCCGAACACGAGCTCCCATCCGATCTGACCCTCGTCGAGATAGAGACCTCCGCCTCCCGTGATCCGCCGGCCGATCTCGATTCCCTTGCTCCGGCAATAGTCGAGCCGGACCTCATGGCTCAGGATCTGATGGATTCCGACCAGCGCCGACGGACGAAACCGCAGGAAGCGGATGGTATCGGGAATCTGCCGTGCCTTGTGAGCGTCGATGAGCGCCTGGTCGAAGGCGATATTGGCGCGTCCGCCCCGAATCCCGGTGTCGATGACCCGAAATGACTTGGCGCTGCTGGCCATCGCATCTTCCTCCCGGTTATTTGGGTAGTCCGCGCCGGAGTTGGCTGCGCACGTGGCGAATGTCGCGGCGATCGGGCTTGAAAGGGTATGAAGCAATGTCGCGCGGCGGCGAGTCGCCATAGGGGCGGTCGCAGGCGGACACATCGGCGGCCTCCTTGCCCGGGCAGCCGGACGTGCGGAAGGCCACGCCCGCGTCGACGATCGCGTCGACTTCGTCCTGCGGCAGACCAAAATCGACGAGTTGGCCGCGCTCGTCGAAACGCATGTGCTGCAGGGAATGGCTTCGATAGTCGATGAGATAGCGGGCGAGCTGGATGCGTCGCCATTGCGGGCGCGGCGCCGGCGGGAGATGATCCATCAACGAGCCCTGTTCGGGAAAGAACGCGAACAGGTGGCTGTGGCCGCCGAGGTCGCGAATTCTCTGCACCTGCGAGAGAACGTCGTGGTCGCTCTCGCCCATCCCGACGATGAGATGGGCGCCGAAACGTTCCGGGCCAAATATCTCGGCGGCAGCCAGCAGGATCTCCCAATATTTGTTCCAGCTATGCGGCGATTGAACCCCGCGGCCGCGGGTGCGGTCAAAGATGACCGGGTTGGCTGCATCGAGCGCGACCGTAAATATCTCGGCGCCGAGATCCTTGAGCTCCTGCACATCCAGTCGCGTCATCGTCGTCGGGTTGGACAGGATGGACACGGGTACGTGCCTGATGCGTTCAACCCATTTCCGCAGGACAATGCGGGTGTCCTGGTCCGACCGCGGATGCGTGATCATGCTGATACACATGCGATGGAAGCGTCCGCCGTCGCCGCCCGATGCGACGATGTCAATCACCTGGTCGTAGGGCACCGCAGGCCAGTCGACCCGAATGAAGTTGCGGTCGGCATAGTTGCGCTCCGCTTCGCGATGGCGCGCAAGCCCGCAATAGGCGCAGTTGGCGCGGCAGCCCTCCGGGTAGGTCAGCAGCAGGTTCAGGCAACGGGTGCAACTGGTGCGATGCATGTACCCGTTCATGATGCCGAGGGTGATCGCCGCTGCCGTCGACATTTGCACGTACTCGGGCGACCGCATGTTCGGCGTCAGAACATTGTCGTTCGGCAGGTACGTGCCGACCGGCCGCACATCCTGCGCTCTCACGCGCCCGCCGTTGCGCGCTTCCGCCGGCACGGCGCCGGGCGCGCGCGGCTGCATGGCTTCGGCCGCGTTGAAGGTGCGCGTCTCCCCGGTGAGGAAATCCGGCACCGGATGCGTCGGTCCTTCGAGACAGCTCATGACGTCCTCCCCTGGTCCTGCATCTTCACGCCCAATAGTTCGGCGAACTGATCCACCCCTCGGCGAGCGCAGTCGCGTCGGGGCGGCGGCCGTCGCCATAGTGCGCCAGCACTTGCCGTCGTCGCCGCAATGCCCGGCTCAAGGCCGCATCGAAAATGTCGCCGAGCTCTTCGTCATAGTCATCGAGGGCGCCGCGGCGGCCGGACAGCATGTCTGCCGCGGCGTGCCCGGCGAGTGCCCCCGATTGCACGGCGGAGGCGATGCCGGCGCCGGTCACGGGGTTGGTCAGGCCTGCCGCATCGCCGGCCAGCAACACCTGGGTTGCGCCGAGCCGGCCTGTCGAACCCACCCTGCCGCCCACGGGTATCGCCCCGCCCGTCAACGCGAACGGGCGCGTTCCGATGCGGCGCGATGCCGACAGCGAGGCGAAGAGCGCGGCGAGCATCGGTTTCAGTCGCCGCCGGTCCTCTATCATGATGCCGACGCCGATATTGGCCACGGCGCCCTTGGGAAACAGCCAGCCATAGCCGCCGCGGTAGTCGGCGCTCAGGAAGATATCCGTGGCATCGTGCGGCACGATCAGCGGCGCGGTCAGTTGCCTCGTATCGACAAGCGCGCGATTGGTCTGGCCGATAGCCGCGCCGACGCGCGAGCGAGGGCCGTCGCAGCCGATGAGGACGCGCGGTTTCAGGGCAAGACCATCGGACGTATGAACTGTGCCGTCGAAATCGATGGCAACCACGGAGGTGCCGTATCGGCACGCGGTTCCCGCGTTCGCCGCCTCATCAGCAAGCATTCGATCGAAGGCGGCGCGATCGATCATCCAGCCGCAGAAGTCCCGCGTTTCCTCGCAATCCGTCGCTTCGGTGAAGGTCAGCATGCGCGTGATCTTCTGTTCGGCGACGGCCGTGATGTTCGGAACGTCCCGCTCGATCATGGCGGGCACGAACTCGGCACACTGGACCGGGCGACCCGCCTCGAGCCGGCGATCCACGGCGACGACGCGGTAGCCGGCCTTCGCGGCAATCGCAGCCGCACGGCTCCCGGCCGGTCCAAGCCCGACGACGACGATATCCGCTGCCTCGGCGTTCATGGTGCACCTCAGGCTGCGCAAGCCCGCCGTCCGGCGAGGCCGTCAAGCGCGATCGAGCAGCAGGCATGCTCCTGCTCGACCGGCCGGCCGATGGCGCGGGCGAGAGCCACGATGCCGTCCGCGGGATAGGCGATACCGTCAAATCCCGCCATGACGGCGTATGCGTCGGTCATCAGCTTATGGCGGCCCGCGGGGCGGATACAGCCAAGTTGAACCGGCGCGTGACTGATGCGTTGCCGCGCGGCGACCAGCACCTTCGCCACGTCGTCGGTGGATATCGTAGCGAAGGGCCGATCCGGCGGCGCATAAATCGGAGTCACCACCACCAGGATCAACGCGGCAACCGGATGGCGCGAAACGATGTCCAGAGCGGTCTCCTCGCCGAGTAGCCGGCCATAGTGCAGACCGATGACGATGTGTGGCACGACCTGCATCTTGGTGCCCGAGAGCGCGGCGAGCGTCGCCTCGAAATCCGCGACAGGACGGTCGAGGTGATAGACTTCGCGGATCGTCTGCTCCGAGCCGATCACGTCGAGCATCGCGACGTCGACCCCGGCGGCCTCCATGGATCGGGCGCGCCGTTCGTCGAGCAACGCGGAATGGACGGCGATGCGCAGATGGGGAAAGTCGCGCTTGAGCCTTTCGATGGTCGGATAGAAGCGATCGTACGGAACCTCGTTGCGGCGGTTGGATCCGCCTGAGAGCAGGAACCCGCGCAGATCCTTGAGCAGAATGAAATCGCGCACCTTGCGGTCGAGTTCGTCCGGTGTCGTTGCCGCGATCATCGGCTCGAGGATCTTCGCCTGACAGTGATCGCAATTCAGCGCGCAAACGCCGCCCGTGATGGAAAAGGCGGGAAAACTCGCTTTGCCGCAGCCCTTGAGTTCCTCGCTGGCATAGGCGCGGAACGTCGGCGTGTAGAACCGCATCGGTCCGAGTGCGCGCTCGCGGGCTGCCGCCTCGAGTGCATCGACGAGCCCGCGATCAAAACGCAGGTCGTCGAGCGGCTCGATCTCCTGCAGCTTCTCATACCACGCCATTGCGTTCCTCGCTTTTCATATGCGAAAAAACATATATTGTCGGTCCGCCGTCGGCTTCGGCCGTCATTGATGCCTCATCAGTTGTCGCGGTTCGCCATGAAGACACTCTGCGTCTTGCAGCATTTTGAGGCGGACTATCTCGGCTTGATGGAAGACCAGTTCGAAGGCCGCAACGTCGGCTTTCGCTATTGCCGGCCGTTTACGGCCGGAGGATCGATACCTGCGACGGCCGGGGACTTTGACGGCCTCGTTGTTCTTGGCGCCGGACCGCTCGGAGTCGTCAGCGGCAACCTGCTTCCGAGCCTTGGGCCCGAGTTGCGGTTGGTACAGGATTTCCTGGCGCGCGACCTGCCCGTCATCGGCATCGGAGCTGGCAGCTGCATAGTTGCAACCGCGTGCGGCGGCGGCACTCAGGAAGCTCCGCTCCGCTTCGTTGTGGAGACGGCCCGACGGGTCGATCCCGCGGCGCTCGGCGGTCATCTGCCGCAATCCTTTCCCGTCGCGATCTACATGCGCGATCGCCCGGTGCTGCCGGCCGATGCCCGTGTTCTCGCGATCGACGCTGCGGGGGAGCCGGCGGTGTTTCAGCTTCGTGATAACTGCTTCGGGTTCCTCGGCCATCCCGGAATCAAGTCGGCCATGATCGAGGATCTGATCATGGAATCCGAAGAATGTCCTGATCGCACGGCGGAAACGCTCGCCGACCTGCGCGTGGTGCAGCGCGAGATCGCTGCGGCGCTCGGACCGCTGATGATTGGTTTGATCGAGTCGACGCATTTGATGCGGCCGCTCCCGTAGGACCGTTCTCCCGAGCAACGAATTATTTTCTTCAGCCTATAGATGTCATTCAAAAAATGGAATATGTTTTGTGCGTTCGTCCGACGGATTGGATGAATTCGATGTGAGCTTGTTGTTCACCCAGGACTTCGGTTCTTGGGCATGTTGATCTTCATCAACTCCAAGGTGATGCGCCTCAAGATAAACTTATTGTGCACGCTCGTGTGTCGATGTGCGTTGCGCACGCTCAATAGCAGATGATCGGGAGGACATCGTAAGAATGGCCAAAAAGCTCATCATCATCATGGTCAATACCGATCCTCGCAACGGCGAGGAACTGGGCGCGCCGTTCTTCCAGGCCACCGTTGCCGCGGCGATGGACTACGAGGTGGAGGTCGTCTGTACCGCGACGTCGGGGCAGCTCATGAAAAAGGGCGTGGCAGAGAAGCTCGTGGTCAAGCCCGGGTCTCCGAAAACCGTCTATGACTTCATCAAGGACGCGCACGGAGCGGGAGTGAAGTTCTATTGCTGCTCTCCGAACCTCGATCTGTTCGACATGACCGAGCAGGACCTGATCCCTGAATGCGAGGGCATCGTCGGGGGTGCAAAGGTCATCGAAGAGGTGATGGAAAACGATAATGCCAAGGTGCTGACCTACTGAGGAGAGCCGCCAGATGACGAGCGGAGCTTCAATCGAGCTGACCTCTATCGGCGACCCGGTCTCCGAGGCGCCGGTCGTTCCCTACGAGAAGCTGGAAGAGGTGTTCGACGACATTCGCTCGCACGTCCTCTACGATCATGAGCTGCATGGCTGTCTCAATTGCGGCATCTGCACCGCGACCTGTCCCTCGGCGCACTACTACGATTATTCACCCCGCGAGATCGTCCAGCTGCTGTGGACCGAAAATCTCGAAGGCATCTACGACGCGATGCAGGAGAAGATCTGGTCCTGCGCGCAGTGCTACACCTGTGCGGCCCGCTGTCCGTTCGAAAATTCGCCGGGCGGGCTCGTCATGATCATGCGCGAGGTTGCGATCAAGCACGGCATGCAGTCGGCGAAGGATGTGCTGCGGCCGTTCTCGCGGGTGCTTCTGAAGGTCATTTCCACGGGAAACCAGCTCGCGCCGAACATGATCACGCGCGATGCGTTTCCCGACTGGGGCCCGAACGTCGCCAAGGTCGACGCCCCGCTCAATATCCTGCGCAAGGCCATTCCGGTCCCGACCATGCACACCATGGACACGGCCTGGGAGGTCAACCTGAAGACGTCCGTCGAACTCTACACCATTTGGGAGGCGACCGGCGTGCTCGATCAGCTCGAGACGATCGACGAGAATCTGTTCGATGTCGTCAGTGACGTGATGGATGAGAAGCGCGAGGAATACAACGAGTGGCTTGAAGAGCAGCAGGAAGAATAGGCCGTTGAGACGACCACAACAGACGGCGAGATCAATCGCTGCGGTGGACGACGGAGGAAACGATGGACGAAAAGCGCAGTGACAGTCAGTCGGCTTACGCCGGCTTTGGCGCGGAGTGGCGCCCTTCCAATCTGACGCCGGGCGAGGCGCAGACAGCGACGGCCTGGGTGGAAACCCGGATCGACCGTCGCTCGATGCTGACCAACAAGGACCGTGTCCAGGACATCCGCGACGCGATGTGGGAGTTGGAGAAGGACGGCGAGATCGTCGTCCATCGGATCGACGAGCGCCACGAGCCGGTGGTGGCGCGCACGCTGTACGGCTGGGACAAGCGCATTCCCACCACCAACCTCTGGCAGCACAAATCCTGCGGACAGTGCGGCAATATCCCCGGCTATCCGTCGAGCGTGATGTGGCTGATGAACCAGCTCGGTGTACGCTATCTCGACGAGACCGATCAAACCTCTTGCACCGCCTGGAATTATCACGGCTCCGGGGTCGGCAATGTCGTCAGTCTGGCCGCCGTCTTCCTGCGCAACTTCCACCAGGCATACATGTCGGCCAAGGCGCAGGGGCTGCCGGTCGGAACCTACTTCCCGCTGGTCCACTGTGGCACGTCGTTCGGCAATTACAAGGAGATGCGCATCTTCTTGATGCATTCGGCTGAACTGCGCGAGCAGGTGAAGAAGATTCTCGGCAAGCTGGGCCGCCTGGTCGACGGCAAGCTGCTGATCCCCGAGGAGATCGTGCACTATTCCGAATGGCTGCACGTCATGCGTCATCGCATCCGGGAGCGGCAGGTCATAGACGTGAGCAGCCTTCGCGCCACCGTTCATCCGGCTTGTCACGTCTACAAGATGGTTCCGGAAGACGTGATCTATGACGACACCGTCATGGACGGCAATCGCGTCGCGGTATCGACCGGCCTGATGCAGGCGCTGGGTGCACAGGTGATCGACTACTCCACCTGGTACGACTGCTGCGGCTTCGGTTTTCGTCATATCATTGGCGAGCGTGAATTCACCCGCTCCTTCGCCATCGACCGCAAGATCAGGGTCGCGGTCGAGGAGGCGCGGGCGGACGTCATGATCGGCCACGACACGGGTTGCATCACCACGCTCGACAAGAACCAGTGGATCGGCAAAGCCGTCGACAAGGTCTACGCGCTGCCAGTCATGGCCGATTGCCAGTTCGCGGCGCTCGCCCTCGGTGCGCATCCATACAAGCTCGCGCAGCTTCATTGGCACGCCTCGCCGTTCGAGGGGCTGCTCGAGAAGCTCGGCATCGACTGGCAGAAAGCCAAAGCCGAATTCGAGGCCTACCTCGATGAAGTGAAGGCCGGCCGCATCGAGACGCTCTACGACCCCAAACGCGCGATTACGTCGGGCCCAGGCTATCTCAAGCCGACGGCGACCTTGTCAGGAGCCGCATCATGACCCGTCCCGTTCTCATCGTTGGCGGTGGGCCGTCGGGGCTTTCCGCCGCACATGCGCTGGCCGCGGCCGGCCAGCGCGTCGTTCTCGTCGAGAAGGCGGAGCAGCTCGGCGGCGCGCCGATCCAGTCGGGCTATGCCAAGCTGGTGCCGTCCGGCGAATGGGCCAAGGACGCCATCGGCGGCATGGTGCGCCGGGTCGAAACCGACAGCCGTGTCGAGATCCGAAGGCGCGCCACGGTGAAGGCCTTTTCGGGCGGCCCAGGCGACTTTCGCGTGACGCTGTCGGATGGCACGGTGCTGGAGGCGGGGGCGGCGATCCTGTGCACCGGCTTCACGCATTTCGATTCCGTCAACAAGCCGGAATGGGGTTTCGGTACCTACCCTGATGTGGTCACGACGACCCAGGTCGAGCAGATGCTCTCCTCCGGCAGGGGCGTGCGCTGTCCGTCCGACGGACGCGAGCCGGAGCGGGTCGCGATCCTGCTATGCGTCGGCTCGCGCGACCGCCAGATCGGTCGCGAGTGGTGCTCGAAGATCTGCTGCACGGTCTCCGCCAACATTGCCATGGAGATCCGCGAGGCGGTGCCACGGTGCAACGTGTATATCTACTACATGGATATCCGCACCTTCGGCCTCTACGAAGATCTCTACTACTGGGAAAGCCAGGAGAAGCATCGGGTCAAATACATCAAGGCGCGGATCGCCGAAGTGACATCGGACGCCAGGCGGCTGATCGTGAAGGGCGAGGACACGCTGGTGAAGCGGCCGATCTCGATTCCGTTCGACATGGTGGTGCACGCCATTGGCATGGATCCCAATGTCGACAACATGACGTTGTCGGCGGTGTTCGACGTCAAACTGCAGAAGCACGGCCATATCCAGAAGGCGTCGGTCTATTCCAACACATCGGCGACCTCGCGGCCCGGCGTCTTCGTCGCCGGCGCGGCGACCGGGCCCGAGACCATCGACGATTCCATCGCACAGGGCCAATCGGCAGCGATGGCCGCGCTGGCCCTGGTCCGCGGCGCCATGATGGAAGCGGCCGAGTGATGTGGCCGATCACCAGCCATAGAGGCAAGGCGGTGGCCGAGCCGACGCGGCCGGTGCTTGATCTGTCCGGCCCCAGGCTGCGGCGGGCGTTCGAGAACCTCGTGGAATCTGCCGACGACACCGGCGGCGTCGAGCGTTATGTCGGAGCGCTCGCGCTCAAGGCCTCGCTGTTCGAGGAGGTGCTGGGCAAGGGGCGGGTCAGCGAGCTGACGGAGGCCGAATTCTGCGACCTCGCCACGTTCATCACGCCGGTGCGCCGGCGTGTGGGTGCGTGGCTCGGCCGCAACGGATTTGTGGCGATGCGCAGCAGGCTCGAGGCCCTGCTGCGCGGATGGTCCGATCTCGGCACCACGGACCAGCGCGTCGCCGCGTTCGTCACGAGCTTTCCAGCCGATCGCGAGCACCGCTGGTCGCGCGATCTTGCCGCCGAGGTCCTTCATTTCACCGCGCCCGACCGCTATCCGCTGATGACGCGCTGGATGTGGGACGCCAGGGTCAATACCGGCGTGTTGCGCGAGATATGGTACGACGAGGATGCCGAGGCCGGTACGATCGCCGTCGGCGACGGCCTCGCCACTTTCACGATGCTACGCGAGGAGCTCGAAGGTTTCCTGCAGGCGAACGGTGTCTTCCGCGATCTGGCCTTCTACGTCGATCTGCTCTGCGCCCACACCTATGCAAATTATATCAACGACAAGGGCGGCCAGTTCCTGCACGCGGACTTCTGCGGCGGCTTCAAGGCAGACGCGATGGCACATACTCGGCGTCTCCTGGGACTCGATGCGGTCGATACCGAGTCGGGGCGCACCCGCCTGAAGCTGATCGATGGCAGGGCCTATGTGCTCGGGCAGCCCCGCCTGCTGAGCGAATGAGGGAACATCCATGCCGATTCACGAAAAATCGCTGATCCGGCCCGAGAACCTCGTCACGCATGAACACCTGGAAATCGATGGCGTCGATGTCTCCGGGCACTGGAGCACGTTCATCACCTCGCGCGCCATCACCGACTACAACGAGCAGATGCAGGAGGAGATCGCGGCGCTCCCGGGGGGCGAGTTCATCCACCGCTGCTGGCAATGCGGCTCATGCACCAATGCCTGCACGATCAACGCCGTGAATCCCGACTTCAACCCGCGCTATTGGATCTACCTGATCCGCATGGGCTTCGAAAGCGAGCTGCTGCGTGACAAGGACATCATCTGGCAGTGCGTCTCCTGCAACAAATGCACCTATGCCTGTCCGCGCGACGTCAGTCCGGAAGGCGTGATGAAGGCCACGGCACATTGGCTGGAGCTGAAGGGCTATACGGAGAAGAAGCCGTCCACCGCGTTCGATGAGGTCTTCTCCGAGCAGGTCTTCGCCACCGGCAAGATCGAGGAAGGCCGCGTGCTGCGCCGGTTCTTCGCGCGGACCGGGCAGTCCCTGTCGCAGGGCTGGCTTGTCGAACTGATACGCAGTCTCGCCAGCCGATTGCCGGTCGGCCTCCTGGTGAAGTTGGGACTTGCCAGCGTGATCCGTCCCCGCACGCGCGGATGGCGGGGCGCCAGCCTCGCGATCGACGAGTATGTCCGTGAGTGCGAAGCAGCTGCCCGCAAGGCGCTTCGGCTGGACGTTCAGGGAGCTGAGTGATGAGCGACAAACACAAGCAGGTCGCCTACTATCCGGGCTGCGCGCTCGAAGGAACCGGGCACGCCTACAACCGCTCGACCAAGGAGGTCGGCAAGGCACTCGGCCTCGATCTGGTCGAGCTCAAGAACTGGAACTGCTGCGGCGCCATGGAGGTCAAGAACATCGATCCCAAGCTGCAGACCTATCTGTCGGCCCGCAACCTCTCGATCGCCGATGCGATGGGGTTCGATACCGTGATGGCGCCGTGCAATGGCTGCTATCACAATCTCAAGAAGGCCGAATACGACCTCGCCCAGGATCCCGCGTCGCGCGAGGTGACGGACCGACTGTCGCGCAAGGCCGGCCACGCGACCTACGAAGCGGGCAAGGTCACGACCATTCACGCGCTCGACTGGATCAAGGAATCGGTCGGCGAACAAGGCCTCAAGGCACGCGTGAAGAACTCGCTCAAGGGCCTGAAGGTCGCCAACTACTACGGCTGCATGTACACGCGGCCGCGTCACATCTTTCCGGAAAAGGACAAGGGGCCCGGCTCGGAATCGACCTCCAAGCCCCATTTCATGGACGACCTGCTGGCCGCGGCGGGGGCCGAAAATGTCGAGTACCCCCTCAAGACGGCATGCTGTGGCGGCGCTCACACGCTGTCCGACAGTGACACCTCGACCAAGCTCGTTCTCAACCTGCTCACGACGGCCGAGGCCTGCGGCGCGGACGTGATCGCCACCGAATGCCCGACCTGCCACACCGGGCTCGAAATGCATCAGGTGCGCGCCGAAAAGGTCTTCGGCCGCAAGACGAGCGTCAAGATCCTGTACTTCACCCAGCTCCTCGGCATGGCGCTCGGGCTGTCGGCGCGCAGGGTCGGCGTGCAGGAGAACTTCTCGGATTCGACCGGTCTGTTGCGTGCGCGGGGGCTCGGCTGATGGCGGATATCGGTATCACGAGCCTCGACAACGTCGCGATGCGGCTCGACGGCATGTTGGCCGCGTCCGATGCCGCACTCTCGGCGGCCGCCGCGCCGCTTGCCGAGGAGTTGCTGCAGCTCGGCGAAACGATTCTCGAAACATGGCTCGCTGCGCACGGCGAGATCGCGACCGATCGCAAGGTCGAGACGTTTCGCCTGTTGGCGCTGCATCGGCAGGGTGCGCGCGGCGATGCAAGCTTCAACGCATGCCGCGAAACATGCCGCGAGCTCGTCTATCATTATAATCTGGTGCGCCTCGAGCCAGGCCACGCGGAGGTCGCCCGGCGGCTGCGGCTGGGCGCCATGGTCGCGCGGCACCTTATGCTGTTCATCGGAGGCAAGCTGGAGGTGGCCGGGCTCGGCGACTTCTGCTGTGCGTCCCGGACGCTACGTCAACTCGATGCATCGATGCAGACCAACGAAACTGTTTGAGACAAGGAGAAGACGATGCCCATCGTCCGCGGCTGCAACCTTCCCGACGACCTCCTCTACGACGTCGAAAACAACATCTGGTATCGCGAGAACGCCGACGGCACCGTGACGCTCGGGATGACCGCTGTGGCAGCGGCCATGGCCGGTCAGCTTGTCGCCTTCACACCAAAGAAGGCCGGCCGGTCGGTCGATGCGGGCAAGTCCTGCGCCACGATCGAATCCGGCAAGTGGGTCGGCCCGGCAAAGGTCGCCTTCAATGCGGAAATCGTCGAGGTCAACGATGCAATGAGCGCAGCGCCCAAGCTCGCCAATACGGACCCATATGGCGAGGGATGGATGGTCAAGGTGCGCCCGAAGGACTGGGCTGCTGCCAAGGCCGGCCTCGTGCCGGGCACGGCGGCCGCCGCCCCTTACGAAGCGAAGATGGCTGCCGAGAATTTCGCTGGCTGCGCGTAAGGAAGTGGATAGGCCGTGACTGAGACCGTCGCAATCAGGACATCGATGATAAGTCGCGGCCTCGCGGCCTTCATGTCGCTGCCGACCAATTTCCCGGGTGTCCTGGCCAGTCTGATCATCGCGATCGCTGCAACCTTCCTGTCCGAGCACTATGGCGGGCCGGTCATGCTGTTCGCCTTGCTGCTTGGGATGGCCTTCTATTTCCTGTCGCAGGAGGGGCGCTGTGTTGCCGGCATCGAACTCGCCTCGAAGCACATCCTGCGCGTCGCCGTCGGCCTGCTCGGGGCGCAGATCACGATTGCCGAGATCATGAAGCTCGGTCCGACGCCCGTGATCACGGTCGTCGGCGCGGTGATCCTGACCATCCTGTTCGGCGCGCTGGCCTCCCGTGCCATGGGTTTGAGCCGGCGGTTCGGAATCCTCACCTCCGGGGCTGTGGCGATTTGCGGAGCGTCGGCGGCGCTCGCGATCTCGTCGGTGTTGCCCAAGGGGGAGCAGCACGAACGCGACACGGTCTTTACCGTGATCGGCGTGACCGCGCTCAGCACGATCGCGATGATCGTCTATCCGCTGGTGATCGCAGGATTCCATCTCGATCACGCTGCAGTCGGCATGTTTCTTGGCGGCACCATTCACGACGTTGCGCAAGTGGTTGGCGCCGGCTTCAGCGTGTCGGAGGAGACCGGAAACGTCGCGACCTTCACCAAGCTGCTCCGGGTTGCCATGCTGCTACCTGTCGTGGTGATGCTGTCCTACGTGTTCCGCGCCCATCACGTCGGTAAGGCCGGGCGACAATTGCCGGGGTTCCTGGTGGTGTTCGCCGTTCTGGTGATGCTCAACAGCGCCGGCGTCATTCCCGCATTCCTGCTTGCCCTCATCAAGGACGCTTCAAGGTGGTGCCTGGTGACGGCGATCGCAGCGCTCGGGATGAAGACGTCGCTCAAGGCGATGGCCGATGTCGGCGGCCGGGCGATCGCGCTGATCGTCGCCGAGACGTTGTTCCTCGCGGTCCTCGTGCTGATGGTCGTGCGTTGGAAAGCAGGAATCCAATGATGCGCGCGGTTGCGCCTGTGAGAGATCGAACGGAGAGATGCAATGGCCGATGATAACAATACCAAGCGCATGTCGATGATTGTCACCAAGGGCACGCTGGATTGGGCCTATCCGCCCTTTATCCTGGCCACGACAGCGGCGGCCATGGGCCTCGAAGTGACCATGTTCTTCACCTTCTACGGCTTGACGCTGCTCAAGAAGAATCTCGACCTGAAGATTTCGACGCTCGGCAATCCGGCCATGGAGATGCCGATGTTTGGAATGCACATCGGCATGCCGAATCTCGTATCGGCCATCCCCGGCGTCGACGCGGCGGCGACGACAATGATGAAGAACCTGATCAAGAAAAAGGGGGTCGCATCGATAGAGGAGTTGCGCACGATGGCCATCGAAGCCGAAGTCAAGATGATCGCCTGCCAGATGACCATGGATCTATTCGAGTACACCAAGGACGACATGATCGAGGGGCCGGTGCTCGGCGGCGCTGCGACCTACATCGAGACGGCGACCAAGAGCGACATCAACCTGTTCATTTGAATGTATCACGAAGCCAGCACCAGAAATTACGGAGAGACAGGATGGCTGACCAGGTTCTCGATGCCAAGGGACTGAACTGCCCGCTGCCGATCTTGCGCGCGAAGAAGGCACTCAAGGACGTGCCGATCGGTGGGACGCTTCAAGTGCTCGCCACCGATCCCGGCGCTGTGAAGGACTTCGAGGCGTTTTGTCGCACGACCGGAAATGATCTCTTGGAATCCAAGTCGGAAGGCAAGCAGTTCGAGTTCCTGATCAGGCGAACGTCCTGACGCTACGCAATCTCTGCCACGCCGGAGTGCCTTTCGGTTTGACCGAGAGCGGAACCGCAACCAACGGAGGGGGACCGGTGCAGTCTGCGCGCTCCGCCGCCGGCGTTTCGCCGCCGTTTGCCCACGCTGCAAGGCGTACGACTGTGAAACGTCACCCTTGCGTCTTCGCTGGGGCGTCCTCGATCAGATGGTCCGCAATGATCTCCACAAGGCTCGCGAGCCCGCCTTCCCACTTCCAGTGGGCCTTGCTCTCGTCCATGGTCAGCCGGCAGTTCGAGCATGCCGAGACCATCGTCTTTGCACCGGTCTTCTCGACCTGATCCATTTTGATCTTGAATACCTTGTGGCGAAGATCGGCAGCGCGCGCGATCGCCTGCACGCCGCCCCCGCCACCGCAGCACCAGTTGAGATTTCCGGTCGGGGTCATCTCGCGGAAGTCCTTCGCGAAATCCTGCAGGAGGAATCGCGCATCTTCGGTCGCGCCGCCACGACGGGAGATCTGACAGGGATCGTGATAGGTGATCGACTCCTCGATCGGCTTCAGCCTCAGCCTGCCGTCCCGCTTGAGTTGCGCCATGAATTCCGAAATGTGCACGACTGCGAAGGGCAGGGGGCGGCCGAGAATGTTGGCGCCCGACCAGCGCAGCGCACCGAACGCGTGGCCGCACTCCGGAATCACCACCGTCTTGGCTCCCACCGCCTCGGCGGCCTCGGTGATCCGCTGAACCATGATCCTGGCGACGTCCGCCTTGCCGGCCAGATAGCCAAAATTCGTGGCTTCATAGCCCTTCGTGCTCAGCGTCCAGTCAACGCCCGCGTGGTTGAGCAGCTTGGCCATGGCCACCACGGAATCGGGGTATTTCATCGTCTCGACGGACGAGAGCGTCAGCAGAATGTCGGCCTTGTCCTTGTCGAGCGCGATGGGCACGTCGTGCTCATCTTCGAGCCATTCGATACGATCGCGCAGCTTTTCGGCCGTCACGCCCAGCGGGCTTCCATGATCGCGCGAATTGTCGGCGGCCTGCAGAAGGTCTTTCGGTCCAAGTCCCGCCTTGACGAAGGCCTGCCGTGCGCCGCCCACGATGGAAGCGATGTCGATCCCCATCGGACAGATCGTGGTGCAGCGACCGCACATGGTGCAGGTATCGAACAGCAGTTCCTCCCATTCCCTGAGGTCCTCTTCCGTGACGCGGGGGGCGAAGAGCGAGAGCGGGAATTTCTGCCGGCGATAGGCCTTGGCAATCGGAAACAGCTTGTAGGCGGGCGTGTGCCGCGGATCTCCGGAGGCCTGATAGAAGTGGCAGGCTTCGGCACAGTTCCCGCAATGGACGCAGGCCTCGAGATAGCTGACCAGATGTCCCTCGGTTCGCGCCAGGAACGCTCTGCTGGCTGCTTCGACGTCGATTTCGCCGCCCATCGCCTTACCTCACCCGCAATTGTATCAGCTCTTCGCCTTCCGGATCGATCACATGCACCGCGCACGCAATGCACGGATCGAAGCTGTGTATCGTGCGCTGGATCTCGAGCGGCTGCCGAGGATCGTGGAGGGTGTGGCGATCCATCAATGCCGCTTCGTAAGGTCCGGGCTGGCCCTTGGAATCGCGCGGTCCCGCGTTCCAGGTCGAGGGCACCACGGCCTGATAATTATCGATACGCTTGTTCTTGATCACCACCCAATGCGCCAGCGCCCCACGCGGCGCTTCCATGAAGCCGACACCCTTGGCTTCGGCGGGCCAGGTTGAGGGATCCCACTTGTTCGAATTGTGGACGTTCAGATCACCCGCGCGGATGTTGGAAAGAAGACGGTCGTACCAGGTCGACATCTGGTCGACGACGATCTTGCTTTCCAGGGCGCGCGCCGCAGTGCGTCCCATGGTCGAGAACATCGCCGTCAGCGGCAGCTCGAGCTTGCCCAGCGCGTAACCGGCCAGTTCGCGCGTCGGCTCGTGACCTTTGGCATGGAGCATCAGCACGCGCGCGAGCGGGCCGACCTCCATGACATGGCTCTTCCAGCGAGGCGCCTTCAGCCAGGAATAGCTCGCACCGACATCGAGCTGCTCGAAGGGAGGCTTGGGACCGGTGTAATGCAGATTGGTCTCGCCCTCGTAGGGATGCAGGCCTTTGTCCTTGCCGGTTGCATAGTCGTACCAGGAATGGGAGACGAACTCCTGGATTTCCTCCGAATTGTTCATGTCGACGGGATGGATCGTGGTCAGGTCGCGATTGAGGATGGCGCCCGCCGGGATCAGCCAGCTGGCCGGGTCGTCCATGCCCTTTTCGGGAAAGTCGCCGTAGGTCAGAAAGTTGCCCACGCCTTCGCCGCGCGCGAACCAGTCCTTGTAGAAGGATGCGATGGCCAGCGTGTCCGGCAGATAGACCTGCTCGACAAAATCCTTCATTCGGCCGATCACGGTCTTCACCGTCTGCAGACCGTCGATGCCGATGGCGGTGCCGCCGGTGTTCAGGCTGATCGCCGACGGGGCGCCGCCGACCAGGAAATTCGGATGCGGATTCTTGCCGCCGAAGACGGTATGGAGCTGCACCACCTCGCGCTGCCAGGCGAGCGCTTCCAAATAGTGCGCGACCGCCATCAGGTTTGCTTCGGCCGGCAGCTTGAATCCGGGATGTCCCCAGAATCCGCCTGCAAAGATGCCGAGCTGGCCGCCTTCGACGAAGGCTTTCAGTCTCTTCTGCGTATCTGCGAAATAGCCCGGGCTCGACTTCGGAAAGCTCGAGATCGATTGCGCCAGTTGCGACGTCGCCGCCGGATCGGCCTTCAACGCCGACACCACGTCGACCCAGTCGAGCGCGTGCAGATGATAGAAGTGCATGACATGGTCGTGCACATATTGTGCGGCAATCATCAGGTTGCGGATGAGTTGCGCGTTCGGCGGAATGGCGTATCCCAGCGCATTCTCCACGGCACGGACGCTGGCGATGCCGTGGACCAGCGTGCACACGCCGCATATGCGCTGCGCGAAAGCCCAGGCCTCGCGCGGATCGCGTCCTTTGAGGATCAGCTCGATGCCGCGCACCATCGTGCCGGAACTGTACGCACCGGTGATGGCGCCCTGGGGATCTGTTTCCGCCTCGATCCGCAGGTGCCCTTCGATGCGCGTGATGGGATCGACCACGATGCGCTGGTTCATATCTCAACTCCCCGGCGGCTGTAGAAGATCCCGGTCTCGCTTCTGGTCAGGAAGACGAGGAAGGCATGCATGAGCTTGCCGAACGGGAACCAGATCAGGAACAGGCACACGGTCAGGATGTGCACGGACAGGAGCGTTTCATACGGCGCCCATAGGTGGCTCACCGCGATCAGCCCTGTCACGACCGGAAGGAACGTCACCAGCCAGCTGAAGTAGTCGTCAATCGTCGAAAGCAGTCTCAAGACCGGATTCGTCATCCGCCGCGCCAGCGCAGCCAGCAGCGACGCCAGCGTGAGCACCGACGCGGCCGAGATCACGCCGGTGGGCAAATTCGGCCATGAAAAGCCGAACAATCCGCGCAGGAATAGAATGTGCTGCGCCAGTCCGAACACGACGATGGCAAGGCCGACGTGAAAGACATAGCCGTTCACCGTGCTGAACAGCGACGCGCGCAGATAGGTGTTCGCGGGCCATAGGTGACGCACGAAGCCCCGGAACGCGCCAACCACGGCGTGCGGTGCACCGGCTCGCTTCGCCGATCTGTCGTTGGTCCAGGGCAGGAGCAACAGTGACGCGAGCCGCCACACCACGCCGCCCACGAATATCGCGATTGCAATCTCGATCGCGGGCCCGCGCACGAAATCCAGCAGGCTCATGGCAGGGTCTCCCTCTCCGCTCGTTGTTTGCGCCGGCGCGCCAGCCAGGCGCTGGCGATCCCGACCGCCGCGCCCGCAGCCGCGGCGCCGCCGATGATCTCCGGATCATTCAACGTGTTTGAGGAAAGCGGCTGGTAGAAGCTGCCGCGATCCCAGAAATTCGGTTCGGAACACCCCAGACAGCCGTGCCCGGACTGGATCGGGAAGGAGACGCCACCATTCCATTTCACGGTCGCGCACGCATTGTAAGTCACGGGCCCCTTGCAACCGACTTCATAGAGGCACCAGCCCTTGCGTGCTCCCTCGTCGTCGAACTGCTTGGCGAACTGCCCCTTGTCGTAGAACGGTCGGCGATAGCAGCGGTCATGAATCGTATCGCCGAAAAACGCTTTCGGCCTGCCCTTGTCGTCGAGCTCGGGAAGCTTGTTGAAAGTCACGAAATACGCAACCGTGCCAGCGATGGCTTCCGGAATGGGCGGGCAACCGGAGACATTGATCACCGGTTTGTCGGTGATGATGTCGCTGACGGCAACTGCGCCGGTGGGGTTGGGATTTGCGTGCGGGATGCCGCCAAAGGCCGCGCAGGTCCCGACTGAGATCACCGCGGCTGCATCTGCGGCCGTCTCCTTCAGCACCTCGAGGTTGGTCTTGCCGGCGTTGGTGGAGTAGACCCCGCCATCTCTCGTCGAGACTGAGCCGTCGACCACGACGACATATTTGCCCTTGTTCTCCTTCATGGCAGCGAGGCGGGCCGCTTCCGCGGCAGCACCCGACACCGCCATCAGCGTTTCGTGATAGTCGAGCGAGATGAGATTGAAGATCATGTCCTCGATGGTCGGACCGAAAGAACGCGTCAGCGATTCCGTACAGCCCGTGCATTCCTGAAATGAGAGCCAGATCACGGATTGGCGCCGCGTATTTGCCAACGCCTCCGCCATGCCCTTCGCGGCCATGGGGGGCAACGCCAGCAGGCTGGCAAGATAGGTCGTATATTTCAGCAGGGCGCGGCGGGAGACGCCCCGGCGCGTCAAGAGCTCGCCGATCGTCTGGGTTTCATGCATCTTCGGCATCCTCTGAAGAGACGCGGTCGATCAGATCTTCAGACAGTTTGTTGCTGGCCGCAGCGATGTCGGCCGCATGGCTTGTCAGGATCTCCGGCGACGCCGTGATTTCGATGCGTTCGGCGGCGAGCTTGTCCCCGGCGCCCAGGTGGCGAACCCACCACACGCCGGCATAGCGCGTCTCCCAGATTTCGCTGATGCCGGCTGCGGTCAAAACGGCCTCCAGGTCACCATGGCCCAACCGCTCTTCCAGTTCGCTGCGGTCCGCAACCGTGAGAGGCAGGCTGCACAGATCGATCGCCGCGCAAGCGCCGGTCTTGGCAAGCACATCGAGGTGATGGGCGATCTCGCGGAGCAGGCTGTCGGTCATCCCGGTGCGGAACCCCGCTGCGGCATCCGCTTCAACTGTCATGGTGCCACCTGCTGAGGAGCGCTTTGATCTGCTGACATGCGGTGGGAATGGCCGCGCCAACCGCGGGCGTCAGCGACAGGCCCCATTGCGTGGATTCGGGTTGAACCGCGACGAGCGCCCGACGCGCCGGCTCGCAGCCGGTCAGCCGCGCCGCCGACATCAGGTCGGCAAGCGCGACCTCATGAGCCGTCCGCTTCTTTCCCGTCAGCTGCCGGTCCATCTCCGGACCTTGAAAGATCCTTACGGTGCCGGGCTTCGCGCCCAGTTCCACAGCGTCGACGGCGATGAGCGAGCCGAAATCTTCGATCTCCGAAAACAGGGACAGCCCGAGCGTCCCGCCATCCCGCAGAGCAACACGATGCGGTATCTCGCCCGTGCATTCCAGTGCATCGAGGGCCCGAATGACGTGCACGCCAATGCCGTCATCGCTCAGCAGGATATTGCCGATTCCGAGCACCAGCGTGTGGGTCGCCGCGACATGCGTCCGCATAGGAGAACTCCTGCGAGATCAGGCGCCTCATATTCTATGCAGCGAATATGATGCTCTTATCTTGATCCACGTCAAATCGAGTTCATCGAGCGGGCTATGATTTAGCACCCAAGTAATTGCGTGGAACCGACATGTGCCTTGGCATCCCGATGCGGGTCGTGGAGTGTGACGGAGTCATGGCGCGATGCGAGGCCAAAGGCATCGAGCGCATGGTGAGTCTGTTTTTGCTTCAGCATGAAACGATCGATCCCGGCGATCACGTCGTGGTTCATGTCGGTTACGCCATCCGGAAGATGTCAGAAGCCGAAGCGTCGAGTGCATGGGATCTCTTCGACGAACTGCTTGCGGCGGAAGACGCAATGCGCGGCAATGCATGAACGCGCCATGCGGGCCGCCTGCGTCAGCCGGACTAACGTAAGGGGACGCCGTCGGCGATCGAAGCCGCGCTGCTCGATCGGGCGCTTCGCTCCGAAGCACGACGACGTGCATTTGCATGTCACGACGGCATGGACTCTGCGGACCGTTGGCCTCGATCGTCGCGGCGCGGTTCAGGGCATCCGCTTCGGGCTGGCTTTCTGCGAGGCCTCAGGCAAGCGGCTGGTGCGCTGATCAGGTAATGACGAAGCATCGATCGATTTCAGAAGCAGACAGCCAGGCCGGCCATCTTGAACGACTTTGTTCTCAGGGTGGCTTCGCGAGCGTATGCCCTCAAGCCGAGATCATCGGAAAAGTTGGAGCTGCTCTTACGAAACGCCGCAACGAATCGCCGCGAATCGGGTGAAACGAGCGTGCGCTTGCTACCCTGGCCCAGCGTAGCCGGATTCGACGAGGTGTTTTCCACATGACAGCGCGATCTCCACGCGAGGCGCCGCTTGCGCGACGAACCGGAACAGCATGGCGGCACGCCAATGTCGGCCGGCTGCTCAACAATGCGGTGCGCCGGTTCGAATCCCGGGTTCTCCAATTGATGGCCGAGGGCGGCCACGGCGGGACGCGGATCGCCCATGTCAGCCTCACCCGCAATCTCGATGTCGAGGGCACCCGGCTGACCGAGCTCGCGCGGCGGGCCTCGATGAGCAAGCAGGCGATGGGCGAGCTGGTCGATCAATGCGTCGAGCTGGGTCTGGTGTCGCGCGAGGCCGATCCGAGCGACCGGCGCGCCCGACTGGTCCGCTTCACGCCGGCCGGACTGAAATGGCTGGAGGCGTTCGGCGACGCCGTCGACGTGGCCGAAGCCGAGATGCGCAAGGAGATCGGCAAGGCCGTGATGGACGCGATCCTGCAAGGGCTGTCGGCCTACGGCGCCCGCTTCGATACGCTCGACGACACCAGATAGTCAGGTTGCTTGACTATTTTGCCGGGCGCGGTAGCCTTCCTCCGTTGCGAGGAGAAGCGCCGTGATCGAACGTCTGAGCGCCTCGGTGCTGATCGTGGGCGGCGGTCCGTGCGGGCTGATGCTGGCCAACGAGCTTGGCCGCCGCGGCGTGTCCGCAATCCTGGTCGACGAGAAGCCGGGAACGGCCTTCAACCCGCAGGCCAACGCGACGCAGGCGCGGACGATGGAGCATTTCCGCCGGCTCGGCTTCGCCGACGAGGTCCGGCGCGCCGGCCTGCCCGCGGATTACCCGACCGACGTCGCCTATTTCACGCGCTACACGGCGCATGAGCTGGCACGTTTTCAATTGCCGTCCGCAGCACGCGCGACGGAACTGGTGAAGGGTCTGTCCGGCTCGTGGAGCGCAGCAGAGCTGCCGCACCGGGTGTCGCAGAAATTCGTCGAGGCGATCCTGCGTAGGCACGCGGCGCAGCTTGCGGGCATTCAGTTGCGCTACGGACATCGGTTGATCGGCTACGTCGCGGATGACGGCGGCATTGCCGCCGACGTCGAGCGTGTCAGCGACGGCGCGCGCTGCGAGGTCGCGGCCGATTTCCTGATCGGCGCCGACGGTCCGCGCTCCCCGGTGCGACAATCGCTCGGGATCTCCTACGGCGGAACGACGGGAATACGGCGCGATTTCATGGGCGGCCGCATGCTCGCGGTCTATCTCCGCTCGCCGGAGTTCTACGCCAGTGTCCCGCATGCGCGGGCCTGGATGTATGTCTGCTTCAATCGAGACCGCCGCGCCTTCATGGCCGCAGTGAACGGACGCGACGAGTTTGCCTTCCACACCCAGCTGCGGCCCGGCGAGGACGAAAGCGCGATCACTGCCGATGATGCAAGGACAGCGTTCCAGCGCGCCTGCGGTGCGCCCATTCCCTGCGAGGTGCTTTCGCACCTCACCTGGACCGCGGGTCATGCGCTGGTCGCCGAGCGCCTGCAGCGCGGCCGGGTCTTCCTTGGCGGCGATGCGGCGCATCTGTTCACGCCGACCGGCGGACTCGGCTACAACACCGCGATCGAGGACGCGGTCAATCTGGGCTGGAAGCTCGCGAGCGTCGTCAAGGGAACGAGCCCCGTCTCGCTGCTCGACAGCTACGAGGCCGAGCGCCGTCCGGTGGCGCTGCGCAACACCGGCTTCGCGCGCGGCTTTGCGGATTCGCTCGGCCTGTTTGCCGCGGTGCCCGAGATCGAGGACGCGACCGCGGCCGGCGACGAGGCACGGCGCATCGCCAGCGCCTATCTCGATCAGCATGCGCGCGCCGAGTTCAACATCCCCGGCGTCACCTTCGGCGGCCGCTATGATGGCTCACCGATCATCGTCCCCGATGGCACCCGGCCGCCGCCGGATGCGGCCAACGCCTACGTGCCGAGCGCCTGTCCCGGCGGCCGCGCGCCGCACGCCTGGCTGGAGCAAGGTATCTCGCTGTACGACCGCTTCGGCTTCGAATGGACGCTGCTGCGGTGTGAGGGCAGCGACCTCGATGAGGATCAACTCCGTGAGGCCATGGGGCCGCTGCGTGCCGATGTCGAGATCGTCACCTTGCCGCGGGCCCTGCGCGATCTCTACGAGGCCGACCTCGCGTTGATCCGTCCCGATCAGATCGTGGCCTGGCGCGGGAGCGCGGCGCAGGCCGGCCTGCTTCGACGCGTGCTGGCTCGGGCGCTCGGAGGAGATGCACGCACTCACTGAGCGCTGTCTGGCGCGGGTCCGATACCGAGAAGCCATCGATGTCGTGCTGCGGGGGCGTGCCGCAGCATTTGGAACCCGCCGCGTACTTGCGCGCGGAAGCATTCTGCAGGGCAGCCACGCGGGGCTTAGGAACGATCGTCGGGCGAGGCTCTTGCCGTCGGGACGATCAAGAGCCAACCCCTCGGAGATCAACGATGAGCAGGATGATCCACAACCATCAGACGAAAGCGATCCGAATTGCCATGGCCGCCTCTGCCGTGACCGTGTTGGTGGCCGGCGGCGCGGTCGCCGCTCCGAAAGGTCCGTCGCCCGCCAAGGATCAGCATTTCATGACCGAGGCGATCGAGGGCGACATGTCCGAGGTGAACATGGGCAAGCTGGCGCAGCAGAAGGGGCAGAGCGATCAGGTCAAGCAGTTCGGGCAGGCCTTGCAGCAGGACCATAGCGAGCATCTGCAGAAGGCGCAGCAGCTTGCGAGCCAGAACGGGATGAAGATGCCGTCCGAGCCGAGCAAGAAGCAGAAGGCCATCTACAGCCGGTTGGAAGGCATGTCCGGCGGTCGGTTCGACCAGGCGTTCGCGCAGGCGATGGTTCGCGATCACCAGGAGGATATCAAGAAGTATCAGAAGCAGGCCGCGGCAAACTCACCGCTGTCGGACTTCGCCCAGCAGACCGTGCCGGTGCTGCAGAAGCACCTCGACATGGCGAAATCATTGGCGAAATGACATGGGCCAGAGCGACCACGATGCCTCAGCCTTGTCCGGGCGTCGTGATCGCCAATGATCGCGCCATCTGAAGAACAAGTTTGCCGACCACGAGGCCAATGCAACGCTGGCTGAGACGCTGGCGAAGCAGCCTCGCAAGATGGCCGAGCCGGGACCGGCGGAAAATCGCACGTCGGCACTGCGTGTTCGGCATCGGAGTGTCGTCCGCCCCAGCATTGCCCGACCTTCGTCCGGCTGCTAGCGTTCTCCCATGAGGCACGGGCAAGCGATAAGACGATGACTGACGTGATGACCGAATCGGAAAAGGCGCAGCAGATCGTGGCTGCGCTGAGGGCGGCGGAGGCGAGCCCGCCGGAAGCGGCACTGCAGACGTTGAACGGCCTGATGGGCCTCGTCCGCAGCCCGAGCGCGGAGCAGCCGCTCGAGGTGGAGGAGGCGCGCTCCGCGGCCTTCATGTCGATCTGCGAGGTCGGCAAGGCACTGCATCGCGGGCAGCCGACGGAGGCGCTGTGGCCGACGGCGCTGTCGGCCAGCGAACGCTGGCTGGCGCTTGCCAAGTGAGCAAGGGCGAGTGAGGACGAGCCAGACCGGTGCGGACCGCATGAGTTGGCGTGCCATGGCGCCAAGCGATCTTGCTGATGTCGATGGGATCGCAGCCCGCGTGCACCCGGACTATCCCGAGGACAGGAGTGTTTTCGCGGAGCGCCTGCGTCTCCACCCTGATGGATGCCGCGTGCTGCGTGGGACCGGCGCCGGCATCGCCGGCTATGTGCTCAGCCATCCCTGGCATCTCGGCCGGCCGCCGGCCTTGAACCGGCTGATCGGAAGCATTCCGTCGGCTGCATCGACCTACTACATCCACGATCTCGCCTTGCTGCCCGGGGTTCGCGGCCGCGGCTCGGCGACCGTGATCGTCGAGGAACTGATCCGACACGCGCGTGCGCTCGGCCTGGAGTCGCTGTCGCTGATCGCCGTCAACGGCTCGACGCCATTCTGGGAGAGGCAAGGATTTGCGGTCGACAAGGCAGCCGCCGCGGATCCGACCGGCAGCTATGGCAGCGACGCGAACCTGATGATCCTGCGGCTCGCCTGAATTGCGCGCGCTTCTTTCGCGGCGGGGGTACAATGCGTAGCGGCCCGGCGATGGGCCGGGCCGCTCGCTGTTCTTGACGTGCTCTATTCCGGCATCGACATCGGCCGCCGCCACATGTCGCGCCGCCGGCTGAAGCGATTGGCGTGCAGCATCCATCCGGTGACAGGCTTGCCGTCGCGGTGACGGCCACCGCTCTCCGCAGCCGCCCAGGCGGCGACGGCGCCGAGCAGCAGCGCGGTGGCCACCGAGAACGCCAGGATGACGGTGCCGGCGCGCGTGCGCGAGATCGCGTTCTTGGCTTCTGCGATCACGCTGTCCACCCGCCGCTCGGCATCGGGAGCAGCGAGACCGGTCGTGCCGCTGACGAGCTGCACGAGATAGCTGCGATCCTCCGGGCTGACGCCATTGTGGCTCGACGCCGTGAGCAGGATGCGGCCGGCCTCGCCGCGTGCGGGGGCGAGATCCGGGCTGGGTGCTCGCCGCGGCGCGCGGAACAGATGGTCGAGCTCATAGCTCAGGATCGATGGTTCATTGGCCGTCGCCGGCGCAGTCAGTGGATTGGTCCGCGTCGCCGCGGACGCGCCGAGCACGGCCAGGATAGCGCCGAGCACGACTGCCAGCGCCCAGGCTGAGACGCCATGCAGGCCGTCGCGCTTTTCGATCTCTTCGCTTTCGGCAAGCCCGTGCGTTGCGCGCAAGCGGCCCGCCATGTAGCCGCCGCAGCCGAAGCTGATCAGCGCCTGCAGCACCAGATAGAGGCCGGACAGGAGCCAGAGCGCCACCGAGGCGTCGCGCCATGTCGGCGCGGTGGAGCTGACACCGAGGCCGACCGACATGGCAAAGCTGATCAGGATCGAAGAGACCGCGGCGGCGGTCAGGGCTCCTGCAACGACCGGCGTCCATTGCAGGGTCCAGCTATCGGCCGTCGCGCTTGAAAGGGGTGATGTGACGAGCGGCGCAGTTTCCATGGCCATGATGTCGTCTCAGCGCAGACCGAAGAACGACAGAACGGCCATGATGACCACGATCAACCCCACGAGATAAATCAGTCCGTCCATGATGATCCTCCTCCGGTTCGACATTGGTCGCCGTATAAGCAACAGCGAGGCGCAATGTTCCGTGCACGTATCAGCGGAGGAGGAGAGGACGCGTGACCGCCGGCCTCGGATGGGACTTGCCGCAACAGCTAACGGATCATGAGCCAAAGGATCATGGTGCCGTTGCGCGATGCAATAGAGCAGGGCCAGGGGGGCGTGGCGGCCAGAGATGTCGCCGCCAGCCATGTTTCAATTGTTGCCAGGTTTGGATGGATCGCGCGGCTCATTCCCCGCGCGAGGGCTGACGCAATGACCCGCGGTCAATAGCGTGGGTCGTAGCCGCGCTGCCGGGCATAGGCGTAAGCGGGGTTGATGCCGCAGCCCGCATCGGTCCCCGAGGCCGCCGCCTGGCACTGACGATAGGTGGAGAACTGACAGTTGCCCGGATAGCCCCACATCCTGCCCTGCAGGCAGAAGCGGTCTTGCGCGGCGGAAGCCGGTGAGATCGCGGCGAAGCTCGCGAGGACGGCGGTGGCAGACAGCGAGGCAAATAACAGGCGGCGCATGCGTTTATCCTTGCGTTGAAAAGTACTATTGCAACGCGAGGGGGCGCAGGCCCGTTCCTCGCGCGCAACATCAACTGTTTTGTGTCGGCGGCGCAGCGACGCGTTCACAGGCCGACGAAATTGTCTGGATGTTGGCGCTTGCCCGAGTTGGCCTTTTGAAGATCAGAGGACTCCACCGTTGCGGAGCTTGGCAACGCGCGTCATGGCGTGATGCCGGAACATTCGTCCACCGCTCCGGTTGCTTTTGGCCGCTGGTGATGGACCGATCCCATGTTTCGCCGATCCAAGACGTCAGACGCCGCACATCGCGACTCTTCGAGCGTTTTCGCGAGCCGCCCGCGCGCACCTGGCACCGGCGGGATGCTGGCTCTGCTCGGGTTCGCGTTCCTGATCCACTATTTCGATCAGCGGCCCGAACAGACGGAAGGCTCGGGAGGCGCGCGCCGGTCCGGCGCTGGACACGGCCGGCTGGCGCGTTCGCCCGCGGAGCTTCCCGCGCGCGGCTGGAAGGACGTCCTGTTCCGGGTCTATGAAAACGTCACCGAGCACAGGATCGTCGCGCTCGCCGCAGGCATGACGTTCTACACCCTGCTGGCGATCTTTCCGGCGCTGGCCGCGTTGGTGGCAATCTACGGCCTGTTCTCCGATCCGGCCAAAATCACCGGACATCTGGAACAGTTGCAGGGCGTGATGCCCGGCGGCGCCATCGACATCGCGCGCGACCAGTTGACGCGCGTCTCTGCCAACGGCCGTCAGGCGCTGGGCATCACCTTCCTCGTCAGCCTGGCGATCTCGCTGTGGAGCGCCAATGCGGCGATGAAGTCGCTGTTCGACACACTCAACATCGTCTATCGCGAGCCCGAGAGGCGCGGCTTCATCAAGCTGAACGCGATTTCGCTGCTGTTCACCGGCGGCGCGATCCTGTTCGCGCTGCTTGCGATCGGCGCCGTCGTCGTGCTCCCGGTGCTGCTGAACTATCTCGGCATGTCCGGGGCCGGCGACCTGGTGCTGCGGATCGGCCGCTGGCCGGCGATCTTCATCTGCGTCGCGCTCGGACTGGCCCTGATCTATCGCTACGGGCCGGACCGCGAGGAGCCCAGATGGCGCTGGATCAGTTGGGGCAGCGCGCTGGCGGCGGCGCTGTGGCTCGCGGGCTCGGCGTTGTTTTCCTGGTATGCGGCGAATTTCGGCAGCTTCAACGCGACCTACGGCTCGCTCGGCGCCGCCATCGGCTTCATGACCTGGATCTGGATCTCCGCCATCGTGATCCTGATCGGTGCCGAGCTCGATGCCGAATTGGAGCATCAGACCCTGCGCGACACCACCACCGGCGCCGCACAGCCACTTGGCACCCGCGGCGCCACGATGGCTGACACGGTGGGCCGTGGGAGCTGATCTGCCGTCGGCTGAGAATGCAGCCGTGCGAGATGCCGCACGGGGATCGCAACGCACGGGGCCCGCGCCACGGCGACCTCGTGGAACCGCCCGCCTGAGACGGAACCCGGGAACCCGAGGCGGATCCGCTGTGTTCCTATCGGGTCGTCGCGAAGCCCCGAATTGTCGGGTTCGCTGCGGCGTCGTCTCGATTGTCACGACGGAGCTTATGCATGACGGAGCAGCCTGTTCGCGGAAGCGACGAGGGTGGGCCCAGGGATCTGCCGCGCATTTCCACCGGAAGTGAAGGCCTCGACGACATTCTCGGCGGCGGCTTCGATCCCAATCGCCTGTATCTGTATGAAGGCCGTCCCGGCACCGGGAAAACCACCATCGCGCTGCAGTTCCTGCTGAAGGGCGCAAGTTGTGGCGAGCGCGTGCTGTACATCACGCTGTCGGAAACCCGGCGCGAGCTGGAGGTCGTGGCGCGGCGCCATGGCTGGTCGCTCGCCGGCGTCGACATGTTCGAGCTGGTGCCGCCGGAAACGACGCTCGACCCGGAGCGCGAGCTCACCGTGTTCCATCCGGCGGAGGTGGAGCTCAGCGAGACCACCGGTCTGATGTTCAACGAGGTCGAGCGCATCAATCCCAGCCGTGTTGTGATCGACAGCCTGTCGGAGCTCCGGCTGCTGGCCCAGAGCCCGCTGCGCTATCGCCGCCAGGTGCTCGCGCTGAAGCACTTCTTCACCAAGCGCAACTGCACCGTCGTCCTGCTCGACGACCTGTCATCCTCGCAGGACGACCTGCAGCTCCACTCGGTCGCGCATGGTGTCGTGATGCTGGAGCAGCTCGCGATCGAATATGGCGCGGAGCGCCGCCGGCTGCGCGTGATCAAGATGCGCGGCATCTCGTTCCGGGGCGGCTTCCATGATTTCACGATCGCCTCGGGCGGGCTCAGGATCTTTCCGCGCCTGGTCGCCGCGGAGCATCACCGATCCTTCGCCGGCGATTTCACCTCGAGCGGCAACGCCGAGCTCGATCAGCTCCTGGGCGGCGGGCTGGAGCGCGGCACCAATGCGCTTCTCATCGGTGGGGCCGGTGTCGGCAAATCCTCGGTGGCGCTGATCTACGCGATCGCGGCGGCCCAGCGCGGCGAGCACGCCGTCTTCTTCGCGTTCGACGAGGGCCGCGGCACCGTGGAAGCCCGTGCCCGGACGCTCGGCCTGCCGCTCGAACGCCATATCGAATCCGGGCGCATCCATTTCCAGCAGGTCGACCCGGCCGAGCTGTCGCCGGGCGAATTCGGCGCCATCGTTCGGCAGAGCGTCGAGCAGGACGGCGCCCGCCTGATCGTCATCGACAGTCTCAACGGCTATCTCAACGCGATGCCCGACGAGCGCTTTCTCATCCTGCAGATGCATGAGCTGCTGACCTATCTCGGCCAGCAGGGTGTGCTGACCATCCTCGTGCTCGCGCAGCACGGTCTGGTCGGGCCGATGGATACGCCGCTGGACATCAGCTATCTCAGCGATGCCGTGCTGATGCTGCGCTATTTCGAGGTGGGAGGGGCGGTGCGACGCGCATTGTCGGTGGTCAAGAAGCGCAGCGGTCACCACGAGCACAGCATCCGCGAGTTTCGCCTGAGCAGCTCCGGCATCACCCTCGGCCCGCCGCTCAGGGAATTCAGCGGAATATTTTCCGGCAATCCGCGCTTCACCGGAACGGACATCCCCGACATGGACGTGCGGGATGGGCATTGAGCGAGATCACCGCGTCCTCGTCTTCGCGCCGATCGGGCGGGACGGGCCGGCATCGGCAGAGCTGCTCCGCAGTGCAAGAATCGAGACGACCGTCTGCTCTGACCTCACGCAGCTGCTCGGTGAGTTGAGCGCGGGCGTGGGCACGGTCTTCGTGGCCGAGGAAGGGTTGTTCGCAAAGGATACCGCCGCCCTCACGCAATGGGTCGAGCGGCAGCCGGCCTGGTCCGATTTGCCCTTTATCGTGCTCACGAGTCACCGCGAGCAGAGTGCCGTCGTCACGTGGCGGCGCAATCTGGTAAGCGCGCTGCGCAATGTCTCGCTGCTCGAACGGCCGGTCCAGCCGATCACGCTCACCAGCGCCGTTCAATCCGCGCTGCGGGCGCGACGTCGTCAATACGAGATTCGCTCCCTCATCGAGGCGCGCGAGCAGGCGGCGCAGCAGCTCGAGCAACTCGTCGTCGAGCGGACGCGGGCGCTCGCGGAGTCGAACGAGCATCTTCGCATCGAGATGGCCGAGCGCGCGCGGGTCGAGGAGACCCTGCGCCAGACGCAGAAGATCGAGGCCATCGGCCGGCTGACCGGCGGCGTCGCGCACGACTTCAACAATCTGCTGATGGTGATCTCCGGCGGGCTCGACATGCTCGACCGCCAGAGCGATCCGGCGCGGCGTCGCCGCCTGATGGACGGCATGATCCAGGCGGCGCAGCGGGGCGCCAGCCTGACCCGCCAGCTGCTCGCGTTCTCGCGCCGGCAGGAGCTGCGGCCCGAGCCGGTCGACATCGCCCGCCAGATCGGCGGCATGCGCGAGCTGCTCGACCGCAGCCTGCGCGGCGACGTGCACGTCGAGTTCGATTTCCCCGATGCGCTCTGGCCCGTCGAGGTCGACCCCGGCGAGCTCGAGCTCGTCGTGCTGAATCTCGCCGTCAACGCTCGCGACGCGATGCCGACCGGCGGCACGATCGTGGTTCGGGCCGAGAACCTCCGCAATGTGCAAGACGATCAGATCGCCGGCGACTACGTCCGCCTGTCGGTGATCGACACCGGCACCGGCATGACGGAGGAGGTTCGCGTCCGGGTGTTCGAGCCGTTCTTCACGACCAAGGACGTCGGCAAAGGGTCCGGCCTCGGGCTGGCCCAGGTCTATGGATTCGTCACCCAGTCACGCGGCACCGTCCGCATCGACTCGGAGCCGGGCAAGGGGACGACGATTGCGCTCTACCTTCCGAGGTCCGAGCACGCGGCGTCCAGGGAGCCGCACCATCTGATCGATCTGCAGCGGCCCCAGGCCCGCCGGCGCAACGAAGGCCGCGTGCTGCTGGTCGAGGATGACGATGAGGTCGCTGCGCTCGTCGGCGAGATGCTCCGCCAGCTCGGCTATGAGGTGACCCGCGCCTCCAGCGCGGCCGCGGCGCTCGGTGCGCTGGCCGACGGACGAACCGTCGATCTCGTGTTCTCCGACGTCATGATGCCGGGGGGCATGAACGGTGTCGAGCTGGCGCGCGAGATTCAGAAACGGCGCGGCGACATGCCGATCCTGCTGACGAGCGGCTATTCGGGCGCTGCCGTTCACGCCGCCAAGGAGGCGGGCGTCCGCATCCTGTCGAAGCCATATCGCATCGACGAACTGGCGACCGCACTCGATGCTGTGAAGATGGACCACGTCTGGTCGCAGGCGCGCATCTCGTGATACGGGGGGCTGATGGTGAGCTGCTGATAGCGAGCTGCGGCCTTGGACCTCTCCAGTTTGCGATCAACCGCGCTCGATCAGCACCGAAACCGTGACATGCCCGACCTCGCCGTCATCGGAGCTGACCTTGAGGCGGACGTTCGTGGAGGAGGGATCGAGCCGGTCGCGCGCGATTGCAAGCGCGGTGTCCGCCGTCTGCATCAGCACCGTCTCGACATCATCGAAATCGACGCCATCGCCGCGCATTTCGCCAGGACTTGTCACATAGAAGCGCATCTCGTTCGTCCTGATCTGCCGTCACCCGAAGGCGGGAGCCGTCGATCTGGTGGAGATATGCGGGATCGAACCCTCCAGCAGCCACGACCATCTCAAAATCGAACATTGTGACAAGGTTCCTGCGGATGTCCGGAACACCCTGACTGCGGACCTCCTGAAGCACCCGCTTCACATGCACCGTGCTGAGAGCGAGGGCTTCGGCGAGCGCAGGCTCGTAATCGGGAACTGATACTCGTTGTCGGCGACAAGACCGACCTCCGCCAGGCGTTGTCGCAGCTCAGCGACGAGATGCGCCACGCGTGCCGCTGCCGAGCCAAAGCCGAGGTGCCGCGGTGTCGATGGTGTTCAGCTCGTGCCGTCGCAACCGGCGGGTCAGGATCGTCATGGGATGCCTGACCCGCTCGCGATGGCGAAGCTCAAGACCATCGGCTTGAGGCAGGGTCTGCAGGACCGGAGGCGATCATCGAAAACGGCCGAATGCGAGGTCTGTTCCTCGCGGATCAGTTTTTTGCCGGCAGCCAGCCGCGACCGAACCGGTGCTCACCGCCGGTCGCCCATCCAATTGACAGATCCGCAGGCGTTACAATTGAACAGACGCGCCGCTTCGCCGGTTCGTGGGTTCAGGATGCTCTGAACCGCGCGCGCCGGTTGTCCGCAGCCGCGGCAGCGCGCCGGCTCGGTCCGACCGCTGTGGGAGTCACTGCTCTGATCCGACACGTCTGCCATGGCTGCCCCGAAACGGACGAGAGCGGGCGGTGGATCAGGTCGACCGCGCACGCCGGTCTGAGATGGGAGTGGGGGCGCCCGACGCTGGCCTTTTCTGGTCGATCCGCGGTTCCCCGCACCCGGCCGCGCTGCGATGACCCGCCGAGAAAATAGATGGCGTCGGTGTCGGACCGCCGAACCTTGCATCGTCCTCTGCGAAGGACACGGAGGACTCCAGACATGACCCCCAGAATAGTCACTGCGGACGAATGGACCGAAGCGCATCGCGCCCACCTCGCCCAGGAGAAGGCCTTCATCAGGCAGCGCGATGCGCTGGCTGCCGCCCGCCGGGCGCTGCCGTGGGTCCGGGTCGAGAAGGACTATGTCTTCCAGGCGGCGGACGGACCCGTGAGCCTGGGCGATCTGTTTCAGGGACGGAGCCAGCTGATCGTCTATCATTTCATGATGGCGCCTGGCGATCCGCACCGCTGTCCCGGCTGCTCGTTTCTGTGCGACCACATCGACGGCGCCAACCAGCACCTCCGCCACCACGACGTCAGCCTGGTCGTCGTGTCGCGTGCGCCGCTCGCCGAGATCGCGCCGTTCAAGGCGCGCATGGGCTGGGCGTTCGACTGGGTGTCATCCGAGGGCAGTGATTTCAACTTCGACTTTCAGGTCTCGTTCTCGGACGAGCAGATCGCGACGGGCAAGGCCGCCTACAATTTCGCGCCCTTGACGAGCAGGTCGCCCGAGCTCCCGGGCCTGACCGTGTTCACCAAGGACGACGCCGGCAACATCTTCTGCACGTTCCAGGTCCGCTCCCGCGGCGGCGATCCCCTGATCGGCGCCTACCACTATCTCGATCTCACGCCCAAGGGCCGCAACGAGACCGGCCGCGGCAATCTCTCCGATTGGGTGCGCCTGCACGATCAATATGAGGAAAGCGGCGCGCGAGACTGTCATTGCGGCCGGTAGATCGAAACGAGTAGGGCGGATCAGCGCAGCGTGATCCGCGGCGCCGTCAGTGCCGCCATGCGGACACAGGAAATCGTGAAGGGTTCTCATAGGATCGATGCCCGGTCGGCGGACTTGCGTGATGACGCATTCGAGGAGGCTTCCATGCGCCGAGCCATGTTGCGACTGACGATATCAGCCCTGGTTTTTGCCTGCGGCACCGCCGCCGCGCTGGCGCAAAGCCAGACCACGCCGGATCAGCAGAAGATGCCGCCTGCGATGGCCCCGGGAACCGGCTCGCCGATGGGCGGCATGATGGGCGGCGGCATGATGGGGCATATGCCCGGCCCGATGGGACGCGGCGGGATGGGCGGCGGCGTCATGGGCCCGGCATTGATGCGCATGGTGTTCGCACTTGTCGACACCGACGGCGACGGCACGATCTCGCTGCAGGAATTCCAGGCGGCGCATGAGCGCATCTTCAAGGCCATGGACAGCAACAAGGACGGCAAGTTGACCCCGGAAGAGATGCAGGCGTTCATGCACGGGCCGCAATGACCGGCGTCAAACCGGCGTGATGACCGGGCCTGCGCCGGCGCGAGTGCGGCCATTTCGCTGATCTCGATCAAGTGCCCGCCGCACGGACGCGCAACAGTGCCGCCGTCAGATCCGATCGCCGCGTGCGACGAACTGCGTCGACGCGGCGGCAGACCAGCCGGAAAGAGGCGAGCATGACCTACTATTTTGCCAAAGCGGTAAATCTATCGTTCGACGCGGCGATCGAGCGGGTGACGGCCGAGCTGAAGGCACGCGGCTTCGGCGTTCTGACCCGCATCGATGTGCAGGCGACGCTGCGCGAGAAGATCGGCGCCGACTTTCGGCCCTACACCATTCTGGGCGCCTGCAATCCGAAGCTGGCGCATGAGGCATTGCAGGCGGAGAGCCGGATCGGCACCATGCTTCCCTGCAACGTCATCGTCCAGGAGATCGGCGGGAGGGTCGAGGTCGCCGCCGTGAATCCCGTCGCCTCGATGCAGGCCATCGAGAACGCGGCGCTCGCGACGCTCGCCACAAAGGTCTCTGACGCTTTGAAGGCGGTGGTCGAGGCGGTCTAGCTCTGCCGCCCAACGGGACCACCGCTGATCGGAGGATCGCCGGCCCAGGTGCATGACGACACCAGGGATGATGGACCGCGGTGATCGCATGCTTCCGCAGCAGAGCTGCGACAGGCATGCGATCGACCGACTTGACGCCCTACGATCTCCGCGCCACGCGCCCGATTGTCGACGCTCCGGGGGCCGCAGCGCAGCTTCCGCGCGACGTCATTGTATGTCGGACGTCATGTCACAGCGGTAGAACTACGGAAAAGCCGGAATTCTCAACGCGCTTTAACGAGAGTGGAACAAGTTGCATCAATTTTTGCGCAGACATGTCGCCGGGCGCGCGGGACGATCGTCGTCGCCGCCGACCATCTGCAAACGAACTATTCATCTGGAGGTTATCTTGTTGTTTCGATCGAACAGCCGCTCGGACGCGGAAGCACAGCTTGCAGCAATCAGTCGCGCGATGGCCGTGATCGAATTCCAGCTCGACGGCACGATCATCACCGCGAACAAGAACTTCCTGAACGCACTCGGCTATCAGCTAGAGGAAATCCAGGGCAGGCATCACAGCATGTTCGTGGAGCCTTCCGAACGCGACGGTGCCGCCTACCGCGAGTTCTGGGCGGCGCTGAGCCGCGGCGAGCTCAAGGCCGCCGAGTTCAAGCGCATCGGCAAGGGCGGTCGCGAAATCTGGATCGAAGCGTCCTATAATCCCGTCCTCGACAGCGCCGGCAAGCCGGTGAAGGTCGTCAAGTTCGCAACCGACATCACCGAGAAGAAGCTGCGCAGCATGGCCGACGGCTCCAAGCTTGCCGCCATCGACCGCGCGCAGGCCATGATCGAATTCAAGCTCGACGGCACCATCGTCAGTGCCAACAAAAATTTCCTGGATGCGCTGGGCTATCGCCTCGACGAGATCCAGGGCAAGCATCACAGCATGTTCGTCGAACCCGCGCTGCGCGACAGCGCGGCCTACCGCGAGTTCTGGGCAGCTCTCAATCGCGGCGAATATCAGGGCGGCGAATACAAGCGCATCGGCAAGGGCGGCAAGGAAGTGTGGATCCTTGCCACCTACAATCCGGTGCTGGATGCGACGGGCAGGCCAATCGGGGTCGTCAAGTTCGCAACCGATGTCACCGCGCAGAAGCTGACGAACGCCGACCTCGCCGGCCAGATCGAGGCCATCGGCAAGTCCCAGGCCGTGATCGAGTTCAACATGGACGGTACGGTCATCACCGCGAACGACAATTTCCTGCATGCGCTCGGCTACACGCTGGCCGAGATCCGGGGCAAGCATCACAGCATGTTCGTCGAACCGTCCGAGCGGGAGAGCGCCGCCTACCGCGACTTCTGGGCCAGCCTGAACCGTGGTCAGTACCAGTCGGCCGAATACAAGCGCATCGGCAAGGGCGGCCGGGAGGTCTATATCCAGGCCTCCTACAATCCCATCCTCGACCTCAACGGCAAGCCGTTCAAGGTGGTCAAATACGCGACCGACGTCACCCGGCAGGTCTTCGTTCGCATGGGCAACGAGCGCGTGCGCGCCATGATGGAATCGGTGGCGGCGGGCGCGGAGGAGCTCAACGCGTCCGTGCGGGAGATTTCCGAAGCCATGACGAAGTCGCGCGAGACCGCCATGGGCGCGGTGGACCGTGTCACCTCAGCCGACGCGCAGGCGCAGCGGCTCTCCGATGCCGCTCAGTCGATGAGCGGCATCGTCGAGATGATCCACAACATCACCGGCCAGATCAATCTGCTGGCGCTGAATGCCACCATCGAGTCCGCCAGGGCCGGCGAAGCTGGCAGGGGCTTTGCCGTCGTTGCCTCCGAGGTCAAGAACCTTGCCACCCAGGCAAAGACCGCCACCGACAAGATCGCGACCGAGATCGACAGTCTCAACAATATTTCCGGGGGCGTCGTCACGTCTCTCGGCTCGATCAAGCAGGCGATCCAGAACGTCAGCGAGTATGTGACGTCGACGGCCGCCGCCGTCGAGGAGCAGAGCACTGTCACGAGCGAGATGTCGTCCAGCATGGCGCGCGCCGCGGCCGAGGCTCAGGCGCTGGCCGAGCGCGCCGCGGCTTGAGGTCGGACCGGAAAGCACTGATCGCGCGGCGGCCTGCCAATCCAGGTCGCCGCGCCGTTGCAGGCAATGCCGCCGCCCCGCACGTCATGCGCCTGTCGTCTTCGCCGAATTCCACCTTTCTCATTGAGGCGATCCGTGGCTGATTTCCTCGCATTTCCTGCCCGAGCCCCGTTGCGGATCATCGGCGCGAAAGCAGAACGGCGGCGCGATGCGGTGGTTACCAGCGAGATCGGACGGCTGCGGCGCGAATTGGAGGCCTGGCGAAGCGCGGTCGACAATCTGGAGCGGTGCATCAGGTCGGATCCGGCCCTCGCATCGCTTGCGGCCGAGTGCGACAAGATCCGCGACCTGATCTCCGTCACTGCGGGCAAGCTTGAAACATTGCTGTAGAACCGGCTGCCCCAGGGGTCGCGAGGAGTCGTGGTCAGGCTGGGACCGGCTGCTCCGGGCAGTTCGTCAGGCGAGCCGGCGTGCCCACGGCGGTGCAGCCCGACGGCACATCGGTGGTGACGACGGCACCGGCGCCGATCTTGGCAAAATCACCGATCGCGACGTCGCCCAGCACGGTCGCGCCCGAGGCGAGCAGCACGCCGCGGCCGATCCGCGGGGCGCGGCCGGGCAGCGCGTCGTGTCGTCCGATCGTAACGTTCTGCAGAATGGTGACGTCGTGGCCGATGCTGCTGTGGGCGCCAATGACGATGCCGGTGGCATGATCGAGAAACACCGCGGTCCCGAGCCGCGCCGAGGGATGGATGCTCACCTGCAGGGATGTTGACGAGTCCGCCTGCATCAGGAGCGCCAGGTCGGACTGCCCCTTGCTCCAGAGCCAGTGCGCGACGCGATGCGCCTGCAGCGCGACGTAGCCTTTGTAGTTCAGCAGCGGCGGCAGCAGCGCCGTCGTCGCTGGATCCTGCGCCGCGATCGCCCCGAGGTCGCGACCCGCCGCCTCGACGAGCTCAGGCGCGGCGGCATACGCCTCGCGCGCGACCGCGGCAAATCGGGCGCGCGCGGCATCGCCGCTGCCGAGGCGGATGCCAATCTGCTGCGCGACGGCGCTGCCGAGATCAGAATGATCGAGGATTGCAGCCGACAGGGCGCGGCTGAACACGGGATCGGCCGTGGCGATGCGCCGGGCCTCGTGCTGGATCGACGACCAGAGCTCGGGACTGGATGGGTGTGTGTCGGCCATGGCAAAGCCTGCTCGATAACAGGTGACGGCGACAATATAGCCTGACCTGCGCGTTGCAGAAACCTGGACGACGCCTCGCGGGCGTCGTCATCCGATGTGGCCGGCGACGATCCACGCCGAAGGTCGCAGCTCGTTCAGTTCTGCGCCGTCCGCGCCGCTGCGGCGGCGACGCCCGCACCGATCAGAAGGGTGCCGCCCGCCTTGTTGAAGATGCTGATCACCTTCGTGCTCCGTACGAGCGCGCGGGCGCGCGAGGCGATCAGCGCATAGCCGACGGCGTTGGCGAAGGCGAGCACGACGAAGGTCGATTCGAACACCACCATCTGCGTGAGGAAGCTGCCGTTCGGACTGAGGAACTGCGGCAGGAACGCGACGAAGAAGGTGATGCTCTTCGGGTTCAGCGCCGTGACGATCCAGGCGTGACCGAGCATCTTCAGCGCCGAGGTCCTGTCGGTCCGCGGCACGGCGTTCAGCGCGCCGCCGGCCTGCCACAGCTTGATCCCGAGCCAGACGAGATAGGCCGCGCCGATCCATTTCAGCACGGTGAACAGCAGCGCCGAGGTCGCCAGCAACGCACCGACGCCCAGCATGGACAAGGTCATGGCGGTGAAGTCGCCCAGCGCGACGCCGACGGCCGTCGGCAGCGCGGTTCGCCACCCCTGGCCCAGCGCATAGGAGACCACCAGCAGAACCGTCGGCCCCGGGATCACCAGGAGGATGACGGACGTTCCCGCAAACGCGAACAAAGTCTCGATCGTCATGCTGATCGTCTCTCGCGAGGACATATGCGACGTTGGTATATCGAGGCGGATAGGGCCGCAATGATCTTTGTTGCGAGAGCCGCTTCGCCGTTTTCCTCGACGATCACAATCCGTCTGCCAACGCAAGACGTGTCATGAACGACCTTCGATCACTGCGGCGCTCCAAAAAAAGCGCTTTCGCTTTTCCAGAAAATGTGCTCTACTGCATCCATCCTGCTTCGCCACGAGGGGCGTATCGCGATCGTCACGACACGTGAGGCGGGGAGGCGATGGCCGCTTGCCTGTCGCAGCGTGCTTGCACGCGGACGAACGGCGGGCTTGCGGACGTGAAGTCGTGTGGTCCTGGCGCCGCGACGCTGGCGCCAAGCCGTCGGGCGATGATCCCGAGGCGACGGTGGCTAAACAGCCGTACACCGGGGAGATCACGATATAAGCGTGAAGACCATCGCGCGGGGAATGCCGGGATGTCTCGGCTGAACCTGTGGTTCCTGCCGCCTGCATTTTTTTCCGCAGGCGGGCCATGGGGGCGGCCAGCTCCCGGCATTCCCCGCGCCCTCGTGTTTCGCGAGGGATCGTCGATCCCATCAGCCCGGGCGCGTTGCGTCGCGGGATCTCGCCGATGCGCGCCAGAAGGCTGAGCCGGCGCGCGCGAAACAGAACGAGCGGGAGGACGCCTCCGTGCGCCGACGAGCCACCTGCCCAGTGGTCGTTTGCCCAGCGCGCGGGTGCTCGCGCCGCAGCCGGATTTGATCTACACGGGGGCGTTTACGATGGACCATTCATGACGTCTCGCGTGCACCGGTGCGTGGGACAATCCGGAGTTGCATATGTCGCCCAGCCAAGCATCGCCTCTGACACTCGTTGTCGAAACGGCCGAGATCCTGACCTCGCTCGGCGTCGCGCCGGAGCGGCTGCGCGGTGGGACGCGCGCCGCCCGTTCGCCGGTGACCGGCGAGGTGTTGGCCCATGTGCATGACGACAGCAGAGCGGATGCGACCGCGGTGATCGCGCGCGCGCATGCCGCGTTCTTGCAGTGGCGGCTCAAGCCGGCACCGAAGCGCGGCGAACTGGTGCGGCTGTTCGGCGAGGAGCTGCGCGCCCACAAGGCCGCGCTCGGCCGCCTGGTCTCGATCGAGGCCGGCAAGATCGTCTCCGAGGGGCTCGGCGAGGTCCAGGAGATGATCGACATCTGCGACTTCGCCGTCGGCCTGTCACGCCAGCTCTATGGCCTGACCATCGCCACCGAGCGCGCCGAGCACCGGATGATGGAGACCTGGCATCCCCTGGGGGTCACCGGCGTGATCTCCGCCTTCAACTTCCCCGTGGCGGTGTGGGCCTGGAATGCAGCGCTGGCGCTGGTGTGCGGCAACAGCGTCGTCTGGAAGCCGTCGGAGAAGACGCCGCTCACCGCGCTCGCGACCGACGCGCTGCTGGCGCGCGCGCTGCAGCGTTATCGCCGCGAGGGCGGCGAGGCGCCGGAGGGGCTCGCCGGCCTGCTGCTCGGCGGCCGCGCGGTCGGCGAGATGCTGGTCGACGATGCCAGGGTGCCGCTGGTGTCGGCGACCGGATCGACCGCCATGGGGCGCGTCGTCGGCGCCTGTCTTGCCGGCCGCTTTGCCCGCGCCATCCTCGAGCTCGGCGGCAACAATGCCGCGATCGTCACGCCCACGGCCGACCTCGATCTCACCCTGCGCGCCGTGGCGTTCGCGGCGATGGGCACCGCGGGCCAGCGCTGCACCAGCCTGCGCCGCCTGTTCGTGCATGCCGACGTCTACACCCAGCTCGTGCCGCGGCTGAAGCAGGCCTACGCCTCGGTGGCGATCGGCAATCCGCTGGAGCAGGGCACCTTGATCGGCCCGCTGATCGATCGCGGCGCCTACGACGCCATGCAGGACGCGCTGAGCGCCGCGCGGGATCACGGCGGCCGCGTGTTCGGCGGCGAGCGCGTCGCGGTCGGCGGCTTTGCGGAGGCGTACTACGTGCGGCCGGCCCTGGTCGAGATCGAATCGCAATCCGGTCCGGTCGAGCGCGAGACGTTCGCGCCGATTCTCTATGTGATGCCGTATCGCGATCTCGATGCCGCGATCGAGCTGCACAATGCGGTGCCGCAGGGGCTGTCGTCGTCGATCTTCACCAATGATCTGCGCGAGGCCGAACTGTTCGTGTCGTCGCGCGGCTCCGATTGCGGCATCGCCAACGTCAATATCGGCCCCTCGGGCGCCGAGATCGGCGGCGCGTTCGGCGGCGAGAAGGAGACCGGCGGCGGCCGTGAGTCCGGCTCGGATTCATGGAAGGCCTATATGCGCCGGGCCACCAACACCGTGAACTACGGCCGCAGCCTGCCGCTGGCGCAGGGCGTCAAGTTCGACCTCGGTTGATCGATGCGATGGGGCTCCCTCATCGGCGGAACCGCTTCGCTGCGTCGTGCGTTGCGCGCTGATAAGGAGATGCACCATGGCAACGAAGAAGAAAGCCTCGACCGCAAAGTCAGCTCGCGGACGCAACCAGGATCGCGCCCGCGTCGCGGGTGGACAGGACCACGAAGTCCGCTACGAAGCCAAGAAGAGCGGCCGCTCGGCGTCCGCGGTGAAGAAGGCGGTCAAGAAGGTCGGCAACAGCCGCAAGAAAGTCGAGCGCAAGCTGACGGGTCGGTGACGTCAATGCTGCTTCGGCCGCTCCGGCGGCCGAAGCGATCCCCTCGCCCAGCGGAGCGCCTTGGGCGAGTGCAGCGGATCGGGCCCATCGCAGGTCGGACAAGCAAGCTCGCGGCGCCCGCCCTTGCCCTCGCGAACCGCGAGCGCACGGCCGCAGGTCGGGCACGGCTTGCGCAGCAGCCAGGGGACCGGATGATTCGGCATGATTGCGTCTCCCGGTGGAGGCCTCAGGCTAGGGCATCTCGGGGTAGCTACGGAATCACTTATTTGAATCACGGCGGATATTCCGGCTCTCCGTGCCGTGAACAATCAGGGCAGGTGTCGCCGGTCGCCGCCAGGACGGCCTCGATCGCCGCGAGCGCGTCCGAACTACACAAGCCGCGTGGCGGATCGTCGCGTGCGATGCGAAGCGCCCGCGCCAGCGCATGCGGGTCGCCGCGCTCGCGCATCCAGCCGTGCTGTTCGCATTCGACGATCGCGCCGGCCTCGCGCAGGGTGGCGACCGCCCAGCGCTCGAGACGCTGGCTCGCGGAATGGTGTGTGACGGCAGTCTGCATCGGCCACGCTCTCCCGCCGGGAGAATCCATGAATCGGCGGGCGTTTCCAGGCCCATCCTGCAGGGCAGGGATTCCAAAATGGAGGGGCTGGCTTGCCGCGGATTATTCGGCGGCCCGGCTTGAGATCGCCGCGGCCTGGGGCCATCCTTGATGGAGTTTGAGTGAAACGGATGCAGACAGGAATGCAGATCAGGGCCAACGAGGATTTGCTGCTCATCATCGATGTGCAGAACGATTTTTGTCCCGGCGGCGCGCTCGCCGTGGCCGACGGCGATGCCGTGGTGCCGGCGATCAACCGGCTGAGCGGGATGTTCGATCACGTCGTCCTGACCCAGGACTGGCACCCGGCGGGACACAGCTCGTTCGCCTCGAGCCACCCCGGCAAGGCGCCGTTCGAGAGCGTCACGATGCCCTACGGGCCGCAGACCTTGTGGCCGGACCACTGCATCCAGGGCACGCCGGGCGCCGCCTTCCATGCCGAGCTTGCGACCGACAAGGCGCAGCTCATCATCCGCAAGGGCTTTCGTGCCGCGATCGATTCCTACTCGGCGTTCTTCGAGAACGACAAGACCACGCCCACGGGCCTCGCCGGCTATCTGCGCGAGCGCGGCCTGAAGCGGGTTTTCCTGGTCGGTCTCGCCACCGATTTCTGCGTGCACTATTCGGCGGTCGATGCGCGGCGGCTCGGCTTCGCGGCCATCGTCATCGACAACGCCTGCCGCGGCATCGACCTCGGCGGCTCGATGGCGGCGGCCAAGGCGCAGGGCGCGGAGGCCGGGGTCGAGCGGATCGCCGAGCTGGCGTAGCGACGATGGACTACGCCGCCGCGCCGATGGTCGGCTCGGCGATGGCGCCGGCGACGCGGACGCGGACGCGCAGCGCGTTGCCGGGGAGGTAGGCGATCGGCATGTCCTCGACATCGACCGTCTTGAGCGTGTCGCGGTCGGCGCCGGCCTGCATCGCGCGCTCCTCGGCGATGGCCCGCGCCGCCGCGATGGCCTCGTCGCGGGTCAGGTCGCGGAAGACCTGGTCGGCCTCGCCGGAGACCTGGGCGATGGCGGCGCCGACCGCATTGGCGCAGTCGCCATGGTCGACGCGCACGATGGTGGAGATGCCGGCAAGGCGCTCCGGCACCAGGAAGGCGCCGCCGCCGACCGCGAGCAGCGGCACGTCGCCGGCCTCGGTCTTCATGCGGTCGATGTCGCCCTCGAGCTTGCGGTGGGCGTCGGCGAGCGCGGCGTCGATCAGGCTTTTCGGCAGATGCGCGACGCGCGATCTGTCGCCGATGTCGATCAGCCCCACCGCGACCGCGATGTCGGTCGCGGTCAGGCGGTTGCCGCCAAACACCAGCGCGTCGGATGTCAGCCGGTATCCGACGCTGAGCGGGCCGACGCGGACCGGATCCTGCTCGACATGGCTGCCGCCGCCGAGCCCGATCGAGAGCAAATCGGGCATGCGGAACAGGGTGCGGACGCCGCCGACCTCGACGACGGTGTTGGCCTCGCGCGGAAAGCCGTGGCGCAACTGGCCGATGTCGCTGGTGGTGCCGCCGACGTCGACGACCATGGCGTCGTCGAGGCCGGAGAGATACGCGGCGCCGCGCATCGAGTTGGTGGCGCCGGAGGCGAAGCTCATGACCGGGAAGGCGGTCGCGATCTCCGCCTGCATCACGGTGCCGTCGTTCTGCGTCAGGAACAGCGGCGCATCGATGCCGGACTCCGCGATCGCCTTGCGGAAGGCGGCGACCGTCGTGACCGCGAGGTCGTGGAGCGCGGCATTGAGCAGGGCGGCGTTCTCGCGCTCCAGCAGTCCGATGCGGCCGAGGTCGTGCGAGAGCGTGACGGCCACATCAGGGCAGATCTCGGCGAGGATTTCCCGCGCCGCGATCTCACAGCTCGGGTCGAGCGGCGAGAACGACGAGGCGACCGCGACCGCGCGCAGGCCCTTGGCCTTGATCGCGCGCGCGGCGGCTTTCAGGCCGCCGATGTCGAGCGGCATGAATGGGCGGCCATCATAATCGTGGCCGCCTTCGAGCATGAAGGTCTCGCCGCTGACCAGCGCGGCGAGATCGCCCGGCCAGTCGCAGAACGGCGGCAGCGAGGCGGAGGCGGGCATCCCGATGCGGATGGCGCCGATCTTCTGCAGGTGCCGCCGCTGCACCACCGCATTGATGAAATGCGTGGTGCCGATCACCACCGCGTCGACCGGCACGGCCGCCGCGGGATTTTCTCGCAGCGCCTTCAGCGCCGCGAGGATGCCGGAGGTGACGTCGGCGGTGGTCGCAGCCTTGACGGAGTGGACGACATGGTCGTCGGCAATCAGGACGGCGTCGGTGTTGGTGCCACCGACGTCAATGCCAATCCGCTTCATTCTCAGGGAGCTCCAGGGGTCGCAAACAGCGACCGGAAATCGAGGTCATAACCGAAGGCGCGGGGGCCGACGAATTCGAGCCCGCGCGGGCTGGTCAATACGGCGGGCGCGGGCAGCGCGATCACGGTGACGCGCTGGCCGTAGCGCGCCGTCTCGGTGCCGATGCCGTGGCCATTGACGCTGTCGAGCACGCAGATCAGGTCCGGCGACATCGCGATGGCTTCGCCATCGCGCCAAGCCACGATCCATTCGTTCTGGAACGACAGCTTGAGCCGGGTGCCGCGATCGTCGTCGCTGCCCTCCACGACGGCGCTGCCGCGCAGAAAGCCCTCGGTGGTGCGGCGCTCGACGTCGACGATCTTGCCGCTGAACAGCCGCTGGCCGCCCTCACAATCGAGGATCGCCGCGATCGGATCCTGGTGGCTCCGGTTGGCTGCCTCGACCGCACGGCCGATCGCAATCGCCTTGGTGGTGGTGAAATGGATGCCCCAGTCCTTGACCTCGCGGCCCGTGCGCGGCGCCTTGCTGGTCGAGGCGATCGAGCCCATCTCGACGCAGATCTTGCGGCTGGCGCGCTCCATCCACTTCCAGCTCGGCACCTTGGTCACGACGGCCTCGATGCCGCGCGGATCGTAGAGCGTGCAGGGATAGGGCTTGAGGTCGCCGATCGCGACCGACGTCATCTGCGCCTCGGGAAAGGCGCGGCCCATGCAGTCGGCGTCGACCACGGGGATGTTCAGATGCGCCGCCGCCATCAGCGCCTGCATGCCGTTGCCGCCGCCGATCTCGACCGACATCACGGCGCGAAATGTGATGCCGTTGATCTCCTCCTGCATGCGCACCGCACGCGCGATGCTGCGGCTGTCGGCCAGCCGTTCCTGCCCGACCAAGGGGGCGCCCATGTTGGAGACCACCGCGACCCAGTCGTCGTCGGCGAGGTCGAGCGGCGATATCATCTGCACGCGACGCCCCTCCGCATAGAGCCGGCGCAGGTTGAGCAGGCCGAGATAGGGACTGCCGCCGCCGCCGGTGCCGAGGATCCAGGCGCCGACCGCGAGCGCCTCGATGTCGTCGAGGCTGATCGTCTTCATGCCGGCTGCGCTCACGGCACAAGCTCTTCGACGTCGCTCTGTGACTGCGGCGCACGGTACTGCTGCGGGAATAGGAATATAACGCTCACAGTATCAATCCTCGAGAATGACGAGATCGGCCGGACGCCAGTCGAGCGTGACCGTTTGACCCGGCGCGTGGAGAGGACCAGCTCCGGAATTCGGCTGTTGCGCCAGCACGTGCTGTCCGCACTCCAGGGCGATGCGGTACAGCACCGCGCCGCCGAGGAAATTGGTGCTCTCGACTGTGCCGCGCGCGGACATGCCTGTCCGCTTGGCATCGGCCACCTCGGCTGGCGATACCGATATCTTCTCCGGCCGCAGCGCGACCGACAGAACCTCGGCCTCGGCTGCTGCAACTGTGTCCGCCAGGGCCAGCACCAGACCGTTGCCGACGGCTATCCCGACGCCATTGTCCAAGGTCACGCGCTGACCACGAAAAATGTTGGTGTCGCCGATGAAATCGGCAACGAAACGCGTCCGCGGCTGATCGTAGATCTCGAGCGGGGTGCCGATCTGCTCGACGCGGCCGGCGTTCATGACCGCGATGCGGTCCGACATGGCCAGCGCCTCCTCCTGGTCGTGGGTGACGAACACGAGGGTGAGGCCAAGCGTCTTCTGCAGCCGCTTGAGTTCGAACTGCATCTGCTGGCGCAATTTCTTGTCGAGCGCGCCGAGCGGCTCGTCGCAGAGCAGCACGCGGGGCGAGATGACGATGGCGCGGGCGAGCGCGACGCGCTGCTGCTGGCCGCCGGACAGTTGCGCCGGCCTGCGGTTCTCCAGGCCTCCGAGTTCAACCATCGCCAGCGCTGCCTTCACCTTCGCGGCAATCGTCGCCTTGTCGATCTTGCGCATGCGCAGGCCGAAGGCGACGTTCTCGGCCACGGTCCGGTGCGGGAACAGGGCGTAGTTCTGGAACACCATCGCCATGTCGCGCTTGTGCGCCGGCACGTGGGTGATGTCGGCGCCGTCGAGGCGGATCTCGCCGGCGCTTGGGCTGTCGAAGCCGGCGATCATGCGCAGGGTGGTGGTCTTGCCGCAGCCGGACGGGCCGAGCAGCGAAAAGAACTCGCCAGGCCTGATGTTCACGGCAACCGCGTCGACTGCGCGTACGCCGCCGTCATAGATCTTGCTGACCGCGGCGATCTCGATGGCAGCGCTCATGCGCGGAAGATCCGGTTGACCCGGCTGTCGATCTCGTCCTTCCGTGCGTTGTACCACTTCCAGTCGACCTGGATCAGCTTGCCGACCTTCTCCGGCGTCGTCAGCAGCTTGGCGTCATACTTGGAGTCGAGCTTGACCTTCTTGTTGGCCGGCGAATACCAGACGGTCTCAGCGAGGCGCTTTTGAACCTCGGGGCGCAGCATGTAGTTGATATAGGCGTTGGCGAGCTCCTTCACCTTGCTGCCGGGCGTGATGCTCAGCACTTGCTCGAGCGACAGCACGCCCTCGTTCGGCGTGACGAAGTCGACCGTCTGGTTCTGACCGTCGTAACGATAGATGCCGGAATCATGCAGGATGCCGAGGCCGACCTCACCGGACAGGATCAGCTTCTCCATCGCGCCGGTGAAGTCGACCAGCTTGATCGGCTTCAGCTTCTCCAGCGCTGCATAGGCGGCGTCAAGGTCGGTCTGGCCCTTGCCATACAGCGCGCCGCACATCATCACGAACGCCTGTCCCAGGCTGTTGGCAGGGATCACATAGCCGCCGCGCGCGCCGTTGAATCTCGCATCCCAGTAGTCTTTCCACGACGTGACGCTCCCATAGCCCTTGTCGGTGCGCATGCCGAGCCCGATGGCGCTGGTGAAGATGCAGACGCCGACGATCTTGTCGCTGACGGCGTAAGGGTAGACGTCGGCAATGTTCGGAACCAGCTTGGGGTCGACCTTGGGCTCGACGAGACCCATCTCCACGGCCGCCCACTGCTCGTTGGAGTTGGTGTGCAGCACGTCGTAGATGGGAGCCGAGCGCGAACTCGCCTGCAGCTTCGGCAGGAATGGCAGCGCGGTGTCGGTCTTGAGCTTGCACTTGAACTCGCTTTCGAAGGCCGGGCCGATCTCGGCCTTCATCACGTCACCCCATTTGCCGCCCCAGCCGGTGACGTTGAGAACGGGCTCGTCCGCATGCGCGACAAAGGGAGCAGCGACAACGCCGGCGCCGAGCGACGCAGCCGCGGTCAGCAGGCGGCGGCGGCTCAGGGGAAAACGACGCGATGAGGCGGTCATGTCCGGGATCTCCCTTAGAGTTTGACGTAGGAGCGAAGACCTACGGTGCGGTCGAGCGCGATGACGACGATGAAGGCGAGCAGGATCGAGACCACCGAGGCCGCGCCGATGGTGCCGTCGAGATCGAACTTCAGATAGTTGAACAGCGTGATCGGCAAGGTCTCGCTGCCCGGCGCGACCAGGAACAGCGACACCGGAAACTGGTCGAACGAGACGATGAAAGCAAAGATCGCGCCTGCCAGAACGCCGGGCTTCACCAGCGGCAGCGTGATCTCGAAGAAGGTCCGGGTGGGGCTGGCGCCGAGATTCTGCGCGGCTTCCTCCAACCTGACATCGAAATTGTGCAGCACGGCGAGCGTGGTCCGCACCACGTAGGGAATCGTCACCAGCGTGTGACCAGCCACCAGCCCCCACACCGGGCGTCCGACGTCGAGCAGTACGTAGGACTGGAACAGCGCAAGACCGGTCAGGATCGCCGGCAGCATGAGCGGCGACAGCATGGTCGCCACGATCAGCCGGGAGCCTGGCAGGTTGCCGCGGGCGATCGCCAGCGCGGCCGAGGCGCCCAGCACGGTGGCCGCGACCGTGGTCATGGCCGCGACTTCGATGCTGAACAGCAGCGCGTGCATGAAGTCGCCCGAGGCGAAGAATTTCTCGAACCAGCGAAAGGAGATGCCGACTGGTGGAAACTGGATGAAAGGCGTCGGGTTGAGCGCGAACACGATCACGATCGCAATCGGCGCCAGCAGGAAGACGAGGATGGCGGTGTTGGCGGCGAGATAGAGCCTGCGGCCCCACCGGAGCGGCCGCGCCTTGCTGCGAAGGGCAGGTGTGGCCGCCAGACCGATTGGCGCAGCGAGCGGCGGCCGCGATCCCGGAGCAAGGCTCGTCATCTGCGCCCTCATTGCAGCTCGCGCTGGCCCGAAACGAGGCCGAGCACGTGATTATACGCGATGACGAGCGAGAGCGAAATGATGAGCAGCACCATGCCGAGCGCAGCCGCGAAGCCGACGTTGAAGTTGGCGGAGATCTGCTGGTAGATCAGGATCGGCAAGGTCATGACCTGGAAGCCGCCGAGCAGGATCGGGGTGACATAGGCGCTGATCGCGAGCGCGAAGATGAGCAGCGAGCCGGCGAGGATGCCGGGCAGGCTGAGCGGCAGGGTGACCTCGAGAAATGCGCGCCATGGGCTGGCGCCGAGATTCTCCGCCGCCTGCTCCAGCCGCTCGTCGATGCGACCGATCACGCCGGTGAGCGTCAGCACCATGAAAGGCACATAGATGTGGACCAGGCCGATGATGATGCCCGTCTCATTGTACATCAGCTGCAACGGCCTTGTGACCAGCCCGAGCGAGGCCAGGATCTGGTTGATGACACCCTTGTCGGACAGCAGCGTCATCCAGGCGAAGGTACGCACCACGATGCCGGTCAGCATCGGCGCCAGCACGGCCATCAGCAGCAGCGCATGGCCGGTGCGGCTCTTGATCCGCGCCATCCAATGCGCGAGCGGGTAGCCGATCACGAGCGCGGCGAGCGTCGTCCAGAGGCCGATCCGGATCGTGGTCCAGATCACCTCGAGATAGTAGCCGTCATTGCCCATGCGGGCATAGTGCCTGGCTGTGAGGGCGACGTTCGGCATGACCACGGGGTTGCCGGTCAGGACGCTCATCACCGCCATCAATCCGATCGGCAGAAAGAAGAACAACGCAAACAGCAGCGCGCTCGGCAGGATCAACAGCGCCAGGCTGTTGACGCGCGGCGCGCTGCTGCTCGTCATCAGGAGGCCAGTCCGGCCAATTGCTCGATGGTCTGGCCGAGCGGATCGCCGGTCATGCGCCGCAGCTTTGCGGCCATGCTGCCGAGCTCGCGGCGGACATTGGCACGCTCGATCTCGGTGGTGGCCTGGACCGAGTAGGAGACGGCGATGCCGATCAGCTCACCGCTCTCGCCGCTCGTCAGCGCAAAGCCCTGCGAGCCGACGCCCTCGATGGCCTCGTCGGCGGCGTCCGAGATGCCGGTCCGGCGGATCTCGTTCAGCCGCGCCATCAGCTCGGTGAAGTTCTGCGGCGAGTTGGCCGGGACCTTCGGGTAGTCGAGCGGCACGCGCGCCCGGATCTCCTGGTCTGTCAGACGCGCCAGCATAGCGCGGCCGTTCGAGGTGATGATGGCCGGCGTGCGCTGGCCCGGCGGGTTGACGACGCGCAGCGGATTGGAGCCGGGCACGATGCGCAGCACCACCTGCTGATAGCCGTCGAGCACGGCGATGTAGCCGGTGTGGCCGGTGCGCGCGCAGACATCGCGCAGCTCGCGCTCGGCGGTGGCGATCAGGTCGTCATGGGCCCGGTGCAGCCGCCCGAGCTCGAAGGTGAGCAGGCCCGGCCGGTAGCGGCGGCTGTGCGGATCCTGCTCGAGCAGGCCGCAATCGCGCAGCGAGCGGAGCAGGCGGGAGGTCGAGCTTTTCGGTTTGCCGGTCAGGACCTGGACGTCGGCAAAGGAGAGGTCGGGCCGCGCGGTCGAGAAGCAGCGCAGGATGTCGATGGCGTTGGTCAGAGCGCTCATGATGATACCGTTTGTTCCATTTTTTGGAACGTAGTCCCAAATTCTAGAAGCGGCAGACCGTCTGCCGCAAGGCGAAATTACTGGCAACGAGGTGCCCGAATGCGCGTCAGGGTGGTGGTCGGGGCGCCGGGCGCAGACGGAGCATGCTCAGCCTCACTGCGCCACGGTGGACCTGATGCGACCGACGGCGGCGTCTACGCCCGTCCAGGCCGGCTTGTCCGGAGCAAACTGCTGACGAAGATAGGCGACGAGTTCGGCGATCTGGACGTCACTGAGATGGTCCTTGAACGCCGGCATGTAGCCGAGATCGGACGAGACCGGCTTCATGATCCCGTGCAGGATCACCTGGATCAGATTGTCGGGTGTGGCGCTGTGCAGGTTGCTGTTCAGCGCCAGCGAGGGCCGACTGCCGAACAGCGGCAGGCCGCCCACCTCGTGACAGACCGCGCAGGCGCCGAGATAGAGCCGTGCCGCCGGAGACGCCGTCGAGGTCGCCTTGGTGCGCGCTTCCAACTCCGCGGCCATCGCCTCCAGCTTCGCTGCCTCGGGCGAGGGCGTCTGGAACGAGGCGAGATAGATCGCCATGGCCCGAATGTCCGCGTCGGGCAGCGTCGCGAGATCCTTCACGATCGGCGCCATCGGACCGGCCGCGACACCATGGAAGCGCGATTGCCCCGAGCGCAGATAAGTGTAGAGCTCGTCCTCGGTCCACGGGATCGGGGCAGTCGAGAGCGCGGTCAGCGCAGGGGCTTCCCAGCCATCGGCGAAGCCGCCAGCCAGATGTGCGTTGCGCTGCTCGGCGCCGAGCGCGTTGCGCGGCGAGTGACAGGCGCTGCAATGGCCGAGGCTTTCGACGAGATAGAAGCCGCGATTCCACTGCTCCGATTGTGTCGGATCGGGCCGGAACGGCTGCGTGTCGTGAAACAGAGCGTTCCATCCGGCGACCAGCGGCCGCAGGTTGAATGGGAAGCGCAGCGCGTTGTCAGGCGCCTGCTGTCTCACTGGCGCCTGTGCCATCAGGTAGGCGTAGAGCGCCTGCAGGTCGGCATCATCGGTTCGCGCGAAATGCGTGTAGGGAAACGCCGGATAGAGCTGCCGGCCGTCGCGATGCACGCCCTCGCGCATCGCGCGCTCGAAGGCGGGATAGGACCAGGCGCCGATGCCAGTCTCGACGTCGGGCGTGATGTTGGTGCTGAACAGCGTGCCGAACGGCGTCTCCAGTGCGCGGCCGCCGGCATTGATCAGGCCGCCATCCGCGGTATGGCAGACAGCGCAATTGCCGAGCGCCGCGAGCGCCTCGCCTCGCGCGATCGTCGCTGCGGAATAGACCGAGGGATCGGGGCGCGTGATCGGCGCGATGGCGCGCCAGGGCAACACGGCGGTGGCGACGCCGATCGCCGCGGCGCAGGCCGCGACGGCGGTGGCGATCACGCCGCCCCGCTTGGCAAAGGGCTTGGGCCACGTGGTCGCCGGTCTTTCGGGGGCGGGCAGCGACTGCGGCGCCGGCGTCTCCGCCCGTTCGCCGCGCAGGCCTTTCAGGATGCGCTCCGGCGTGAATGGCGGCTCGCGGAAGCGGACGCCGGTGGCGTCGTAGATCGCATTGGCGATCGCGGCGGCGCTGGGCACGGACGCGGACTCGCCGACGCCGAGCGGCGGCTGATCCGGCCGCGGCAGCATCAGCACGTCGATCTCAGGCACGTCGGGGAAGGTGATGATCGGATAGGCGCCCCATTCCCGTGCCGCGACCTTGCCGCGCGTGAAGGGAATCTCCTCCATCAGCGCACGGCTGGTGGATTGGATGACGTTGCCTTCGATCTGGTGGCGTACCCCGTCGGGATTGATCATCAGGCCGGAGTCCTGGCCTGCAATGACCCGCGTGACGCTGACATCGCCGGTGGTCGTATTCACGGCGACGTCGGCGATCCACGCCGACCATGCCGCGCCGTAGCCGGGAAACTTGCTGTGGACGTAGAGCGCGTAGGCGAAGCCGCGGCCATGGACGACGCCGTTCTCAGGCGTCTTCTCCTCCCGCACGGGGCGCGGCGTCCAGCCGGCGCGCTCGGCCACGGCGTTCACGAGATCACGTGCGCGCTCGTCCTTCAGATAGCGCAGCCGGTATTCGATCGGGTCGACGCCGGCCTCGGCGGCGAGCTCGTCGATGTAGGACTCGTGCGCGAAGGTGTTGGGCAGCGCCGAGACACCGCGGATCCAGGACGCACGCACGATCGGCGGCATGTCATGCGCCGTGACGCGCATGTGCTCATAGTCGTAAGGCGGGATCGCGGTGCGGTCGCCCATCTCGAACACCGCAGGCTCCGGTCCGATGCGCCCGGTCAGCAGCAGCGCCAGCGTCGGCGCGCCGTTCGAGGGATAGCGCGTGGCGAACTCATAGGCCGCGACCGAGCCGTCGGCATTGAGGCCGCCATTGACGTCCATCAGCTGCGCGGTGCCCTTGGGCTCCCACAGATGCTCCTGCTCGCGCGACAATTGCACCCGCACCGGGCGGCCGACCGCACGCGACAGCAGCAGCGCATCGGCCGTGACGTCGTCAGCGCAGTTGCGGCCGTAGCAGCCGGCGGCCTCGAGGCGGATCAGCTCGATCTGGTGTTCGGGGCAGTCGATCAGCTTGGCGAGATCGCCGCGCAGGATGTGCGGATTCTGCGTGCCGGAATAAATGCGGATCTGCCCGTCGCGATAGTCGGCGACAGCGCACGACGGCCCGATCGAGCCGTGCATCTGGTAGGGCCAGAGATAGGTCCTCCGCATCGGCTTGGCGGCGCCGGCGATGGCGGCATCGACATCGCCCTTGTCGAGCAGCCGGCGCGGCTCGGACGGATTGGCCCGCAGTGCGTTCTCGACATCGTCGAGGTCGCGCAGGGTCGGCACCGGCTTCCATTTCACCTCGAGGCGCTCGGCGGCACGGATCGCATTCTCCTCGCGCTCGGCGACGACGCCGATGAAGTCGCCGATGACGACGACGTCGACCAGGCCAGGGACATCGCGCACTGACTCCCTATCGACGCCAAGAAGGCTGGTCCCGATGAAGGGGCCGGCATCGACGCCGGCATAGGGCGGACGCACGACGCGGCCGTGTAGCATGCCGGGGACGCGAACGTCATGCACGTAAGTGAGCTCACCGGTCGCCTTCGCCGGCAGGTCGACGCGCGGCACCGAGCGGCCGACGACCTGATAGTCGTTCACCGACTTGACGAGGATATCGTCGGCGAGCTCGAGGCGGATCGTCTCATCGCCGATCAGCTCGCCATAGCTGAGGACGCGGTTGTTGGGCCCGCGGACCAGTCCGTCCTCGACCGTCAAGTCCTGAACGTCGAGGTCGAGCTGCGTCGCCGCCCGCGCCAAGAGGAAGGCGCGCGCCTGCGCCGCCGCCTTGCGCAGGGGTACGGCGGTGATCTGAATTGTCTCGCTGGCGATGGTCGCGCCCTGGTTCGGCACGACCGCGGTGTCCCCGAGCACGACCACGACCCGAGCGAAGGAGACGTCGAGCTCTTCTGCGACGATCTGTCCCAGCGCGGTGCGGATGCCGGTGCCGAGATCGACATGGCCGTTGAAGGCGGAGACCTCGCCTGCCGCCGTGATCCGGATGAAGGTTTCGAACTGGCCATCGTTGCCGGCGATGGGACGTTCGACAACCAGCCAGCCGCGAGGCGTGTCGGCGTTCTTGGTGAGGCGATCGTTCATCAGTCCAGCGCCTCGAGCGTGTGGCCGGCCGCGCGCATCGCCGCGCGGAGGATTTCGACATGCGCACCGCAGCGGCAGAGATTGTAGCGCAGCGCCTGCTTGATCTCGTCGGGTGACGGATCGGGCTTGATCGCCAGCAGCGCCTTGGTCGTCATGATCATGCCGTTGAGGCAGTAGCCGCATTGCGCGGCCTGCTCGGCGATGAAGGCCTGCTGCACCGGATCGGGCGCCTCGCGCGAGCCCAGTCCTTCCAGCGTGGTGACGTCGCGGCCGATGCAGCCTTCCACCGGAATGACGCAGGAGCGGGCGGCGCGGCCGTCGATCAGTACGGTGCAGGCGCCGCATTCCCCCAGGCCGCAGCCGTATTTCGGACCGTTCAGAGCGAGGTCGTTGCGCAGCACATGGAGCAGGGGCGTGTCCGGCGCGGCCGCGACGTCATGCGTCCGTCCGTTCACGGTCAGCCGAATCGTTGCTGGCGTCATGCCCTTCTGTCGTCCGCTATGCTATCGTTAACGAGGATGCGATAGTGATCGCTCCGAGCGTATCGTTTGTATACTAACATGCAAGTGGCACGTATTGCGCTGCAGCGTATGCACGATTTGTCGTCATTGTGCAGGGCAAACTGATCGTTTATCCGGCAATCGTGCTTTTCGTTCGCGGTGGCGCTTGACAGTCGGCGGAGGGGCGCGACATCATTCGTATACGAACGAATTGCCGCGGCGTGTGGATGGCTGCCGCCAACTCCGATCCAAGATGGGCTTCTCTGCATGGTGACTGAGACGGCGAGCGACGGTGCAGGTGACAAGATCCGCTGCGATGCCTGCCCGGTGATGTGCTACATCAAGCCGGGCGCGGCAGGTGCCTGCGACCGCTATGCCAATCAGGACGGTGTGCTGGTGCGCGTCGATCCGCATATCCTGCTGGAGCGTACGGTGTCGCATGGCGGCAAGCTGGTGCCGTTCCAGGCGAGCGGCGACTGGGACGGCAAGATCGTGCATCAGCCGGAGCTGTTCGTCACCGCGATCGGCGCCGGCACCACTTATCCCGACTATAAGCCGGCGCCGTTCATCGTGTCATCGGTCGTCGATGGCGTCGACATGGTCACGGTCGTGACCGAGGGCATCTTCAGCTATTGCGGCGTCAAGGTGAAGATCGACACCGACCGCTATCTCGGCCCGGAAGCGGCGACGGTGCGCGTCGACGGCGAAGCGGTCGGTCACGTCACGACCAGCGAATACGGCTCGCAGATGCTGTCGCTCGGCGGCGTGCATCATCTCACGGGCGGCTCCAAGAAGGAGGGGCGTGTCACCTGTGACGCGCTGATGGACCTCAGCAACCGCAAGGCCGTGGAACTCGTGGTCGACGGCGGCTCCAGCGTGATGGTGCAGGCGGGGCAGCCCCCGATCGTCAACGGCGTCAAGGAAGAGCGCATGCGCGTCGGCTGCGGCTCGGCCACGATCGGCATGTTCGCCAAGCAATGGCAAGGCAAGGTCGACGAGGTCGTCGTGGTCGATGATCACATCACCGGCGTGCTGTCAGAGCACCAGGCCGGCAAGCTGCTCGACATTCCCGCGACAGGCATCAAGATGAAGGGACGACGCTCGACGCCGGGCCGCTACTTCCAGGTGGCGCAGCCCGGAACCGGCTGGGGCGGCACCGACATCTCCGATCCGCTGTCGATCCTCGGGCCATTCGATCCCAAGACGGCGAAGCCGGGAACGACGCTGCTGATGGTGTCCACGACGGGCGAGCATGCCGGATACTACGTGCTCGACGAGACGCTCAGGCCGGTGCAGCGCGAGATGCCGCCGGAGCTGCAGTTCTCGGTCGAGCGCATCCAGGAGAACTGCGAGCCGGCGCTGTGCACCGTGCTGTTCATGGCCGGTGCCGGCGGCTCGCTGCGCGCCGGCGTCACCGACAATCCGGTGCGGCTGACGCGTTCGGTCAAGGATACGCTGACGCGGGTGACGAGCGGCGGTGCGCCGGTCTATGTCTGGCCGGGCGGCGGCATCACCTATATGGTCGACGTGACCCAGATGCCGGCCGGCGCCTTCGGCTATGTGCCGACGCCGGCGATCGTCGCGCCGATCGAGTTTACGCTGAGGCTATCGGATTATGCGGCGCTCGGCGGGCACATGGATTACGTCCAGCCGCTCGCTTCGCTCAAGGATGTCAGCAAGGACATTCGCCAACTGCCGTGGCCGAGGCCGGGTGCATGACCCGGCAGCCACAGATCGCCTTGTTGCCCGACCGGCGGCTGCATCTGCAGGACGGCCCGATCGATCTGATCATCGGCGCCGACGCGGTCGATGGTGATATCCGCGCGGCCTATCGGGCGGCGGTCGAGCGTTTCACGGGTCTCTTGGACGAGCTGTGTACGGAACTGTCCGATCTGCGCAGGGGCGCCGATCACGATCGATGCCGATTGAAAGGTGTCGTCGCGCGGCGGATGCATGCGGCCGTGTCGCCGTTCGCGCGCGAAATGTTCATCACGCCGATGGCCGCGGTTGCCGGGAGCGTGGCCGAGGAGATCCTCGGCGCCATGCGCGGCGCGACGAAGCTGACGCGGGCCTATGTCAACAATGGCGGTGACATCGCACTCCATCTGCGGGATGCCGCCACCTTCAGCGTCGGGCTGATGGACCGTCCCGACGGCGCAGGTGTGATGCGCAGGATGACGCTTCGTGCTGCCGATGCGATCGGCGGCGTCGCCACGTCGGGCCGCCACGGCCGCAGTTTCTCGCTGGGCATTGCCGACGCGGTGACGGTACTCGCGCGCAGCGCGGCGCAGGCGGATGCGGCGGCGACGGTGATCGGCAACGCGGTCGATCTTCCGGGTCATCCGGCCGTGCTTCGCCGACCCGCCTGCGAGTTGCAACCGGAGACCGATCTCGGTGATCGCCTCGTCACATGCGAGGTCGGAGAGCTCCGTGATGTCGAGGTTGCCGAAGCGCTGGCCGCGGGCGAGCATCGTGGGCAGTCGCTGCTGTCGGCCGGTCTGATCGAAGGCGCCGTTCTGCAGCTTCGCGGCAACATTCGCGTTGTCGGTCCGCGCGCGATCGAGATCGTTCGTCGGCCGCAGTTGCGAGCGGCGGCGGCGTGAGGTTTGATGCATGATGTGCAGGAACACGAAGGATCATCGATGAGCGCCGTCATCAGAAAGATCGTGACCGTGGTCGAGGAAGTCCATCAGGAGATGGGCCGGTCCGTCTCGCCGCCGACGCGGCGGGCTGCGGCAGTGGCGGTGATCGAGAATCCGTTTGCCGGCCGCTATGTCGAGGACCTGTCGCCTCTGATTGCGATCGGCGAGGAGCTGGGCGAGATGCTGGCCAAGCGCGCCGTGGCCGCGCTCGGCATCGAAGGGCCGGCCGCGCACAGCTACGGCAAGGCGGCCGCCGTCGGCAGCGACGGCGAGCTGGAGCATGCGGCCGCGATCCTGCATCCGAAAATGGGCGCGCCGGTGCGCAAGGTACTCGGCAAGGGCGCGGCGCTGATCCCGTCGTCGAAGAAGCGCGGCGGCGTCGGCTGCACGCTCGACATTCCGCTCGGCCATAAAGATGCGGCCTTCGTGCGCAGTCATTTCGATGGCATGGAGGTGCAGATCAACGACGCGCCGCGCGCCAATGAGATCATGGTCGCGCTCGCGGTCACCGACAGCGGCCGTCCGCTGCCGCGCGTCGGCGGGCTCACGGTCGCCGAGATCAAGGGCGAGGACGGTCTACGGTAATTCGACTCAACATGGAGGCTGAAGGGATGCGACGGAGAACGATGCTTGCGGCAGGCCTGGGCCTTGCCGTCGCGGGATTGACGGGCGCGGCGCGCGCCGAGGACGTCATCAAGATCGGCGAGATCAACAGCTATTCGCTGCTGCCGGCCTTCACCGAGCCTTATCGCAAGGGCTGGCAGCTCGCAGTCGAGGAGGTCAACGCGGCCGGCGGCATCAACGGCAAGAAGCTCGTCGTCGTCTCCAAGGACGACAGCGGCAAGCCGGCCGACGCGCAGACCGCAGCCAACGAGCTGGTGTCGAGCGAGAACGTCGCGATGCTCGCCGGCACCTTCCTGTCGAACATTGGACTCGCCGTCAGCGACTTCGCCAACCAGAAGAAAGTGTTCTTCCTGGCGGCCGAGCCGCTGACCGACGCCATCACCTGGGCGAAGGGCAACAAATACACCTTCCGCCTGCGTCCGTCGAACTACATGCAGGCGGCGATGCTGGTCGAGGAGGCCGCCAAGCTTCCCGCCAAGCGCTGGGCCACCATTGCGCCGAACTATGAATATGGCCAGTCGGCCGTCGCCGTGTTCAAGAAGCTCTTGTCGGAGAAACGGCCCGACATCCAGTGGGTGGACGAGCAGTGGCCGCCGCAGGGCAAGATCGACGCCGGTCCGGTGGTGCAGGCCGTCGCCGCCGCCAATCCGGAGGCGATCCTCAACGTCACCTTCGGCGCCGATCTCGTGAAGCTGGTCCGCGAGGGCAACACCCGCGGCCTGTTCAAGGACCGCAAGGTCGTCAGCTTCCTGACCGGCGAGCCGGAATATCTCGATCCGCTCAAGGAGGAGACGCCCGAGGGCTGGATCGTCACCGGCTATCCCTGGTATTCGATCAAGACGCCCGAGCACGACGCGTTCCTGAAGGCGTATCAGGCCAAATATAACGACTATCCGCGGCTTGGTTCGATCGTCGGCTACCAGACCATCAAGTCGGCAGCCGCCATCCTCGCCAAGGCCGGCTCGACCGATACCGACAAGCTGATCGCCGCGGCCGAGGGACTGTCGGTGCCGTCGCCCTTCGGTGAAATCACGTTCCGCAAGATCGATCACCAGTCGACGCTCGGCGCTTACGTCGGCAAGACCGCGCTGAAGGACGGCAAGGGCATCATGGTCGACGCCGTCTATCGCAAGGGCTCGGACTATCTGCCGGGTGACGCGGAAGTCGGCAAGCTCCGGCCGAAGGACTGATTCACACGATCCTGCCTCTCCCTCTCCCGCAGGGGGAGAGCGGGCGGGGTGAGGGAATACGACGCCTGATCTGCAGGTTCGGGCCGAGATCCCTCACCCCACGCTTGCTCGCCAGCTCTCTGAGGGAGCGCCGAGCGCAAACGCGGCTCATCGATTCGACGATCTCCTCACGCGGACCGCCCATGGCCTTCTATTTCGTCCAGTTCCTGACCGGCCTTGCCAGTGCAGCCTCGCTGTTCCTGGTGGCGTCGGGACTGTCGATCATCTTCGGCGTCACCCGCATCGTGAATTTCGCCCATGGCGCGTTCTACATGCTCGGCGCCTATGTGGCCTTTTCGCTCACCGAGAGGCTGTCCGGTCCGCTCGGCTTCTGGGGCGGCATCGTCGTGGCAGCGCTCGCGGTCGCGGCCATCGGCGTGCTCGTCGAGATCGTGCTGCTGCGCCGGATCTATCACGCGCCGGAGCTGTTCCAGCTGCTCGCGACCTTCGGCTTGACCCTGATGGTCGAGGACCTCGTCGTGCTGATCTGGGGACCGGATGACCTGGTCGGCCGCCGCGCGCCGGGATTGAAAGGTGCGGTCGATTTCTTCGGCCAGAACATCCCGAGCTACGACCTGTTCCTGATCGTGCTCGGCCCCGTCGTGCTCGGTGTGCTGTGGTTGCTGTTCCAGCGCACGCGCTGGGGCATCCTGGTGCGCGCGGCGACGCAGGACCGCGACATGGTCGCGGCGCTCGGGGTCAACCAGAAGTGGCTGTTCACCTCGGTGTTTGCGGTCGGCGTCTTCCTCGCCGCGCTCGGCGGCGCGCTGCAGATCCCGCGCGACGCGGTCCATCACGCGATGGATCTGCGCATCATCGTCGAGGTGTTCGTCGTCGTCGTGATCGGCGGCCTCGGTAGCATCCTCGGCGCCTTCGTTGCCGCCGTGCTGGTGTCCGAATTGAATGCGTTCGGCATTCTCATTTTTCCGACGATCTCGCTGATCTTGGTGTTCCTGGTGATGGCCGTGGTTCTGGTGGTCCGTCCCTGGGGCCTGTTCGGCAAGAAGGAGGCGCCGGCGCGCCGCACGCCGGGCCTCACCGTCATTCCCTGGCGTCCGCTGAGTTCGGTCGAGCGGCTGGCGTCTCTCGTCGCGCTGGCGCTGGCGGCGATGCTGCCCTTCATCGCCGGCAACTACGCGCTGACCGTGGGCGCCGAGATCGCGATCTTCGTGATCTTCGCGGCGTCGCTGCATTTCCTGATGGCGGTCGGCGGGCTCGCCTCGTTCGGTCACGCCGCCTATTTCGGCCTCGGCGCTTACGGCGTCGCCTTCCTCGCGAAGATGGCGGGGCTGCCGATGATCGCCTGCCTCTTGCTGGGGCCGCTGCTCGGCGCGCTTGGTGCGGCCGTGTTCGGCGCCTTCGCCGTCCAGCTCTCGGGCGTGTATTTCGCGATGCTGACCTTGGCCTTTGCGCAGATCGTCTGGTCGATCGCGTTCCAATGGGTCGCGGTCACCGGCGGCGACAACGGCATTCTCGGGCTCTGGCCGGAGAAATGGGCCGCGTCGCCGTCGCACTTCTACTGGCTTGCGCTCGGCGTCTCCGCGTTCGTCGTCAGCGTGCTGCGCCTGATCACCTTCTCGCCGTTCGGCTACGCCTTGCGCGGCATGCGCGACTCTCCGCTGCGCAGCGAGTCCATCGGTATCAACGGCAAGCGTATCCAGTGGACGGCGTTCATCATCGCCGGCACGACGGCCGGCCTCGGCGGCGCGCTGTTCGCCTATCTCAAGGGCAGCGTCTTCCCCGACAACATGGGCATCTCGCTCTCGGTCGATGCGCTCGTGATGGTGTTGCTCGGCGGCGTCGAGACGGTGCCCGGCGCGATCTTCGGCGCCATCGTCTACAAGGCGCTCAACATCTGGCTGGTCAGCCAGACCGACTGGTCGAAGCTCGTGCTCGGCATCTTCATCGTGTTGATCGTGGTGGTGTTCCCGAAAGGCATCGTGGGCGTGGTCGAGACCGTCATGCATCGGCGCCGCGCAGTGTCCCCCAAGGGGGCTTCGCTGTCGGCCAAGATGGAGGGCGCACAATGAGTCTCGGCGTGTCGCTGCTCTCGGTCGAAGGCCTGTCTAAATCCTATGGCGGCATTCACGCCGTCCGCAACGTGTCGTTCACGCTGCGGGCCGGCGAGATCCTGGCGCTGATCGGCCCGAACGGCGCGGGCAAAAGCACCTGCTTCGACATGCTCAACGGCCAGAACGTGCCGGACAGCGGCCGCATCACGGTGATGGGGCAGGAGACCACCGGGCGCAAGCCGCGCGAGGTCTGGCGGCTCGGGGTCGGCCGCACCTTCCAGATTACCGCGACCTATCCGACCATGACCGTGCGTGAGAACATCCAGGTCGCGCTGGTCTCGCATCATCGCCGCCTTTTCGATTTCTGGAGCCCGATGGTTGCCATCGAGCGGGACGAAGCCGATCGCCTGCTCGATCTCGTCGGCATGGCCGGCTATGCCGAGCGTCCCTGCGGCGAGCTCGCCTATGGCGACCTCAAGCGGCTGGAGCTCGCGATCGCGCTTGCCAACCAGCCGAAGCTGCTGCTCATGGACGAGCCGACCGCCGGAATGGCGCCGCGCGAGCGTGTCGAGCTGATGCGGCTGACGGCTGGAATCGCGCGTGAGCAGTCGATCGGCGTCCTCTTTACGGAGCACGACATGGACGTGGTATTCGAGCATGCGGACCGCATTCTCGTGCTCAATCGCGGCAGCCTCATTGCCGAGGGATCGCCAGCCGAGGTGCGCGCCAACCGGGAGGTGCAGGCGATCTATCTCGGCGAAGGCCTGCTGTATGATGCCGATCATCGCGAGGGAGCTCCGGCATGAAGCTGTCCGTCGCCAGTCTCAACAGCCACTATGGTCCGGCGCATATCCTGTTCGACATCGGCCTCGAGGTCGGCGAGGGCGAGGTGGTGGCGCTGCTCGGGCGCAACGGCGCCGGCAAATCGACGACGTTCCGCTCGATTGTCGGCCTGGTCGAGCTGCGCGAGGGCCAGATCATGTTCGAGGGCAAGGACATCTCGTCCGCGCCGACCCATGAGATCGTCCGCGCCGGCCTCGGCTATGTTCCGGAAGAGCGCCGCATCTTCACCGAGCTGACGGTGGAGGAAAACCTCGAGGTCGGTCGGCAGAAGCCGCGGCCCAATGCGCCGCAATGGACGCGCGAGAAACTCTATCAGTTGTTCCCCAATCTCGGCGAGATGAAGAACCGCCCGGGCGGGCGCATGAGCGGCGGCGAGCAGCAGATGCTCACCATCGCCCGTACCCTGATGGGCAATCCGTCGCTGGTGCTGCTCGACGAGCCCTCGGAGGGTTTGTCGCCGAAGATCGTCGAGCAGATGGTCGATGCGATCCTGACCATGAAGAAGGAAGGCGTCTCGCTGGTCGTCTCCGAGCAGAACCTGCATTTCGCCAAGCTGATCTCGGACCGCGCCTATATCATCGAGCGCGGCCGCATCTGCTTCTCCGGCACCATGGCCGAGCTCGACGCGCGGCCCGACATCCGCGACGCGCATCTGTCGATCTGAGGCGAGGGAAGATATGGCCAAGAGCGCCACGCTGAAGCGATCGGCAAGGACCGCAACGAAGACCGCGCCGAAGCCGCAGGCAAAGGCCGCCGCGAAGGCCACGGCCAAAGCGGCGAAATCAAATTACGTGCTCGACGATCAGATCGGCTTCATCCTGCGTCAGGTCTGGCAGCGCCACACGATGATCTTCGCGCGCGACATCGGCAGCAACCTGACGCCAACGCAATGGGCGGCACTGTCGAAGCTGGTCGAGACCGGGCCGTGCTCGCAGAACCAGCTCGGACGGTTCACGGCGATGGATGTCGCGACGATCAAAGGTGTGATCGACCGGCTGACCGCGCGCGGTCTCACCGAAACCAGCCCGGACCCGCAGGATGGTCGCAGGCTGCTCGTCAGCCTGACCCGCGCCGGCCAGCAGCTCGCGGAGAAGACCGCACCGCTCGCGCTCGCCATCTCCAAGGAAACACTGGCACCGCTGGATGCGAAGGAACGCGAGACGCTGCTGGGGTTGTTGAGCAGGCTGCGGTAGCCCTTCCTCCACGTCATTCCGGGGCGTCGCGAAGCGACGAACCCGGAATCCCGAGCTGAGGGAAAGAACAGCGCAGGCCAATCTCGGGATTCCGGGTTCGCCCTTTGGGCGCCCCGGAATGACTGTTTATGCCGCTCTACGACGATATTACTTCGCCACGATCTCCGGGATCTTGGTGGCCGGCGGCGTGTTGCGGCTGCGCTGGGTGCGGACGATGCCGTCGATGATGGTCATGCCGATACCCGGGAGATCGCCGAGCTGGACGCTGTCGAGCAAGGTCGTGGCCGGCGAGTGCTGCGCCTTGTCCATGATGACGAAGTCGGCGGAGCGGCCGATCTCAATCAGGCCGCAGTCGAGCTCGCGCATCCGCGCCGTGTTGCCGGTAGCGAAGCAGAACGCGATCTCGGCGGGGACGTCGCCGAGCGACGACAGCAGCGACACCATGCGCAGGATCCCGAGCGGCTGCACGCCGGAGCCGGCCGGCGCGTCGGTGCCGAGGATGACGCGGTGGAGATCGTTCATCTCGCGCGCGGTGCGCAAGGTGAACAGCGCCGAGCGCTCGTTGCCGTTGTGCACCAGCTCGAGCCCCGCCTTGCAGCCCTCGCAGATGCAGCGGATCTGATCGTCGGGCAGGGCGGTGTGGCCGCCATTGATGTGTCCGATGACGTCGGTGCCGGCCTCCAGCACGACGTCCTTGTCGATCAGGCCGGAGCCGGGAATCGACGGACCGCCGGTGTGAATGGTGCTCTGGATGCCGTATTTGCGCGCCCAGCCGACCATCTTGCGCGCGGTCGGGCCGTCCTTGACGCCGCCGAGGCCGACTTCGCCGAGCAGCTTGACGCCGGCCGCCGCGAGCTCCTTGAAATCGTCCTCGACCATCTCGCATTCGATCACCGGCGCGCCGGCATGCACCTTCACGCCGCCGGGGCGGAGCGTCCAGAATGCGCGCTGCGCGAAGATCGCCATCGCCTTCAGGCCGACCACGTCGCGCGGGCGACCGGGCATGTGCACCTCGCCGGCGGAGATCATCGTGGTGACGCCACCGTGCAGATAGGAGTCGATCCAGTTGGTCTGGTTCTGCCGCGGCGTCCAGTCGCCGGCCACCGGATGAACATGGCTGTCGATCAGGCCTGGCGCCACCGTCGTGCCATGGGCGTCGACGATCGTGGTCGCGCCTTCGGTGTCGACGTCCTTGAAGCGGCCGATTCCCGTGATCTTGCCGTTCTCGGCGACGATCGTGTCGGCGTCCAGGATGGGCCGTTCCAGTGCGCCGGACAGCATCAGGCCGATGTTGCGGATGACCAGCTTGCTGGGACCGGTTGCTTGCGGCGCGTCATGGGCCATCGGGATGTCCTTCTTTCCTGGCAAGGCATTTGCGGCAGTTTGCGCCTGCACGCGGCGCAGCATCAAGCCGGTTTCGGTCATTCGTACACGAATGATCAGGTCCGGCAAGCTGCGGCCTGCACGAAGATTTGGCGCGGGTTGCCTACCCTTCAGACACAGCGCGGGCCCTATGAGCGCGGCGACATCCTCGGCTTCGGTCGCGAGTTCGACGTTCCCGTCCCTGTGCTTGTGGCGGTGGTCTACGCGCTGGTGACGAACCGCATCCCTGGACGTTGCCGCCGCAATCCGGCATCACCTCGTGCGATCTTTTTGCGACGTGGGTGACGGCAGATGAGCGACGACCTCCACATGATCGGCGCGGGCGGCATCACCGCCTCGGTCAAGGCTGATGGCGCCGAGCTGTGCTCGTTGAAGACGGCCGGGGGCCTGGAGTTGCTGTGGCAGGCCGGAGCCGTCTGGCCGCGCCATGCGCCGTGGTTGTTTCCGATCGTCGGCCGACTCAAGAATGACCAGCTCCGCCACCGCGGCCAGACCTATCCGATGACCCAGCACGGCTTCGCCCGCGACCTGCGATTCACCTGGCTGGAGCGCGGGGCCGAGTCGTGCGTGTTGCAGCTGACCGACGACGAGACGACGCGGGCGCGCTATCCGTTCGCCTTCCGTCTCACGGTGAGCTACCGGATCACGGCTGATGCGCTGGACGTGGCGGTCGAAATCGCCAACCCCGGCGCGGAGGTTCTGCCCGCCTCGTTCGGCTGCCATCCCGCCTTCAACTGGCCGCTGCTCCCCGGCCAGCCGAAGGAGAGCTATCGGCTGATTTTTGCAGAGCCGGAGCCGGCGCCGATCCGCCGTCTGACTGGCGGTTTGCTGCGGGAGCGGCCGGAGCCCTCACCGATCGAGGGGCGCGTGCTCCCGTTGAGCGAACGTCTGTTCGACGATGATGCCGTCATCCTCGATCAGCTGGCCAGCCGTTCGGTTCGCCTCGTCGGAACCATAGGACCGGCGCTTGAGTTAACTTGGGATCATTTTCGTCAGCTTGGAATCTGGTCGAAGCCCGGCGGCGTGCCGTTCCTGTGCATCGAGCCGTGGCGCAGCTTCGCCAGTCCGCTCGATTTCGACGGCGAGTTCGCGGCCAAGCCTGGCGTAATGCATATCGCGCCGGGCGTCGCCGAGAGGCTAAGTTGCCGCATCGGGATCGAATCCTCGAATTAGTATGACTTATCTCGGCAGCGCCCGTTTGCGTGCACAGCGGTAACCGTGATCAGCAGTTTTGGGCCTGGAAATGACGGTGCCGTGACCTACATGAGGGACGAGCGCGGAACTTTGGCTATGATGCGTCGAACGACCGGCGGTTGGCGGGCGCTTTCTCCGAACTGATAACGGTCGATTATCGAACATGATGCGTGGCGCGAACTCAGGCGCTCGCAGCCGGTTCTTGCAGCCGTGCGCGTTTGCCGTCAGCGGGCGTGCGGAGATCTCATGGCAGGGGGCGCGCGTAAGGTGGCGTTACGCGGGGGAACGGGAGGATGGGATGGTGTTGAGAGCTGTTGTCGGCACGATTACATGCGCCGTGTTGCTCGCAGCGACCGATGCTGTGGCAGGGGCCTATCAGCCGGGTGACTTCCTCAAGCTCGATTTGTCGAAGGCCGTGTTGTCGCCGGAGCCGCTCGGCCCCGAGGCGCATTTCGAACCTGTGCCCATCGAAGCCAAAACAGATCGACCTGCGGTCGCCGTCCGTTCTGCTGTTGACCCCGACGTCAGCTCCGGCATCCCGCGCGCCGTCGCCACCCGGCGGGCTCATGGCACGAGGACGGCCGAGCGGCCCCGCGGCGCCGCCCGCGCCAAGCTCGTCCATCGGCGCGGCAATCCGCTCGACGCGCAGGCGATGGATACGCGCATTCAGATCTGGCCGTGCCGGCTTGGCAGCGGCGGCATCTGTAACTGGCGCTGATCGGCGGGGCTACCCCGCGCGCCCGTCGCGTTCAGGAACCTCGCTCCCGACATCTTGATTGAGGCGGATGCCGGCTCGCTTGAACTCGCAAGCGGAGCAAAGGCAAGTTGAGCGCTTCCCGCCAAGGTCTTGATGTTTCGAGGCTGCCGCCGGCGTTTGCTGGCGGATGGCTCGCGCGATTCCAGGAGATTTCATGAACGCCATCGACACCCAGGGTATCCGTCTGCCCAAGCTCGGGCTCGGCACCTTTCGCATGCAGGGCACTGTCTGCCGCGAGGCCGTCGAGAGCGCGCTTGCGCTCGGCTACCGCCACATCGACACCGCCGAGATGTATGCCAACGAGGACGCGATCGGTGCTGTACTTGCGGCAACAAATCTGCCGCGCGCCGAATTGCATGTCACCACCAAGGTCTGGCCGGAGAACCTCGCGCCGGACGCGATCCGTCGCGCGTTCGACACGAGTCTGAGGAAGCTCAGACTGGATTTCGTCGATCTCTATCTCATCCACTGGCCGGCCAAGGGGATGAACCTGCCGGCCGCGCTGGAGACGTTGTTGAAGCTGAAGGAGGAGGGGCGTACGCGCGCGATCGGCGTCGCCAACTTCACCGTCGCGCTGCTGAAACAGGCGGTGGAGGACGTCGAGGCACCTGTTGCCTGCAATCAGGTCGAGTATCATGTGATGCTCGACCAGTCGAAGCTGATGGCCTACATGGCGAGTCGGTCGATTCCCCTAGTGGCCTATTGCCCGCTGGCGCAGGGACGCGCGGCCGCCGACGAGACGCTGGGGGCCATCGGCAGGAAGCATGGCGCGAGCGCCGCCCAGGTCGCACTGAAATGGCTGTTGGACCAGGATGGGGTGGCGGCGATCCCCAAGGCCGCGCGTCCGGAAAGTCAGCGTGCGAACTGGGATGCGATGAAGCTTCAACTCGATGATGAGGATCGTGCCACCATCGCGTCCCTCCCGAAGGACAAGCGCTTCGTCAATCCGGCCTTTGCGCCGGAATGGGACCGCTGACCACCACGCGGAGCCCCTGCGAGAACGGACGTCAGAACGAACGCCACAGAAAATGGCCCCTCTCGGGGCCATTGCTGTGTCGAAGTTGCAGATCAGTCGCGCCGGATGATCACGGTGCGATCGTGATGGCGGTGGAACGGCCGGACATAGCGGTGAGGCCGGTACTCACGATGCATGCGGTATTCGGCGTGGGACCGATCCCAGCCGTGGTGGTAGTGATGGCCGCCACGCTTGATGACCACCGTCTCGGCGTTGGCGATCGACGGTGCCGCGAGCGCGACGACCGCAAGGGAAGCGAGCGCGAGAGCGATTTTCTTCATGTTGTCCTCCAGAATGAAAGTGCGGGATCAACTTGAAGTGTGAAAGAACGTTCCGCAGGAACTTCCACGAAGTTGCTGAATACACGTTCAGATTTGGTCTTCACGCTCGCGGGCGAACCGTGCCGTCCCCTCGAGCCTGCCGCGTCAGTCGCACTTCCTGAGCGCTGGCGTCGGCTTGCCGTTGGCGACGAAGCGGCCGTCACGAATGGTGTAGCTGTCGTCCTCGCCGCGATTGAACGCGGAGCGGATGTTGCCGTCGGCGGTCCGGGTGATCCCGTTCTCTCGCGTCTGGCGTGCTTTGGGCAGCACGATCGAGAGCACCAGCGTCTGGTCCGCCTCGACGCGTGCGCTCGCCACCTGGTTGACGTCGGACGGATCGTGGTCACGACGATAGATCAGGTGACCATCGTCAGTGACTTCGTAGGAGATGATGGCGCCGCGGCCCTTGACCGCGGGTGCGCTGCAGTCGGCGGCCCAGGTTCCGATCAGGCCCCAGGTCCGAGCAACCTCGACGGTGTCGTCGGCCCGGGCGGCAGACGCTGATGATGCGCAGAGGACGATTGCGATGAGAGGGCGGGAGATCGAAATCATGCGGTCTCGCGGGGATGACTGCCGTGACATCTTAATGCACTGCGTCAATGGCGCAACGACAGACCTGCGCCGAGATCGTTGGCACAAAGTCTCATTCTTTCCGGGCCGGCCTTGCTGGCGAGGGGGACAAGGCGCATGCTCCCCGCAACTACAAACAAGCGTGGGGAGGCTGACCATGTCTGCGCTGTCGCGCCGCAAATTCCTGCTGTCGTCCGGAGCGGCCGCCATGGCCGCGCTATCGGGTCCTGCCGGCGCCGCGGTGGGGCCAGCCGACAAGTTCGATCTGGTGATCAAGGGCGGCGACGTGATCGATCCAAGCCAGTCGCTCCGAGCCAAGCGCGACATCGGGATCCGCTGGGGCGTCGTCGAAGCGGTCGAGCCCGAGATACCGGCCGAGCGGGCGCTGCGGTCGATCGACGCCAACGGCCGGTTGGTGACGCCGGGCCTCATCGACCTCCACAGTCATGTCTATCCCTATGGCTCGGCGATCGGGATCCCGCCCGACGAACTGGTGCAATTCCAGGGCACGACGACGGTCGTCTCGGCCGGCGATGCCGGCGTCAACAATCTTGCGGCGTTGCGCCGCTTCATCGCCGCCCAGTCGCGGGCACGCATCTACGCCTTCGTCCACATCGCCAACAACGGCCTGTCGGCGTTTCCGGTGGCCGAGCTCTACAACATCGACAATGCGCAGGTAGACGCCTGCGCCATGGCGCTGGCGGAGAACCCGGACTTCCTGCTCGGGGTCAAGGTGCGAATGTCGGAGAACGTGATCTTCAAGCATGGGCTGGAGCCGCTGAAGCGCGGCATCAAGGCCTGCGAGCTGTGCGGCTGGCCGGCGCGGATGATGGTGCATATCGGTGGGGTCGAGACCGGCGAGTTGATGTCGCAGATCCTGGACCTGCTGCGCCCCGGCGACATCCTGACCCATGCCTATTCCGGCGCGCCGAATATGGGCGGCGCCTTCACCAACATCGTCCAGGACGGCAAGCTGCTGCCCGCGGCGCTCGCCGCCAAGCAGCGCGGCGTGCTGTTCGATGTCGGCCATGGCGGCGGCAGCTTCGATTTCACCGTGGCCGAGGTCGCGATCCCCGGCGGCTGCGGCCCGGACACCATCTCCTCCGACATCCATGTCTTCTCCGGCAACAGCCCGGGCATGCCGTTCCTGCCCAACGTGATGGCGAAATTCATCGCTATGGGATTTTCGTTGGAGCAGGTGGTGAGCATGGCCACCTCGGCGCCGGCCAAGATCATCAACCGTGCGCCGAAGATCGGCAGCTTGCAGGTTGGCGCGCCGGCCGACGTCGCAATCATGGACCTGGTCGAGGGGCCCGTCAGCTTCGTCGATACCCGCGGCAACAAGCGCGAGGGCAAGCTGCAGCTCAAGCCGGTGCAGACGGTGATCAATGGCGTGCCGTTCGGGCGGCCCTACCAGTCGCCCTTTTCGGTGCGGTGAGCAGCGCGCGATCACTCGATCGCGCGCGTCCGCTCCACATTGGATGAGCGCAATGGGACGCCGAACTCCTCCCGGCAGACGTCGGCGAGGATTGCGATGCCCTCGCGGATCTCCTGATGCGAGGGGCTGGCGAAGCACAGCCGCAGGCGGCTCCGCGCATGCGCGGCGTCGGTGGACCATTCCGGTCCCGGATTGATCGAGACGCCGCGTTTGAGCGCTGCCTGTGACAGCTTCATCGCGTCAACCTGGTCCGGTAGCTTGACCCAGAGGAAGATCCCGCCCCTGGGCGGCGCGAACTCGGCCGCGGTGCCGAACTCGGCGTTGAGCGCCTCGATCAGGGTGTCCAGCTTGGCGCGCAGTCCCCGCACCAACTGCGGCACGTGGGTCGCGAAATGCGGCCTGCAATATTCCGCGAGCACCATCTGCTCCAGCGCACCCGAGCCGGCATCGGTCTTGAGGGACAGCAGCACCGACATGATCTCCCAGGGGGCGACCAGGAAGCCGACCCGCAACGCCGGCGCGACCGACTTCGAGAACGATCCGAGGTGGATCACACCGCCATGGTCGGACATGCCGTGGATCGCGCGGGGCCGTTTGCCGTCCCAGATCAGGTCGGCGTAGCAGTCGTCCTCGAACACCGGTACGCCATAAGCGCGCGACAGCCACAGCAGCTCGGCCCGCCGGCTTTCCGGCATGATGGTGCCGGTCGGGTTCTGCACCGTCGGAATGGTATAGATGTATTTCGGCCGGATGCCGCGATCCCTTAGATCGGCCAGCACCGTCGCCAGCGCATCCGTTCGCATGCCGTCCTGGTCGAGCGGGATGCCGATGACCTTGACGCCCAGTCGTGCCAGCCGCGTCAGCGTGCCCTGGTAATTGTCCTGTTCGACCAGCACGGTGTCGCCGCGCGTGAGCAGCGCCTGGTTGACGAGGTCGAGGCCCTGCAGCGAGCCGGACAGGATCATGATGTCGTCGGCGCGCGCCGACATGCCCGCGTCCCGCGTCAGCTTGGCGGCAAGAAAGTCCCGCAGCGGCCGGTAGCCTTGAGGCCCGTGCGCGAGGCCGTAGGTGGCGAGCGCCCGTCCCTCGCGGGCGAGCACGGCGTCGGCGGCCGCGCGCAAGCCCTCCACGGGCACGGCATCGGCGTCGTTGTTGCCGCCGACGAAGCTGTATTTTGCGAGTCCCGTCCAGCGCGCGGCGGGTGGGGGCAGGCCGGGGCTGAGGAGGGGTGCAAAATCGAATGCGGCCATGAGGCGCGGCTCCCTTGTTCTCGATTTGAGGCGACTTTAAACAGATACCAGGGCGCTTGTCCTGGCAGGGCCGGTCCTTTTCCCGGGGAAGGCGACCTTCGAGCGGCGGTTCCGCCGCTCTGGCGCGCGCCTGCGATCCCGGCTAAAGCAGCCCGGAAAAGCAGCGAGACTTGCAATGGCCGACTCGATCCAGGAAGTTCTGTACGCCTTCGCCAAGGGCGAGATGGTCGTCGTGACCGACGACGACGACCGCGAGGGCGAGGGCGATCTCATCGTCGCCGCCTCGCTCTGCACGCCCGACAAGATGGCGTTCATCATTCGCCATACCTCGGGCATCGTCTGCGCGCCGATCACGGCCGACGACGCGCGGCGGCTGCGGCTCGACCCGATGGTCGCGCACAATGATTCCAACCACACCACGGCCTTCACCGTTTCGATCGACTACAAGCCGGACGGTGGCACCGGAATCTCGGCCGAAGAGCGCGCCTCCTGCTGTCGTGCGCTCGCCAACCCGAATGCCGGTGCCGCTGATTTCGCGCGCCCCGGCCATATCTTCCCGTTGATCGCGCGTGACGGCGGCGTGCTGCTGCGCTCCGGCCACACCGAGGCGGCGGTCGATCTCTGCAAGCTCGCCGGGCTCCCGCCGGTCGGCGTCATCTCCGAGTTGATGAACGACGACGGCACGGTCATGAAAGGCGAGCAGGTCATTCGTTTCGCTGCGGCCCACAATCTCAAGCATGTCACCATCGCCGATCTGATCTCCTACCGGCAGGCGCGCGAGAAGCTGATCGAACGGGTGTCGACCTTCACGACCGACAGCCCGATCGGGCCGCTGCAGGGCTTCGCCTACCGCTCGCCGTTCGATCCGATCACCCACGCCGCGTTCGTCTATAACGGCATCGGCGACGGCAAGAACGTGCTGACGCGGCTGCACAAGCCCAACATCGTGAAGGATCTGATCGCAGGTCCGCAGCGTATCCAGGCGGTGCTGCAGCACTTCAAGCGGGCCGGTCGCGGCGTGCTGATCTATCTGCGCGACGGCGCGGCCGGCGTTCCCGTCGAGCCGGTCGAAGAGCCGCATACCGCGGAGGCCGATCGCCATCGGCAGTGGCGCGAGGTCGGCGTGGGTGCGCAGATCCTGCGTGATCTCGGCGTGACCTCGATCCGGAACCTGACGTCGTCGGTGCATGACTACAAGGGCCTGTCGGGTTTCGGCATCGAGATCGTCGCCAACGAGCGGCTTGAAGGCTGAACTTCCAGGATTTAACCTCTCAACTGCTGCGACCCGTGCGCAGCGAGACGCGAAAGGACCATTCATGAGCGCGCGCCCTCAGGCAAAGGACAAGCCGGCCCAGTCGAGCTTCCAGTGGGACGATCCCTTCCTGCTGGACGATCAGCTGACCGAGGACGAGCGCATGGTGCGTGACACCGCGCGCGCCTACGCCCAGGACAAGCTGCTGCCGCGCGTGACCAAGGCCTATCTCGAGGAGAAGACCGACCGCGAGATCTTCAACGAGATGGGCGAGCTCGGCCTGATCGGCATCACCTTGCCGGAGGAATATGGCTGCGCCAATGCGAGCTACGTCGCCTATGGCCTCGTGGCACGCGAGATCGAGCGCGTCGATTCCGGCTACCGCTCGATGAACTCGGTGCAGTCCTCGCTGGTGATGTATCCGATCTATGCCTATGGCGACGAGAGCCAGCGCAAGAAATATCTGCCGAAGCTCGCCAGCGGCGAGTGGGTCGGCTGCTTCGGCCTGACCGAGCCGGATGCCGGCTCCGATCCGGCCGGCATGAAGACGCGTGCCGAGAAGGTGGCCGACGGCTATCGCCTGACCGGCAGCAAGATGTGGATCTCGAACGCGCCGATCGCCGACGTGTTCGTGGTGTGGGCCAAGTCGGCCGCGCATGACAACCAGATCCGTGGCTTCATCCTCGAGAAGGGCATGAAGGGCCTGTCGGCGCCGAAGATCGGCGGCAAGCTCTCCTTGCGCGCCTCGATCACCGGCGAGGTCGTGATGGACGGCGTGGTGGTGCCGGAGAGCGCGCTGCTGCCCAACGTGTCCGGCCTCAAGGGGCCATTCGGCTGCCTCAACCGCGCCCGCTACGGCATCTCCTGGGGCGTGCTCGGTGCCGCCGAGGATTGCATGCATCGCGCTCGCCAGTACACGCTCGACCGCAAGCAGTTCGGCAAGCCGCTGGCTGCCACGCAGCTGGTCCAGAAGAAGCTTGCCGACATGGAGACCGAGATCGCGCTCGGCCTGCAGGCGTCGCTTCGCGTCGGCCGCCTGATGGACGAGGGCAAGATGGCCCCGGAGATGATCTCGATCGTCAAGCGCAACAATTGCGGCAAGGCGCTCGACATCGCCCGCGTCGCGCGCGACATGCATGGCGGCAACGGCATCTCGATCGAGTATCAGGTGATGCGCCACGCCGCCAACCTCGAGACGGTCAATACCTACGAGGGCACGCACGACGTCCACGCGCTGATCCTCGGCCGCGCCATCACCGGCATTCAGGCGTTTTTCTAATTCGCCTGGTCGTTCTCGGGGGAGGGGCCTTGAGTCCTGAACTGTCATCGTCCGCAAAGGCGGACGATCCAGTACGCCGAGACGAGAATGTTCAGCCGAGAAGTGACGGAGTACTGGATACCCCGCTTTCGCGGGGTATGACGGCGGAAAGTGGGGCAGGCGATCTACCCCTTGCAAAGGCAAGCCACGGTATGGCCGACAACGACGATGTCCCGTTCAACCGCAACTTCCCGCTTCGGGCGGGCGTCGTCGAGCAGGTCCGCCCGGGCATTCGCCGCGTCCTCTGCAACAATCCGAGTCCGTTCACCTTCACCGGCACGGTCAGCTACATCGTGGGGACCGGCAACGTCGCGATCATCGATCCGGGTCCGGACAACGAGGCCCATGCGCAGGCGCTGCTCGATGCCATCAGAGGCGAGACCGTCACGCACATCCTGGTGACGCACACGCATCGCGATCACTCGCCGAACACCGGCCGGCTGAAGGCCGCGACGGGCGCCACCGTCTATGCCGAGGGCCCGCATCGCGCCTCGCGGCCGCGCTACGAGAGTGAGAAGCACAGTCCGGAATCCGGCGTCGACCGCGACTTTGCGCCGGATGTCACCGTTGCTGACGGCGATGTGATCGAAGGGCGGGGCTGGCGGGTCGAGGCCGTGGCGACGCCGGGCCATACGGCCAACCATCTCGCCTTCGCCTGGACCGAGCGCAGCACCACCTTCGTCGGCGATCACGTCATGGGCTGGGCGACGTCGATCGTGGCGCCGCCCGATGGTTCGATGGTCGACTACATGGCTTCGCTGGAGCGGCTCGCCGCGCGGCCCGAGGAACTGTATTTCTCAGGTCACGGTCCGGAAATTCCGGAGGGACCGCGCTACACGCGCTTCCTGATGCGCCACCGCCAGGCCCGCGAGGCCTCGATCCTGCACCGCCTCGCCAAGGGCGAGGCCGACATCCCGACCATGGTGCGCGCGATCTATATCGGCATCGATCCACGGCTCACCACCGCGGCCGGCTATTCCGTGCTGGCCCATCTGGAAGACCTCGTCGCCCGCGGCGTAGTCGCGACGGAAGGTGATCCGGTGATCGGCGGGACGTATCGGCTGGTGTAGCGAATAGGGAATAGCGAGTAGGGGAAGAGTGCGAGCCGGGAAGACTTCATTCCCTATTCGCTACTCCCTATTCGCCATTCGCCCCGCTCACTTCTTCACCGTCTTCGCATTGCCCTTCGCCGCTACCGGCGGCGGCGTGACCTTCTTCACCGGCTTCTGCGCCTCGGCCTCGCCGGCGTTGGACAGGTCCTCGATCAGCTTGGCCACGCGCGCGGCATTGCTGCCGATATCTGACTCGAAATAGCGCGAGGCGGAGCGGACGTCGACGCGGGAATCCTCGCCGTCGGGCTGGATGCGGATCGAGATGTCCTCGCGGAAGCCCATGATCGGCGTGCGTGCGACCGCCTCGATGCGGCCGATGCGGCGCGGCGGCTGCGGCGCGCGTTCGTCGACCACGAACCATTTGCGCCGGTTGACCAGCTTCAGGGCGATCGCGTAGGCGCGATCGGGCGGCAGTTCGATCTGCACCGGCTCGATGTCCGGATAGAATTTCTGCTGCTGCTCGGCTGAATACAGCCCGGCATAGACGGCCGTGTTGGTGCCGTCGCCGTTGCGGAGCGGCGCCAAAGCCTCGAAGCGCGGCGGATCGATCGGGTCGGTGGTGATGTCGTAGATCTTCGGCAGCTTGCGGTACTGGAGCGCGAGGTAGGCCGGATAGGCCAGCACCACGGCATCGATCATGAAGGCGAGCAGGATCCGGCTCATGCCGCGGCTGCCGTTGCGCCAGATCGCGACGAAGGCGGCAAGCCCGAGCAGGATCGACAGCACGGCGAGCCCCAGCGCGCCGAAGAACGTCGCCAGCGCCGGCTTCATCTCCAGAAAATCGAAGCGCAGGATCAGGATCGAGACCAGCACGGCGACGACCGAGAACACCGCCAGATTGCGGGTCCAGGTCGCGAGGCTGGAGATCGGCTCCGACAGATAGGGGGCGTGAAACCTGCGTGCCATCGTGTCAGGAACTGCCGGGGTTGGGCCGCTGCCTGCGTTGCCGGGCGGCCGGATCACCCCGTGTGAGACCACGCGGATGGCGTAAATTCAAGAGGCGTTTGGCCCGGAGAAGGCGGTTGATGCGGAGACCGCGTCAGACGGCTCGGTCTGGGCGGCTGCGCAACGCCGTCAGCATCAACAGGACGGTTGCGATTGAGAAGGCTGCGCCGGTCGTGAACGTCGCCTGCGACCCATAGGCGTGCCACAGCGATCCCGCCAGCAGGCTCGCGATCAGCAGCGCAGCGCCGGTCACAAGGTTGAACAGGCCGAACGCGGTGCCGCGCAGATCCGGCGGGGCGGTATCGGCGACCATTGCCGACAGCAGCCCCTGCGACAGCCCGAGGTAGAGGCCCCACAGCGCGACGCCGATCGCGGTGCCGATCAGGCCGGGCACGAAGGCCAGCGTCAGGTCGGCGGCTGTCAGCACCACGAGGCCGCAGGTCAGCACGTTGTTGCGGCCGATGCGGTCGGAGAGGATGCCGGCGGGCATGGCGACGCCGGCATAGATCAGGTTCATCAGCACGTAGACCAACGGGATCAGGGCGAGAGCGAGGCCGTCGGCCTGCGCCTTCAGCACCAGGAACGCCTCGCTGAAGCGGGCCAACGCGAACACCGCGCCGGTGGCGACCACGATCCAATAGGCCGATGGCAGCCGGCGCAGCTCGCGCGCATGGACCGGCCAGTCCCGGCGCGCCGCAGGCGCGGTCTGCGCCGGCTCGCGCAGGCCGAACAGGATCAGCAGCACGGCAAGCGTGGCCGGCAGCGCCGACCACCAGAACACCGCCCGGAAGTCGTCGGCGTAGAGCGCCATCAGCGCCACGGCGAGGAGGGGACCGGCAAAGGCGCCGATCGTGTCGAGCGCCTGGCGCAGGCCGTAGCTCGCGCCGCGGATGCCTTCCGGCGTGACGTCGGCGATCAGCGCGTCGCGCGGCGCCTCGCGGATGCCCTTGCCGATGCGGTCGACGAAGCGCGCCGCGAGGATCTGCCATGATGTGCTGGCGAGCGGAAACACCGGCTTGGTCAAAGCCGCCAGCCCATAGCCGATTGCGACCAGCAGCTTGCGCTTGCCAATGCGGTCGGACAGTGCGCCGGAGAATACCTTGGTGATTGCGGCGGTCGCCTCGGACACGCCTTCGATCAGGCCGATGGTCACCGTGGAGGCGCCGACCACGGTCGCGAGGAAGACCGGCAGCAGCGCATGGATCAGCTCCGAGGAGATATCCATCAGGAGCGATACCAGCCCGAGCGTCAGCACCGTCGACGGTATGTCGCGCCATGTCGTGGACGCTGGGAGGCGCGCTCTTGAACTCATGCCCACCTTCTAGATGCGGTCCGGCATGCCCGCCTTGCGCCACGTCAACGCCACGGCGGCACGCAACGCCACGGCCCCGCCAAAGGGGAAGGGGCCGCGGCTGTCTTGGTCAGGCTTGCGCCGGATGCTCAGTGCGAATGCACCAGCGGGCAGGCGGACTCCGAAAGCTTGCCGAACGCCTCCTCGCCGGACATCGTCTGGATCAGCTTGTAGTAGTCCCAGGGGTACTTCGACTCCTCCGGCTTCTTGACCTGCATGATGTACATCTCATGCTCCATCAGGCCGTCGGCGCGGATCTTGCCGTTCGACGTGAACATGTCGTCGATCTTCATATTGCGCAGCTGGTCCATGACCTTGTCGGACTCGGTGGTGCCGGCCGCCTTCACGGCATTGAGATAGGTGATCGTCGCCGAGTAGTAGGCGGCCTGGTTCATGGTCGGCTCGCGCTTGGTCTTTTCGTAGTAGCGCTTCGCGAAGGCGCGGGTCTTGTCGTTGAGGTCCCAATACCAGCCGGTGGTGAGATAGAGACCCTGCGCGGTCTTCAGGCCGAGACTGTGGATGTCGCTGATGAAGGCGAGCAGCGCCGCCGGCTTCATCGTCTTGGCGATGCCGAATTCATCCGCGGCCTTGATCGAGTTCGTGAAGTCGTTGCCGGCATTGGCGAGGCCCAGAACCTGCGCGCCCGAGCCCTGCGCCTGCAGCAGATAGCTGGAGAAATCCGACGTGGAGAGCGGCACGCGGACCGCTCCGACCACCTTGCCGCCATTGGCCTCGACCACCTTGGACGCGGCTTCCTGCAACTGGGTGCCGAAGGCGTAGTCGGCGGTCAGGAAGAACCAGCTCTTGCCGCCCTGGCTGACCATGGTCTTGGCGGTGCCGTTGGCGAGCGAGGTCGTATCGTAGGCGTAGTGGACGGTGTAGGGCGTGCAGTCCTTGCCGGTTAGCGAGGCGCCGGCGGCACCGATCGCGATGAACGGTATTTTCTTCTCCTTGGCGGCGTTGGCCATCGCGAGGCTGACCCCCGTGTTGGAGCCGCCGAGGATCATGGTGACCCCGTCGCGATCGGCCCACTCGCGCAACTTCTGGGCGCCGACGTCCGGCTTGTTCTGATGATCGCTCTCCATGAACTCGATCTTGTTGCCGAGCACGCTGCCGCCGAAATCCTCGATCGCCATCTTTGCAGCCTCGACCCCGCCCGGCCCGATCACGTCGGCATAGAGCCCGGACATGTCGTCGATGTCGCCGATCACGACCTTGTTGCCAGCGGCGTGAGCGGCCGTGGCGGCCAGTGATGCTCCCAGCAGCCAGGGCAGCAGGCGGGTTGATTTTCGCATGGTGGCGTTCCCTCGTTTTTTATGGTGCCGGACCTTAGGAACGCGCCCATGGGCTTCCTATTCGCCTTTGGTCGAGGCGAGGGCGATGGAACTTTTTGCGCGGAACGCAAACGGCCCCCGCGGGGGCGCAGGGGCCGTGAGTCTCGCGCGGAGCGGGAGTTGTTGCTAGGCGGCGGCGTTGGGGAAGCGATAGCTCTTGAACTGGTCGCGCAGCGCAGTCTTCAGGATCTTGCCCGTTGCCGTGTGCGGGATGCCGTCGACGAAGGCGACGTCATCGGGCATCCACCATTTGGCGATCTTGCCTTCCATGTATTTCAGGATGTCCTCGCGCGTCGTGGTCTGGCCGGGCTTCAACTGCACGATCAGCAGCGGGCGCTCGTCCCATTTCGGATGATAGACGCCGATGACGGCAGCCTCGGCGACGGCGGGATGGCCGACGGCGAGATTCTCGAGGTCGATCGAGGAGATCCATTCGCCGCCGGACTTGATGACGTCCTTGGAGCGGTCGGTGATGCGCATGTAGCCATGTTCATCGACGGTGGCGACGTCGCCGGTGTCGAAGAAGCCTTCATCGTCGAGGATGTTGCTGTCGACCTTGTAGTAGGCCTTCGACACCGCGGGACCGGACACCTTGAGCCGGCCGAAGGTCTTGCCGTCCCACGGCAACTCGGTGCCGGCATCGTCGGTGATCTTCATCTCGACCCCGAACGGCGGGAAGCCCTGGGTCTGCAGCACATCGAGCTTGGCGTCGCCGTCGGCGGCGAGGAACGGCGGCTTCAGGGTGGCGAGCGTGCCGATCGGGCTCATCTCGGTCATGCCCCAGGCATGGCGCACGCCGATGCCCATGTCGAGGAAGGCCTGGATCATCGAGCGCGGCATCGCCGAGCCGCCGCACACGACCATCTTCAGATGCGGCAGTTTGAGGTTATGCGCCTGCATGTGCTGCAGCAGCATCAGCCACACCGTCGGCACGCCGGCGGTGTAGGTCACCTTCTCGGTGTCGAGCAGCTCGTAGACCGACGCGCCGTCGAGCTTGGGGCCGGGCATCACCAGCTTGGTGCCCATCGAGGGAGCGGAGAAGGCAATGCCCCAGCTGTTGGCATGGAACAGCGGAACCACCGGAAGCATTGTGTCTGCTGCGGACGTACCGAGTGAATCCCGGCTATTGGCCATCAACGCATGCAGCACGTTGGACCGATGCGAATACAACACACCTTTCGGATCACCGGTGGTCCCGGACGTGTAGCACATCGCGGCTGCGGTGTTCTCGTCGAAGGTCCCCCAGGCGAAATCGCCGTCGGCCTCGCCGATCCACGATTCGTAGGCGACGGCATTCTTGAGCGTCGTCTGCGGCATGTGCGCGGCGTCGGTCAGCACGATGTAGCGCTCGACGCTCGGCAGCTTGTCGGCGAGCTTCTCGAGGATCGGCACGAACGTCAGATCGGTGATGACGATGCGGTCCTGGGCATGGTTGATGATCCAGCCGATCTGCTCGGGAAACAGGCGCGGATTGACCGTGTGACAGATCGCGCCGATTCCCATGATGCCGTACCAGACCTCGAGATGACGGCCGGTATTCCAGGCGATGGTGGCGACGCGGTCGCCCAGCTTGATGCCGTCGCGCGTCAGCTTCTGCGAGACCTTGAGAGCGCGGTCGTGGATTTGCCGATAGGTGGTGCGAACGATGGGGCCTTCGACCGAGCGGGTCACGACCTCCTGGGAGCCGTGGATTGTCGCCGCATGCTCGATGATCCGGTGACAAAGCAGGGGCCAGTCTTGCATCAAACCAAGCATCAGGTCGTTCCTCCGGTATTCGCTTGCAGCGAGGGTCTTTTGGTCTCTTTGGTCAATTTTAGCGCGCGCCGCACCCGACGCAAATGGGCTTGTGATGGCCACGACGTCGCGCCGGGCGTGATGGTTAGCGCTGTGGCCGTGGCGATCGCATTGAGCTGGCTCATGGCGGTGCCGGCGGCGGCCGCGAAATCGGCGCACCGCAGCCCGCCCGCGGCCTCTGAGCCCGCAGCGAAGCCGGCCGACGACGTTGCCAAGGTGCGGCTTCCGCAGCCGCGGCCAGCCGACGCGCCGGCGCGGCAGGCGGCCAAGGGTGAGGATGCCGCTCCGCGCGACGCGGCCAGCGGCGGTCCGAAGGCGGATGCCCAAGCCCCGCCGCCGCCTTCGGCCTGCCGGCTGGCCCTGACCGAAGAGGTCGCGATCGCGCCATCGATTCCGCCGATCAAGGGGCCTGGCGGCTGCGGCGGCGAGGACCTGGTGCGGCTGGAGGCGGTGGTGCTGCCTGACAAGCGCAGGGTGGCGCTGACGCCCGCGGCGACCATGCGTTGTCCGATGGCGACCGCGGTCGTCAACTGGGTGCGCAACGACGTGGCGCCGCTGGCCGAGCGGCTCGGCAGCGCGGTCACCGCGCTCGACAATTTCGATTCATATCAGTGTCGCGGCCGCAACAATGTCAGCGGCGCGCAGTTATCGGAGCACGGCCGTGCCAATGCGCTGGACGTCCAAGGGTTCAAGCTGGCCGACGGCCGCCTGGTCGATCTCACCGACCGCACCCAGCCGCGCGATTTGCGCGAGGCGGTGCTGCACGCGGTGTGCACCCATTTCTCCACGGTGCTCGGCCCCGACTCCGACTGGTACCACGAGGATCACATCCATCTCGACCTGATGGAGCGGCGGAACAATTACCGGATCTGCCAATGGGACGTGTTGGATCCGCTGCCGAAGGTCGCGCCCCTGATGCCCGCCGCCAGACCCGAAGACGCGCCGCCACGCGAGACCGCGCAGGCCGGCACCGAAAACGCCCGGAAGAGTCCGAGCACCAAAGCCGAGCACAACGACGGCGGTCGCGCCGGCGCCGACGAGAGGAAGGCCGACCCCTCGGCCGCAGCGGAGAATCCTTCTGCTGACGACGGCTCCCGACGGGCCGACGCGGAAGCAGGGCCTCCGGCCACAAAGCCCGCTGCAACGGCCCGCAGCCGGCGGACCGCGTCCCAGTCGGCGCCTGAACAGCAAGAGCCCGGAAGCTCCGCGGCAGAGGCGCGCGCGCCGACCGCAGCTTCCGACACGGTGCGGAATGCAGCCGGGCGGGACCAGCGCGCACAGAACAGTCCCCGCGTGGGTCGGGCTTCGCCGTCGAAGCCGGCTTCTCGGACGCGCCATCACAGCCGTCGTGGCTGGGATCCTTTCCGCGGATTGTTCTAGCCCCCAAAACAAAAGGCGCCGGGTGACCGGCGCCCTTGGAAAGGCTGCTAAACGCGTTTCTCGGCTTTTTGATATCGTGCCGGCTTCAGCCGAGGCTCACTGCATCGCAGCGTAGGTGCCCCCGCCCTGCAGCGCCATCTGCGGCTTGTAGGGCGAATCACCCTTCTTCGGATCGAGGACCACGACGATGGTGCCGACCTTCACCCGGTTATAGAGGTCGATCGCGTCCTCGTTCGTCAGGCGGATGCATCCCGAGGAGATCGAGGCGCCGATATATTCCGGCTGGTTGGTGCCGTGGATGCGGAACAGCGTGTCCTTGCCGTTGGCATAGAGGTACATCGCGCGCGAGCCCATCGGATTGTCGGGGCCCGGGGCGACGAAGGTCGGAACGCCCAGCCGCTCGATCTCGCCCTTGGTCGGATGCCAAGCCGGCCACTCGGTCATGGCGCCGACCTTGGCGATGCCCGACCAGGCCATGGCCTCTTCGCCGACGGTGATGCCGTAGCGGATCGCCTTGCCGCCATCCAGCACGTAATAGAGGTAGTGGCTGTCGGAATCGACGACGATCGAGCCCGGAGCTTCCTTGCGGTGATAGTCGACGATCGCGCGCCGATAGGGCTCGGCCACCGGCGTGTTGGTGTAGCGGATCTTCGCGAGAAGTTCCTTGTCCTTCGGCTTGAAGGCCTGGGTGTTGGTCGCCTCGTACGTCGTGGCCTGCATGCAGCCCGACAGCATCAGGCCGGCGGCCAGGAGTCCGAGTTTCACCTTCAGCGACATGTCACCAATTCCAATCGACAGCTGACGTTGCAATGACACGGCCGCGCCACTGCAGCGCGATTCCACATGTCCCATTATCGTCAAAATCGTTCTCAATTCCAGCCGATACACGCACAGGTCACGCTGCAGCGCCGCGATTGTTGCTTTTTTGCCGCAAAGTTGCGGGCAGTCATCCACAGCTGTGCTTCGAATGGCACGGTCAGCTCCCCCTCGGCGCCGCGCGAGAGGCCGCGGAGCATTGGCGCGAAAAGCCGATGGACCGGACTCGCAAGCTGCGTCACAAGGCGGCAGCATCCCACCGCTAAGTCCCCGAAATTCAGGTTTCGCGATTCGGAGTTTGTCCATGTTCTCGGTGTTCGTCCCGTCCGAAACCGCGCTGAAGAAGATGGCGATCACCGATCCCGCGGCTCTGCCCGACAATGCGGTCTGGGTCGACCTGGTGAACCCCAGCAGTGCCGAGGACCGGGCCGTCGAAAAGCTGGCCGGGATCGCGGTGCCGACCCGCGAGGACATGCAGGAGATCGAGATCTCCAGCCGTCTCTACATCGAGAACGGCGCCCGCTACATGACGGCTACGCTGATGTGTCACTCGGACTCCGATATGCCCAGGACCACCGCCGTCACCTTCATCCTGGCGGGCCACCGTCTGGTGACGGTCCGCTACGACCAGCCGCGACCGTTCGCCGTGGTGGAGGCCAAGCTCGCTCGCAACTGTGCGCCCGGGATCACCGGCGAGATGGTGCTGATGGAGTTGCTCGATGCGGTAATCGACCGCTGCGCCGACATTCTCGAGAAGGTCGGGGCCGATATCGACCAGGTCAGCCACGAGATCTTCGAGCCGAACAATGAGCGTCACGGACACGCCAAGCAGTATTCGCAGATCCTGATCGCGATCGGGCGCAAGGGCGACCTGACCTCGAAGGTGCGTGAGAGCCTGGTGTCGATCGGCCGTCTCGTCACGTTTCTCTCTGCTGTCGTCGAAGGCGTGAAGTGGTCGAAGGATATGCGCGAGCAGCTCAAGACCATGCAGCGCGACGTCGCCTCGCTGACCGACCACGCGTCCTATCTCGCGGGCAAGATCACCTTCGTGCTGGATGCGATGCTCGGTGTCGTCAACCTCGAGCAGAACAACATCATCAAGCTGTTCTCGGTGATGGCGGTGGTGCTGATGCCGCCGACCTTGATCGCATCGATCTACGGCATGAACTTCAAGATGATGCCGGAGCTCGAATGGGTGCACGGCTATCCGATGGCGCTGGTGCTGATGCTGATCTGCGCGATCGTGCCGTACTACATCTTCAAATTGAAGAAGTGGCTGTAGTGCCGCTGGCCTGAAAATCCAGGCTCTGGCGACAGATCTGGGCGAGGCCTGCGGCATTGTGCCGTCATTCCAGGTGATGCCTCATTCGCGCCCCGTTGTTAGCTGCGGGGCAGAGTCCGTCGCTATGCACCTCAGGTGACACAAGCGGTGAGATGCAACACATAATAGGAAATACTTGTTAGGCCGGCTGCAATGCCGCTGCAAAGCCGCCCCAATTCCTCAGGTAAAATTTGATGGGAACGCTGAACGTTTGATCGAAACTTCTCTGCGATAAATCTGCACCAGCATGACAAACAACGAGCGCCTCGGCGCGTGGCATGCAAGGCAGAGCTCGAGGGCGCGTTCATCGCGCCTTATCCAAGAGGCGGCGGCAATGGTTGAGAAACGCATAATGGCATCGAACAACGTGATCGATCTTGCCAGCTATCAGCGCAGCCGCGCCGACATCGTCGTGGCCCATGCGCTGTCGCCGCGCACCTGCCGCTACTGCGGCGCCGATCTCGAGGAGGACGAGCGCGACGATGATTGCTCCAGCGCCCTCAACGTCGAGTCCGACCGCCTGCGCTGGCGCGCCGCGCAGATTCTGCGCGGTTTGGTGTGCGAAGGCTGAACGACCGTTCTCGACGTGACGGTATTCAGGCAATGCCGTCTGCGCGGCCAGTGATTGGAAATTCAGTACGCCGATCCCATCCCATGAACAGCGTTCCCTCCGGGAGCGCTGTCTTGTTTGTGGTGGTCGGTAGGTCCGTATCGATCTTCGGAGATGGCGTTAATCACGCCTTCGCGCGGTCATCCGGAACTTGCCGAACGTGGCAAGCCGCCATGAACCAAATCGAACACGGGCAAGCGTCTCCGCGTCGATTGCCTCAGACGTGCTGGCCGCCGTTGATGTGGATCTCGGCGCCGTTCACGTAGGAGCTGGTCTCCGAGCACAGCACGTAGATGATCTTGGCGACCTCGTCGGGCGTGCCGAGGCGCTGCATCGGGATCTGCTCCTGCACGATCTTCTCGGTGCCCGGCGACAGGATCGAGGTGTCGATCTCGCCCGGCGCGATCGAGTTGACGCGGACGCCAACCCGGCCGAAATCCGACGCCATCTCGCGGGTCAGGGCGGCCAGCGCCGCCTTGGAGGTCGCGTAGGCCGCGCCGGCGAAGGGATGCACGCGCGAGCCGGCGATCGAGGTGACGTTGACGACGGAGCCCCTGGCCGCCTTCAGCTCCTTGATCAGGCCGCGCGCCATCATGATCGGCGCGAAGAAGTTGACGCGGAAGACGTGATTCCAGGTGTCGAGGTCGGTGTCGACGGTGCCGAGCCGGGCACCGCCCGCGCCCTTCGGCGAGATCGCGGCGTTGTTGACCAGCGCGTGCAGCTCGCCGCCGTCGATCCGCTGTTTGATCTCGGCGATCGCGCGCACGGTGTCCTGGGGATCGGACAGGTCGACCTGGACGTGGTCCTCGGGGCCGGCGCCCCACGGGCATTCTTCGGGAAAGGGGTGCCGCGAGCAGGTGAGGACGCGCCAGCCGGCTGATGAGAAGCGGATCACGGTGGCATGACCGATGCCGCGGCTGGCACCGGTCAGCAGCATCGTGCGCCGTGGCTGATTGGAAGAGGTCGGCATGAACTGCGTCTTTCACGATCCCGGACGGGATCAACTTACCACAATGGTTGTGCGTTCGGCGCCTGATTCACGCGCGCGATGGCGATTCGTTGGCGCATCGGACGCCTGGAGGCCGGGCGCAAGCCCGCGCGGCGATCCCCTACGGATACATCCGCACCTTGGTCCACGGCCGGCCCGAAGCCTCGCGCCGGAATTCGATGCGGTCGTGCAGGCGGAATGGCCGGTCGTGCCAGAACTCCATGCTGACGGGCGTGATGCGCCAGCCGCTCCATCCTGGCGGGCGCGGCACCTCGCCGATGATGTATTGCGCGGCGACCTTGGCGATCGCCTGCTCGAACGCGAAGCGGCTCTCCAGCGGCTGCGACTGCTTGCTGGCCCAGGCGCCGAGCTGCGCCTGCTTCGGCCGGGTCGCGAAATAGGCGTCGGCCTCTTCGTCGGTCACCGGCGCCACGAGGCCGCGGATGCGGACCTGGCGGCGCAGCGACTTCCAGTGAAACAGCAGCGCGGCCTTCGGATTGGCGGCGAGCTCGCGGCCCTTCTGGCTGGCCTTGTGGCTGTAGAAGACGAAGCCGTCCTCGTCATAGCCCTTCATCAGCACCATGCGCACGTCAGGCAGCCCGCTGTCGTCGACCGTTGCCAGCGCCATCGCATTCGGATCGTTGGGCTCGCTCTTGCCGGCTTCGGCAAACCACGCCGCAAACAGCGCAAACGGCTCGCCGGCCTGGGTAAAATCGGCCGATGTACCGGATGTTAAGGTTGTCTGGTGTTTGATGCTCGTGGGGTCGGTCATGTGTATGGGGAGTCCGAGTTTTGCGTTCACCCGCGGCCAGGCGCGTGCAAGTCCATTCTGGTCCGGCCCTATATAGGGCATCGGTCCGACTTGGCCTATCCGCGATCGGTCATGCCGGCACGGCTTTGACACTCATTCTAATCGGCCTGTCCGGCGGCGGCTGCAGCCTGTCGCGCCCTGAAACGGCCTTTGCCAAGATGGACGATGCGGAGATCACCGGCGCGGTCAGCCCGCCGCCCGAGCGCGAGCCGACCGAAGCCGATCTCGCTTTTGCCCGCAACGCCGCGTCGGACGTGCTGACCAAGGGGAGCAAGGATTCCAGCCAGCCGTGGCAGAATCCGCAGACCGGCGCCCGCGGCTCGGTGACGCCGATCGCCAAGTCCTACACGGCCGACGACGGCCGCGCGTGCCGCGATTTCCTGGCGAGCTACGTCAACGGCAAGACGGAACGCTGGCTGCAGGGCTCGGCGTGTCGTATCGAGCGTGGGCGCTGGGACATCCAGACGCTCAAACCCTGGCAGCAAAGCTAGCCGGGGTCGTCTGGAACCCGTTGCAAAAATACAACGGACTCCCCAGATGAAATGCGAAGCGGGCGGGGAGCCCATAGGTTAGTATCTGACTTTCTGTAAGGAGACGTGACGGATGCGCGACCCCTATGAGGTCTTGGGGGTGCCGCGAAGCGCCAGCGCTGCGGCCATCAAGAGCGCCTATCGCAAGCTCGCCAAGAAGCATCATCCCGACAGCAACAAGGATGACCCGAAGGCATCGGCGCGGTTTGCCGAGATCAATTCGGCCAACGAGATCCTGGGCGACGAGGAGAAGCGCAAGCAGTTCGATCGCGGGGAGATCGACGCTGACGGCAAGCCGCGCTTCCAGGGCTTTCCCGGGGGCGGCGCCGGCCGCGGCGGGCCGGGGGGCGGCTTCGAGAGCTATACCTTCCGCAGCGGCGGCGGGCCGGGCGGCGGCTTCGGCGGTGGCGGATTCGAGGACATTCTGAACAGCATGTTCGGCGGCGCCGGCGCGCGCGGTGCACGCGGCGGCGGCGGCTCGTTCGAGTTCGATACCGGCGGTGTCGGCCTCGACCTCGATCTGAAGGTTGCAATGTCGGTCTCGCTCGAGGAGTCCGTCAATGGCGGCGAGAAGCGGGTGCGGCTGCCGTCGGGCAAGGAGCTCAACGTCAAGGTCCCCGCCGGCGTCACCGCCGGCCAGCAGATTAGGCTGAAGGGGCAGGGTGAGAGCGCGCCCGGACACCGGCCGGGTGATCTCCTGATCACGATCCAGATCGCGCCGCATCCGTTCTTCAAGGTCGAGGGCAGCGACCTCAGGCTCGATCTGCCGATCACGCTTTACGAGGCGGTCCTGGGCGCCAAGGTGAGGGCGCCGACTCTCGGCAGCGCGGTCGAGCTGTCGATCCCGAAGAACACCTCCAGCGGCCGGACCTTCCGGCTCAAGGGCAAGGGCCTGCCCAAGAGCGACGGCTCGGCCGGCGATCTGTTCGTCACCACCCGGATCGTGCTGCCCGATGGCAACGACGCCGAGCTCGAGGCCCTGATGACCAAATGGCGCGACCGTCATCCCTACAATCCGCGCAGCAACCTCTCCTGAGGTTGCGCGTTGCGGACGACTCGGCTGAAAGCTGAAGGACGAGCTGGAAAGCTGAGAAAAAAGTGCGGCCTCGAAAGGGGGACCAGCGCGGTACAAAACCCCAATCGAGGCCGCTTCCGTGTCGATCGGCGGATCGAACACTCCTCATTTTTTCGTGAACATTTGGCGCTATATTGAGACGTGCCGGTGACCTGATTCCAGATTTCCGGTGACCGAATTGCGGCGCCGACCCTGGCGTGTCTCCCGCCTGAGCCATGCGGGGATCAGGATCCTCTCGGGCAGCGCTCGCGGCCATCCTGCAAACGCTTCTGATCCCGGCCGTAATCGCGCCGAGGCCGGCACCTCGCGAGATCGGGCACTGGTCCGCCGCTAGCCGCCCGCCCGTTCGGTCTGGTCATAAACAAGGCGCGCGACCTGGGTGAGACGCGTCCGGTCACTGCTGCCGCTGACGACGTAGCTGACGCCGCGCTCCGCCCATGAGAGTGCGGCGGTGTTGCCCTGCGCCGTATAGCGCATCTCGGCCGCCTCGATCCCGACCTTGGTCGCATACACCGTGAAGCGCTCGCCGGAGGTGCTCTCGTACATCAGGAAGGACGCCGGGCCGGTCGGCCCCGGCAGCAGCCGGCCGCCGACGAGCTTCAGCCCGGTGGTTTCCAGCTCCGGCGCCTGCACGGTGCGACCGCAGCGCCGCGTCAGCCATTGCTGCAGATGGGCCTTCTCGTCGCCAGGAACCTCGACCGGATGGCGCACCTCCACGACGTAGAGTCGGTGCGCATCGAGCGCCTCGCCGGCGAGGGCCTGCAGCGGCGACGGCGAGGACGCGGCGCCACGCGCGACCCAGCCGACCGCGCCGCCGACCGCGAAGGCCGCCACGCTTGCCGCCATGGCCGCGACGACCCAGCGCCGCGGCCGGCGCTCCAGACCGTCGAGGTCGAGCCGCGGCGGCACCGGCTCGTTGACGATCGAATCGTAGCGGGCATGGAGCGCCTCAGCCATGCTGCGCCAGGATTGCACCCGCTCGGCGTCCGCCGGATGCGCGGCCAGCCAGCGCTCGACGTCGCTGCGGCGCTCGGCCGGCAGCTCGTTGTCGACATAGGCGTGCAGCTCGTCTTCGGTGACGGGAATGGTCGGCTCGGTCATCATCGGGATCTCGTTGCAATCGGGCGGCTGCGGCGATGCACGGTCGCTGCAGGCTTGGGCAGCCGAACATGGCAGGGCGGCTTTTGTGCAGTGGTCATTTCACCCTCCGCAGCGCCGGCCGCTCGCCCTCGAGCACGGCACGGACATGGGCGCGGGCGCGGGCGAGGCGGGACATCACGGTGCCGATTGGGACACCCTGGATGTCGGCGACCTCGCGGTAGCTCAGGCCTTCGAGCACGACGAGGAGAAGCGCCGCGCGCTGCTCCTCCACCAGGGTCGCCAGCGCGTGCTCGATGTCCCGGCCCTCGGCCTCGGTGCCGCTGGCGTCGGCATTGTCGTCCTGGAGCGGCATGAAGTGCGGCCGCCGCGCCAAGGAGCGCCGGCGGTTCTTGTTCAGATTGGTCAGGATCGTGTACAGCCAGCTCCTGATGTCGCCGCCCAGGAACAGCCGCTCCGAGCGCAGCGCCCGCACCAGCGTGTCCTGGACCAGTTCGTCGGCCGCGTCCATGTCGCGCGCCAGCGCCCGGGCATAACGGCGCAGTGCCGGAATCATGGTCTCGACGCTCTGGCGGAACGCGTTCATGGAATGCCCTGCGGCTGTTCGCTGCGATGACAAGGGCGCAGGCCGCAGCCGGCGTCTTGCAAAGATCATAACCCCGCGATGATCAGCGTATTCCGGACCGCAAGCCCTGCGGGGGAGTTTGCCACAGAGCGGGCGGAATGGGGCTGTACCGGGCCAGACCGGTGGTGTACGTCCAGTCCTTAATAATCAGTTCGATGGGAAGCCGCATGGCGCAGATTTCAGGTTTGATGCAGGGCAAGCGCGGGGTCGTCCTTGGCGTGGCCAACAACCGCTCGATCGCCTGGGGCATCGCCAAGGCCGCGCGCGCGGCCGGCGCGGAGATCGCGTTGACCTACCAGGGCGACGCGCTGAAGAAGCGGGTCGAGCCGCTGGCGGCCGAGCTCGGCGGGCTCGTGCTCGGCCATTGCGATGTCACCGATCCCACGACCATCGACGCGGTGTTCGACGTGCTCAAGGAGAAGTGGGGCCAGATCGATTTCGTGGTCCACGCCATCGCCTTCTCCGACAAGGACCAGCTCGACGGCCGCTACATCGAAACCACGCAGGACAATTTCTCCAAGAGCATGCTGATCAGCTGCTACTCGCTGACGGCGATCGCGCAGCGCGCCGAGAAGCTGATGACCGACGGCGGCTCGATCATCACCTTGACCTATTACGGCGCCGAGAAGTGGATGCCGCACTACAACGTGATGGGCGTCGCCAAGGCCGCGCTGGAAGCCAGCGTGCGCTATCTCGCCGCCGATCTCGGCGAGAAGAACATCCGCGTCAATGCGATCTCGGCAGGACCTATCAAGACGCTGGCCGCCTCGGGCATCGGCGACTTCCGCTACATCCTGAAGTGGAACGAATACAACGCGCCGCTGCGCCGGACCGTGACCATCGACGAGGTCGGCGACAGCGCGCTGTATCTCTTGTCCGACCTGTCGCGCGGCGTCACCGGCGAGGTGCATCACGTCGATTCCGGCTATCATGTCGTCGGCATGAAGCGGCCCGAGGCGCCCGACATCTCGCTCAGCAATTCCGTCGGCGCCAAGGAATAACGTCAACGCGCAATGCCACGGCCCACGATCTACTACATCCGCCACGGCGAGACGGAATGGAATGCGCTCGGCCGGCTGCAAGGCACGCAGGACATCCCGCTGAACGCGCTCGGGCGGGTGCAGGCGGTGCAGGCCGGCAACATCCTGGCCGAGCTCGCTGCGCGCAACGGCCATGATGCGGCGCGCCTGCCCTACGTCGCTAGCCCCCTCAGCCGCGCCCGCGCGACCATGGAGCTGGTGCGCGAGACCCTGAGCCTGCCAGCAGAGGGCTATGCGCTCGATGCCCGGCTGCGCGAGATCGGCTACGGCAAATGGGAAGGGGCGACGTTGCCGGAAATGCAGGCGGCCGATCCCGCCTTCTATGCCAGGCGGCTGACCGACAAATGGTCGCTGGCGCCCGAGGGCGGCGAGACCTATGCCGACGTCGAGCGCCGCGTGCGCGACTGGTACGATGGGCTGTCTGGCGATATCGTGGCGGTCGCCCATGGCGGCACGGCGCGGGCGCTGATGGTCGCCTTGGGCTTCGAGACGCCGCACGGCGCCGTCGACCTGCCGATCCAGCAGGGCGCGGTCTATGTGTTCGGTGAGAACGGGTTCGAGAAGTACAGTTAGTTTGTCTCCGTCGTTCCGGTGCGCCTCGCGGAGGCGAACCCGGAATCTCGAGAGTCCGGTCTGGTCCTTGACCATCCCGGAATGATGGTTTTTCCGGTTGGGTGATCAGCTCATGTCCTTCAACACCTTCGGCCACATGTTCCGCGTCACCACCTTCGGCGAGAGCCATGGCGTGGCCATCGGCTGCGTGGTCGACGGCTGTCCGCCGCGGATCCCGCTCGCCGCCGACGAGATCCAGCGCGATCTCGACCGCCGCCGTCCCGGCCAGTCGCGCTTCACCACCCAGCGCCAGGAGCCGGACCAGGTGAAGATCCTGTCCGGCGTGATGGCTGATCCCGACACGGGCGTGCAGGTCACCACGGGCACGCCGATCGCGCTCCTGATCGAGAACACCGACCAGCGCTCCAAGGACTATTCCGAGATCAAGGACAAGTTTCGTCCCGGTCACGCCGACTTCACCTACGAGGCCAAATACGGCCTGCGCGACTATCGCGGCGGCGGTCGTTCCTCGGCGCGCGAGACCGCGACGCGCGTCGCCGCCGGCGCGATCGCGCGCAAGGTCCTGCCCGACGTGAAGGTGCGCGGTGCGCTGGTGCAGATGGGTCCGCACAAGATCGATCGCGGCAACTGGGACTGGGACGAGGTCGCGCGCAATCCCTTCTTCTGCCCTGACAAGGACAAGGCGGCGTTCTTCGAGGACTATCTCGACGGCATCAGGAAGTCCGGCTCGTCGATCGGCGCCGTGCTCGAGATCGTCGCCGAGGGCGTGCCGGCGGGACTTGGCGCGCCGCTCTACGGCAAGCTCGATGCCGATCTCGCCGCGGCGATGATGAGCATCAACGCCGTGAAGGGCGTCGAGATCGGCGCCGGCTTCGGCGCGGCCGAGCTGACCGGCGAGGAGAACGCCGACGAGATGCGCTCGGCCAATGACGGCACGCGCTTCCTCTCCAACAATGCCGGCGGCATTCTCGGCGGCATCGCCACGGGACAGCCGATCGTGCTGCGCTTCGCGGTCAAGCCGACCTCGTCGATCCTCACCCCGCGCCAGACCGTCGACCGCTCAGGCCAGGAGACCGAGATCCTGACCAAGGGCCGTCACGACCCCTGCGTCGGCATCCGCGCGGTTCCCGTCGGCGAGGCGATGATGGCCTGTGTGCTGGCCGATCATCTGCTGCGCCACCGCGGCCAGGTGGGGTAGCCGCACGCTGCCGCCGCGGCTGTTTGCTGTTGCCACGCTGCTCGCCTAGTGTCGTCCCATGGACACTTCCAAGCTGCGGGACATCAAGGACTGGCTGGTCGACGGCGCGCGTTCCGCGGCGACGCCGAGCCAGATGATGTCCGAATGCTGCGATCGTCTGGTCGGGCTCGGCGTGCCGCTGTGGCGCGTGGGCGTGTTCGTCCGCACCCTTCATCCTGATATCGCCGGCCGCAGCTTCATCTGGCGCCAGGGAGCGGAGGTCGAGATGGGCTCGGTCGATTTCGGCTTCGAGAGTACGCCGGCCTACAGGGACAGCCCGCTTGCGCGCGTGTTCGAGCAGGGGACCGAGTTCAGGGCCGATCCTCGCGATCGGGAAGCCGAGCTCTTTCCGATCCTGATGGATCTGCGGGCCGAAGGCGTGACCGACTATTTCACTCTACCTTTGACCTTCATCGACCGTGCGGTCCACGCGTCGAGTTGGACCACCAAATCTCCAACAGGCTTCACCGACGCGCATCTGAATGCAATTCGCTCGCTGATGCCGGCTTTGGCGCGCTACACCGAGATCGTCACGCTTCGACGTACGGCCTCGATGCTGCTCGACACCTATGTCGGCAACCGCGCCGGCGAGCGCATCCTGGGCGGCCAGATCCGCCGAGGCCATACCGATACGCTGGATGCGGCGATCTGGCTGTCGGATCTGCGCGGCTTCACGCCCTTGTCCGATCGCCTGCCGGCTGAGGACGTGGTGGCGATCCTCAACCACTATTTCGACTGCCAGGTCGATCCGATCCGCGAGCAGGGCGGCGAGGTGCTGAAGTTCATGGGCGACGGCCTGCTCGCCGTGTTTCCGTTTCGCGAGCAGGGCGGCGATCCGACCGAGGTCTGCGCCCGCGTCCTTGCGGCGGCGCGCGCCTCGCGGGCCCGCGTCGATGCGCTCGATTACGCGGCCGGCGGCACCGGGGAACGCTTCCGCTTCGGCGTCGCGCTGCATGTCGGACGGCTGCTCTATGGCAATATCGGCGGCGGCAACCGGCTCGATTTCACCTGCATCGGTCCGGCCGTCAATCTTGCGGCCCGGCTGGAGAAGATCGCCGCGCGGCTGAGGCGCACCGTGGTCGCCTCGGAGACTTTCGCCGGAGCCTGTGCCGAACCATGGACCGATCTCGGCGCGTTCCCGATCGCGGGCCTTGCGACGGAGCAGCGCGTGTTCGGGCTTCGCGAAGAGGATTAGTTCTCCGGCCTGAAGCACGATCCGGAAAGGTGGAAACCGGTTTTCCGAAAGATCATGCTCTAGGTCTCCGGCTCGGTGGTGAACAGCAGCGGGTATCCCTTGGCGCGGCCGGCATCGGTCGCGCGCGTCGCCTTGGTCTCGGCGACGTCCTTGGTGAACACGGCCACCACGCAGACGCCGAGCTTATGCGCCGTGATCATGACCTTGTAGGCCTGGTCCTCGGTCATGCTGAATTCCGCCTTCAGGATCATCACCACGAAATCGCGCGGCGTGAAGTCGTCGTTGACGAGGATCACCTTGTAGAGCCGCGGACGCTCGGTCTTGGTGCGTACCTTCGTTTTGGGCTTGGTGACGGCATCGTTCATTCTGAGGGCGTGCCTGTGTTCCGGATGCGGCAGTCACGCCACGATACAGGCTTCGGCCGCTCCGGGAAACCACGGGCTGCATGCCTTGCGCGATGGGCGCACGCGGCTGCCTGACATCCGGGCAAACCCCAGGGGACTAACCGGAATGTGAATGGATGTGTGCGTTCCCGCTTTGCGCTCTGCGGATTGCATGTCACCATCATCAGACGCGATTGGAGGGCAGCTCATGCGCTGGTGGATCTCGATCGGGGTGGCGTGTCTGGCGGGCGCCTTGGCCGGCGGCGACGTAGCCACCGTCGTGGCAGCGCCGAGGGCCCAGCCGGCGCAGCAGCTGAGCGAGAAGGAAGCGTCCGTCGACGTCGAACTGATCCTCGCCGTCGACGTGTCCTACTCGATGGACCTGGACGAGCTGGCGATCCAGCGCGAAGGCTACGCCCAGGCGCTCAGCTCGCGCGAGTTCCTGCAGGCGCTGAAGAGCGGCGTGCACGGCAGGATCGCCGTGACCTATTTCGAATGGGCGGCCTCGAGCGACCAGAAGATCATCATTCCATGGCGCCTGATCGACGGACCGGAAAGTGCCGACGCCGTCGCCGCCGAGATCATGAAGACGCCGATCCGCCGGGCGTCGCGCACCTCGATCTCCGGCGCGATCTACTTCGCCATGCCGCTGTTCGACGAGAATCCCTACCGCGGACTGCGCCGCGTCATCGACATCTCCGGCGACGGGCCCAACAACAATGGTCCCTCACCGGTGACGATCGCGCGCGACGAGGCCGTCGACAAGGGCATCACGATCAACGGCCTGCCGATCATGGTCAAGGAGCCGTCCTATTCGACCATGGATATCGAGAACCTCGATCTCTACTACAAGGATTGCGTCACCGGCGGCCACGGCTCGTTCGTCGTCACCATCAAGAGCCGCGACGAGTTCAAGGAAGCCATCCGCACCAAGCTGCTGATGGAGGTTGCCGGACGCTCACCTCCGCCGTGGATCGTGCCTGTCGCCGACGATGCCGACAAGGAGCCGCGCGTGTCCTGCACGATCGGCGAGAAGATCTGGCAGGACCGCTGGGGGCGGTGACCCGCAGGCCCAGGCTGCCGAGCAGACGCGCGCGCGGGGAGACTTGATTGGTAAGGCGCCGATCTCAGCTGGCCGTCGCAGCATGGACCAACGCCTGTTTCAATTCGGCCTCGACCTCCCGCAGGCTGCGGAGCGCCGCACCGAATTCGCCATTGCCGATCGATTGCCAGATGAGCTCCACGCGCGCCGCGAGATCGGCGAGTGCCAGTCCAAACGTCGCGGCCTCCATGAGCGCGCCCTTCTCGTTGATCAGGTAGCGCCCGTTGACCGCAAACAGCACCTGCGCAAGGCAGGCGAGGGCGCGATAGGCGCAGCCCGCGACGTGGGTATGATCGCCACGCCCGACAGCCAACTCGGCATTATCGATGCTGAATGCGATCTCCCAGTGGAAGCGCGCAATAATCGCGTCGCGCAGGCGGCGCGGATAGGGCGTGCAGCGCGACTTCAGCCCCGCCAGCAGTTGCGCGGGATCGTGCAGCGGGCGGCAGAGCGCGACCTCGCCCATCCAGATCGCCGAGACGAAGCCATGCGGATGGCCTGGCTGGTAGTGCATCTCGATCCGCCCTTTCCGGCAGTCGTCGATCACGCCGCCGACCGCATCGATCTCGCGATAGAGCAGGTCGACCTTGTGCCCGTCGATTCTGAGCCAGCCGCCGCCGACGATCCACTGTCCCCAGCCGCCGACCGCCGTCAGTTCGAGCGTTTGCGGGTCGTCGACGAGCCGCCGCACTGCTTCGCGCAGCACGTCGGTGTCGAGGCCGTGCCTGGATGCGATGTAGAGCCCGACGTCGTAGTCCGAGCCCGCCTGCGCGGTGCCGCGCGCACGTGATCCACCGAGCGCGATGGCGCGCAGTCCCGGGACATCGGCAAGTTCGCCGACGATGCGGGTCAGCAGCGGGTCAGGCATTCACGTGTTCTCCCAGGATGACAGTATGAAGTTCTTGCGTGGAAAAACTCCACAAGGCCGCTGTTCAGGCTGATCTGTTGCCATTGAGCCACAATCTCCCAAAAACCAGGGGTTGCATCTCCCGCAAGTTTCCCTTTGCCACCGTGCCGCCGCGATTGGGCCGCGACCATGAGCGGATTGAGGCGGAGGCGCACAGAACATGCGTATCATCGACCGGACAGCACGTCCCGCGCAGCGCGTCAGGCGCTCGTCAGTCATCCAAGGTCCGCGTGCAGGGCTCGCTTGCCAACTTCTCAGGGCAGCGCTGGTGTGTGCGGCGGCGGCTTCGCTCGCAGCCTGCGCGCAATCATCGGCGGTCCGGCAGGCGCGCTGGGCGGCGCCGACGAAGCAAGCCGGAGCCGAATTTCGGCCGCAGGTGCAGCGCGCGGAGAAGGCGCCGGAGTCAGTGGTGCGCGTCCGGCGGGCCGAGCCCAGCCCGCCGCCGGCGCACTCCGGAGCGTCCGGTCTCGCCAGCTACTATTCGGAAGGCCAGAAGACCGCGAGCGGCGAGCGCTTCAATCCCTCCGAGCTGACGGCCGCGCATCGCAGCCTGCCGTTCGGCACCCGCCTGCAGGTCACCAACGTCAAGACCGGCCGCTCCGTGGTGGTGCGCGTCAACGATCGCGGACCGTTCGTGCAGGGCCGGGTGGTCGACGTGTCCTACTCAGCCGCGCAGGCGCTCGGCATGGTCAACTCCGGCGTCGCGCCGGTGAAGGTCAGCGTGGTGAGGTAGCGCATCGGATAGGCGACATCGCTGGTCGATCGCCTACGAGTTCGTGCTCATAGTCAGCGGCGTTCTCAGTCGACCTCTCCCCGCAAGCGGGGCGAGGGGGCGCACCGAGCGTGATGCGCGAGCTCCGTGCGTCATTGCAGGGGCAACGCTTGGCGCTTCCCGAAAAAGCCGATATCGCTCGTAAATCCGCTGACGGTGCTCACCGCACCAGCCTCGCCACCAGCTCGACATGCGGCGTATGTCGGAACTGGTCGACCGGCACCACGGTCTCGAGCTTGTAGCCGCCGTCGATCAGCATGCGCATATCCCGCGCGAACGTCGTGACGTTGCAGGACACCGCGACGATCACCGGCACCTTGCTGGCCGCGAGTTGCCTGGCCTGCGCCTGAGCGCCCTGGCGCGGCGGATCGAACACGACGGCGTCGATGTCGCGCAATTCCGGCGACATCAGCGGGCGGCGGAACAGGTCGCGCGCCTCGGCCTTGATCGGCTTGAGGCCGGGCGTGCCAGACGCCTTTTGCAGCGCCGCGATCGCGCCGGCATCATTGTCCATGGCGGTGACGCGCGCCCGCGTGGCGAGCCGCAGCGCGAACGGGCCGACGCCGCAGAACAGGTCGGCGACGTGCTTGGCTTTGCCGATCCGCTCCATCACCAATTGCGCCAGCGTCTCCTCGCCTTGCACGGTGGCCTGCAGGAACGAGCCGGGCGGCAGCGTCACCTGTGCCGTCCCCATCGTAACCACGGGCGCATTGCGCATCAGCACCAGCTCGCCATGGCGCGTCAGCCGCGCCAGCCGGTGCTGTTCGGCGAGGCGGGACAGGGCCGCGACGCGCGGCGGCGGCAGCGGGCCGGAGCCGCGGATGTCGATGTCGAGGCCGTTGCTGGTCGCGGTCGCCTGAATGTCGAGCGGCTTGCCGGTCGGCTTCAGCGCCTCCGCCAGCGCCCATGCGGCTTCCAGCGCACCGTCCAGCGCGGGGTCGAGGATCGGGCAGCGGTCGATCGGCACGATATCGTGGCTGTTCGCGGCCGAGAATCCGACCCTGAGGACGTCGTGCGTGCCCATCCGGGCGTGGAAGGTGGCGCGGCGCCGGCCGGCGCCGTGGGCATCGATCAGATCGGCCACGTCGCAGTCGACCTTGGCGGCCCGTAGCGTCTCGACGACGATGTTGCGCTTCCACTGCTGATAGGGCCCGGGCATCCAGTGCTGGATGGCGCAGCCGCCGCACACGCCGAAATGCGCACAGAATGGCGCGATCCGCTCCGAGCTCGCCGCCTCCACCGCGAGCAGCTTGCGGCGATCGGGATGCCCGGGCACGACAGCCGCCTCGACGGTCTCGCCGGCCAGCGTGTAGGGCACGTACAGCGCCTCGCCCGATGACAGCGACACGCCATCGCCGCGATGGCCGACATGGTCGATGACGAGACGCTCAACCATGGCGGCGCGCTCCCAGGAAGAACTCGGCGTTGCCGTCGCCGCCCTTGATCGATGACGGGAAGATCTCGATGTCGCTGCAGCCGAGCGAGGCGGCGAAGGCCGCAATGTCGTCGCAGACGGCGGCATGCACGCTTGCATCCTTGATGATGCCGCCCTTGCCGTGCTTTCCCTGCGCCTCGAATTGCGGCTTGATCAGCGCCAGCAGGCTCATCGGCGAGGCCGCGAGTGATAGCGCGACCGGCAGCACCGCCTTGAGCGAGATGAAGCTGCAGTCGATCACGACGACGTCGGGGCGCTGCGGCAGGCGCTTGCCGTCGTAGCTGCGGATGTCGGTCTGCTCCATCGAGATGATCTTCGGGTGATTGCGCAATGATGGGTGCAATTGGTCGCGGCCGACATCGACCGCGAACACGAGCGCCGCGCCATTCGCCAGCAGGACCTCGGTGAAGCCGCCGGTGGAGGCACCGACATCGAGGCAGACATGGTCTTCGACCTCGATGCCATAATGCTCCAGCGCCGCCGCCAGCTTGACGCCGCCACGCGACACCCAGGGATGCGCCGGCTCGGCCTGCAGGACGGCGTCGGCGGGAATGTTCTCCGAGGCTTTGCCCACCTGCTTGTCGTTGGCGAACACGAGCCCCGCCTCGATCGCCGCCTGCGCCCGCGCGCGGCTCTCGAACAGGCCGCGTTCGACGAGGAGGATGTCAGCACGTTTGCGGGCAGGGGTCATGGGCCGGATCGCGAGATAGGTGAGATGAGGGCGACGCAATGAATTTTGAACTCCGTCATTGCGAGGAGCGAAGCGACGAAGCAATCCAGACCTCCTTTGTAGCCCTGGATTGCTTCGCTTCGCTCGCAATGACGGGTGTTGCAAGCTGTTCGTGCGTATTCGCGGCTTCGGAGGGGCCCGGGATCAAACCGTCCTCGTCGCCAGCCGCTCCGCCGCCAATCTCACGCAGGTCTCGAACGCTGCCAGATGATGCCAGACGTCCGCAGGGCGTTCGCGTGGAGCGACGAGCGGAGCGCCGCGTAGCTCGAGCGCGTGGATCATCATGAGATTGTCGGGCAGGCCGAAATCCTCGACAGTCAGGCCTTCGCCATCGACCAGGCGACCGTCCTGCTCCGTCACCGCCGTGAAGCGCCGGGCACGATCGGCGTAGACGGCCGGGTCGTTGCAGTAGCCGAGACACAGCTTGCCGGAGCCGGCCATGTAGCCGAACTCATAGACCGTGCCGGCATCGGCGCCGGGCCCGCGGAACGGTGTGAGATTGGCGATGATGGCATCGGCGTCGTCCATCATCGCCTCGTTGCCATGGAAGATCTGGCGCGAGGCGTCGGAGGAGGCGAGGTCGATGCTGTTGTCGAGGGGGTAGAGGCCGATCAGGCCGTGGCGGTCGCAGATCGCGACCTTCCGCCGGCCGATTTCAATGGCATCCGGCAGGAACACGTCGGGACCTGCCAGATAGATCTTCATGGCTCACCACTGCGGGACCCAAGCTCGCCTCAGGCGAGCTTGACCGACTCGGTCGTGTAATCCTTGCCGAGCGCCTCGAACACCTTGCGGACGATGCCTTTGGCGTCAAGCCCGGCGCGGGCGTACATCGCTGCCGGCGTGTCGTGGTCCTGGAACTCGTCGGGCAGCACCATCGAACGCATCTTCAGGCCGCCGTCCAGCATGCCCTGGTCGGACAGGTACTGCATGACGTGCGAGCCGAAGCCGCCGACCGAGCCTTCCTCGATCGTGATCAGGATGTCGTGCTCGCGGGCCAGCTTCAGCACCAGCTCCTCGTCGAGCGGCTTCATGAAGCGCGCATCGGCGATCGAGGCGGACAGGCCATGGGCGGCGAGCTCGTCGGCGGCCTTCTCGCACTCGGCAAGCCGGGTGCCGAACGAGAGCAGGGCGACCTGCTTGCCCTGGCGGATCATGCGGCCCTTGCCGATCGGCAGCGGAACGCCAACCTCGGGCATTTCCACGCCGCGGCCTTCGCCGCGCGGATAGCGCACCGAGCTCGGCCGGTCGTTGATCGCGACCTGGGTCGCCACCATGTGCACCAGCTCGGCCTCGTCGGAGGCCGCCATGATCACCATGTTCGGCAGGCAGCCGAGATAGGCGTTGTCGAAGGAGCCGGCATGGGTCGCGCCGTCGGCGCCGACCAGGCCGGCGCGGTCGATGGCGAAGCGCACCGGCAGGCTCTGGATGCAGACGTCGTGGACGATCTGGTCGTAGCCGCGCTGCAGGAAGGTCGAGTAGATCGCGCAGAACGGCTTGAAGCCCTCGGCTGCGAGGCCGGCGGCGAAGGTCACGGCGTGCTGCTCGGCGATGCCGACGTCGAAGGTGCGCTTCGGGAACGCCTTGGCGAAGATGTCGATGCCGGTGCCCGAGGGCATCGCGGCAGTGATGCCGACGATCTTGTCGTCCTTCTCGGCTTCCTTGACCAGGCTCTGGCCGAACACGTTCTGATAGGCCGGCGCGTTCGGCTTGGCCTTCGCCTGGGTGCCGGTGGCGATGTCGAACTTGGCCACCGCGTGATATTTGTCGGCCGCCGCTTCCGCGGGCGAGTAGCCCTTGCCCTTCTGGGTCACGACGTGGACCAGGATCGGGCCGGTCTCCATGTCGCGGACGTTCTTCAGGACGGGGAGCAGATGGTCGAGGTTGTGGCCGTCGATCGGGCCGACGTAGTAGAAGCCGAGCTCCTCGAACAGCGTGCCGCCGTCCATCATGAAGCCGCGGGAATATTCCTCGACGCGGCTGGCGCGGTTGGCGATCACCTTGGGCAGATGCTGGCCGAGCTGCTTGGCGGCATCTCGCAGCGTTCGGTAGGTCTTGCCCGAGTACAGGCGCGACAGATAGGCCGACATGGCGCCGACCGGCGGCGCGATCGACATGTCGTTGTCGTTGAGGATCACGATCAGGCGGGAGTTCATCGCGCCGGCATTGTTCATGGCCTCATAGGCCATGCCGGCGGACATCGCACCGTCGCCGATCACGGCGATCACGTTGTTCTTGCCGCCCGACAGGTCGCGGGCAACGGCCATGCCGAGGCCGGCGGAAATCGATGTCGACGAGTGCGCAGCGCCAAACGGATCGTAGTCGCTCTCGGCGCGCTTGGTGAACCCGGAGAGGCCGCCGCCGGTGCGCAAGGTGCGGATGCGGTCGCGGCGTCCGGTCAGGATCTTGTGCGGGTAGGCCTGGTGGCCGACGTCCCAGATCAGGCGGTCACGCGGGGTGTCGAACACGTAATGGATGGCCGTGGTCAGCTCGACCACGCCGAGACCAGCGCCGAAATGGCCGCCGGTCACCGAGACCGCGTCGATGGTCTCCTGGCGCAATTCGTCGGCGACCTGCCGGACCTGCTCGACCTTCAGCCGGCGCAGATCTTCCGGGGTCTTGATGGTGTCGAGAAGCGGCGTCTTACTAAATGTGGTCACGGTGACATTCCAATTTTGCAGGTCGGGTTCAAGGGCCGACATCTGAGAGGTTCATCGTAACGGGCGGCGAAACCTGAGGTCTTGAAGGTCACATCCGCGCGGATCGAAGCCGCAGTCCGAAGACTAGCCGGGTTTGGGATCGATCTATGTGATGTAAGTCACTCTTGGTGGCCTTGCCGTCCTCGTTAGTCGCCCAAGATCGCCAAGTCGTTCAGCCAAGTCAGTTTTGCTAGCTCTTGCAAGCGCTTAGATTCCTCTCTCCGGAGAGGATGGACACTTCCAAAAACCCGCAGTTGCGAGAAGCTTTACACCAAAGTGCGTCTTAAAGCCAACCCGGCGGGAGTTGGCAAGCCCGCAAACGGTACCTTTGCGCCACGTCTCAACCGCGGCGGCGTGCCGGAGGTTCCATTGCTCTGCTCAAATCGACGGCAGCCGTCGCTCCGGAATAGACCGGGGACGCGAGCTCGGTCCAGGCTTTTTCCCGCGCCGCAGAATCCGCCGATGCGGCGATTGCGCGCGCCGCGGTACGGTGAGCCATGCGTCCGCGTCAGGGGATCGGTCCGCAGACGATCATGAAGAAGTCGCAGGCGTGCGGCCTTTCGTGGATCGTCACGAAGCGGACGCGGAAGACCTGCGAGCCAAGCACATTGTCATGATCGGGCCGGACGATCGCAGACGCGGAACGGCACGATCGTGGGATCGGGGGGCGCCACGGCGAACTGCCCGGATCCAATCGTGTCGCATGGTAAACGAAGGACGTCGCGCTGACTCTCGAGCGGTGAACGCGGTGGCGGAGACTTCGCCGGGGGACACTTGGCGGCCAAGCCCATTGACGATGCAGTTGCACCGATGCGCGGCTGAATTGCACGAATGGGAGGCGCTTTGCCCGCGTGTCGCGTCAGGCCACAACCAGCGAAATAAATCCGGACTGTCGCTCGGAGACGGCCGGTTGGCCGCAAGCTGCTATTGCACGTCGAGCGGCACGGTTCCCACCGCATGGCCGCTGGCGTCGGTCGTGATCTTCTCGACCCGGGCCTCCGCCTGGCGCAGCAGCTCCTCGCAGCGCCGCTTCAGCGCCTCGCCGCGCTCATAGATCGCCACCGACTCCTCGAGCGGCACCTTGCCGTCCTCGAGGCGCTTCACGATCGATTCCAGCTCCTCGATCGCGCGCTCGAACGACAGCTTCTTGACGTCGGTTACGGTGTTGTCCGCCATGCGGGTTCCCTGCAGCTCACTCAACTCCGGGGCCGTGCTTTTACACCCCGCTCGCGGCCCTGTCAGGCCCTGCCGGGGTGGATCGGCTGGAACCTGGGGATTACGCCCCGGTCAGCGCCGCAACGTGGGCCGCGACGGATTCCTTAAGCCCCTGAAGGTCATAGCCGCCCTCCAGGACAGAGACGACGCGGCCGCCGGCGGTCTTGTCGGCGAGCTCCATCAGCTTGCGGGTGACCCAGCCGAAATCCTCCGCCCGCAGGTTGAGCGACGCCAGCGGGTCGCGATAGTGGGCGTCGAAGCCGGCCGAGATGATCACGAGCTCGGGGCTGAACTTGGTGAGCTGCGGCAGGATCAGGTTCTCGAAGGCGGAGCGGAACTCGAGGCTGCCGTCCTCGGAGGCCAGCGGTGCGTTGACGATGGTGTCGTGCTCGCCGCGCTCGCCGCGGGCGCCCGTGCCCGGGAACAGCGGCATCTGATGGGTCGAGCAGTACATCACGCTCTTGTCGGCCCAGAAGATGTCCTGGGTGCCGTTGCCATGGTGGACGTCGAAGTCGACGATGGCGGCACGCTCGATGCCGAAGGTGCGCTGGGCGTAGCGGGCGGCGATCGCGACATTGTCGAAGAAGCAGAAGCCCATCGGCTTGGCGATCTCGGCATGATGTCCGGGCGGGCGCACCGCCACGAAGGCGTTGCGGTGGCGGCCCGACATCACCGACTCCGTCGCCGCGACGGCGCCGCCGACGCCGCGCATCACGGCCTCCCAGGTGCCGGGCGACATCGAGGTATCGCCGTCGAGATAGATGATGCCCGAGGTCGGGGCCATGTGGCGCAGCTCGGTGACGTAGTGCTCGTTGTGGCAGAGCAGGGCCAGCTCGATGTCGGCCTCCGGGGCCTCGTCGCGATCGAGCAGGGCGAAGCGCTCCTCGGTCAGGGCCTCCTCGACGGCGCGCAGGCGGTCGGCGCGCTCGGGGTGGCCGGACGGCGTGGCGTGATCGAGGCAGGCTTCATGAGAGAGATACAGCGTCGACATCAGGGCTCTGCCACTCGCGCGTTGCGGGAGGGCCCAATCTATGCGCTGAACGCAGCCTCGGAAAGAGCCCTGCGGGCGATATGACCGGCTTTCCGCCCGGCGCGGCAGGCGTCACGAAGCCTTGTTGACGATACGGCCGCGCGGCGGCAGGGCCAGCGGGCTGTTGGCCTTGAGATAGGCGAACAGCGCCTCGTCGTCATAGGGTCCCGTGATCGGATCGCGGCCGCTCTTGAACGCGGTGAAGCCGTCGCCGCCGAGCGCGAGGTAGTTGTTGATGGTGACCCGGTAGGACGCGGCGGGATCGATGGCCTTGCCCTCGAGCATCATGCTGGCGGCATCGATCCGCGCGCCCGCGGACTGTTTCGCATCGAAGGCATAGGAAAAACCGCTGGAGACCTGCAGGATGCGCGGCCGCGCCGGGTCGAGCCATTGCTGCTCCAGCGCGGCCTTGATCTCGGCACCGGTCAGGGTGACCGTCATCAGCTGGTTGCGAAACGGCTGGCTCGCGAACACGTCGGCATAGGTCACCGCGCCGTCGTCGCGGCGAACGAGATCCGTCCGGATGCCGCCGGGATTGGTCATCGCGATGACCGCGCTCCCTTTGTCCGTCGCGGCTGTCGCTGCGAGCTGGGCATCGGCGATGACGTCGCCGAGCACGCTCTCGCCGGAGGCGTTCGGCAGCCGCGACAGCGTCGCGGTGAGCACGCCGGCGGGGCGATTGGCGTAGGGCGCCGCGAGCTTCTCATAGGCGTCGATCAGCGCGGTCTGCGCCGGATCCTTCGGCAGGCTGGTGTCGACGACGATGTTCGTCGCGGTGGCGCTGATCACGTCGCGCGTGGTGCGGTCGAGCTTGACGTCGATCGCCGTCACCAGCGTGCCGAACTTGTCGCCCGAGGTGACGAGCCGCTTGTCGATGGTGCAGACATAGGCCTGATGGGTGTGGCCGGAGATGACGATGTCGACCGCGCTGTCGAGCTCCTTGACGATGTCGACGATCGGCCCCGACAGCCCGGGACATTCGTTCATGCCACCGGACGGCCAGCCGCCCTCGTGGATCAGCACGACGATCGCCTGCACGCCCTTGGCCTTCAATTCCGGGATCAGCGCGTTGACGCTCTCGGCCTCGTTGCGGAAGTCGAGGCCGGCCGCGCTCGCCGGCGAGATGATGCCCGGGGTCCCTTTCAGCGTCAGCCCGATGAAGGCGACCGGGACGTCCTCGAAGGTGCGGATCTCATAGGGCGGAAACACCGTCTTGTCGGTGCCGGCGAGGAACGTCGACGCCGCGAGATAGTGGAATTTGGCACCGGTGAACGGCTGCGGCCCGCGGCAGCCGTCGGTCGGATGACAGCCGCCGTTCTGCATCCGCAGCAGCTCGGTCTTGCCCTCATCGAACTCGTGATTGCCGACCGCCGACAGCGCGAGCCCCATCTGCGACATCGATTCGATGGTCGGCTCGTCGTGGAACATCGCCGACAGGAACGGGCTCGCACCGATCAGGTCGCCGGCTGCGACGAAGATCGTGTTGGGCTGGCCGTCGGTGAGCAGCTTGACGAGGCTCGCCATGTGCTCGGCGCCGCCGGCTGGAACAACGGTGGTCTTGGTTGGATCGGCGGGATCGGCGACGCGGATGCCGGAAGAGGGCGGCTCCAGATTGCCGTGGAAGTCGTTGATGGCGAGGATGCGCAACGCTATCGGCTCGTCCTCGGCCGATGCTGGCGGGCCGACGATGCTTGCAACGGCGGCGCCGGTCAGCAGGCAGGCAAGGGCGAAGCGGGAGAGACGGCTCATGGCAGGGTCACGTGTGATGCAGGGGCCGCGGGACGAAGCGCGATTGCCCCGCCGCGGTCGCAATGACATAAAACGATTTCATAACACCAATACATCGGGAGGCCGGAATGAAAAGAATGATGCTGCTCGCGGCGACATTGTCGCTGGCCGCCGGCTCCGCTGCAGCGCAATCGCTGCCGGACCTGATGAAGCAGATGGTCGCGGCGTGGAATAAGCCGACCGAGCCGTTCAAGGTGATCGACAACGTCTACTACGTCGGCACCAATGGGCTCGCTTCCTACCTGATCACCACGCCGCAGGGCCATATCCTGATCGATACCGTGATGCCGGAATCGACCGCGCAGATCGAGGCCAGCATCGGCAAGCTCGGCTTCAAGGTCGCCGACATCAAATACATCCTCAACACCCACGCCCATATCGACCACACCGGGGGGCTGGCGCAGATCAAGCAGGAAACCGGGGCGCAGATGGTGGCGGGCGCCAAGGACGTGCCGCTGCTGGAAGGCGGCTTCTATCCGGGCCGCGAGGAGGAGCGCTATCTCGGCTTCCCGCCGGTCAAGGTCGACCGCGCCGTGCGCGAGGGCGACACCGTCACGCTCGGCGGCGTCACATTGACGGCGCATGAGACGCCGGGCCATTCGCCGGGCTGTACCAGCTGGACGACCGACGTGAAGGATGGCGACGCCACCCGCAGCCTGATCTTCTTCTGCAGCGCCACCGTGGCGCTGAACCGGCTGGTCGGCCGTCCCACCTATCCGGGCATCGTCGACGACTACAAGAAGACCTTCGCCTGGGCCAAGACCGCGCATCCCGACATCCTGCTGGCGCCGCATCCGGAGATGTACGACATGGCCGGAAAGCGGGCGAAGATCGCCGACGGCGCGCCCAACCCGTTCGTCAAGCCGGGTGAATTCAACGCCTATCTCGACAAGCTCGAGACGCAGTTCAACGACGGGCTGGCCAAGCAGACGGCGGCGCTGCAGTCCGGCAAGTAGTTGCGCCGTCCGCTATGCTGGATCGGCGACGGCCAGCCGGTCCAGCGTGAAGCCGGAGAGGTCGACGCGCGGCGTCTCGCCCCGGGCCATCGCCGCGAGCGCCTCGCCGACGGCCGGCGAATGCTTGAAGCCGTGGCCCGAGCAGGCCGAGGCGTAGATCACCTCGGCGTCACCTGGATCGTGGTCGATGACGAAGCGGCCGCCCGCCGCGTTGGTATAGAGGCAGATCTCGCTGCGCAGGCAGCGCGGGCCGAGATCCGGCACGAAGGGGCGGACATAGGTCTCGTAAACCTCGGCGATCTCGTCCGCCGTTACCGCGCGCGACACGTGGTCGGGATCGGTCTCGCCGGTCAGCACCTCGTTGGCGATCTTCACGCCGTTGTCCGGCGAGCCGAGCCAGGGGAAGCCGTAGATATCGGACGCCGCCCGCCCGCGTCCGCTGACGTCCCATATGAAGACCGGCGTGTCCGGCCCGAAGCGCTCGGGATGGGACAGGACCTCGAACCAGTACAGCACCTGCCGCGTGACATTCACACGCCGGCGCAGCGGCGCGATCAACTCGGTGATCCATGGCCCGGTGGTGACGATCAATCTGTTGGCCGACGCCGTCGTGCCGTCGTCCATGATCACGATGTGGGCGCCGGCGGCACGGCGAAACGCCGTCACGCGCCGGTCGGTCATGAGCTCCGCGCCATGCCGCGCGGCGACCGCGAGCTCGGCCCGGACGCAGTCCTCGACCATGAGATAGCCGCCCTCGCGATCGAGGAAGGCGCGATCGCCCGGCGCGATGGCGAAGGCGGGATAGTCGGCGCGTAGCCGCTCCGATGAGATGATCTCGCCGTCGACGCCGTGCTGCCGCGCCGCGGTTTCGACGTTGCTGAAGAACTGCGCGCTAGAGACGCCGTGAACCTCGCCGCCGTCCTGGCTTGGGATGAACAGGCAGCCGCATTGTTCGAACAGATGCGCGCCGGTCTCGCGCTCCAGCTCCCGCCACAGCACGTGCGAGCGCTGCGCCAGCGGCGTGTAGTCGACGCCTTCGCCGATCGCCGCGCGGGTGATGCGGGTCTCGCCATGGGTCGAGCCGAAGCGGTGCGGCGGCTGGAAGCGGTCGATGCCCAGCACGCGCGTCCCGGCCTTGGCGAGATGCAGCAGGGCGGCGCTGCCGACCGCGCCACAGCCGATCACGATGACATCAAACTGCGCCATGCGCTCCCGCAGCGGCTCCGCTCATTTCTTCTTCTTGCGCGACAGGAACGCCTTGAACGCGCCGACCGCCTCCTCGGAGGTCATGCGCTCGGCGAACAGATAGGCCTCCTGGTCGATGCGGCGGGTCAACTCGTCCGGCGCGGTGCGGATCAGCTTGCGGCCGATCGCCACCGCCTCGGCCGGCAGCCGGCAGATGTCGCGCGCCACCTTGTGCGCCTCGACCTCGGTATGCCCCGGCGCCACCACGCTGTTGACGAAGCCGGCGATCTGCGCATCCGCCGCGGTCATCGTGCGGCCCATCACCAGCATGGCGAACGCCCGCTGATAGCCCATGGTCTGCGGCATCAGCAGGCTCGAGGCGCCCTCGGGCACCAGGCCGAGATGGATGAAGGGCGTCGAGAACGTCGCCGTGGTCGAGGCCAGCACGTAGTCGCAGTGAAACAGCATCGTCGTGCCGATGCCGATCGCGACGCCGTCGACGGCGGCGATGATCGGCTTGACGTTATGCGCCAGCGAATACAGGAACTTGGTCGCTGCCGAGGTGCGCGCGGCGTCGTTGCCGGCCGACCCCGCATGCAGGAAGTCCTCGAGGTCGTTGCCGGCCGTGAACACGCCGGAGCCGCCGGTGATGATGATGCATCGCACCAGCGGATTGTTCTGCGCGGTGTCGATCGCATCGCTCATGCCGAGATACATGGCCTGGGTGATCGCGTTCTTCTTCTCCGGGCGCCTTAGCTTGATCGTCCGCGTCTCGCCCTCGTCGGTCACGATCAGATGGTCGGTCATGGGCCCCTCGCGCGTGTGCGCCGGCGGCTGCGATGCTGCCGGTCGTTTCGAGTCGTTGTTCTCGCCTCAGCCTACATCATCTGCTGAGCGCGCCAAGGGCTGAGCATGCGACGAAAACACGGGAAGGTTGCATCCCGTCGCGCGGGCAAGGCGTCATGCATTCATGGTTGATGACCGGTTTGCGGTCGCATCGGAGCAGGATGAGGTCGGGAGCCAGGCTGTGATCGTCACAGCTTGAACCCCAGGGTTGATTACATGACGAAGTTCTTTTCGGTGCGATCGCGGGCGCCAAGTGCAAGCGTGCGAAATCCTATCCCGAGGCCGACGAGCGTGGCTGCGATGTCACGCTGAAGCCGCAACGCCATCTCGGTCGCTTCCTCGTATCCGGCAATCCGCTGCTGGTCGTCACCTATGAAAGCGAATGCGAGTCGCGCGCGAACGATTTCGGCGGTTCGGTGCTGTTCGAGCAGACCGGCGCGACCTTCGTGTTTCGTGGCTTCCAGCCCGGTATGCGGGTGGACCAATGTGTGATGGCCGGCAAGAGCGACGGAGTGGATACGCTGGTCTGCCTGGTCGGCCACATGGGGCAGGGCGTTCTCGAAAGCGCCGTGGCCCGGATCGGCTTCACCGGGGGCGGCCGCGAGCCCATCACGATGTCCAACGACTTTCTGCTGAAGGCCGAGGATACGACGGAGGCTGACATGGCCAATGTCGTGACCTGCGCGGAGCCGATCAAATATTTCGACCTGTCGAAGCTGGCGCCCGGTCCGCGCCCGGGCACCGTGGTCGCCGACGTGACCTATGCCGACCGCGAGACGATCGGCACCGCGTGCGGCAAGGGCTTTCCGAAGCCGAAGGATGCGCAGGATATGCGCAAGCTCGCGCCCGGCGAAGCCTATGTTCCGGAGGACAATGCCAAGCGCGGCAGCGTCATCGTCGACGTCGCGGGCCGCACGGCGAAACTGCGCTGACCCGGCTTGCGGTCGCGCGCGGCATCCCGCGCCTCACCGCGCCCCGTCCAGGCGCGGCGGCGTGCCGGGTGCGCGCGGTGTGGCAGGTTGCGTCTGCTGCCGCACGGCCTCGCGCCGCAAGGCCTGCTCGAGCACCGCCAGCCGTGTCGCCATGCGCGTCAGCTCGTCATGCATCGAGCCCTGCACCCCCGTCATCGCGTGCTGCACCTCGCGCAGCGCGTCGCGCTGCGTCTCCGCCTTGAGCACGCGGAACTCGGCCTCGATCGAGGTCAGGCGGCTGTTCACGGTGCGGATCGCCTCGGCGATCTCCTTCTGGCCGTCTTGCAGCGCGCGCACGTGATCGACCAGCCGCAGATGGTCGGTCAGTTCCTCGACCGTCTTGCCGATATTGCTGCGGCCCCACATTACTTCACCGACCTGAGCAGCGTCCTGATCGTTGCCAGATGATCCTCGGGCGAGCCGAGCCGGGCCGAGATTACGCTCATGAATTCCTTGCGCAGCTCCGACAGCTCCTCCTCCGGTGTGATCCGCTCGACGGGGTCTTCGGTGGGCAGCCGCCGGGGCTCGACCTCGACGGGGCGCGGCGCGATGTCACGCGGCGTGACGCCGAAATAGGGGGGCCGCTCATAGACCGGGATGTGCGGCGCCTGGCGAGACGCAGTGACGCGCGCCAGAGATGGGAACTTCGGCGGCGACGTCATCGCCGGCCGCTCGATCTGGTCGATCAGCGCCGCGAGCGCGACGTCCATGTTGCTGTCGTCGGGCTCCTCGGCGAAGTGATAGGAGTAGGGTCGCGGTGCGGCCGTCATCGTGAGCGACGAGGACGCGAGCGAGGATGCGTGCGCGCGAAGTCGTCCGATGACGCGGCGAAGTCGCTCGCCGAGACCGGGTTTCTCCCTGGCTGGTGTCCGCATCAACATCTCACTCTCCAGCACCACAGCTTAGGCGAGCAGGGAAAAGCTTAGCAAGGGCCGCGGCCCAACTGCCAACAGGATGTCGTCGCAAAGTCACCGCATTTTAAGCCGGCCGCATGGATCGCAGCGGGGGGCCGTATTGGGTTCGCGCGGATTGCTCAGTGTGGCTCAGCGTGCATATGGCGCCAATCTAGCTCCCACTGACGGGCAGGTTCCGGCACGGAGGTAAGGAACAACCATGTACCCGCGCCGTTCGGACAATGCGTCCCCCCGCAAACGTCCGAGGCCTCCCCATGTATCACCACGTCAAGAAGCTGATGTTCACCGTCCGTGTCGACGAGCCAGATCCGCGCTTCGGCAACATGCTGCTCGAGCAGTTCGGCGGCGCCAACGGCGAACTCGCCGCGGCCATGCAGTACTCGATCCAGGGCCTGAATTGCGAGGATCCCGACCGCAAGGATCTGTTGATGGATATCGGCACCGAGGAGCTGAGCCATCTCGAGGTGGTCGGCACGCTCGCCCGCATGCATCTGAAGCCCGCCAAGTTCGACCGCGAGGCCGCCGAGGCCGATCCGCTGATTGCGATCGCCGGCGGCGGTGGCGTCAACCTGTTCAACTCGCAGGGAAATCCGTGGACCGCCGATTATCTCAAGATCACCGGCGAGCTCGACGTCGACCTGCGCAGCAACATCGCCGCGGAAGCGCGCGCCAAGATCGTCTATGAGCGGCTGATCAATTTCACCGACGATGCCGGGACCAAGGACGCGCTGCAATTCCTGATGACGCGCGAGATCACCCACATGAAGGCGTTCGCGCTGGCGCTGGAGAGCATGGGCAAGCCCGCCTTCAGCATCGGCCGCCTCGCGCCGACGCCGGGCCTGGTCGATCAGTTCTTCAACGATTCCACCGGCGCCGGGGACCACGGCGAGATCGACACCCGGGGCCCTTGGAACGAGGGCGGCGACTGGGTGTTCACGGAATCGCCGGCGATCCAGGCCGGCGAGCCCGGAGCAGCCTCGGCGATTGTCACCGAAAGCTCGCCGCCGGCCGACGAATCCGGCCTCAGCGATCTCCTCATGGACGAGCTGCGCGACATCCTGCACGCCGAGAAGCAGCTCACAAAGGCGCTTCCGAAGATGGCGGAGGCCGCGCGCTTCGACCAGTTGAGCGAATTGTTCGAGCAGCATCTGGCCGAGACGGAAGCGCAGATCGAGCGCATCAACGAGTGCTTCGAGCTCCTTGGGAAGACGCCGCGCGCAAAACCCTGCAAGGGCATGATGGGCCTCATCGAGGAAGGCCAGGAGATCATGACCCAGAGCGAGGACAAGGAGGATGCCGCCGCCGACCTCGCGCTGATCGGCGCCGCGCAGCGGGTCGAGCATTACGAGATCTCCGGCTACACCACCGCGCGCAACCTCGCCCAGCAGCTCCGCCACAGTGCCGTCGTCGCGCTGCTGTCGAAGTCGCTGGCCGAGGAGGAGAACGCCGACCAGCTCCTCAACCAGGTCGCCCGCTCGCTGATGTCGGTGGCGAAGATGCCGGCGGCGATCGAGCAGGCGTGAGGAGGGCGTAGTCGTAGGCGGATGAGCGCAGCGTCATCCGCCGCCTTCCAAATCAAGACGGCGGGTTACGCCTGCGGCTAACCTGCCCCAAGAGTCTCAACTCTCTCCCAGTCGTCATTCCGGGGCATTCGCGCGCAAACGGCGCAGCCGTTTGAAGCAGCGTGAATGAGCCCGGAATCCATAACCACAGGCCTCAGTTTGAGGCGAGCACGCGCCACATGCCGCTCGCACCTCACCACCATCGTGAGTATGGATTCCGGGCTCGCCCTGCGGGCGCCCCGGAATGACGGTGGAGGGAGCGATGACAACAACGAGCAAGCCAATATGGGCTGCCGTCTCACTCCGTATAGCTGTGCGACCGCTCCGCCCGGCGGAAGTGAACCGGCGACAGGCAGCGCCGGGCCCGGCTGATCTGGGCGTCGGTGGCGCCCCGGCTGCGCGCATACATCTCGGCCACCTCGGCGGTATATTTCTCGACGTAGTAGCGAACCTCGGAGCACGACATCCGCGTCTCCGGACCTGCTTCGTTGGCCGCCTGCAACTCGGACCCCATCGCCAGCACCAGCACTCCCGCGCCGATCACGCTTCGCAACATCGTCGTCTCCCCATTGTCGTAGCCGCCTGCCAGCAGGCGTGACTCGGCGCGCCGGGGCAAATTAACAATGGGCCGCGCATGACATCGCGCGCGGACTGTTGCTTCACGGCGTCACCGCGACGCGTGCGTCGCAGCGCGTTTTGCTGTTGTAATGCTCGTCCAGTTCCTCATTCGGAACCGGCGCGTTCGGATGCGACGCTCGCGATCGGCGCCACGCCATCGCTCGGCGCGACCCACAGCTCGTAGGACGGCGCGGGGATTCCGAACGAGCCTCAGGCCGTCACGCCTTGGCTCGACGCAGCCGTGCTGCTGGCTGCGCCATTGGTCGCGCCCTGCGCATTGTAGGTCTGCGCGTTGTTGCCGCTTCCGTTCGAGGCAGCGGCAGTCTTGGTCACCTCGGTCGAGCCGTCGGAATAGGTGATCGTCGTCGTGGTGATCCCGTCGAGGGTGATCGAGACCTCGCTGACCACGGTCTTGCCCGACGATGAGCCGCCGCTGCCGGAAGAACTTTCAGACGTGGCGCTGGCGGAGCTGGTGGCCGAGGACGACGACGTCTGAGACGTGGACGAGGTGGATTGCGTGGCGGTGCTTGCCTGGGACGCGGTGGCCGCGACGGGCGTTGTGACAGAGCTGATCGACATGGGACTCTCGCGTGAAGAAGGAAGCCGGGCCGCGCGGTGGACGTTCGGCCCGCTTCTTCAACGCAACTGCCGCCCGAAACTGGCGGCGCCAGTTGCGTCTGATTATGTCCGGACGCCGCCGTCCTGATGCCGGACCAAGACCGAAGCTTGACGCCGGTGGCCCCATCGCGCTCGCATCTCATGTCCATCGTGGGCATGGATTGCGAACTCGGCGGCGGGAAAGAAGAGCGATTGCCAAGCTCCCGCGGCGCACTCTAGTCTCCTGCGCGCATGACCTTCGCGCTCTCTTCCCAGCAGAAATCGCAGTTCACCGACGCCGGCGCGCTGCACGTCACGACGGCACTCGATGCGTCCGCTTTGCACGCTCTCGCCGCCGCGCTGTCCCGCCACGCACCGGCGCAGGCCGGCACCCGGCTGCACGGTGTTGCCGCGCTGACGCCGTTGCTCGCCAATGACGGTCCGGTCGGCCGCGCCGCCGCCGCCGTTCTCGGCGATGCCGCGCGCCCGGTGCGCGCCGTCTATTTCGACAAGACGCCGCAGATGAATTGGGCGGTCCCGTGGCATCAGGACCGGACCATCGTAGTGCGCGAGCGCATCGAGCTCTCGGGTTTCGGTCCCTGGACCACCAAGGGCGGCCTGCAGCACGTCGCGCCGCCTTACGAGGTGCTGGCGCGGATGGTCACCTTGCGTGTCCACCTCGACGCCGTGCCCGACGGCAACGCCCCGCTCCTGATTGCGCCAGGCTCACACTGCCTCGGCCGCATCCCGGAAGCCGATGTGCCGATCGTCGTCGCGCGGTGCGGCACCGTCGCGTGCCACGCCGAGCCGGGCGACATCTGGCTGTATGCAACACCGATCCTGCACGCCTCGGAACTATCCGTGCAGCCCGGCCATCGCCGCGTGCTGCAAGTCGATTTTGCCGCGGATGAACTGCCGGGCAGACTGGAATGGCTCGGCATTTGAGACAACGGAGGAGGGCGGATGAGCGGAGCGTCATCCGCCCTTGGCGGCGCGGTGGAAAGGCGGGTCACACTAACACCAACCCGCCCTACGCGACACGGATGGTGCGCGTCGCCGGTTACTTGCCGAGGATCTTCTCGGCCGCCGTCACGATGCTGACCGTCGGATGCTCGGCGCAGTACGCGCCGAACTTCTTGGCGTTCGCGATGAACTCCTCGGTGTCGAACAGCGCTTCGTCCTGATCGCCCTTGTACCAGCCGTCCAGCCAGATCAGCACCATCTTGATGGTGTCGTCGCCGCTTTCGACGAACTGCTTGCAGCTCATGGTCGACAGATCGAGGACGACCGCCGACGCCGGCGCAGATGACAGCAGGAGGGCGACGGCAAATAGTGGGGCAACGAGCGATTTCATATGTCTTCTCCGAACGGGCATGATCAAAAACGATGAACTATGCAGAGGCTCACCAATCCCTTCGCGAAGCGGCGCGAATTCCGTGATCACGATCGCGACGGGAGCGGTGGCCGGAACTGTCCGTACCGCGCGGAGAAAGTCAAGCATGAGCGGGAGAGCCGCAGGGTGCATCGAGCCTTTCCAGCTCCGAGGTCTGAATTGGGAGCCTCGGCGGGCGCGCGTGCCCGTCGGGCAAATCACGTTAACCCGAAATGATCGTGTCAAGGTTTGCTGAAAAACATAAATCGCTTTGTCGTTTCCCCAAATCAGCATTATGGTCCGCCCATCCCGTTGCACGGTAGGGGACGGTTCGCGGTCGTCACGGACGTTGGCAGCGGGATGCGGTGGACGCGGGCGGGCGCAGTGCTGTTGGCACGGACGAACGGCTGCTCGCGGACGGTCAAGGCGTGTGGTTCTGATACTCCGACGCTAGTATCAAGCGTAATGCGCGAAAGCGCATTGCGCGACATGGTGGCCAGAAAGCCCGGTGCACCAGGAAGAGCGCGCTATAGCCTGTTAAAACCATCGCGCGGGGAAGGCCGGATCTGTCCGGCTGTACCTGTGGTGACTGCCGCCTGCGTTTTTTCTGCAGGCGGGCCACGGGCCTCAGCCGAGGTCCGGCCTTCCTCGCGCCCTCCACTCGGTGAGGGCGGGAATTTAGCTCATAGCTCGGGCGCGGAGCGCGTCGCGAGAGCGCGGATGCTCATGCCGAGCTACGCTCCGAGCTGATCGTGACATGCTGTTTGAGATTGTGGATCACACGATGCTACATGGCCGGTGCTCACCCTCCCCTGGAGGGGGAGGGTCGATCGCGCGCGAAGCGGGCGAGCGGGGTGGGGTGATGTCTCCACCGGCACGGGTGCGTGTGGAGACATCACCCCACCCCGCCTCACGTTTCGCTGCGCTCCTCGTGAGGCGACCCTCCCCCTCCAGGGGAGGGTGGGAGCCCGGTGATCAGCCATGATGTAAGGACGTCAAAGCTGCGCTGTCACGACCGAGTCGAACTCACGCCACCAGCACGGCCTCGGCGCCGAGCACCGCATCGGCGCCGTCGGTGACGGTCTTTTCCAGGGACGGCGCCTGCACGGCAAACGTCTCGGCGAAGAACCGTGCCAGCGCCACATGACGGGCGCCGACGGTCTCGCTCTCGCTGCGCGCGGCCAGCGCCTCGTTGGCCAGCATGCAGCCGCCGAGCGCCGAGCCGAACAGGCGCAGATAGGGCGTGGCGCCGGCGAGGGCGTCGTTCGGGGCTGTCGCCAGCTTCTCCAGCAGCCAGCGGCTGGAGCGGTCGAGCGCGGCCAGCGCCTCGCGCAGCTTGGCGCCGGTGGTGCCGAAGGCCGGATCGTTCGAGGTCTCGACGCGGCGGACGATGTCGGTGAGCTCGTCGAGCAGCTTGAACACCGAGGCGCCGCCGTTCGCACCCAGTTTGCGCGTGACGAGGTCGATCGCCTGGATGCCGTTGGTGCCCTCGTAGATCGCGGTGATGCGGGCGTCGCGATAGTGCTGCGCGGCGCCGGTCTCCTCGATGAAGCCCATGCCGCCATGGATCTGCACGCCGAGATAGGCGACCTCGTTGCCGATGTCGGTGGAGAACGCCTTGGCGATCGGCGTCAGCAGCGCGCCGCGCGCGGCCGCCTCGGCGCGCGCGGCGGGATCCTTGGCGCGCACGGCGACGTCGAGCGCCACGGCGGTCGCGTAGCAGATCGAGCGCGACGCAGCGGTCAGGACGCGCATCTGCATCAGCATGCGCTTGACGTCGGGATGGGCGATGATCGCGTCCGAGCCGGTGCCTTTGCTGCCGACGGCGCGGCCTTGGCGGCGGTCCTGCGCGTAGGCGAGCGCCTGCTGATAGGCGCGATCGGCGACGCCGACGCCTTCGAGGCCGACTCCGAGCCGCGCCTGGTTCATCATCGTGAACATGCAGCGCATGCCGGCGTTTTCTTCGCCGATGAGATAGCCGATGGCGCCGCCATTGTCGCCCATCGTCATGGTGCAGGTCGGCGAGGCGTGCATGCCGAGCTTGTGCTCGACGCCGGTGGCGTAGATGTCGTTGCGGGCGCCGAGCGAGCCGTCGGCATTGACGAGGAATTTCGGGATCAGGAACAGCGAGATGCCCTTGGTGCCAGCCGGCGCATCCGGCAGCCGCGCGAGCACGAAATGCACGATGTTGTCGGTCATGTCGTGGTCGCCATAGGTGATGAAGATCTTGGCTCCGGTGATGCGGTAGCTGCCGTCCGCGGCCCGCTCGGCGCGGGTACGCAAGGCGCCGACGTCGGAGCCGGCCTGCGGCTCGGTCAGTTGCATCGTGCCGGTCCATTCGCCGGAGATCAGCTTGCCGAGATAGATGTCCTTCAGCTCCTTGCTGCCATGGGCGTCGAGCGCCTCGATGGCCGACAAGGTCAGCAGCGGGCACAGGCCGAAGGCGACGTTGGCCGCGCTCCAGATCTCGGTGCAGGCGGCGTTGATGGCCAGCGGCAGGCCCTGGCCGCCATGCGCCTCGGGGCCGGACACCGCGTTCCAGCCGGCCTCGGTCCAGCGCTTGTAGGCATCCGGCCAGCCCGGCGCGGTGGTGACCTTCTTGTCGGCGAGCTTGACGCCGTTCCTGTCGCCGATCTGGTTGAGCGGGGCGAGCACGTCGGTGGCGAACTTGCCGGCTTCCTCGAGCACGGCGGCGGTGATGTCGGGGTCGAAATCGCCGTAATGGCCGGCCTCGACCGCCGCCTTCAGCCCGGCGCCATGGTTGAGGGCGAGCAGCATGTCGTTGAGCGGGGCGCGATAGGTCATGGCGTGTCCTCGGGGTCGAAATTGGCCGGTTTGGCCGCCGTCATCCCATGAAACCGGCCGGGTCTCAACTTTTTCGCAAGCCGTTGCGGCGGGCGGCCGCGGCGGACCCGGCGGGACACGGTAAAGGCTTGTTCAGATTGACGAATCGGCGAGCGCGGCGGATCACCCGGAGCCCGCGCAAATTTCCTGCGGCGCAGCGGTTGAAATGGGCGGGCGCGCTCTGTAGACCACGGGCGCCGATCCGGAATCGCATGGCGCCCGCGCGCCATGCCGATCCGCCGGGCCTGATGGGGCGTAGCCAAGCGGTAAGGCAGCGGATTTTGATTCCGCCATTCGGAGGTTCGATCCCTCCCGCCCCAGCCAGATTTCCGGAGCCCAGTCGGTATCTTACATTTCACGATCTTGTTGTTCTGAAATTCGCCAGGCGCCGCATTCCGAAACTCTGTTTGCGTTGTGTTCGCCAAAACGTGAGCTCGTCGTTTGCGTGTTGCCGCAAGGATGCGCGGAGCTGTGCGCTTGGCGTAGCCGGCGTTACTCCGGGCCAAGGATTCGGGAATCCTTGGCGAATTCGGCCGGGTACAGTCGATGAACCACGCGCCATGCCTTGCGGCACAGGCCAACGAATTTCTCGCCGCGCCGAAAGAGTGTGCTCTCGCCCGCGTCATCCCTGATGAACATTTCGTAGAGCTTATCAGCGGCACGCGGGGTGATACTCTTGATCGGCAAGCACCCGATGCGCTCGCCTCCTTTGTTGCGCACGTCGCAGATGGCTTGCATGCTGTGCTCGTAGACCGGTCGCGAGCGCTTCGAGACCTTTTCGAGACATGCCTTTGTCTGCCTATATTCGCGGAAAAGCCAATCAACCGAGCCGACGCGCGCTACAGAAGCCTTTGGATTGGGGATGCCCATTCGATTTTGGCATCGGCATCACTCCACGTCTCGTCGTTGTCAGAATCACTGTCATTCGAAGGCAGCCGATCATTGGCACAATCAAGCTCTCCGACGTTCCATGCTCTTCGGCGAGCGCCAATGAGTGCGGGCTTCGGCATACTTCCTGCCTGCACCATCTGGTCGAAGACGTTGAGGGAAGCGCAGATGCAAGCGGCTATGGCCTCACGGGTGATGAGCCGGGGCTTGAGCGATGACGAGAGAGACGTCCGCCTTGGCTCGGCGAGATCTTGGTAACAGAGCCTAGATTCTTCGTGCCCGTTCTATCTTTTTCGGCGTAGTTCGCTATCCTTGTTACGACATGAAAGATATCATCGTCATACATCGATGTGCGTGCAATGGAGTTGCTGGAGATGAACAAGCAGCGTGGAGGCGTCGAGATCGCGAAGGGAAATCCCTTTCACGCAGATGTCGTCCGTATGCTCAGAGACGCAGACGAATATTATGCGTCGCTTTACCCGCAAGAAAGCAACCACTTGATCGATGTGAATGAGTTGTCGAAGGACGATACTCTATTCTTCGTCGCTCAGATCAACGACAGGGTGATTGGCTGCACGGCCCTCGTCTTGTCACCTGACTATGGTGAGTTGAAACGCATGTATGTAGATCCTGCCTATAGGGGGCTGGGGGTCGCGCAAGATCTGCTGGATACGATCGTGCAGGCCTCGCGAGGGGCAGGGCTATCTTGTGTTCGTTTGGAAACCGGATACTTGCAGCATTCCGCGATAGCATTGTATCGAAAGAACGGCTTCTTCGAAATTCCGCCGTTCGGCGGTTACGGCATCGACCCGCTGAGCATATTCATGCAGCGCGACCTTTAGCAACCTGCTGAATGTCCCACAGGCATCTGCCTGCACTTTGGTGCCGATGTTGGACTCTGTCATTGTCTTGGTCGTTGCGCGGTATTCGCTCTTCTGCGCGGCGGCCGCAGGTGGCCTATTGAGGTCAAGCTCGAACAGGATTTGAATCGGAGAGAAGGGCATTAGAACCCTGTCTTTCCATTTGAGGAGCATCAAGTGGACGCCAGTTCCCTAAGGGCTATGCGCTTCAACAGCAACGCGGCACGCTCGATATTGCGATCGTCGAAATCATATGAGGGGCTGTGCAGGCTGGCAGCGCTGTCCGTCCCCTGACCAATCAAGCAATACGCCCCCGGGACCTTTTGTAGAAAGAACGAAAAGTCCTCTCCGGCCATGCTCGGACGAACGTTGCTCAGGATGTCGTCTTGATCAAGCAAGATGTCTGCAACGCCGGTCACGAGAGCAGCGCGGTCCGCATGATTGATCGTGGCTGGATAGAGCTTTTTGTAGGTCACCAATCCCGTCAAATCATGGGCATCGCAGACGTGGTCCACGATATCTCGGATCTTCTTCTCAATAGTCGATTGAACGTCCGTACAATATGTACGAACCGTGCCGACACAGTCGACCCGATCGGGAATCATGCTGCCCTTGAGAGGGCTTCCGCCGTGAATGCCTCCGATAGATATGACGGCAGCCTCCCCGGGATCCACATAGCGCGATACGACGTTTTGCAGCATCGAGATGATGTTTGCGGTGGCAACGATCGGATCCCTCGTCTGGTGGGGAATTCCGCCATGGCCACCCGCTCCAAGGACGGAGATTTCGATCCGGTCCGCCGCGGCCATCACCGCCCCGCTATTGATGGCGATCTTTCCGATTGGAAGCCACGGCGCATTATGAATTGCATAGATCGAGCTGAGCGGGAATCTCTCAAGCAATCCATCTTCGATCATCGCTTTTGCACCCGCTCCCCCCTCCTCAGCGGGCTGAAAGATGCAACATACGGTTCCGGAAAACTCACGGTTCGCTGAAAGCTCTCGTGCGGTGGCGAGCAGAATGGCCATGTGGCCGTCGTGACCACACGCATGCATGCAGCCGCTGTTCTGCGACTGCCAAGCAAGACCCGTCTGCTCCGTCAATTCCAGGCCGTCCAACTCTGCCCTCAACCCCACATACTTTCTGGGGCCAGTCCCTTTGATGCCGCGAATGATGCCGACCACGCCGGTTCCGCCGATCCCGGTTTGTATCTCGTCGGCACCGAGCGCTTGCAGACACTCCACAACCATCGCCGACGTCTTGAGCTCCTTGTACCCTAACTCCGGAATCGAATGCAGCGCCCTGCGGATGCGTATCGCTTGATCGAGAGTGCCTGGCTGCAGTGCGTCACGCAATGACATATCATCTCCTTCGTCTCGAAGCGGGCGTCCTCGTCGCTGCGACCCGCTACGCCAGCCTCTGGATGTTCTCGGACAAGGCCATTGCCTCCGACCTTCCACGAACAGGAGCGAGTTGGTGAAACGACAGCATGTCCTCCAGGGCGGCCGCACAGGAAATGACGTCGTGGTCGCCATTTGTCGGCCCGATCACCTGTAGTCCTACTGGAAGACCCGACCGCGTCACACCGCAAGGCAGCGACAACGCAGGAAGACCGGCCACGGCCGCAACGTAGGTCAACGCTGTCCAGTCGAAATAGCCATCGAATACATGGCCTGCACATTCAACTACGGTCGGCTGATCGATCGGATGAGCCGGCACGATTGTCGACGGACATATCAAGAGATCATATGTTTCGAAGAAATCAGCCACATGCTGCACGATGCGAACCCGCGCCTGTTCGGCTTCAAGCATCTGGTCGATCGTCAGCTGCAGCCCCTCGGTCACGTTCTCCCTGATATCGGTTGATCTCACCAGCGTACCCTGCTTCCTCAGGACGCTACCAAGGCTGCACGCCAATACGTAAGCACGCATCACTCGAAAACATCGCTGGACACCATCTAGATTCGGAGACGCCTGATCCACGACGACGCCATTGGCCTGAAGTCGCGCCGCGGCATTTTGCACGATGCAAGCGACTTCGGGGTCCACAGGGCCGATGTTCAGATCAGCGGAGAAGGCGACTCGCTTCGGCAACTTCTGGACTTCAGCCGCGCTGGCAAACGACCGCAATGGACGTGGTTTGGAAAGCAGATCCCTGTGGGTCTCGCCCGACATGGCGTCAAGGAACATTGCAAGATCGACGACGTTTCGTGCCATGGGGCCTTGGACCGCTAGCGTCTGATCAACGGATGCGCGGTTAGCCATCGCGACCCGCCCCGGCGACGGCCTCATCCCAACAACGCCACAAAAGCTCGCGGGAATGCGCAAGGATCCCCCCATGTCAGAGCCATGAGCAAGCCACGTCATATTCAACGCCAGAGCAGCAGCCGAACCGGAAGATGATCCCCCCGGCGAATATTTGACGTTCCACGGGTTCAAACACGGGTCAAAGACCGGATTCAGAGAATTGAATCCAACGCCGAGTTCAGGGACGTTGGATTTTCCAAATACAAGTCCCCCTTCATCCTCGATGTGCTGGACGACCGCATCAGTGAAGGCTGGAACATGATCGCTATATATGAGAGATCCGGCCGTCGATCGAACCCCGGACACTTTCTGAAGGTCCTTGATGACCAGCGGCAGGCCAGACAGTTGGCCGCGCTCGTCGCGAGGCTTCTGCATCAATTTTGATGCACGATCATGCGCCCTATCGAAGCAGAGCGTCGGCAGGGCGTTGACGGTCGAGTTGACCTCGCCGACGCGCTGTTCCACGGCATCAAGGCAATCATGCGGAGTCACGTCGCCGCGTCTAAGCAGGGACACGATCTCAACAGCCGAATAGTCGAGCAAGGCGTTCATCGCTGGTGTGCCCCTTCGAAGATGAGTAAAGCGGTGCCCGCCACGGCCGTGATTGCGCCCAGGAGCGAACTTGCATTCGGTCTCTCACCCCGCGTAAGCCAGAGCAGAAGCAGGAGCACCAGCGGCGTCGAGGACGCGTATGTCATCGATATTGCGATTTTTCCGCTCGTGATCGCCAGCATAAGAAGCGTCAGGCCGCCGCACATTCCAACGAGCGCACTCACAACGATCTTGGCGTAAACGGTGGCTGAGCTGGCGTCTGTCCTGATGTCGTCGCTGCGGGTCCGGCCCATGATGACAAACAATAGGGACGCTGCGCAAAACCGTATTGTCGTCGCCATGATGGGCGACGTTCCCGCCGTTACGACGGGAGTCGAAATCAGCGTGCCGATCGCCTGGCATCCGGCTGCAAGAACCGCCAATGCGACGCCCGTGTTCTGACGTTCGGCGTTGAGATGTCCATTCAGGGGAGCGCCGGCGCCTCCTCTGAAGGCAATGACGATCAACGCCCCAGTCAGTACAAGAAGAATACCAACTCCTGCCTCTATCGTGGTCCTCTTGTGATAGATGGCAGCCTCCAGCACGGCGCCGATAACGACGTTGGATGAGAATATGATGCTGGTCTTCTTCGGCCCAATTTTGCTGATTGCGGCAATGAGAGACAGGTCGCCGATCACAATTCCGATGAGGCTCGATGCCGCGAGCGTCAGCGCGTCCGCGACACTCACGCGAAGCGGAACATCGGCGATGAGCAGAACTGGAAGCATGAAAAAAGACGCGAAGATCATTCGCGTCTTCGTGAACTCGAAAACACCTGTGGTGCGACTGACGTCAGCGGCAATGAGGCTACTGATCGCCAGGCACGCAGCGGTTCCAAGCCCGGCAACTTCGACGCCGACCGTCATCCGACGTTAGCCGTCTCGACTGTTGCGTCATCAGACCTGGTATCGTCTGGATAGATGTCTTCCATCGAGTTGTGCGTTATGGAATCCGACACCATGTCTTCCGGCGACGCAAACGTCAGGACCACAACGGTTCTCTTGGTAGATCCCGTCAGGGGCGCCACACGATGCAGTGTCGTATTCGCCTTCATAAAATAGCAATGTCCGCTGTTGACGTAGAGAGACCGAACGACGTTGTCTTGCAGGACCCGCCGGAGATATGGCTCAGTGGAGCCTTTCTGCCATTCGACGTTCGAGAGGTACTCGACGCGTCCCCCGAGGAGCGGATCTGGAGCCTCAATGACAAAAATGAGGGCATAGGCATAATCGTCCCAATGCCATCCATGGGTGTCGCCAGGCTCGCACTGGCTGTTGATGATATACTCCTCGGGTCGGTAAGGAACCCGTTCGATGTTCTCACCGGCGAGCTTCCGGAGGAAGGAGAGAACCGCGTCGCTATTGAAGATGGCCGGAATAATCCCGTCATGTTGACAAATAGCGTCGCGCCCGACGCTACTGTAGGCTCTTGGTGTATTGCCGCTTTCCTTGATGGTCAGCTTTCGCCGCTTCGACTCCCGGTCGAGCAGGATATTCGCTTCGCTGGTGAGCGCTTCGACCATATCCTTCGGAAGAAGCTGATCGATGACCGCGACGTGGTTGCTCCTGAACGTTTGTGACAGCTGATCGATGGCGCCTTGCGACAGGCCGCCAATGTGACTGGCGAGGCGCAGCTCGGTGTCTGTGGACGTGCAGTTTGCTGACAGATTCATTGCAACCTCAATTTCGCTGCTGAAAGAGCCAGGGCGGATCCCCCGCCCGAGGACGTGCGGCTATGCATCGCGCGCGTCGCGACTGCCTCCGTCGTTCTGTACGGTGCCTGTGGGCCATGGAAGTATCGATACCGTATTTTTCGGATATAGCCGCCCGCGTTGGTCATCGGTAGCTATGGACGACAGGGCATTGGGCTCGCTCTGCTTCGCGTTGAAGGTGACAAATCACGAAGGACGGCGTCGGTGAGCGAGAGACAAGCAGGATGCGGCGCGATATTGCGAATGTTCGACGCGGCTCCTTGGCGTTCAGTATCGTGTCGCGAAATTAATGAGTGCGTCTTCGACGGACATCCTCCCTACGTCACGCCACCTGTTCGGCGTTCATCGTCGGTGCCGTTCGCCGCGGCGCTGCTTGCCTGCTAATCACCGTGTCATCCACCGCTGCTCGGAGCTCTCTCTCAAGCCACCTCGACTTCACCGACGATGTGTTCGCTCAGTAGAGTGGAATCAGCGATGATGAATTATGAAGGCATATTTGTCCGGGCGATCGACGCTCTTCGTGAGGAAAGGCGATATCGGACATTTGCCACTCTGGTGCGCAATCCCGAGACTGCGCCGACTGCGCTCTGGCGACCGCCGGGCGAGACACGAGCACCACAGCCGGTCACCGTCTGGTGCTCCAATGACTATCTCTGCATGGGCCTGCATCCGGATGTGATCGAAGCGTCCACGGAAGCGTCCCGGAGCTTTGGCACGGGCGCGGGAGGAACAAGGAACATCTCCGGCACGCACCAAAAAATCGTAGAGTTGGAGCAGGAGCTGGCCAGTCTGCATGGAAAGGAGGCGGCGCTCGTCTTTACGTCAGGCTGGGTTTCGAACTTCGCAGCAATCTCTACCATCGGGACCCTGTTGCCGGACTGCGTGATATTTTCAGACGCGGACAACCATAACTCGATCATTGAGGGTATCAGCCGCTCGAGATGCGAGAAGAAGATCTGGTGTCATAACGATGTGAGGCATCTTGAGCAGCTGCTTGCCGCGGAGCCCCGCAATCGCGCAAAGCTCATCGTATTTGAAAGTCTCTATTCGATGAGCGGCAGTATTGCGCCCATCGGCGGGATCGCTGCTCTCGCTGAACGCTACGGTGCCATGACCTACATCGACGAAGTTCATGCGGTGGGGCTGTATGGACCTCAAGGTGGGGGCATTTGCGATCGAGACGGCCTCGCAGATCGGATCGACGTCATTCAAGGTACGCTCGCCAAAGGGTTCGGATCGCTTGGCGGCTATGTCGCCGCAAATGCATCGATCGTCGATTCAATCCGAAGCTATGCGCCGTCGTTCATCTTCACGTCGACGATGCCGCCAAACGTCGCCGCGAGCGCAACGGCGGCGGTACGTCATCTGCGCCGGTCCAAGGCCGAACGCGACCAACAGCAGGCGGTGACGCGCAGGGTCCGGCGCGCGCTCCAGGCCGCGCGCCTGCCGGTCATGGCCAATGAATCGCATATCATCCCGGTCGTGGTGGGCGACGCGCAGAAATGTACCGCCGCAAGCCAGATGCTGATGGAACGACACGGGATATATGTTCAGCCCATAAATTATCCCACTGTGAGCAAAGGCACGGAGCGGCTTCGTTTGACTCCGACACCGGCCCATCGAGACGTGCACATCGATCTGTTGGTCGCTGCTCTCTCTGACGTCTGGGCGTCTCTCGAGCTTCCGTACGATGAACGGGCCGCGCGATCTCCGATCGTTGGCATGACGGACGACGCGGTCAATCCGAAAGACATGACGAATCAGCGGTCGGTTCCGGCGGAGTAAAGGCGAACGCACCGCGCGTCGTGACGATGCGGCATCAGGCATGGCGAGGGCGGATACATGACGCATTCCAAGTACAAGATCCTGTTCGTAACGCAGCACTATCATCCAATTCATCTGGCAGACGACCGGATCTATATTGTCGAACCCATCCAGTACGAAGTGCTGGCGTCCATGCTGGACAAGGATGAGGTGGACATTTCTCTGCTGGATCAGCGCCTTGATCGCCGCCCGTTGGCCCTGCTCGAGACGATAAGGCGCCTGCGTCCAAACTTCGTCGGATTCACGTCTTGGACGATGCATGTCGACCTCGTGCGGATGCAGGCGGCGCTGGTCAAGCAGATCGACCCGTCGATCATCGTTGCGGTAGGGGGGCATCATGCTAGCCTAAGTCCGTCCGACTTTGCGGACCCCAACATTGACTACGTCATGATGGGAGAGGCTTATCTCTCTTTCCGGGATCTAATCCTGCGCTGCCGGGAAAGCGAGCGTAACGTAGCTGATCTGGCAGGCGTTGCCTGGCAGGACAACGGCAAATTCTTCTCGAACGGCAAGGCGGTCGTTCCGAAGTCCTTCGATCTCGACAGCCTCCCCCTTCCGAACCGAAGCATCCTCGGCAAGTATAAGGGCAGATACTATCACCTCTGGTGGAAGCCGGTTGCTGCCCTGAGGACGTCCATGGGATGTCCCGCAAGATGCTCGTTCTGCAATTTGTGGCGGCCGAACCTCGGAAAGTATCTAACGTGGAGCCCGGAATACATCGTCGAGTATCTCAAGACGATCGAGGAGCCGTATGTCATATTTACAGACGACCACTTCTTCGGGGACGGGCGCCGGGCGCACGCCATTGGTGAAGCGATCCTTCGGGCGGGCATCAAGAAGGAGTACTTGTTCTACAGTCGGGCGGACGCGATTGTCAGAGACCCGAGCCTGGTCGCGCTGTGGTCGCGGGTTGGGCTCAAGCGCCTTCGGATGGGTCTGGAGAGCTATTCCGATTCCGAGCTCGGTGCCATGGAAAAGGGCAGCTCCGTGGCGCACAACGACAGGGCCATCGAGATTCTCAAGAAGAATGATGTCTTGATCGAAGGCCTGTTCATCGTCGGTGTCGACTACAAAAGAGAACAGTTCGAAAACTTGACGAGCTACATCCGCAGCCGAAAAGTCGATATCCCGAACATCACTGTCGCGACGCCGATGCCGGGGACGACAGACTACGCCAAGAACGAAGACGCGCTCATTTACAAGAATCCGACGTACTACGATTTTCAGCACGCCGTTCTCCCCACAAGGCTCGATATCAAGGAGTTCTGCCATCTCTATGGGAAGATGCTGCTCAAGGTCCAGAGACCGCCACTCGAGCAGATCCGGCGCATAGGTCTGTTCAAATTCATTTGTAACGTTCCGTCATTCTGGATCTACTTTCTTCGCGTCTACACGTCTTACAAGCACTACGGCTACGTAGAGCGAAGCGGGGGCGAGCTTCCAACACTTCCATGGGTTGATATGCGGCGCGGAAGCTGCGGCGGTGACGCGGTAGCGGACAAGAAATATGGCTCCGTCGACATCGACAAGGTGTTTCCGACAGGGGTTCCGTCATGACGGACGAGGCCGACGTCACGAATGATATCAAGCTCCGCTTCGGACGCCCCGACGATTTTGCCGCGCTTAGGTCTCTGCGGGACAAGGTGTTCTGCGATGAGCTTGGGATTCAGGAGCGATCCTATCACGACGTCATTTTCGATTGGTATTCGAAGAATGTCGTTTTGCTTGCGGGCAACCGTTTGATAGGTGCTGTTCGTCTTGCCTACATCCGAGATTGGCAGGAGTACTATGTCAGCTATCTATGCCTCGCGGCGCAATACCGCCGGAAAGCGCATCTGCGGCTGTTGTTCGGAGCAATTATTCTGCTCATGAAGCGAAATGGAATCAGGTCAATCAGGGCGGATTCGTCCGACGCAAATCTGATGATGTATCAGGCGATGGGGTGCGTTCCCATCGGAGGAAAGTTCAAAAAGCCTGGATTTGTCTGCGACTGGACACCGATGCGCTACGACATTGGTGTCAATGCAGCGGTGGAGGCGAGTCTTTCAGAACGCGCGGCGGCCTATTTCGAACCATGGACCGAGAGCGATCTGACATGGGTATTCGACACCGTGTTTCATCGGTGTGACACCGCGTCGGCATTCGGGGCGACTTTCGAGGCCCTTCTCGAAAAGGATCTGATCCCTGGACATCTGCCGTATCTGGCGCGTCCCGACCGGGTGATCGACCTGCCGCGCGACGAGGCGTTCACGCGTCATCTGAGGACGGTCGAGGTGCGGTCAGATGACGATGAATTCTTTTCGGCAACTTCAACAGCATCTCCCGTTCACCCTGCCTGCCCGGATCGCTCGACCATCACGGCGAGCAGTCGGTTCGCGCATCTGAATGCTCGGTTTTCGTCCAAGACCCTGGCGGCGGTTCTTGTCGACTCGGAGGCGTTGGTCTTGGCGCGACTATACGCTGTCCTGACCTGCAAGCATCTGGTCGAGCTGAACGATTGGGAGGAACTGCCCTCTCTCTGCCCACCGTCCGTATCGAGCGTGACAGCCATTATCGGACCGGCTGACCGGGCGCTGTCGAAGGCGGTTTTATCGGCAGCGCAACGCCGATGCGCTATCGGGCTCCTGACCGCCGCGGACCTGCCGGCTCTCTCGTCCACGTTGCTCGGCTCGTATCTGAACTTCATTGGACCAACACAAGTCGCGATCGCGGTCCGTCCGGTGGGTCTTGTGTCGTACGAGGCGCCGACAGGCGCGTGCGGTGGTGGGCTCGGCCCAGGTTTGTGGAGCCTCGCCGGTGGACCAGAAATGACCGTCGCCACGATTGGCCCGTATCATTTGCTCGTCGTGCCCGCCAGGATATGGCGAGCTGCCGTAGCGTCCATTTCAGAATTGCTGAAGGTTGGCTATGCGATCGGACAATCAATCCGATTGGTCCGCGAAGAGTGCCTGGGCGATGAGCCGATCCTGCTGATGGGAGATCCGAGCCTTCGCCTCGATATCGCCCCGTCAGAGAAGAACGCGGAGGCGACGCGGCGCTTGGCGGCCGTCTCGGACTGATGTTCGTGCTGAACAACTCATTTTCGATGCCTGCTTTCACGGCCGTGGTGGTGACAGGGACGCTATGCGTTGTTGGGCCGTGTTTTCTTTTCGGGCTGGCGCTGGTCGCGACGATCTTCGTGCGCGCGATGCCAAGGCGATCGGGTGAACGCAGGCTTGCCGGGTTGGGGAACGAGGTCAGGATTTATCACGACAAGCATGGCGTTCCCCATATCTTCTCGGAGAATTTTCAGGATGCCGCGCGGTGCCTGGGTTACCTGCACGCAAGCGAGCGCCTGTTTCAGATGGAAATTCACCGACGTGCTGGACAAGGGCGACTTTCCGAAATCTTCGGGGCGGATTTCGTCGACACAGACAAAATCATTCGTGTTCTAGGTCTCTACCAGCTGGCCAAGACCAGCTTTGCCGCGCTTGCGCCGGAAACTCAATCCACGCTTTCGGCCTATGCGGACGGCGTCAATGCATTCTTGTCGACGCACCGAAGCAAACTGCCGTTTGAGATGGTCTGGTTGAGAATCCGGCCGGAGCCATGGTCTCCCATTGATTCAATCGTGTGGGGCAAGCTCATGGCTTGGCAAATGAGCCGGAACTATCTCGCCGAGCTGAATCGAGCCGAGTTGACCAGCAGAATCGGAACGGTCGATGCCGGCCCGTTCTATCCCGATCCCATGCGGGGCAAGACTGGACCATCGGCGTCGGGTGGGTCTGGTGGCTCGCGCGGACAATCCGACTTTTCAGACAAGATGGGAGCGCTGCTCGGATTGGCCAATGGCGCTTCAAATGCTTGGGTCGTCGCCGGCGAGCGAACCACCGGCGGCCACCCGCTCCTCGCGAACGATCCGCATCTTGACGTGTCGTCGCCAGTGCTCTGGTTTTTATGCCGGATCGTCACCCCCGAAGGATGGGTGAAGGGAGCCGGAGTACCAGGCGTACCGATGATCCTGCTTGGGCAGAACGAGAGCATCGCCTGGGGAACCACGGCGGCGATGTCCGACGTTCAGGATCTGTTCGTGGAAACTCTGGATCCGGCGGATACGACAAAATATCTTGCGCAACCTGGCTCTCACGCATTTGACAGGCATGAAGAGACGATCCGAGTCCGAGGTCGGCCCGACGTCAAATTCGCCATCCGCAAGTCGCGGCATGGCCCGGTGCTATCCGATGCTGTCCCGCGTCTTGCCGCGCTGGCGGGCAGCGATGGCGTCATCGCGCTATCCTTCAGCGGGCTCGGAGATTGTGACCGCACTGCCGAGGCGTTTCTGAAGCTCAATCGGGCGCGGAATTGGGAGGAATTCAAGGATAGTCTGCGGCTGTACGAAACGCCTGCGCAGAATATGTTCTACGCCGACGTCGCCGGCAATATCGGAGTGATGAGTCTCGGGCGGGTCCCAGTGCGCAAGTCGGAATATGGCCTTCATCCCGCGGCGGGATCAACAGGTGATGCAGACTGGTCAGGCTACGTTCCGTTCGAGCAGATGCCGCACTCGTTCAATCCGGCCTGTGGCTATATCCATAATGCGAATGGTCGACCGGCCTGGTGTGGGCACGATGTCTTTATGGGATGCGATTGGGAAGAGCCGTATCGGACGCAAAGAGTCCAACAGTTTTTCGACAACATCAGATTGCACTCGCTGGAAACATCTGCCGAAATGCAGGCCGACATTCTATCTCTCGCCGCTCAGGATCTTCTGCCGATTTTGCTTCGAGCAACCCCGTCCAGTCCACTGGGACGGCAAGCCCTCGCGCTGCTCTCGAAGTGGGACGGCACGATGCACAAGGACTGGGCAGAACCGCTCATTTTCAACGGGTGGATGCAGGCGCTCCGACGAATGCTGATCGATGACAAGGCGAAGGTGAAGCTTGAGTATGTCGGGCCATGTGCGGCTTCGCTCCTCAGGAAGCTTATCCTGGAGCATCCCAAATGGTGCGCTTCGGGCGAAGAGACGGATCTGGAATGTCGTGCATGTCTGACGCGGGCTCTCGAAGAAGCTATGGCGATGCTCTCGAGGCGCCGCGGGTCTGACCTGACGAAATGGCGGTGGGGAGACGAGCACATCTCGACGCTTTCGCACGTCTTCTACTCGCGGATACCGATCTTCAGGTCATTGAGCGAGCTTGGCGTCGGAAGTGGCGGGGACCTGTATACGCTCAACAGCGGAGGTGCTCTGCAGCCGCACCATGATCGCCCGTTCGAGCGGAAACACGTTCCGACATTTAGAGCCCTATATGATCTCGGCGATCCGGATCGGTCCCGCTTCATGACCGCGACCGGCCAATCTGGCCATATCTTCTCGCGCTTTTACGGAAACCTGACGCCGCTTTGGAACGAAGGCGAGTCGATCACGCTGGCTGGCGATGAGTTGGCCTTGCAGCGTGAAGGCGCGACTCTCATGAGATTTATTCCGTAGGGCTGACAGGGCAGTCACATGGCGGTCGAGGACGCATCTTTGGTCAAATCGGGTGATACGGAAGCCGACTCCTCGGGCGCGCCGTTGCCGCCGGTCGACTCAGGATCCAGTCGATCCGGTCCCTATGTTTTGGGGCTGATCGCAGTCATGTTTTGGGGAACGACTCCGGCCGCGACAGTACTGGTCGCCCATGACATGCCCTCATCGTTGATCGGGCCGTCCAGACTTCTCCTGGCCGCGATGTTCCTCCTACCAATGGTTCTCCTGCTTCGGCCGCCGCTTCCGACCGATAGGGGAGGTTGGATCGCCGTCGCGATCAACGGTATGATCGGGTTCGGTGGTTCGTTCTTTCTGCAGGGTCTGGGATTCTCGCGAACGTCGACTTCGCACGCGGCTCTCATCTTGGCTTGCGCTCCGGTGTTTACATCCATCATCCAGCATGTGCTGTCCCGGACATTTCCCCGCACTCTTTGGCTGATCGGAAGTGCGATGGCATTGTGTGGTGAGACGTTTCTGATCGGCGCTCGTTCGAACGGCGATGTCTTCGGCAGTGGAACAATGGTGGGCGACGTCATCGTTCTCATCGGCACCATTACGGTCAGCATTGGATATGTGGCAGGCGCTCGCGCATCTGCGCGAATTGGCCTGTTCGGAGCGACGGCATGGTCGATCATCTTCGGTGCTGCTCTTGTGACGCCGCTGTTGCCCTCTGTCTTGGAGGCGATCTCCGGGGTGACGGTCGTAGGAGGAGGGGCCCTGTTCTTTCTTGCGGTCTTTTGCACCTTGATCGGATTCGCCGCATGGTTCTGGGCTTTGGACAAGGGAGGCGTCTCGGCGATTGCGCCTCTGCAGTTCGGACAGCCGATCGTATCACTCTTGATAGCCGTGATCTTTCTGGGAGAGCAGCTTTCGATGAGCATTTTTGCTGCAGTTGGATTGGTTCTCACGGGGGTATACTTCTGTCGAAAGTCGGCGTGAGAGGTCGTATCCCGCGAGGTGGGTCGCCGGTTAGCAATGCGGCTCTTGATGTGCGTTCCGCAATAGCGGCTGGGCGAATTGCTGTGCTGGATGAATGCGGTTGCAGGTTGTTGTTGTCAGCGAGCCGAACCGCAAGGTCGAAGAACAGCGTTTCGTTCAAGAACTCGTCGCGGATCTCTGCATCCGGTTCATCATGACGCTGCGGGTGAGCTCGGTACTTTGTCCGAGACGATCGCGCCCGGCTTGCCGTCCGGTGCGACAATCGCAGTCAGCCCGCGCTTCCTGTCGCCCGAGAGCGAAGTATCGGCAAATGCTCCCAGCCATTCCGCGGTGACGATCGTCGATCGCACAGCTGTCAGCGCGAACGCTGGCTCGGCACGCTCTTGGCGCGGCGGACCGCAAGCTGCTGATCGGCACTCGAACTGCCGAGCGCTCGTCCCTGGACGGGGCTTACCGCCTGCAGGTGCTTGCGGGCGGCTCGCTGTAGCCAACAGCCAGAAGGCAACTTGGGCTCGGAATGACAGGTCTGGTTAGGTCACCGGCATCGCCGCGCTGTAGGTGCGGTTGGCGCCGTCCACCTGCAAGGAGCATAAATCTAACGGCTCGGGTACAATCTCTCGTTGCGCGTGAAGTACCCCGGTCCTGCGCAGCGCTCCTGCGCAGATGTGACGTTTTGCTTTGGAAGCGGCGAGGTCTCGGAGGGATGGTTGGTCCAAGATGTCAGTGTCGATTCCCAAGCATTTGCGCGATGTAGATACCGTACGGTCAGAGACTCTCGCCTCCAACGCAAGGGTCGGTCGCCCATCAAAGACCACGGGATCGGCGAGTGGTTGCGCATTCCATCCAAGCCGGTTCAGCCGCCGTACCCAACCCGGTTTGGATTGCGCGATAAGACCCGTGATGCCGAGGTACTGACAGATCTCTGCTATGGCGACCATCAGTCGACGCGAGGCTAGAACGTCACCGTCTCCGATCTCGGACCTGGCGCAAAGACGGGTCCATTCGAAGATGTCCGGCGCCTTCGGATATGATCGCCCCCGCACCAGCTCCGGATACACGTGCGACAGGAGATGCGGCCTGGTCGTCGGAAGAAGCCGCGAGTACGCCATCACCCGTCCGTCGTGGATATCAACTACATGCAGCGCATCATCACCATCAAACTGGTCCCGATCGCGCCGGTCCGGCTTGACAAGGCTTGACCACGCAAGCGCTTCCACGAAGATCCTATATCTAAGATCGTAGATTTCATCCATAAGGCTGGGGGTGGCCAGTTTTGAATCCTCGTAGAACGCAAATATCATCATGGTCTCCTCGGGTAGGGAGACCAACCGATCATTTTGCACAAGTATTGGCGATGCCGTTCTAGTACAGTATTTACTTCATACCGGCTTTAGCGAACCGTTCAATATCGCGATGCGGACGGCCTCTGTTCGGCTGCCGGCGCGAAGCTTCGACATCGCGTTGCGAAGATATTGATCGACGGTTCGCTTGGAAAGACGAGCCTCAAAGGCGATTTCCTTGGATTTCAGGCCGTGCATCGCCCAATGTAGGCATTCCAGTTCGCGCGGCGCGAGCACGCACGCTCGCTCCTCTTTCGCCGTTGCAGGTCTTTTCGCGTGTATCATTTGGTCGACACGCTGATGACTGAGTAACGCCATGAAATGAAGATTGTGCCGATCGCTTCGCTGCAGCGGCTTGGCGCCCGTCGCAAACGATACGCAGGTTGTGCGCATTTGCGGACCGTGGATCGGGACCGTGAAGCCGTCAATCAGTCCTGCGTCCCTTGCTTCGTCCATGAGCTTTCGTTGTTTTGCGGTGAGCGGCTGAACCGCACACTCCTCGCTCCAGACGTACGGCGTCGCTCTTTCCCGAAGCAGTTGGGCAATCGGGTCTATATGGACATAATTTCTCTCATTATAATATCTGATCCAGGCATCATTCCAGCCACGTAGCTGGATATGAGGCTCGAGGATTTCCATTCGGCTCGGCAGGTCAGCGATAAAGACGCCGGTCACTCCGAAGCGCTCAGTGGAGGCTAGAAGCAGCTCGAGTAGGCTGTCGATGCTAGTAGCATCAGCGATAGCTTCGCCATAGGCCTGAGGGATCTCAAACATTGCCTTCTGTCTCGAACGCAAAGTAGTCAGGATACTGCCGATAGCTGACGGATATCTCTCGTCCGGACAGTCACCTTAGAAGTTCGCGAGTCGCCACACATTCAACCAGCGCACCTCCTCCCGACGTTCCGTTCAGAAATTCCTCGTCTCGCCCGCGCGGTCGTGCACAAAAAAATTGGAGAGTCGCTTCTTCGACATGCCCTACAACCTCTGCGGATGATTAGCAGTGACGGTATAGGAATGCAACCGTTCTGGTTTCCTTGGAATGGTTTTTTGCAGATTGAATGGCAATCTGGTCGGAGCGGTGCGTCGAATGTCTGCCGTACGACTCTGGTAATCGGCCGCAGACATCAAGAAAGCTGTGGCGAAACCCATTCACCGATTCCTCTGCTGGGCAGCTCTCGCTGCCATCAAACGCGACCGAACGATAATGAACGGCCAGAAGCCGGCGGCCCCGACGTCCTGGGTAGGAGACGAGAGTGTCAGCGAATACACGTATTGATTGACGATGAGAAGACTGATCCAGCCAGCACTTGAAAAGCGGTCTGCAAGCGCAGCGTTTTTTCGCCATCAACGCGAACAGCCGGCCTGCTGAACCGATCGCGCCGCGCGTCGGGATACGACGCGTTCATTGAGAAGGCAAACAACCGATTGATATTGCGGCAGTTCGTCTCGACGATTTGCCAAAATGGCTTTGATATCGTTGCATCATCAAACTGATTTTGAATCCGCCATGCGGCCTCTCATCCAGCAGCGTGGCCCGACGTCATGGAATCGTCATTGGTGGAATGACCATGGAAGTTACTGGCAAGTCATATGCCTCTTAATCAGCGGGTCCTAGGTTCGAGCCCTATGCGCCTGCCGCCAACAATCTATGGTTGTGTTTGATCCAAGGCCTGAACTGCAGGCCTCGTACGGGCAATCTTCAACACGGTGGGTGAGATCGATTATGTCGTCGGTGACGTGCCCGTGGTTGCTCACTCTGCTTGAACCAAGGAGCGCGACATCAATCGACGCCCGTGAGGCCGGCACATCGAGACTGTGAATAGCTCGGATCAAAACGATCAATTTTACGAATGATCTGGGATCGCTCATCAATGACGCGATCGGTCGGGCGCGGGCGCGTCGCCATGAGGTCGGTCGGGGGCAAGCTCGTTTCGTAGAAAACGCGCCACCAAGGGGGGATTCATGACAAGAGGACTGCAGCGGTCCGCTTCCGCAGCGTTGATGTTGGCCGGGATGATCCAGGGTGCGTGGGCCGCCGAGAACGCGGCCACCAACTATCCGGCGGGCTCGCCCGGCGTGTTCATTGCGTCGTTTCCGCCGATCCCGGGCCTGTTTGCGATCAGCCAGACCAGCTACACCAGCGCCAACGGCCTGTATGACGGGCAGGGCAAAAAGCTGCCGATCGACTTCAAGCTCTCCGCCGTGTCGGAGACGATGCGGTTTCTCGCCAGTTATCCCGGCGACTTTTTCGGCGCCCATGTCTATTCGCAGCTCGTGGTGCCCTTCGTCCATCTCGAAAGCACCAATCCCGGCGGATCGTTCCAGGCCAACGGCCTTGCCAATCTGACCTTCTCGCCGATCATTCTGAGCTGGGCGCTGTCGCCCGTGCAGACCTTCACGGTCGGCCTGGACATCATGCCCAACACCGGCACCTATTCGGCGCGGCAGCCCCTCAACGTCGGCACGAACTACACCACCATCTCGCCCGTCCTCGCCTATCGCTATGCCGATCCGAAGGGCTTCGAATTCGCCGTCTCGCCACGTCTGCTGCTCAACGGCACCAATACCGATTCGGTCAACGCCTTCACGCAGCTGACCCAGCAGTACCGCAGCGGTGATGCGCTGGTGGTCGACTTCAACGCGGGCTATAATATCGGCGCCTGGAAGCTCGGCGTCGTCGGTGGCTATACGCATCAGTATCAGGACGACAAGATCAACGGCGTCAAGGCATTCAATTTCGCCGGGGTGCAGGACGGCAACCGGTTGCGCTCGATCAATGCAGGCCCGTCGCTGACCTATAATGCGGGCCCCTTCCAGATCAACGTAAACTACCAGCATACATTCTACGTCGAGAACGGCAGCCGCGGCGATACGGTCTGGGCCAATCTGGCATTCCCGATCTGGGTGCCCGCGCCGCCGCCCGGAGCCGGACCGATCAAGCGCTGACTCGCGCAAGCTGGATTGATCGCTCATCAACGAAGGCGGCCGGCGTCTCGCGCCGGCCGTTCGCCATCGCCAGTGCCGGTCGACGGTGGTCAGGGCAGCTCGGCGACGACCTCGCGGATCAGAGTGCGCAGCCACAGCAGGCCGGCATCGTTGGAGCGGTAGCGATGCCATTGCACGCGCTGCCGCAGCGCCGGCAGCGCGATCGGCAGCTCGATGATGCGGATGGGAAGGCTGCGCTGGGCGGCGATGGCGAGCCGCCGGTGCACGGTGGCAAGGCGGTTCGTCCCGGCAACGAGATGCGGAATGGCGGTGAACGCGTAGACCGAAACGTCCTCGCTGCGGCTCGTGTTGCGCTGCTCCAGATAATAGGTTTCGAGCGATTGTGCCGCGATCGCCGGCCGCATCACGACGTGGGACGACTTGGCGAAATCCTGCCGTGACAGCTTGCCCTTGCCATACTTTCCCTTGCTCCACGCGATGACGCAGAAGTCGTCCTCGAAGATCACCTCGGACGGGTGCAGCTTGGAGCTGAATTCCTCCGGGATGATCAGCAGGTCGACGTCGCCGCGCTCGAGCGCGCGCTCTGGCCGCTGCACCTGCTGCAGGAAGTCGAAGCGGATACCGGGCGCAAGGGCCTCGCTGCGCGCCAGCAGCCGCGGGATCAGCGTCACCAGCGTGTAGTCCGACGCCAGGATCTTGAAGCAGCGGTCGGACTGCGCGGGATCGAACTCGGCAGACGAGGCGATGGCCCAGTCGACCCGCACCAGAAGGTCCCTGATCGAGTCCTTCAGCGTCTCCGCTCGCGGCGTCAGCTCCATTTTGCGGCCGATCTTCACCAGCAGTTCGTCATCGAAATAGGTTCGCAGACGCAGCAAGGCATTGCTCATCGCGGACTGCGTCATGTTCATGCGCGCGGCGGCGCCGCTGACGCTGCGCAGGTGCAGCAGATGGTCGAGCGCGACCAGGAGATTGAGGTCGAACTTGTTGTTGAAGCGCATGGGCGGCCTCGCTCGAGGTATTCAAGAGATCAATGCGATCAATCTTGTTAATCAATTTTTCGAAATGGTCAAACGGGGCTATGCCAGACCTCGGGAAGAACGTCGAGGAAGACGCGTGGCCGGGCCGCGCGTCGCGAGTGCATTCATGTTCAAGTATTTTCCGACCAACTATGTCTGGAATCTCTCGGTCGATCTCGCGATCGAGATGGGCGCGCGGATCGGCGAGATCGAAGAGATGTGCGCGCCGCTGCAGGAGGCGGCCCGGCAGCCCGATGCCAACGGTACCCAGGCCTTCCGCGAGACCTGGGCGCGGATGGCAGACAAGCTCTGTGCGCTCGCGTCCGAGGACGAGGCGAAAGGGCGGCTGCTGTCGGCCGGCGAGAAATATGGCCGCGCAGCGAGCTATCTGATCACCTGCGAGCGTCTGCAGGCGCACGAGGCGCCGGGGCGGCTGGCGCTGTACCGCAGATGTCTCGACGTGTTCGCCAAGGGCATTGCACTGGCGCGGGAGAACTGCGAGCGCGTCGAGATTCCCTATGAAGGCTCCCACATTGCCGGTCTCATGGTCCGCGCGGAAGGGCGCGACGGGCCGGCGCCGCTGCTGGTGCAGGTCAACGGCCTGGATTCGACCAAGGAGATGAAATACCGCGTCGGCTTGCCCGCCTGGCTCGCCCGACGGGGCGTGTCGTCGCTCGTGATCGACCAGCCCGGATCGGGCGAGGCGCTCCGGCTGCAGGGTCTCACCGCGCGCCATGACAGCGAGCATTGGGCGTCCCGGGTCGTCGACTGGCTGGAGACCCGCAGCGACGTCGACCCGAAGCGGATCGGTCTCGAGGGCGTCTCGCTCGGTGGCTACTACTGTCCGCGCGCGGTGGCTTTCGAGCCGCGCTTTGCCTGCGGCGTCGCCTGGGGTGCCAATCACGATTGGCGCGACGTGCAGAAGAGGCGCCTGCAGAAGGAAGGTGATTTCCCGGTCCCGCATTACTGGGCGCATGTGCGCTGGGTGTGGGGTGCGAGAGATCAGGACGACTTCATGCGGATTGCCGAGCAGGTTCACCTCGACGGCATTCTCGACCGCATCAAGGTGCCGTTCCTGGTGACGCATGGCGAAAAGGACTCGCAGATTCCGCTGCATTGGGCCGAGCGGACCTATGAGCAACTGGTGAATTCGCCCAAGCGCGAGCTGAAGGTCTTCACCGCGCGTGAAGGCGGCGCCCAGCATGCGAGCTTCGACAACAGCATCAATGCCGGCCACTACATCGCGGACTGGGTCGCAGAGACATTGAACGGACACATCGCCTGAAGCAGCAGGTGGAGAGGAAAGTTATGAAAATCGTCGGTCTGGAGAGCCTGATATTCGGTGTCGACGACGTGAGGGGCGCGGCGCGCTTCCTGGTCGATTACGGGCTGACGCCCGTCGACGTCTCCGATCGCGGCGGCCGCTTCGAGGCGATCGACGGCACCGCCGTGGTGATCGCACGGCAGGATGATCCGGCTCTGCCGCCGGCGCCCGTGCCGGGCTGCCGTCTGCGCAAGACGGTGATGGGCGTCGCCGACGAGGCGACGCTGGGGGCGATCACCGCCGAGCTGCGGCGCGACCGCGAGGTCCGGCGGCTGCCCGATGGCTCGATCGAGTCGACCGACGATTCCGACTTCGTGATCGGCTTTCAACTGACGGCACGGCGGCCGTTCATGCTGGCCAGCGAGATCTCGAATGCGCCGGGCGGCGTGGTGTTCCGGCCGATCAACAGCCTCGGCGTGCCGCCGCAGGGCAGCGTGATCCGTCCGCGCTCGCTGTCGCATGTGGTCTATTTCGTGCCCGACGTGGTGAAGGCCGAGGCGTTCTACGTCAACCGGCTCGGCTTCCGCTGCACCGACCGCTTCACCGGCACCGGGCCGTTCCTGCAGCCGGGCGGCTCGCTCGACCATCACACCCATTTCCTGATCGGCGCGCCGCCGCACATGCACGGCGTGGAGCACTTCACGTTCCATTTCGGTGGTCCTTCGGAAATGATCACCAACGGCTATCGCTTCGTCGAGAAGGGCTATCAGGCGTTCTGGGGCCCCGGCCGTCACATCCTGGGCTCGAACTGGTTCTGGTACTTCAATAGCCCGTTCGGCTGCCACATCGAGATGGATGCCGACATGGACCAGCACGATGCGAGCTGGCAGCCGCGCGAGGCGACGGCATCCGCCGACAATTCGCAGACCTTCCTGATGAAGATGCGCAAGAAATGGTACCCCGGCCCCGGAATCCCCGAGAATGGCGACTACGCGTGAGGCCGAGGCGCGATGGATCCGGCTGTGCCGCGCCGATGAGATCGGCGAGGCGCAGTCGCGCGGCTTCGATCCCGATGATGAGGGGCAGGACAGCCTGTTCGTCGTGCGCCGGCACGGACAGCTGCATGGCTGGCGCAACGCCTGTCCGCATATCGGCGGTGCGCCGATGGCCTGGCGCAGGGATGCGTATCTCAACGCCGACGGCACGCGTATCGTCTGTCACGCGCACGGCGCCGAGTTCATGCCCGACACCGGGCTGTGCGTGCAGGGGCCGTGCCGCGGCGAGCGGTTGAGCCGTCTCGAGCTCGTCGTCATCGACGGCGAGTTGTTCGTAAAGTCATAACATGCCCGCAAGGGCGGACTGCAGAGGGGGAAGCACCATGGCAGTGGTGAGCAGGGTGCTGACGATCGGAGGCGGCTTTTCCGGTATGGCCGCGTCGATCCAGATGCGCAAGGCGGGCATCAACATCGATCTCGTCGAGGTCGATCCGAACTGGCGGCCGGAGGGCGCCGGCATCACGGTCAGCGGACCGACCTTGCGCGCGCTCGAGACGATCGGCGTGTTCGCGGAATTCGCGCGGCGCGGCTACACGGCTGACGGTGTCGACCTGTTCGCGCCATCGGGGCATCGGATCGGCGAGATCCCGACACCGAAGGCCGTAGGATCGGATGTGCCCGGCGGCGGCGGAATCATGCGGCCCGAACTCGGGCGCATCCTCGCCGATGCGACGCGCGCCGCTGGCGTTCACGTGCGTGTCGGCTGCACCTACACGCGGATCACGCAGCACGACGGCGATGTCGAGGTCGCCTTCACCGATGGCACGACGGGCCGTTATGATCTCGTGGTGGCTGCCGATGGCGTGCATTCGAAGACGCGGGCGCTGCTGTTTCCCGAGGTCAAGTCGCCGCAATACATCGGCCAGGTGGTCTGGCGCGCCGTGCTGCCGCGGCCGGCCGACATCGTGCGTCCGCGGATGTGGCTGGGTGGTGCGGTCAAGGCGGGCGTCAACCCGGTGTCGCCGAGCCACATGTATATGTTCGTGACGGAGGCGCGGCCGGAAAAGCTCCAGGCCGAGCGCGCGTCCTGGCCGCAACTGGTCGCGGACCTGCTGGCGCCGTTCAGCGATCCCGTGCTGGTGGCACTGCGGGCGCATTTGTTCGCTCCCGACGCCGCCATCGACTATCGGCCGCTCGCCAACCTGCTGGTGCCGGCGCCGTGGAATCGCGGCCGCGTCATCCTGATCGGCGACACCGTGGCCGCGACCACGCCTCACCTCGCCTCCGGCGCGGGCATCGGCATCGAGAGCGGCATCGTGCTGGCCGAGGAGCTGGCTCGCGCGACGACCCTGCAGGAGGCATTCGACCGCTTCCATGCGCGCCGCTGGGAGCGCTGCCGCATGGTGATCGAGAACTCCGCGCAGCTCTGCCGCATCGAAATGGAGAACGGCGACAAGGCGGAGCACGCCAGGATCATGCGCGAGTCGATCGTCGGGCTGACGCAGCCGATCTGAGCCAACAACATCAACGAACAACATCATCAACGGGGAGGAAGCCATGACGGTGACGACGGAGACGTGGCGCGGACGCATCGCGCTGATGGTCGCGCATTGCGCCGGGATGGTCGATCTCGTCGCGCTGCCGGTCTGGGTGGGCGCGCTGATCGAGCGCTACAGGTTCAGCCCGCAGCAGGCGGGACTGCTGGCCACGCTGTTCCTGCTGGGCGCCGTGCTCAGCAGCCTGTTCTTCGCACCTCGCTTCAACCGGATGAACGCCCGCCTGGCGGCGGCTGCGGGATATGGCGTGGCCGCGCTGGTGTTCCTGGCCGCGAGCCGAACGTCGGAGTTTGCGCTGCTCGCGATGCTGCACGCGCTGGGCGGCGCAACAGCGGCCTGCGGGCTGAGCTTCACTCACGGCACCATCGCACGCAGCGCCAACCCGCACCGCCTGTTCGCCATCGTCGGAATGGCGCTCGGTGTGTTTGCCATTCTGTTTCTCGGCATGACGCCCAATCTCGTGGCGAGCTTCGGCGGCCAGGCCTTGTTCGTCGTGTTTGCCGGCGTGATGGCGGTCGCGGCGCTGGCGGCGGCGCTGTCATTTCCGAAGGGCGTGGTGCGCAGTGACGAGGATCTGATCGCGGAGGTCAGCCATCTGCCGCGCGCCGTCTGGTTCGGCATTGCCGGCATCAGCTGCATGGCGCTGACCCAGGCGATGCTGTTCAGCTTCATCGAGCGGATCGGCGCTGACCGCGGCTTCGAAGCTGACGCGGTGACGGGCGTGCTGATCGCGCTCGGCTTCGTCAACCTGCTGCCGGCGCCGCTCGCCGCCATAATGGAGCGGCGGCTACCGGCGAGACACGTGCTGCTGGCGGGCCCGGTCTGCCAGGCGCTGATCGCCGTGACGATCACCTTCGGCTCCGGCTTCGTCGCCTATGCGGTCCCGACCGCGATCTTTGCCGCGGTAATGATCTTCACCCACACCTTTGCGTTCGGGCTGCTGTCGCGTCTCGACCCGACCGCGCGGGCGTTGGCCGGCACGCCGGCGATGCTGATGATCGGCGCTGCGATCGGCCCCATTCTCGGCGGCACCTTGGTGCAGCTGTTCGGCTATCCTGCGCTCGGGCTCGGCGCCGTCATCATCTCATCCGTCGCCGTCGTGATGTTCTCGCGCGTGTTCGCTGCGCGCGGCGCGGCGTCCGCCGCCTCTCTCGAAATCGCCTGACCAGGAGGCCTCCAGCATGACCCTTCCGCAGATCCGCCGCGTCGTCACCGGCCATGACGCGCAGGGCGCCGCCGTGATCTCGTCCGACGGCGCCTTGCCAACCGTCACCGAGCTGGCGGCGATCCCCGGCACCTTCTTCCACGAGGTCTGGAGCACGCAGGCAACGCCGGCGCTGATCGACAACGGTCCCGATCCGACGATCGGGCCGCTGCGGCTGCCGCCGCCAACGCATGGCAGCCGCATCCGCTTCGTCGACATTCCGCCGGATACCGAGGACTTTCTCCGCAACGGCGCGGCGCGCATGAATGCCGCGTTCAGCCAGATCGGCGACCCCCACGCCTCGACCGTGACGACGGAATCGCCACATCCGCTGATGCACCGCACCGAGACGATCGACTATGGCATCGTCATCTCCGGTGAGATCACGCTGGTGCTCGACAAGGGCACCGCTGACCTCAAGGTCGGCGACGTGGTGATCCAGCGCGGCACCAACCACGCCTGGGCCAACCGCAGCGACAAGCCGTGCCGGATGCTGTTCATCCTGGTCGACGGCAAGTTCGGTCCCGAAGCCAACCCGACCAAGGCCAGCTGATGAGACTCGCGACCTATCGGAACGGCAGCCCCGACGGCGGCCTGGTCATCGTCTCCGGGGATCAGGCGCGCGCGTGCAATGCCAGCGCCATCGCACCGGATCTGCTGACGGCGCTGCGGAATTGGCAGCAGGTCGAGCCGGCGTTGCGCCAGCTCGCTGAAAGTCTCGAGGATGGATCGGCTGCCGATGTAACGGCGTTCGATCCCGCGCGATGCCTCGCACCGCTGCCGCGCGCGCCGCAATGGCTGGATGGCTCGGCCTTCCTGAATCACGGACGGCTGATGGATGTCGCCTTCAACAAGCCGCCGATCCCCGACTTCGACACCGTCCCGGTGATGTACCAGGGCGCCAGCGACGACTTCCTCGGGCCGCAGGACGATGTTCCCTTCGTGACAGAAGCTGATGGCATCGACTTCGAGGGCGAGTTCGGCGTCATCGTCGACGACGTGCCGATGGCTGCTTCTGCCGAAGAGGCTGCGCAACGAATCCGGCTGCTGGTGCAGATCAACGACTGGAGCCTGCGCGCGGTCGGCGCGCGCGAGGTTCGCACCGGCTTCGGCTTCCTGCAGGCGAAGCCCTCGACCAGCTTCGCGCCGTTTGCGGTGACGCCGGACGAGGTCGGCGATGCCTGGCGCGATGGCCGGCTCGACATGGCCCTGCATGTCCGGCGCAATGGCGAGCGGATCGGCGCAGCCTCGGGCCGCGAGATGGCGTTCTCGTTCCCGCAGCTGATCGCCCATGCGGCGCGGACGCGGCGGTTGACGGCCGGCACGATCATCGGCTCGGGCACGGTCTCGAACGCCGATCGCGCCGCCGGATCGAGCTGCCTTGCCGAGGTCCGGGCGATCGAGATGATCGAGCACGGCGCGGCGCGGACCTCGTTCCTGCGCTTCGGTGAGGAGGTGACCATGCAGGCCTGCTTCGCCGATGGCCGGCCGGGTCCGTTCGGGCGTGTCGCGCAGCGCGTGGTTCGTGCGGCGGGCGCCGATCGGCCGGATTGAACCATGCGTATTCTTGTCACGGGGGCCGCGGGCTTCATCGGCCGTGCGCTGCTGCATCGGTTGCTGATCGACATGGACGGTGCTGAAATCACCGCACTCGATCTCGCCGAGGCGCCAGCGGGATTGTCCGGTGCGCGTCTGTCCTGGATCCGAGGCGGCCTCGACGATCCCGCCGTGCTCGAGCAACTCGGCGCCGCGCCGTTCCACCTCGTGTTCCACCTCGCCAGCATTCCCGGCGGCCGCGCCGAGGCCGCGCCCGCGCTCGGCCGCCGCGTCAATCTCGATGCGTCGCTGGATCTCTTCCAGCTGCTGGCGGAGAGCCGACATCGGCCGCGCGTGGTCTATGCCAGCAGCATCGCCGTCTACGGCGCGCTTGCGGAGGCGCGGGTCGGCGCACGCACGGAGGCGCGGCCGGCGATCACCTATGGCGCGCACAAGCGGATGGTGGAGATCGCGCTCGCCGATCACACGCGACGCGGAGATCTGTCGGGTATCGCACTGCGGCTGCCCGGCATCGTGGCGCGGCCCAGGCCCGTGAGCGGCTTCGGATCGGCGTTCATGAGCGAGCTGCTGCACGCGCTGTCCGCGGGCGAGCGCTATGTCTGTCCGGTGTCGCCGGGCGCGACGGCCTGGTGGTTGTCCGCGAAGGCCGCCGTCGACAATCTCCTCCTCGCCGGGAAGCTCGATGTCTGCGGAACCCTGCAGCTTCCGGCGCTTCGTCTCTCGATCGCCGAGGTGGTGGACGGCCTGGCGCAGCTGCTCGGCGCGGAGCGCGCCGCGCGCGTGACGTTCGATCCCGATCAAGGCATAGAGGACGTCTTCGGCCGCTATCCCGAGTTGGATGCCACCGCCGAGCTGGCCCTCGGCTTCGCCCACGATGGATCGGTGGCGGAGATGATCGCGAATGCGGTGCGCGCGATCGCATGACGGGGAATGAGCCCAACTCGCCGGACCAGCATCTGTCGGGCGAGGCCACGGGCACCGCAGCCATGGCGTCCCGAAAGGAGTGCTGATTCTTTGAGTTTGTTGGTTTTCCCTGCTTCCTTAGGGAGCGCCAGTTTCCAAGCTGAACTATTGATTTCTGGGAGTTTGAGCCGGACTACATGTTCGGCAGGATGGGCGTTGACGCCAAGGTCGGTGGTGCCGCAATCCCAGGCTGGACCGTTACGGCTCTGGTGTTCATTCCATTCGCGGCTGGTTATTTCCTGTCGTACCTGTTCCGGACGATCAATGGCGTGGTCTCCCCGCGCCTCGCCTCCGAGCTTGGACCGATGCTGATGATCGCTCTTGGCGCTCGCCGAGGCGAAGCAAGCCTCGCGTCTGGAGGTCGTATCAATAGAGCCGAGCCGGACAAATGCAGTGCTGCGGTTGGAGGCTCCGGCACGTCGCGATGAACTGATGTGCCGGCCGGCTCCATCGGGGAGCGGCGGAGGCTCATTTCGCACCCGACAGGAAGCTCTTGATGAAATCGACGGCTCCCGCCGATTTTGCCGGATCGGACGGCGGCGCTTCGGTGGCCGACGGTTGCGCCGCCTGACGCGCGGTGTGCGCGTGCAGATGCCGCGTCCGCCGGTGGGCGTGAGTGGCGCTCTGCCCGTGCCTCTGCGAAGCACTGCTCACGGTGATCGTGATCTTCTTCGATACCAGCGGTGGATCGAAGTTGAAGTGCATGCCGTCGCCCAGGACGAGCTGCAGGTTATGCTTGCCGGGGGGCAGCTCGATCAGGGCCTCGGTCTCGCCCGCGCCGTAGTGCAGGTGCTTTCTGTCCTGCGGAATCGGCTCGCCCGGGCTGATCGGCTCATCGGCGTCGATCAGGAGGTGATGATGGCCGGTGTTGGCAAAGGCGTCACCGGCATGGGTCACGCCCATGTTGCGAAGTCCGAACCGGCACCAGAACGCGGTCTTCACGGTGTCGCCGTCGGTGGCGTGATGAAATACAGGTAGGCGTCCTTCGGCGCCGTTTTCGCCTGCGCCCATGCGAGAGTCGGCAACAGCACCAGCGTGCAGGCCAACACGGTGGACCCGAGCGTCGCGACTGCGGCGAGACGACGTCGTCGCCAGGGCGTCAGATCCAGTAGCGGCGCGCGGCGCGTAGATTTCTCACTCCACATAAATCCCCAACTCATAAACAACGACGATCATCGATCGCAAATATCGAGCGGTGTAGCCGGTCCATGAATGGGGCGTAGCGCGGCAAATTTGAGGTTTCGATCGGTCTCGTCCTACGATTCCCGATAAGAATTTGAATAAAGAGGCTCGGCAGACCAGGCGTCCTGCGGATCTGCGACGCTGGTGTTCGCTGTGGCGCGAGACATTTGCGGGCGCAGGCCCCGCATCGGCGTCGACGGCACGCTGGCCTGGCTCAGCATACCGCGGCCGCATCAGAGCGAAAGAGCGAGGCGAAAGCCATGGGTCGGATACCTGACGCGCCCATCATAGCGGTCGCGGCTCCCGCTGCGGGCATAGCTCGCATCCTTCTTCCATGAACCCGAGCGAATGACATGGACGAAGCTCTGCTCGTCGATCCATGCCGAGCCATCGGACGGCGCGCCCTGATAGCTCTTGTGCCAGCTGTCGGCCACCCATTGGTCGACGCTCCCGCCCATGTCGAACAGGCCAAACGGATTGGCCGCAAAGCTTCCGACCTTCATGAGCTGCGCGGGCGCGCCGGGCTCGTTGCATCCGTTGCAATTGGCCATGCCGGAGCGCATCCGGTCGCCCCACCAGAACGCCGTCGTTGCGCCGCCGCGCGCTGCATATTCCCATTCGGCCTCGGTCGGGAGCCGGAGCGGCTTGCCGACGGCCCGCGAGAGCCAAGCCAGATAGTCCCTGACGTCGTCGTAGCCGACATTCGTCACCGGGTTGTCGTCCGGACCGCTCATCACGTCGGTGCAGGCCTTGGCAGCCACGCACGCCTTCCACTCGCCAATCGTGACCGGGTATTTGCCGAGCGCGAACGGCTTGATCGTGACGCGGTGGACCGGAAGCTCGGAGCTCTCGACGCCGCCCATCGCGAATGCCCCTCCTGGAATCATCACCATGTCAGGCAGGCGAATCGCCGCTGCCTCCGCCGGCCCTGGGGTCGCGGTCGACTCTGCTGCCGGCGCAGTCTCGGGAGCGGTCGCAGCGCTTGCCGACGCGAGCAGGGCGGGTGCCTCGAGCGGCGCGGTTTCCGTGGAACGCGAGAGCGTTGCAGGGTCCGAGGGCGCGTCCGGTATCGGCGCCGGGGCGGTCGCGGCTGACATGGCCTCTGCCGTGACGACGCGCCCCGAACTCTCGACGCTTGCGCGGCTCCACGCGGCCACGGAGACCTCGGCGGCTTGCGGCTGTGTTGGCGGGGGAGCGGCCGGCTCCCGCGCCAGCATGAACCAGCTGGCGGCGGCAGCGAGCAACAATGCGCCGAGGCTGGCCGCCGCAGCGCGGGTCCAGACCAGCGGCCTGCGCTCCGCCCTTGCCGCGGCCGCGCGCAGCCTCGTGGCCAGCTTGTCGTAGCCGTGCGCCTGCCAGATCTCCGCGCGGCTGCGCGCCTCGTTCGGGGCGTATTGAGCGATCGAGACGCCGGGAATGCTGCAGACGACCCGTCCCGGCTGTCCGCCACCGGGAGCGGTGGCCTCGACCTCGGCCGCATCGCATCGTGCGGCGAGCGATTGCTTCAAGGGGCCGCACATCATCAACAGCAGTCCGCCGTCGCCCCTGCTGCGGCGCTCCTGGATCTCGGGGCAGGCGACCTGCTCGTCGAGGCGGTGGAAGCCGGGTGGGCGCAGCGTGTTCATCGCCACCCGCACGATCCGGCCGCACTGCTCGCAAGGCACCGGATAGGTCACGGCGGTCAGCGGTCGCTCGTCCCGATCGGTGACCGGAGCCTGCGATGGCGCGAGGATGTCGATGCCGATCATAGGACGGCGCCTTCCGTGCGTCGGCCTTGCCGCCGGATCATTGTCCCCAGGCGGCAAACGCATCCTTGAACGCGCGCTCACCGTCCGCTCCCTTCTCGATCGCCAGCACCGCCCGGCTGCCGCCATTGTAGACGATCGGGATGTCGATCCAGTCCTTGCCCTTGAGCAGCAACACGTTCCGCTTCATGTCGACATCCCCCGCCGACAGCGCGATCATGAAGAACTCCGGCGTCACCTTGGCGGTCATGGTGGTCAACGGGGTCCCGCGACCCGCTTCCTTGGGCTTCATGCTGACGCCCTTCAAGGTCTCCACCCCGGCGTGAGACGGGTCGTCCGGCCAGTTGAACTTGATCTCCATGATGTGGCTCGCCGGCATTTCGGCTTCCTTGTTTGGACGCAGCGACAACGTCGCCGTCATCCTCTTGTCGATCTCGACATCGCCTTTGATCGAGGCTGGCACCGCTCCTGCCGCAGGCTCGACATGCCAGGTGACTTTCCCGAGATAGCGCTTGCCGTGCGGATCCTGCGGATCCTCCTGGTACAGCACGGCATGTGACACCATCGTCTCGGTCGCGCTCCCCGTGGTGATCGCATCGCCGCCAGCACCGCCCCTGGCGTCAGGCGTTATCCGATCCGCGATGACCTTGCGCGGCTCGGCGGCGGCCGGCGAGGCGGCATTCCAGGACACCGGGAGTCGGTTCAAAACGGTTTGCAAGGACGTCGTGATCCGGCTCGCCGCCGGCTGCCAGTAGATCGATGCGCCAACCACCGCGACCGCCAAGCCGGCGGCAGCGGCCATCATGTGCCGGCGGAGCGAGCGGTGTGGACGCCTCGCTCCATGATCAGGCCGCGGACGCCGACCCGGCGACAGCGCGCGATGATCGATATGCACGGCGTCGCGCTCCGACTCGGCTTGGCCGCGCGTCGTCGTCTCGGACAGTTCCGCCGGGCGGGCGAGCACGGCCACCCGCGCGATGGTGGCATCGTCGGCCGGCGACCTCGCAGCCTCCGCGAGCCGATCGGCCGCGGACGGCTGATTCTCCTCGATCTCGACCGGCGCTGCGGGCGCGACGGACGCGGGCGGCGCAGAGGCGGGCGTATCAGACGACGAGGCGGCACGCGTTTCATCGGTCGCGACCTCATGCTCGCGGCGCCGCGTTGGACGCGCCCCGATGCCGGCGCCGGCGCGGTTGCCCAGCCAATCCGGCACCGGGCTCTCGATCGAGATGGCCGGCTCAGCGCGTTGCTCCGAGAGCCGCGCCAGCGACAGGCTTTCGGCCACCGTGGCGATCTCGTCTTCCAGCGAATAGGCGCGGCGCGTTACGGATCGCGCGGATGCCGGGTGATCCTCCGCCGCGCCAGTGAGCCGCGCGGCAGCCGGATGCGGGCTGGTCGCCGGCTGTGCCGATGGCTGCTGTGAGCCGACGGCTGCAAGCGCGACCGGATCGACCCGGCGAGCGTGCTCCCGAAGTCTGATCATCCGGTCGGGAAACAGCATCTTGACGAAATCGCAGAGCGCTGCGCCCGGCAGCAGGAACCGGCGCATGGCAGCCGGACCGCTGCGCAGGATGCTGCGTGCGATGGTTTCGATGTCGTGCTCACCTTGCGCGACGCGCTCGCCGGTCTGCCGATCGTCCTCGATGACGACGACCTTGCGGGCTCGGAGCATCGCAGTGAGTTCGCGGAGATCGGATTGCGAGGCATCGTCGATGACGACGAGATCAAATGCGCCGAGCCGGGCCGGTAGCTGCTCGGCCACGCGCCATGCTGGCACGAGCTGGCATGGGATGCCTTCGCAGCAGCTCTCGAGTGCCTCGCGTGCAGCCTGACGCAACCGGCATGCGGTGGGGCCGGAACAGGTCGCTGCCATCTTTCTCAGCGTGGTCATGAACACGGTGAGCGCCTGCCTCATGGCGCTGCCGGTGTTCTGTGCCAGGCCGAGATGCATCCGTGCCACGACGACCTGGCCGAACAGCTCGCGCAACTGCATCTCCAGCGCCGCGCGCTGGTCGGACAGGTCCTGCAAACGCTGATGCTGACCGATGCCTTCGGTCTGCCGCATCAGCACCGCCCAATTCCAGGCCATCATCCAATCTGCAACGAGCACCGGATCCCCGGTCTGCGGATGTGCCGGCTCGGTCCTGATCCGCCGGGCGAAGGCGTCCGCTCCGGCCTCGGTGATCGCTCGGCAGACCTCGTCGAGCAGCTCGAGATCCTGGCGCCGGTCGTGCAGCGACTGCAGCCGGGTGCGAAGGGTGCTCCAGCGCGCCTCGATGTCGCGCGGGTCGACACCATCGCAGCCGATCTGCGAGAGCACGTCGGCATGAGCCTGCGTTGCGAGCTTGCCGCTGCCGCCAAACAGCCCGTTCAGCCGGGTGAGCTCCAGCCGCTGCTTGCCGATGCGGAGAGCCATGCTCCTCACCGCAGCTGCCAGCGCAGAAAGTCGTCGGCCGTCACCGAGCAATCCGGCGATCGCGTCGTCCGGCATCGACAGCTTCGGTGCGGCGGTGAGAACATTGCGCTTCGCCAGCGCCGCCAGCACGATCGCGGCCTCGACGCTTTTGACGACGCGCTCGTGACCGTGGAACGTGTGAGAGGAGTCCGGCTCGGGCGCAGGCGCACCGATTTCGGCCGCCAGCGATCGCCATCTGGCGTCGAGCGAATGCAGGTGACGACGCCAGGTCAGATAGTCGCGAACATGGCCCCAGTCGGCCGCGCCTTTCGGCGCGAAGCCAGCCACCCTGATCGCCTCCACGGTCTGCTTCAACGCACGGCCGGACAGGGAGAATGTCGCGAACGGCCTTGCTCCGGCCGACAGCCGTTCGACAATCGTGAGCAGTTCCTGGCTGGCGAAGGCGTCCGCCGGCGTTTCCACCGGCCGAACCAGGAAGCCGGCACGTTGCGACAGCAGGGACGACGCATCGCGGGCAAAATCGACGAGGATGCCACCGTCAACCGACATTGCATCGGCCTTGCGGCCGACCGGCGACAGCGCTGCGAGCCAGGGCTCGTCGGCAATGATCCGGTGGGCCGCCGCGAGCGCGTCGAGGTCGCCGGCGAGCAAGTCCGCTCCGTCCGGCCCGAGCTCCGCGATGATCTGGCAGGCAAGCCGGCTGTCATGGCTTTCGCCGTCGATCCGCGCCGGCTGCAGGTCCTCGTGCAAACGTCTCACGGTCACGGCGTCCGGCAGGGCCGCGATTTCCGGGAGCGCGTCGTCGACATATGCGAGATCGGTACCCAGCCGAACACGCGCCTCACGGGCCTGCTCGACTGCCGCAACCAGAAGGTCGCTCTCACTCACGAATCGTGACGGCTGATCGGTGAACCAGGCATAGGCGTCGCGGTCGGCGATCAGCGTGGTCAACGCGTCGAACGGCAGGTCGGGGACACCGGATGACCGCAGCATGCTGCGGCTGGCGATGTCTGCGAACGCGTCATCGAGACGCGATATCTCGACGCTGGTCGCGATGATGTCGCGCTCCAGCCGATTGACCTGTTCCGCCTGCGCGCGCGGGTTCGTGGTCTTGAGGATCGACAGCAGCCGGCTGACGACTGTCTCCGCATGCTTCAAGACGTCCTTGTCGGAGCCGGTTAGATCGACGGTCAGATCACGGACAGCGCGCGGCAGCTTCTCGGACAACAGTCCGAGTGCAGCCTCGTTGCGCGAGACGACGAGAACGCGCAGGCCCATTGCGAGGTGATGGCAAACCAGGTTGACGAGGGTGGACGTGCGCTCGGACCCGCGCGCGCCTTGCACGACAAGTCCGTCCGATCGCCGGAGCTGTCGCACGACCTCCATCTGGTCGGAGTTCGTCGGCAGCGGAAAGAACAGGTCGCCGTGATCCGCCGCGATCTGCGCATCCGGCCCGACGTCGATCGGTTCACCGATCACGCCGGATAGACGACGGCGCGCGCCGTCATGGGCTTCGTGGTCCGGCGCGCCAAGCAGAAGGCGAGACAGTGCGGCCAGGCAGCAAGCGTCGCCGGGCGCGTATTCGATCGCTCGCTTCAGCCGCTCGATGTCGCGCAACAGCAGTGCGTCCGAGCGCGGCCGCGCAAAGATCACCCAGCGATCGGAGACGACCAGTTGCTCGTCCTCCTCGGGAAGCAGCAACGCGGAGTCGGGCATGGTGGGACAGTAGATCCCATGCGGGTCGAGCTGTGAGCCGATGGCGCTGAGAACCGGCTCGAAGCTGGCGGGCTGGAATGGCGAAAGCTCGTTGCCGCGCTCGATCGTCTCGAGCAACTGCTCGGCCGTTTGCCCCGCCAATCCGGCCGCTGATGTCAGCGGTTCGAACGCCTTGAGATTGACCGTCGCGCCGACCATGCGGGGCCGGATTCTGATTTCGGTGTCGGAGCCATCGAGGACCTCGATCTCGACCAGGCGTTCGAGCAGCGGAAGATCCAACTCGCGGCCTTGTTGCCGCCAGCGTGACACGCCAATGCCCCACACGATTTCGCAGCTGCCATCGTTGCCTCCGGCTCCCGCCACGCGAGCCATCTCGCGCAATCGCTGATGAACCGCGATGGTCTTGCGGCGTAGCCGCTCGGCCGCGGCCCAATTTGTCCACGAGCCGGCGAGATAGCGGTCCAGACGCTCGACGATGTCCGGGCGTTGCTCAAGATGCAATCGCACGTTCCAGAGCCCGGCGGCCACCCCCGGGCCGTTCGCCGGCGAGCAGTGCTCGCCGCGTGCGTCACCGGCCGCGATCAACCGGTCTTTTTCCGCCGCGTGCACCGTGATCGTCACGCGTTGCCGAACCAGCGGGCGACGGTCCGGATCAGCGGACACGTCAATCCACATCGCCAGGTCGTACTCGACGGCGGGAGGATCGGTGGCGACCAGGCGTTCGATGGAGAGCCACACGGGCCCATCAGCGTCGAACGTGTTGTAGGTAATGCCGGGCAGCTTCTCCAGCTCATGCTGATGGAACACGAAGCATTGTCCGCCCGCAAGCCGATGGTCAGACAGGCGCGCGACCGCACGTGCATTGCGCAGGATCATCTCGGTGAGATACCCAAGAACATTCTGCAACGGTCCGGCCGCCGGCTCCAACCGATGGACAGCGTTCATAGTGCCTCTCCGATGATAGCGGCGACCAAGCGAAGCAATCGGTTCACCCTCAACTCCCGTCCTGACGTCCGTCCCGCTTTGCAGAAAATTCCGTCACGCGCGTCGAAGAAGATGGACGTATCTGACTATTCACGATCCTGATGTGGTCAGGCGACGTCTTCGTCGATGGCATTCGAGGGAATACTGAAGCCAACGTCAGATAGACCACACTAACTGGCGAATAATAGCGTCACGCAATGCGGCGTAATGATGGGAGCGAGTCCGGGCGTGTCGTCGACCCTGAAAACTGCGCCAACTGATTTGTTATCATTTCGAGAACCACCGCTGTCGGTTCGCGTAACCGGTTTAGAATCTCTTTAAAGAAGCCGAGCGCCTTTCCGGTTTGACTGCCTTGATCGGAAGGGACTGGTATTCGCGTGCGTAGATGCGACATCTCCACGAGAGAAGCGTGCGGCGTCTTGCCGCAATCTCAGTCGCGTCCGCTTGCGGCTTTTCGTTGGATTCCATTGCTTCGTCCGAGCTGCGCCATCGCACGAACGCAATTTCTTTCGGAGTAGGGCCGTCGTTGGCGAAGTGTGACGTCGCTTATTACTTCGCGATGCAAAGGCATGAATGCAGCTCTACGCTGCGCCGCTCGACGCTCCGCACGCCGGACATGAACCCAGCAGCAATTATCAATGACTGAAAACACTTAGCCAGATCTCGGCTGGCGTCCAAGCGATTGGTCGGCAAGCCGTGCCTCCGCCGCGCAACGAGCGCCGCCCAAGTGCTGACACGCGAGCATCTCCGACGAGCCCAAGTATCGACATCGCGGGCTTCTAGCGCGAATGGCTCGCAGTCGCGCACGAATTCTGTGCTCACGGCGGCGCGGGCGAAGGGGATGCACGTCCGCGCATCATCATGGGGAGGTTTGACTGATGGTCTTGATTAGCTGCAGCGGAAGGCGCGCAGATTGCTCCGCGTCTTCACACGACGGCGCTTTGAGTATTGGCAAAGGCGGTGGCCCGCTCCGCGGCCGCGACCGACTCCTGCCATCTCTGCTTGCCGCCGTATCGACATTGGCGTTGAGCGCCGCAGCAGCCCAGGCGGCCGACGCCGGCTCGGCGCGGTCCACGGACGGGGCAGCCGTCAAAGCGCTGATGGCGAAGCTCGAGTCCATGGAGCAGCGCATCAACAGTCTTCAAGTCGAGCTCAAGGACGCCAAGGCAAAGAAGACGACCAGCGTCGGACAGTCCGCATCACTCGCATCTCGCCGCCCGGCCGACCCGATGCCTCTGATCGGCGCCAAGGACGCGCGTGCCGGAGGTGCGAAAGCCTCCGACAACGCGCAGACTGCGTCAAGCCAGCCGGTCGGCAACGCCATGGCGCTCGCCGACTCGAAGGACGTCAGGGACAGTGGGGCGAAGGGGGCCGATGCCGGACCATCGCCATCCCCGGCATCACGGCTGGCGGCTGCGTTCGCCGATTCGGATTCCAAGCCGCGATTCCTGCCGGCAGCAGATCTAAAAGCACCTGCGCCGCAGCCCAGCAGAGACCTGTTCGGCGCCGCGCCGTCGCCGGTCCCCGGCATGAAGATCGGCATGTACGGCGAGATCAAGCTCGGCTCGGTGCAAAATCCCGCAGCGAACGGTCAGTGGCAGAACGGCTTCGACATGGCCCGCCTTGTCTTGCTGCCGACCTATCAGGTCAATGACTCCATCACTTTCAACGCGGAGCTGGAATGGGAGCATGGCGGCACCGCATTCGATAACGACGACAAGCTGCATGGTGCGGTCGAGGTCGAGCAGGCCTTCTTCGACGTCAAGTTCAACGACCACTTCACCCTGCGTTCGCCGGGTATCGATCTCATCCCGATCTCCTTCACCAACCTGTATCACGAGCCGACGCTGTTCTACAGCGTGCAGCGGCCGGAGCTTGCCAACGGCCTGATCCCGACGACATGGTACGCGCCATCGGCAGGGTTTCACGGCAAGATCATCGACGGCTTGAACTATCAGTTCCAGGTCAGCCAGAGCGCGGAGGATTTCGGCGACGGATTCGATCATCGCGGCGACAATGGTCATATCAATCCGGGCGGCTATGAAGGCGGCATCAACGGCTCGGAAGCGCTCGCGCTCTCGCGAGCGCCGATCGGCGATTTCCGGCAGCTGAGCAACCAGCTCGCCTATACACTGCGGCTGAGCTACACGCCGTCGTTCCTTCCCGGCTTTGCCGGAAGCTCGGCGATCTATTATTCGCCGAACGTCACGCCGCGGGGCGCCTATGCGACGCTGCCGGACGGCAGCGAGGTGCCCCTCGGCAAGAACGCGATGACGATCTTCAATACCGAGGCCCGCTATCGCGTTCCGAACACCGGGCTGGAGCTGCGGGCTGAATATGCCCACGTAAACTTCTCCAATCCGGAGAACCTCCGCGCCAACAATGATCTCGTCGACGACAACAACGTCGGCAAGAACATGTGGGGCTACTCCGGCGAGATCGCCTACCACTTCAGGGCGCCCAACGACTACGACATCGTGCCGTTCTATCGCTATACCCGACAGAACTTCCAGACGTCGGGCATGCTCGGCTCCGATCTCACCAACGGCCTGAACAACATCACGGGCAGCGGTGACATGACGTTCCACGACGTCGGCCTTGCCGTGTTTCCGAATCCCAGCCTGGTTTACAAGCTGAACTACACCAAGGTGATCGATCACAGCGCGGCGGGGGCGATGTCCGACCGGGTTCTCGCGGGCGTCGGCTGGCTCTGGTAGCCGACCGACGCGAGCAGGGGCCGCGGCCTGACGGCAGCGGCGTCTCCTCGCAAGACACAGGTTGGAGCACCCGGGCGGAGCGCGACCGCTCTCCGCCCGGGTGTGCCTCGAAACGTAGAACGGACTCGGCAGATCGGGTGGGCGGGCGAGTGGTTGAGATTGCTGATTTGAGCGCAGCTTGGCTGCGATGCCGCACGCTCGCAACGTTGCTCACGATGTCGATCGCGTTGGCGGGCTGCAACCCGGCGACGCTCGGCAGCGATAGCCGCGGCGATGACGTGCTTGACAAGGTCGGCCGGATCGACCTTTCGCCGCGCTATCCCAGGCAGGCCATGCCGGAGCAGTCGCCGGCGGCGCGGCGCGCCCGTGCCGAGATCTATGGCGGCAACGACGATGCACGAGATGCCAGGGACGCGCGAGCGGAAGCGCCGGCCGCGGGCTCGCTTCCGATCCAGCAGGTGGCCGCGCATTCGCAGCCGGTTGGCAACGGGTTCGAGCTGAACTTCGAGAATACGCCGATCGCGACGGTGGCCAAGGTGGTGCTCGGCGACGTTCTCGGCGTCGGCTACACCATCGATCCAAGGATCCAGGGAACGGTCAGCCTGTCCTCGGTGCGCCCGGTCCCGAAATCGGACGTTGCCTACGTGCTCGAGAACGCGCTCCGGCTCTCGGGGACGGCGCTGGTTCGCGACAACTCCGGATACCGGCTGATTCCACTCGGCGACGCAGTGGGTGCCGGCAACGTCGATGCCGCCGGAGGCTCGGCAGAGCCTGGTTACGGCATCTCCGTGCTGCCACTGCAATATGTCTCCGCCCCGACACTGCTGAAGCTGCTCGACAGCTTTGCGCTCAAGCCCGGCACGGTGCGCGCCGATCCCGGCCGCAACGTGCTGCTGATCCAGGGGACGGGCGCCGAGCGACGCACCGCGATCGATGCCGCGCTGAGCTTCGATGCAGACTGGATGCGCGGACAGTCGGTCGGGATCTTTCCCATCGTCAATGGCAATCCCGAGCCGATCGTCGCCGAGCTCGAGAAGATCATGGACACCGGCGACAGCGGGCTCGGCCAGAACATGGTCAAGTTCCAGACTGTCAGCCGGATGAACGCCGTCATGGTCATCAGCCGCAAGCCGGCGCTGCTGCATACGGCGGAGACCTGGATCAAGCGGCTCGATGCCGGCAACACGCTGCGCAACAGCGTCCATGTCTACCGTGTCAAGTATGGCGAGGCGCGCCAGATGGCGCGGGTGCTGAACGACATGTTCACCGGAAACGCGGGCAGCGCGGCCGAGGGATCGTCGACTGACCTCGCTCCCGGGTCCGGAGCATCGTCGAGCTCGAGCAGCGAACGGCTCTCGGCCGCCGGCGCGACGGCCCAGTCGGGCGGCTTCGCGAGCCAGCAGCAGGGCAACGCCGGCCTGGTCGCCAACCGCGGCTTCGGCGGGGCGCCGCCGCCGACCCAGGCGGGACTCGATGCGGGATCGGAATCGCGCGCATCGGGTTCGGGCGGCAAGCCGCTCATGGAGGGCGTGCGGATCACCCCCGACGTCGTCAACAACACGCTTCTCATCTATGCCGACAGGGAAAACTACCGGCTGATCGAAGCTACCCTGCGTCAGTGCGATCGTCCGCAGCTGCAGGTCGCGATCGACGCGACGATCGCCGAAGTCACGCTCAACGATTCGCTGAACTACGGCGTGCAGGCCTATCTCACCAGCAAGAACCTCGGCCTGAGGCCGGACCAGGGCTCAGTGCTCAACACCACCTCGACATCGGCGCCGGCAACGGTCGCCTCGGCCGCGGGAACGATCACCAACGCCTTTCTCAGCCGCGCTTTTCCCGGGTTCAATTTCCTGGTCGGGTCGGAATCCCAGCCGAGCGCGATCCTCAGCGCGCTGCATACGGTCACCGATGTCAAGGTGCTGTCCAACCCGTCGCTGGTGGTGATCGACAACCAGGCGGCGACATTGCAGGTCGGCGACCAGGTGCCGGTCTCGACCGGCAGCGCCACGGTGCTGACGACCAACAACACGGTCGTCAACACGATCGACTACCGCAACACCGGAATCATCCTGCGCGTCGCTCCGCGGGTCAACGAGAACGGCAACGTCCGGCTGGAGATCGAGCAGGAGATCAGCAACGTCTCGCCGCAGACCGCCAACAGCCTCACGCCGACTGTCGCGCAGCGCAAGGTGAAGAGCTCGGTGGCAGTTGCCAGCGGCCAGACCGTGCTGCTGGCCGGTCTCATCAGCGAGACCCATCAGGGCACCCGCAGTGGCGTGCCGGGGATCGACCAGATCCCGGGCCTCGGCGACCTCTTCAGCAACAACGACCGCAGTCGCGGACGGACCGAGCTGATCATCTTCATTCGCCCCCAGATCATCCGCGACGGCACCGACGCCCACTACGTCGCGGAAGAGCTGCGCTCCAAGCTGCGCGGCACGATCAGGCCGGTCTCGACGAGTGCGCTTCAGACACCGCGGATCAGTCGATGATGCGGCATGCGACGACGGCCTTCGCTGTTCTGGCGCTCGCCTTCGGCATCGCCGCGGCCGACGCGCGGCCGCGCGGAGACGCATGGGCCGCGCTGGCGCGCGGCGACTATGTTACGGCGGCCGCAGCGTTGGCGCCGATGGCGCAGAGTGGACATCCGCCCGCCATGACCGCGCTCGGCTACATGTATGAAAACGGGTTCGGCGTCCCGCAGTCCTACGAGGCGGCGGTCGAGCTCTATATCGGAGCCGCCGAGCGCGGCGACCCGACGGCGCAGCACCTCTTGGGTCTGAGCTACGACAAGGGGCATGGCGTCTGCCAGGACCTCGTGCTGGCCTACAAATGGCTCAATCTTGCAGCGGCCGCAGCGCCCAATCGTCTGCGCGAACCTTATTTTCGAATCCGGGACGCCATCGCGTTCAAGATGTCGCCCGATCAGATCGCCGACGGCCAACGGCTCGCGATCGAATGGCGGCCGACGCAGCCCGGCGGAGTTCGCGCGACCGCATCGATTTCGGGTTTGTAGTTGTTCTAATCAGCTGACCGCAGAAGGGTCATCTTTGGTATCGAGAACGAACTGTTCGACAGTCGGGACCTCGGCAATGAGGTGATCGACAACGATCCGTCACGGGACGCGCCATGAGCTCGACTCCTCCTCTACGATTGGCCGACGATCTGCGGGATGGCCGGGGGCCGGTCCGGCTCGCCGCTGGACGGGTCGACGCTGCGGCGCAGCACCGCGCGGGGATGGGATCATCGACGGCGACCAATCCCGCAGGTCCCGAGTCCGCCGACGAGATCGCGCGGCAGCTCGGATTGACTCGGATCGCGCTGTCCGATTTGCTGGCGTCCAAACCGCTCACAGAACATTTTTCACGGCGCTTTCTGCGGGAGACGATGGTCTTCCCGTTCCAATCCGCCGGGCACGGACCATGCCTTGCGGTGGCGGATCCCCGCGACACCGCAGCGGCACGCGCCGCGGAGCTGGTGTTCGGCACGGCGGTCGAACTGGTGGTCGCCTCCGCCGAGGATGTTGCCACCGCGCTGAACCGGCTCGCCGGCGAGGACGAGGTACCGGCGCGCAGCGAAACGGCTGAGCCGCAGCTGCGCGACGACGACATCGAGGGCTTGCGCGACCTCGCCACCGGAGCGCCGGTGGTGCGCGCGGTCAACGATCTGTTCGAGCGGGCGGTGGAGCTGCGCGCCAGCGACATCCATGTCGAGGCGATGCGGAGCGGGCTATCGGTCCGGATGCGTGTCGACGGCCTGCTGAAGCTGCTCCCTGAGCCGTCCGGCGTGCTGCCCCGAGCCGTCATCTCGCGCATCAAGATCGTCGCCGGGCTGAACATCGCGGAACGGCGCCTGCCTCAGGATGGCGCTGCGCGGCTTCGCATCGGCCGCGTCGAGTTGGACGTGCGCGTCGCCGTGATGCCAACGCAATATGGCGAGTCGGCGGTGATCCGGCTGCTTCCCAAGGATCGGGGTCTGCTCGCGATCGAGAAGCTCGGCTTTTCTCCCCACGACGATCGATCGCTGCGCCGCCTGCTGGCGCTGCCGCACGGCATGATCGTGATCTGCGGGCCGACCGGCAGCGGCAAGACCACAACGCTCGCGACTGCGCTGTCGATCCTCAACGAGCCCACGCGCAAGATCCTCACCATCGAGGACCCGGTCGAGTATGAGATACCGGGGATCAACCAATCGCAGGTCAAGTCGTCGATCGGGCTGACCTTCGCCTCGGCCTTGCGCTCCTTCGTGCGGCAGGATCCCGATGTGATCATGGTCGGCGAGGTCCGTGACGGCGAGACCGCCCACGTCGCGGTCCATGCCGCGCTGACCGGCCATCTCGTGCTGACCACGCTGCATACCGAGAACGCGGCGGCCGCCGTGCCGCGTTTGCTCGATCTCGGCGTGGAAGATTTTCTGTTGCGCTCGACGCTCCGCGCGGTGATCGCCCAGCGGCTGGTGCGCCGGCTGTGCGAGCGCTGCAGGTCGAAGCGGATGCTGAGCGCCGACGATCTCTGCGCGGACCCGCGCTACGCCGCGGTGGGCTTCGACGTCGGCGAGACGGTCTACGAGCCGGCGGGTTGCGAGCGCTGCGGCGGCACGGGCTATCGCGGCCGGCTCGGCATCTTCGAGGTTCTGGAGCTGAATCCGGAGATCCGGTCACTGATCCAGGGCACGACCGATGCGGCCGTGATCGACCGCGGCGCCATTCTGAACGGCATGACCACGATGCTCGACGATGGCATCGCGAAGTGCCGGGCCGGCGCCACGTCGGTCGCGGAAATCCTGCGCGTCACAACGTTACGGTGAGACGGTGAGCAAATTCCGCTATCGTGCACTGACCGAGAACGGCGACGTCGTGCACGGCACGATCTCGGCTGCCACCGCCAAGGAGGTGATCGACCGGATCGAGTATCTGCGGCTGCTGCCGATCGAGACGGTCGAGGAAAGGGCCGCGAGCGTCCTCGCCCGCGACGCGTTGGCGCTGTTCGGCGGTCCGACGCCTGGCGATGTCACGACCTTCACGCGCGATCTGGCGCTGTTGTTGAAGGCCGGAGCCCGCCTCGAGGACTCGCTCGAGCTTCTCGCTGGCGATGCCGATATCGGTCGGCTGCGTCCGATCGTCAGCCGGTTGCGATCCAGCGTCCTGGCTGGAGAAAGTTTCGCCGAAGCGCTGACGCATCATGCCTTGCAGTTTCCCGCGATGTACGTCGCGCTGGTGCGGGTCGGGGAGGTCTCGGGCACCCTCGATCATGTGCTCGATGTGCTCGGCGCCGAGCGGGCGCGCGCGGAGGCGATGCGTCGCAAGCTCAGCGACGCGATGCAGTACCCGCTGTTCGTCCTGATCGCCGCGCTTCTGGTGATGCTGTTCTTCTTCATCGTCGTGCTGCCGCAGTTCTCGGCGGTGCTGCGCGATTTCGGCGCCAGGTCCGACGCCGCCATCAACACGTTTCTCGACATCTCCGATTTCGTGCGCGGCAATGGCGCGGCGATCGCGCTGTCGGCGAGCGCGCTGATTGCTGCGGCTCTCCTCCTCCTTGGCCGCGCAAGCGTGCGCGCTGCCGTGATCGCGCGGGTCTGCCGGCTTCCGGGTCTCGCAACCGTGTTCAGGTCGTATCGCACGAGCGTATTCTGCCGCAATCTCGCGATCCTGCTCGGCAGCGGGCTGACCTTGACGGCGACGCTGCGCATCCTGGTCGACATCATGGCGGCCACCGGCAGCACCGCGGCGTGGAACGCCGCGGCCGACCGCGTTCGTCACGGCGGCAAGCTGTCGGAAGCGCTGGCAGCGACGAACATTCTGCCGGCCATGGCCACGCGGATGATCCGGATCGGCGAGGAGACCGGGCAGCTTTCGGTCCTCGCCGGCCGCATCGCCGAGTTCTACGAGGCGAAGCTGCAGCGCGGCCTCGATCGCATCGTGGGCATCGTCGGTCCGGCCGCGATCATTCTCATCAGCACCGTCGTGGGCGGTCTCATCGTCTCGGTGATGACCGCGCTGCTGTCGGTGACGCAACTCGTCGGGTAGAACAAGATGGACCATCGCATGAAACAGTCAGGGATCAGCTGTACCGCGCGGCGGACCAACATTGCGCGCGACGACCCTCAGAGCGGCTTCACGCTCGTCGAGATGCTGGTCGTCATCGCCATCATCGGAATGATCATGGGTCTGATCGGACCGCGTGTGCTGACATCCCTGAACGAATCCCGCGTCAAGACCGCCCGGATTCAAATTCAGAGTTTTTCGAGCGCGCTCGATCTGTTCTATCTCGACACCGGGCGCTATCCGACCTCGTCGGAAGGTCTGACCGCGCTGGTCCGGCCTGCCTCGACCATCGCAGGCTGGGCGGGTCCGTATCTCAAGGGAGGAAATGTCCCGAGCGATCCCTGGAATCACGCCTACGTCTACCGGTCGCCCGGACAGCATGTGCCCTATGAAATCGTGTCGTACGGATCGGACGGGCAGGAGGGCGGCGTGGATCTTGCCGCCGACATCTCTTCGTCGATCACGATGGGTGCCAAATAACGATGGTCGGCCGTGACGGCTGCGAGGCCGGCTTCACTCTGATCGAGATGGTCTGTGTGCTCGCGATCGTCGCGCTGCTGGCGTCCGTCGCGGTCCCCGCCGTCTCGCGGCAGACCTCGCGGCCGCAACTCGAGGCCTATGCGATCGAGGCTGCTGCGCTGTTGAAGGCCGATCGCAACGCCGCGATCAGGCGAGGCTTGGAGGTCGTGACTCGCATCGACGCGCAGGCGCGCTCGTTCAGCTCGGGCGCGAACGGGCAGGTCGTTCGCTTGCCGACGGACGTGCGGGTCGAGACGGTGCTGCCGCGTCGTTGCGACGATCGGCCCGCAATCCAGACCATCAGCTTCTTCGGATCGGGCATGTCGTGCGGCGGCGTCATCACGCTCACCCATCTCGATGCGGGCTACCAAATTCGCGTCAACTGGCTGACAGGAGGGATCGAGATTGTCCCGAGCACTGGTCTGTCGAGCCGATAGGCCGACGGCAGGATTTACCCTGATCGAGACATTGGTCGCGCTCGCGATCATGGCGGTGTCGCTCGTCGCGATCGGCGCGCTCATGGGGTCCTCGGCGCGCGGCAGCAGGAAGCTGGAGCAGCACGTCGCTCTGGTACAGGCGGCCTATAACGCACTGTGGCTGGCCTTTCCGTCCCGCCTGCCGCCGGCATCGCCGACCCAGTCAGGGGAGTCGACGGCTCATCTCTGGCGCGCGCAGGCGGAGCCATTCGCCATCGATGGCGGCGCACCGGACAGCGCGTCGGCGTGGGTCCCAAAGAAGATCGTGCTCCAGGTGCGATCGCCATCGGGCGCGACCATGGAGCTGGAAACCGTCCGGCTGTTTCGAAGGCGGGCCGAGTGATGGCGACGCGGACCAACGATACTCAAGCTGGCTTCACCCTCGTGGAAGTCCTCGTCGCCATGGTCTTGATGGGGCTGCTGATCTCCGGGCTGCTCGCGGTCACGTCGCAATGGCTGCCGAACTGGGATCGCGGCCTGTATCGCATCCAGCGCAGCGAATCCATCAGCATGGCGCTCGATCGCATCGGCGCCGATATCGCGGCCTCCGAATTCATCAAGCCGGATGGGCAGGCCAAGTCCGTTCTGTTCGACGGGTCGGAGACCTCGATCACGCTCGTCCGAACGGCGCTCGGACCGCATCGGGGCAGCGGACTGGACGTGGTCCGCATCGCCGAAGGCGGCGGCGATGGCGCGGCGTTGACCCGCACCCGCGCGGCATTCGCGCCCGGCAGTGCGTCCGCCCGGGATTTCGGTGATCCGGTGGTGCTGCTGAAGGCGCCGTACCGGGTGTCGTTTGCCTATGCGGGGACAGACCGGATCTGGAGTCCATCGTGGCAGAATGCAGAAAGGCTGCCTGCGGCCGTGCGGGTGACGGTGCACGACGGAAGCCGCGCAAGCGCACCGTCGCTGTCACGGATCGCCGTCATTCGTGTTTCGGCGCCGCCCGACAGCGTCTGCCGGCCCGCGGACCCCACCTGCGACAGACACGCTCTCTCGGCCGATGCAACGGTCGGGCGCGCCTCCACAGCATCGAAGCAATGATGATGTGGCGACAGAAGCACCCGCGAGATCCGGATCCCGATGATCGGGAAGGCGGCTTCGTACTCATTGCGGTGCTGTGGCTCCTGGTCTCGCTGGCTGGACTGGCAGGAGCCTTGTCCGTCTATCTCGTCAGCACCTCTCAACGCCTGTCGCTCGATGATGCTCGCCTGCGATCGGCGGCGCTGGCCTCGGCAGGCCTCGAGCTTGCGGCCTACAGATTGTCCGCGTCGCCGAAGCCGCAGCGCCCCGCCGCCGGCGCGTTTTCATTCCGGCTCGATCATGCGCAGGTTTCGGTCACGTTCCGGTCGGAAGCCGCCCGAATCGATCTCAACCAGGCATCCAGGCAGATGCTGGCCAACCTGTTCGAGGTTCTCGGCGCGCGCGCGGACAAGGCCGGCGAGTATGCCGAGCGGATCGTCGGCTGGCGAACGCCGCCGGCTGACAACGTTGCGGACGCGGAGCGCGATCTCTACCGCACGGCCGGCGCGGACTACATGCCTCGTTCCGCGCCGTTCGCAAACGTCGAGGAGCTTCGGCTGGTGCTCAACCTGCCGCCGCCGCTGGTCGACAGAGCCATGTCCTTCGTCACCGTCTTCAGCGGCCGGCGCGAGATCGACGCGCTGGAGGCCGCCCCCGAGGTGGTGGCCGCGCTTCCCGGGATGACCCAGGAGCAGTTGAAGAGCTTCCTCGATCAGCGGGCCGGCCTGCGCCGCGACGTCAGGTCGCTCAACGCGGCGCTGGGGCCGGCGCGCGCCGGAGCGACCTTGGAGGTCGCCGATGCCGTCCGCGTGTGGGTCACGATCGGCTTTGACGGCGGTCGCAGGGCCGCAACGGAAGCGGTCATCCTGCTGGGCGATGGTGAGGATCCTTACCGCGTCCTGGCGTGGCGCGATGATGTCAACACTCCGGGGATGCTTCGGCCAACAGGAAAGGCGCCGAGATGACGATGTCGACGCGCGTGCGCCGCGAACTGGCGGCCTGGATCGGCTCCGTCGCCGAAGCCGTGGTGGCCGCGATAGGCCGGCTCACCATCAAGCCGTCTGTCCGGCTGATCGAGATTGAACGGAACGTCTTCATCATGCGGATGCTCGCGCGACCCGGGCGATCCGTCCCGCCCGATTGTCGCATTCTCCTGCCGGACGGCGACGCGAGCCTGCCCGCGCCTCCGGAGAGCTGGAAGGCGGCCGTTCACGGCAGCCGGATCGAAGTCGTGCTGAGGCCGGACCGTTTTCTCTGGCGGCCGCTGGATCTGCCCAAGCGCGCCGTCGAGTTTCTCGATGCCATGGTCCGCTCGCAGCTCGACCGGTTGACGCCGTGGTCGGCGCATGAGGCCGTGTTCGGCAGGACTGCGCCGGTCGAGATATCGAGTGAGCGCATCCAAACAACCGTGATCGCCGCGCCAAGGCCGAAGCTGGAATCTCTCATTCGCCTCGCCGAGTCCTGGCGGGCTGGATCGATCATCCTGTTTGCTGCGCCTGAGACGGCGCCGATGCCGGTCGACGACCGGCTCACCGCAACCAATGCAACGAGGTTGAACGAGCAGCGCCTGGGGGGATCGCTCGACGTCGGCCGTGTCAGTCGGGTCCTGGCCGCTCTGTTGATCGTCGCCGCAATCTCAGCGGCGCTGTCTTTCGCGGCGGGGAGCCCGCTGGGCGAGAGGCTGGACGAGCAGCAAGGCCAGCTCACGCGGAGGATATCCGAGCGGCGCGCAGCGCTGCGCCTCGATCTGCAGGGCACCGACAACGCCGCGCTGCGAGGCCTGATGCGACGCAAGCAGGAAAGCCCCGCGGCGGTCGTGCTGATGGAGGCGCTGTCCCGGATACTGCCCGACAACACGTATGTGACCGAGCTGCGGATCGAGAAAGACAGACTGCAAATCGTCGGAATGACCCAGGATGCGCCGGCACTGGTCAAATTGATCGAGCAGTCGGCGCACTTCACGCGCGCGACCTTCTTCGCGCCGACCACGCGTTCGGCTGACGATCCCGGCGAACGCTTTCATATCGAAGCGGGCATCAAGCCCCATTTTGGACTTGGCACATGAGCGTCGCAAAGCTCGTCACGGACAATTCCGCATCGCCCTCGATCGCCGCCGCCGCCTATGCGGGACTGCTGATCGTGCTGATCTCGGTCACGGTGCTGTCGATCAAGAGCATGATCGATCAGCGCAGCGAGGTGACCTCGCTCGCCGATACACTTCATTTGCTGGACGCCCACAGCATGGCGGCCGCACGTCAGGACGGCAACGGCGATGCCGGCATGACGGGATCGGCCTTTCTCGAAGGACCGACGGTGACCGTGGCAGGAGCAGCGCTGCTGCAGCGCCTCGGCGACGTGGTGACGCGTCACGGCGGCAGCGTGTCGTCGTCGCAGCTCGATGTGCAGGGCCCCCGCGCCAAGGACGGTCATATCAGCGGGAGCGCGAGCTTCGAGGCCGGTCAGTCCGATCTGCAGCCGATCCTCTACGATCTGGAGGCCGGCATGCCCTGTCTGTTCGTCGACGAACTTGTCGTCGAGGGGAACGCGCCCGCGGCGGCATCCGGCGGAAAATTACGCGTGCTGATGACGGTCTCCGGACAGTGGCAGGGCCCGCAATGAGTAGTCGCGCGAAGCTTTGCATGATCGGCTGTTGCAGCGTTCTGGCGGTGGCGTCGGCGTTCGGCATCGCCCATTCGGCCGGTCTGGACGTCTCGGGAGCGGTCTCCGCCGAACAGCCGAACGGAACGGCGCAAGCCTCGTCCATCGCGCAGCGAACGCCATCGCGAACCGGCAACCCATTATGGGGCATTCCGCTCGAGCAGCTGTCGGCGACGCGCGAGCGCCCGCTATTTTCGCCGTCGCGCCGCCCTCCGCCGACGGAGGCTCCGCTGCCGGCCGTCGTGGAGGCTCCGGTGGTGCAGGGGCCGCCCGCACCGGAAAGGCCGCAACTCGCGCTCGTCGGCACCGTCGTGAACGGAGACCGCGGCCTTGCGGTGTTCGTCGATACGAGCAGCAAGACGCCGTTGCGGATCAGAACCGGCGCGGACTATCAGGGTTGGACGCTGCGTCTCGTCGAGGCGAGATCGGTCACGCTGCAACGGGGTGAGGACGTCACCGTTCTCACGCTGCTGCCGGCGCAGGCGCCGGCCCAGCCGACAAATTCAGCTAACGAAAGCTTTGCGCAGATACCGTCAACCCCCACTGCGCCTCCGCTGGCTCAAGCAGGGCCGCCCTTTCTGTCGCCCGAGTCGAGGCTGCTCCGGATGCATCAACGCCAACGCTCGGGACGCCGTCAATTGTAAGGATGGATCCGATCTGGATCGAAGCGTGATGATAGGCGCCGGCAGGCCGCACCGACAAAAGCGATGCGGCTCTCGGTCGATGGCGCTCAGCGCTTGCACAATCCGCTCGTCAGCACCCATCCCTTGTCCGTGAGAGCCGCGGAGACGATGTCGAAATACAGGCGCTTGTCGGGGTCGTCCTCCGATACGAAAGAGACCTGGCACAGGAAACGCCCGCCCTGGTCGCCCTTGTCGCAGGTCGCCTCGACGATCTTGAGGCCCTTGTCGTGGCGGACGCCGGATGACGGCGCCTCCTGCTCGTAGGCTTTCTGGATGATCTCGGTGGTCGGTGCTCCACAGGCCATGCCGGTTACGTTGCAGGCCCATGCGAGAACAACAGCAAGCAGCATCGTTCGGTCTCCTCGGAGCGGGGCACTCACAAACATGTCCGGCAGCGTTCGCGTCCGACACGATCTCATGAGCTTCATGGCGAGCTACGAGAGCTGGTTGTCGTTTTTGTGTCGCTGCTGTCCGCCACGCGCACAACGCAGGCGTCTGGACGTGTAGTTAGATCGATTCTTAAACGCCGGTCGGCAATTCTCACAAAGCGAAAGAAAACGTCACAAAGGAGCCACCCGACATGGCGACGAAGGCTGAGGGGACGATGCGGCAGATCGGCTGATGAGTTCGGACTGCTCATTCGAATTCCGCATCCCGGGGACGGTGATCGTTCCTACCGGTGTATCTCGAGCCAGATGGGGATCAGGCATGTTAGTTGGGCGTGTGCGCAAGCCAACTCTGCGATTACTGACATCGGCGGCCGCGATGTTGGCCGGTTTGACCGTTGCGGGTCCTGCGGCGCAGGCCCATGATCTGGCCGAGCCGACGGTGTTCAGGAGTTGGCATGGCGTGCTCGATCTGCTGATGATCGCGCGCCCCAAGCCGATCTCGACGATCACCTATGAGCCCCCTGGGGGCTCGCCGATGAACCCGACCGGCTGGGTCTACGAGATCTGTCGGCGGCCGGCCTCAGGCGACAAATGCCCTGCCGGCGCCGCGGTGGCGGATTATGGTAGCGTGCGGCTGGCGCTGCAGAAGGGGGATACGCTGAAGATCAGGCTGGTGAACCAGCTGCCGCAGCTCGACCCGGCCAAGGTGAATCACAACACCGATCCCGGCCAGGCCAACCTGTTTCGGAATCCGACCAACCTGCATACCCATGGGCTGATCGTCGAGCCGCGCGCGCCGACGCTGACCGACCAGACGTTCGGGGACTACGTCTTCGTTCAGATCTTCAACTCGGCCAACGGCATGCCGGTGCCGCAGACCACCCATCAGCACGGCTCCAACAAGATGGACTCCGCGGATTACCGCATCGAGATTCCGCGCAACCACCCGTCGGGCCAGTTCTGGTTTCACCCGCACATCCACGGCATCTCGCTCAACCAGGTCTCGCAGGGACTGGCCGGCATCATCTCGGTCGGCGAGGTCTCGGACTACGCGCATGGCGATGCCAGGCATTCGCCGTTTCCGGACGCGAGCGTGCGCCATCTGATCCTGAAGGATCTTCAGGTCGCGCCCGGCGGCCCGGTGCAGTTCGACAGCGGTCCAGTGGACGTCCAGCCGGGCGAGGTGATCAACCAGCAGGATCCGGGCTTCTGCGCCCAGTTTCCGGCAGACAGCTCCGAAGTGCGTGAGGGGTCGTGCCCGGGCGTCGATCTGTCGACCGATGGCGGCTCCAACTTCTCCGGCGGCAAATGGTTCTTCACGGTCAACGGCCAGACGTTCCCGAAGATCAAGGTCACCGATCCCGATGGCGAGGTCTGGCGGCTCACCAATGCGTCCGGCAGCCTGTCCTACAATCTTCAGCTGACCGATGACGAGACGCAGAAGCCGATGGTCATGCAGCTGATCTCGGTCGACGGCGTGAGCGTGAACCTGCCGCAGGATACGACGATGGACACCATGGTTCGTCTCGGCGGCGCCCGCTTCAGGGTCGTTCCCTGTCCGCCGTCGCCGACGTCGGGCTTCCATTCGAAGCCGGTCTGCGTCACCCAGATGGTCATGATGCCGAGCTCGCGCACCGAGGTGTTCGTCACCTATCGCGATCCCGCGACAGGCGCGATCGCCAGCCTCGGGCGGTCCGCCTCCGCGACCTTCAAGATGGCCGGACTGACGATGGGCAGCGGCGACCAGTGGCCGGCGGTCGATCTTGCCAAGGTGCACTTCCACCAGCGCGGTTGGCGCAATCACATCGCCTACGCCATGGACATCAGGGGAGACGCCTTGGCGACCATGCAGCCGTCCGGCATCCTCGATGCCAAGGTGCCGTACGCGAACGCCGCGCCGCTGCGTGCCGGCTGCCGTCCGCTGCCGGCGGGGCATCGCCGCCGGATATTCTTCGGCATCGCCGACCTGACCGACGACGGCACCTTCGGTCTCGGCTATGAGGAAGTCGATCAGAACGGCAACCCCGTGCCCGGCACCCAGCTCCCGGTGAGCCAGTTCGACCCGTCGCAGAACATCGTCTGTCTGCCGCTCGCGCCGGGACAGCGCCCCGTCCACGAGACCTGGGAGCTGGTGCAGCTGTCGACGGAAAATCACAACTTCCACATTCACCAGACGCGCTTCCGGACCGTCAACAGCAAGGCGGGGGAGAACACGCCGCTGTCGGTATCGCTGAACAGGAGCATCGGCGGGGGCATGCTGCAGGACAACGTCCCGCTCGGCGTCGCGACTCCGAACGTCCCGGAAGTAATGGAATCCCAGAGCGGGGTCTGCAGCATCGAGCAGTGGCGGAACGGGCAGTGCACGTCGAAGCCCGTGGTGGTTGATATCCCGTTCTCACAGGTCGGCGAGTTCGTCTATCACTGCCATATTCTCGAACATGAGGACGGGGGCATGATGGCGAAGATCAAGGTCGTGCCCTCGCCCTATGGCGGCAATCCGTGGGAGGCAATGAACCAGATGCCGTGGTAGTTGCGGCAGCGGTCTTCTGCCATGTCGTTCACGAGGTCGGCGCCACATCTGCGGCGCCGACCTTCGTTTGTGCGCAGCGATGCTCATGCGCGGCCGCCTTACTGCCGCGAAGGACGATCGCCTGCCAAACGCGACGCGCTTTCCAGGTCCTGTTCGAAGAAGGGATTACGCATTTTGAATCGATCTAAACAGCTGCAAACGTCTTTGCATGACTTTGAAATGTCAGGCTCGCGTGCCGCAAGCTGCGCGAGCGCGGGTCCCCGCGATGTGGCGATCTGCAGCAACATTGTTATTCCCCAGCCGCTCCGGCAAATCGCCAACATCGACGCGGCAATTCGCCGCAATCGAAACACTACTCTCTCGACTGACATTCGGAGCCATTTGCAGCGCGCTTGGTTGCGAACGTCGCAAGGACGGAGGCAGACCCGCGAACGGGTAGGGCTGTTGCCGAGGCAAAGTGTGATCGATCGCTCGGGTTCATCGTCGCACTGAACTGGATGGTTCGGAGCGTCGCTGCGGCGGTTTAGACGGCTTCGCAGGAGAGGTTGACAGCGATCGATGCCCTGAGAAGACGAAAATGCGTTCGGCGAGGGAGGGCGTACCATGGAAACAAAGTTGAGGTGGACGAGATGAGCGATTGGTTGAAATGGACGGCGCCCGCCGTGGCCGTCATGTCGATCGCCGCACCGGCCCATGCCATTCAGTACATGAGCGTCGAAGAGGCGCAGAAGGCCGCTTTTCCGGGAGCCAGCTTTTCCGAAGTCCAGCCGGGCAGGGTATGGAAGTCGAGCAATGGCGGCTACTTCTATTACGATCACGTCGTCGGCAAGCACCTCCTGATCGACTACACGGTTGCCGTCGGACCCGACGGGCGGGTGCGTCGCGTCGACATTCTGAACTATCGCGAATCCTATGGCGGCGAGGTGCACGATGCCAGCTGGCTCGGTCAGTTCGTCGGCAAGAGCAGTCAGAACGAGCTTCGCATCAACTCCGACATTCGCAACATCTCGGGCGCTACGCTGTCCTCTACCCATTTGACCGAGGGCGTTAAGAAGGTGCTGTCGTATCATGCCAGCCACTTCCGCTAGCCTTCGACGAGCACGGGCTCTGCTCGGGACATTCGTCGAGATCGACGTCACGGATGCACGCCGCTGCGATGCGGAGAATGCCGTTGAAGCGGCGTTTTCCGCGGTGACCGACGTGCATCGGCTGATGAGTTTCCACGATCCCGACAGCGACGTGTCGCGGCTGAACCGCGCGGCATCGAGCGGCGTCGTGAAGGTGCATTCCTGGACCTACGCCGTGCTGAAGATGGCGCTCGATGTGACCCATCACTCCGACGGCGCCTTCGACGTTGCCGTCGCCGGCGCGGCAAAGCCGTCTGTGGGCTCGACGGCGCAAGCGGATGTCCCGCAGTCGACTGCGATCGAGTTGCTCGCCGACGACCGCGTCCGTTTCCGCGATTCCGCCGTCAAGATCGATCTCGGCGGCATCGCCAAGGGGTTCGCCGTGGACCGCGCGATCGCGGCGTTGCAGAGCCGCGGCGTGCGCTCCGCAATGGTCAATGCAGGTGGGGACCTCGCCGCCTTCGGGCCCGATGCCCGCATCGTCCACATTCGCGACCCGCGTTTCCCGGACAGGCTTTTGTGCCAGGTCGAAGTGCGCAATGCGGCGCTCGCCTCGTCGGCGCGCCGCTTCGACCCGTTTCGTTCGACCGAGACGATGGAGACGGCGGTCGTCACGCCTTCGACCCGGCTGCCCACAGGGGCGGCCCACGGCGCCACCGTGAGCGCGCCAACCTGCATGGTTGCCGACGCGCTGACCAAGGTCGTCATGGTCGCCGGCGAGCAGTCCGCGGCGTCATTGGCGCGCTTCCAGGCGAGCGCCATGTTGATTGCGGCGAACGGCGACATTCATACGACACCGGACTGGCAAGGAGTTCACCAGCATGCGGCTTAAAGGCTTGTTTCGGTTCGCCCTCTACGGAATTCTCGGGCTCTTGTTCGCCAGCGGCGCGCTGTGGATCTATGCCGACCAGATGAAGACCCGCACGGAGCTGGACAGCGAGATGTGGCAGCAGGCCGCCGCATACCTGCTGAGCATGCATGGCGGATCCGCGATGGTGACGCTGTTGCTGCTTGGGGCGCTCGGTCCCCTGCACGTCCAGCGCGCGTGGCGTGCCGGGAAGAATCGAGCGACCGGTATCGTCAGCCTCGCGATGTATGGTCTGCTCATCGCGACGGCGTTCGGGCTCTACTACGTCGGATCCGAAGCGCTTCGGCCCTGGATCAGCACGGTCCACATTGCGTTCGGGCTCGGCGTTCCGGCTGTCATCACCGCCCACATCATCGTCGGCCGCTCGAGCGTTGTCGCCACGGCTCAGTCCGTGCGGCCACAACGTGCGACCTCTCCGACCCTGGTTCCTGCCGACGCGCCTGCCGATGCCGATCTGGTCAACGTCATGAGCAAGGTAGGTTGACCGCATCCGGCGTTCGGCTGGCCGAGCAGGTCTCCATCCCGGCAACGATTTCCTTGCTCGCAGTTGGCCAACCGCCGCATGGAGGAATTCTCCGAGCCGGCGATCGATGCGTCCCATGAAATGGCTGTTTGATGACTCCCGATCGATCTCGGGCAGCTCGTGGTCTGCTCGACTGGTCTCAGGCTGAATTGGCTGCTCGGTCCAATTTGAGTGAGAGTACCATTCGCGATTTCGAAAAAGGCGGCCGGATCCCGTCAATCAACAATTTGGCGGCCGTCAGGCGCGCCCTGGAGGCGGGAGGCGTGCAATTCATCGACGGCGACCAGCCCGGTGTTCGATTGGCGCGCTGATAGTTAACTCCGATCGCTCAGATTCCAAAGTCGCCCTGGGCTCGCTAGCCGCCCATGGAATTGGCCATCATCTACTCTGCAGCCGCGGCAACTTCTGGCGAAGCCAATAGCCGAGTTCAACACTCGGATGCGACGGGCGCCGCGGGCGCCTCGCGTTTGCGATCAAGGCGCGAGAATAGCCAATGATGGCTCATTGGTCATTCGCCCTGTTCTTCACGCTTGCCCTGACGCGCCCGCAACCCGGGAAGTGGTTCGAGACCGATTTGGCAGTCCGTAGGCCGGCTCGCGTTCCGAATAGCGATGTAACCTATTGGAAAACCCAGGGTCGGTTTCTCTCTGTGTTTCAGAATGCGCGTTGATTTGTATAGCGGACCGCGCAACTTTTGATTCCGCCATTCGGAGGTTCGATCCCTCCCGCCCCAGCCAGGTCGAGCGCGACAGGCAGGGCTGGATATTGCCGGTGGGAACCATGTCGCCGGCGTGTCCGATGTTTCGGGCGCCTGCGACGGCAAATTTCCGGAAGTCCAGACAGGTCGAGGGCTGTGGCTTGGTCGCGCGCCGCGTGATGGTTCACAAATCGTAGCAAACTGAAGGACATGCAGGCGCCTCATGCGGCGCCGCTCCGCTGGCACGATTGCTGCTTACTGAGCCGCCAAACGAGCGCCAGCTCCAGAACAACAGATGCGAGGGGACGTCCGGATGCCAGCCCACAGCTCATTCCTGACCTGAGACCCGGCGACAGGCGATCCCGCCTGTGCGAGCTTCTCGGGTCCGCCCCCGGCGCGGCCCGCGTCCAGACGCACGACGTTGCCCCGGCACGCAATGGAGCCCGCGCGGAAGCGGGTCATAGGCAGACCAGAGAGATAGACCGAGTGAGATCAGGGAGAGAAGATTCGATGTCTGCAACCACCACAGCGGCCGCGGCGCCGCAGAAACCGTTCTACCGGGTCCTCTATGTGCAGGTCCTGTTCGCGATCGTGCTCGGTGTCATCGTCGGCTGGCTCTGGCCCGAGCTCGGCAGGAACGAATGGATCAAGGCGCTGGGCGACGGCTTCGTCAAGCTGATCAAGATGGTGATCGCGCCGGTCATCTTCTGCACCGTCGTGTCGGGCATCGCGCATGTCTCCGAGGTGAAGAAGGTCGGCCGCGTCGCCGTCAAGGCGCTGATCTATTTCGAGATCGTCTCGACCTTCGCGCTCGCGCTCGGGCTCATCGTCGGCAATTTCATTCAGCCCGGGGCAGGCTTCCAGGGCCAGAGCAGCAACGCCGCCGCCGTCGCCAACTACGCCAAGCAGGCGAGCGAGATGAAGTCGGTCGACTTCGTGCTCCACATCATCCCGGACACGGTGGTGGGAGCGTTCGCGCAGGGCGAGATCCTGCAGGTGCTGCTGTTCTCGATTTTGTTCGGCATATCGCTGATGACGCTCGGCGAGCGCGGCCATACGATGCGCGCGTTCATCGACGACGCCGCGCACGCGATCTTCGGCGTCATCGCCCTCGTGGTGAAGGCCGCTCCGATCGGCGCCTTCGGCGCCATGGCCTTCACCATCGGCCGCTACGGGCCGCAGGCGCTCGGCAACCTCGCCGGCCTGATCGCGACCTTCTATCTCACCGCGCTCACTTTCGTCGTGGTCGTGCTCGGCATCATCGCCCGCATTGCCGGGTTCTCGATCTTCAAGTTCCTCAAATACATCAAGGACGAGCTGCTGATCGTGCTCGGCACCTCGTCGTCCGAGAGCGCGCTGCCGCAGATGATGGAGAAGCTTGAACGCCTCGGCTGCTCCAAGCCGGTCGTCGGCCTGGTGGTTCCGACCGGCTACTCGTTCAATCTCGACGGCACCAACATCTACATGACGCTGGCGACGCTGTTCATTGCGCAGGCGATGAACGTTCACCTGTCCTTCGGTGAGCAGATCACGATCCTGCTGGTCGCGATGCTGACCTCGAAGGGCGCCTCGGGCATCACCGGCGCCGGCTTCATCACCCTGGCCGGAACGCTGGCGGCTGTGCGGCCGGAGCTCGTTCCCGGCATGGCGATCGTGCTCGGCATCGACAAGTTCATGAGCGAGTGCCGCGCACTGACCAATCTGTGCGGCAACGGCGTCGCCTGCGTGATCGTGGCGTGGTGGGAAGGCGAGCTCGATCGCGACAAGCTGCGCATCGCGCTCGATCGCGATATCGACCCGGCCGACGTCGAAGTCGCGGTCACGACGGGATAGGCCTGCGGTCGTGGGGGCGCTGCCGTCGCATTCCAGCGTCGGTGGCGCCGGCCGCGGCCATGCCCAATCGCGATGCCGCCAACATCTCGGATAATCTGCTAAGGTGGCGGCGGGCAGGGGCTTACCGTGGAGGCATCCCGCCTGTTGCCGCAAGGCCGAGCAGGTTCCGACGCCATCGCGACGATACGGCGTATCGTGAACATGGTCGCGCTGGCTGGGGCGGCGGTGCCGGAGGGACGACGTCACCGGCGTGACATCGGAGTCATGCCGTCGCGCCGCGGTCACCCTTGGAGAGGTTCGATGATGGCCGTTGCGCAGCCTGGTGTCCCTCGCATCGTGATCGTCGGCGGCGGCGCCGGCGGCTTGGAGCTCGCGACCCGGCTCGGAGACAGATACGGCCGCAGGGGCAAGCTCGACGTCACCCTGGTCGAGCGCAACCGCACCCATGTCTGGAAGCCGAAGCTGCACGAGATCGCCGCGGGCAGCATGGACCTCTCGGCCCATGAGGTCGACTATCTCGCCCAGGCCTATTGGCACGGCTTCCACTACCGCATCGGCGACATGATCGGCCTCGACCGCGACAAGCGCGAGGTGCTGGTGGCGCCCTATCTCGATGCGGAGGGGCGCGAGGTCACGCCGCGGCGGACCATCCCCTATGACGTGCTCGTCATCGCCATCGGCAGCCAGAACAATGATTTCGGCACGCCCGGCGTGGTCGACCACGCGATCAAGCTGGAATCGCAGCACGACGCCCGGCGCTTCCACGAGCGCATGGTCAATGCCTGCATCCGCGTCCATTCGCAGTCCTCGCCGATCGCGCCGCACCAGCTCAAGGTCGCGATCATCGGCGCCGGCGCGACCGGCGTCGAATTGGCCGCGGAGCTGCATCGCACGACGCGCGAGGTGGTGGCCTATGGTCTCGACCAGGTCGACGCCGAGAAGGACATCAGGATCACGCTGATCGAAGCCGCGGGCCGGGTGTTGCCGGCGTTGCCTGAGCGGGTCTCGCGCGAGACCGAGAAGCTGCTCGCAAAGCTCGGCGTCGAGGTGCTCGTCGGCGCCAAGGTCGCCGAGGTCGGGCCCGACAAGGTGAGCCTCGCCGACGGCCGTCTCATCCCGGCCGAGCTGATCGTCTGGGCCGCGGGCGTCAAGGCGCCCGACTTCCTGAAGGACATCGCGGGGCTGGAAACCAACCGCATCAACCAGCTCGTGGTCAGGCAGACCCTGCAGACCACGCGTGACGAGCGCGTCTTCGCCATTGGCGACTGCTCGGCCTGCTCCTGGGGCGAGCGCGGCAACGTCCCGCCGCGGGCGCAGGCCGCGCATCAGCAGGCCTCGCACCTCTACAAGCAGATTCCGCGCTTCGTCAGGGGCGAGCCGCTGGCGGACTACCGCTATCACGATTTCGGCTCCCTGGTGTCGCTTGGCGAGTTCAGCACGGTCGGCTCGATGATGGGCGCGCTGGTCGGGGGCAATCTGGTGTTCGAAGGCCTGTTCGCGCGCATGATGTATCTGTCGCTCTACAAGCTGCACGAATACGCGCTGCACGGGCTCGCCAAGGTGACGCTGGACACGCTGGCGCGCCTGATCACCCGCCGCACCGAGCCGCACGTCAAGCTGCACTGACGGGCGCGCCGAGGGCGCCGGCACGGCCGATTTTGTTGTCGCCTATTGCCCGGCAAGACCTTAGACTTGCAGCACAATTACGGATACGGCAGGCCCGGCCCGGTACATGGGTCCGGGGCGTGATGGGCCTGGACATGATGGGCCTGGAAAAGGGAATGACGGACCTTCCATTCCGGATCGGCCTCGAGGGACATCCCGACGTCACCGCGGTGGTCCGCAGGCGCGCGGGCCTGGTCGTTCGCGGAGTGATGGCGGCTGCGCTGGTCGGCGTCGCGGCATGGCTCGGCTATGCCATTGCCTTTTCCCGCGGGCTCGATCAGCGGCACGCCGCGGCCCAGCAGCGGCTGGCGGTCGAGGCCGCGCAGCTCGACGGCTACCTCTCGCGCTTCGAATATCTGCCCTCGCTGCTGGAGACCTCGCCCGATGTCTTCCGGCTGCTCGGCACGCCGGACGATCGCGCGCTGCAGCAGAGCGTCAGCCTGCATCTGAAGTCGATCAATCTGCTGGCCGGCGCCGACAACCTCTATGTCCTCACCGTCGCCGGTGATGCGATCGCCGCCGCCGATTTCGATCAGCCGGGGACGCCGGTCGGCAGCAACCTGTCCTACCGGCCCTATATGCGCCAGGCGCTGGCGACCGGCCGCGGCGCGTTCTTCGGCATCGGCATCACCAGCGCGCGCGCCGGCTATTACCTGTCCTATGCCGTCAAGCAACAGGGACGGACGATCGGCGTCGCCGTCGTCAAGGTCAATCTCGATGCCTTCGAGCGCGAATGGCGCAACCGCGGTGCCGACATGCTGCTGGTCGACGCCCGCGGCGTCACCATTCTCGCCTCGCGCGAGGAATGGCGCTTCCGCCCGTTGACGCCGCTCTCGGTGGATGCGCTCGAGGAAATCGCGACGTCGAAGCCCTATGGCAGCTCCAGCCTCGCGCCGCTCGGCTGGACCTTCATGGAGAGGACCGATCGCGGCGGCCAGGTCGCGACCGAGCGCGGCGCGGTCTACAGCGTCGACGAGCGTCCGCTCAACGGGCGGCAATGGCAGCTGCTGCTGCTCGACGACGAGACGCCGATCCGGCGGACGGCCTTGATCATCGGCACGCTCTCGGGTCTCGCCAGCATCGTGGCGCTGTTGGCGCTCGGCCTGCTGGCGCAGCGACGCCGAGAGATCCGGCAGCGGCTGGCGAGCCAGGCCGCGCTGCAGGCCGCCAATGATCGGCTGGAAATGCGGGTGCAGGAGCGCACCGCCGAATTGCGCGCCGCGCAGGACGAGCTCGTCCATGCCGGCAAGCTTGCCGTGCTCGGCCAGATGTCGGCCGGCATGGTGCACGAGATCAACCAGCCCTTGGCGGCGCTGCAGACCGCTTCCGACAATGCCGTGCAATTCGTCGATCGCGGCATGATCGGCGAGGCCCGCGGCAATCTCATCCGCATCGGCGAGATGGTCCGCCGTCTCGCGCGCCTGACCGGTCAGTTGCGCGTTTTCGCCTACAAATCGAACGCGCCGCTCGATGCCGTCGCGGTCGAGCAGGCCCTGTCCGAGACGTTCAAGATCCTCGGCGCGCGGGTGAAGGACGGCCATGTCGACGTGACCATCGATCTCGCGCCCGAGCTTCATGTCAGGGCCGATCAGATCCGGCTCGAGCAACTGCTCTGCAACATCATCGCCAACGCGCTCGATGCCGTCGAGGGCGCCGCGCGGAAGTCCATCCACATCTGCGCCGTGCGTGAGGAGGAGCAGTGCCGCATCGCCATCGCCAACAGCGGCCCGGCGATCGCCGCCGATGTCCTGCCGCGCCTGTTCGAGCCCTTCGTCACGACCAAGCCGGCCGGCAAGGGTCTCGGACTTGGGCTCGTCATCGCCAATCACATCGCGCGGTCGTTCGGCGGCGAGCTGCGGGCGCGCAATCTTGAGCCGTCCGGCGCCGAGTTCATCGTGCTGCTGCCGCTCGCCGATTGAAGAGGTTCCCACATGACTCCTGAGCAACCGGTCGGCGTGATCTATGTCGAGGACGACGAGGATGTCCGCATCGGCGCCGTCCAGGCGCTGCAGCTCGCCGGCCTGTCGGTGACGCCGTTCGCCTCCGCCGAAGCCGCAGGCGGAATCGTTCGCGCCGACATGCCGTTCGTGGTGGTCTCCGACGTGCGGCTGCGCGGCAAGAGCGGCACCGAGTGGCTGTCCGAGCTGCACCGGCTCGATCCGGACCTGCCGGTCATCCTGGTCACCGGTCATGGCGACATCTCGATGGCCGTGGAAGCGATGCGCAACGGCGCCTATGACTTCATCGAGAAGCCGTGCTCGTCGGAGCAGCTCGTCTCCGTCGTGCGCCGCGCCCTCGACAAGCGTCGCCTGACGCTCGAAGTCCGCACCTTGCGCTCGGCGCTCGCCGACCGCCAGGGCATCGAGGCGAGCCTGCTCGGGCGCTCGCCGCAGATCCAGGAGGTGCGCCGCCTCGTCGCCAATCTGGCCTCGACCAATGTCGACGTGACGATCTATGGCGAGACCGGCACCGGCAAGGACGTCGTCGCCCGTTGCCTGCACGCTCACAGCGCCCGGCGCGGCGGCAACTATGTCGCGGTGAATTGCGGCGGCCTGCCGGAATCACTGGTTGAGAGCGAATTGTTCGGCCACGAGGCCGGCGCCTTCACCGGCGCGACCAAGCAGCGGATCGGCAAGATCGAATATGCCCATGGCGGCACGCTGTTCCTCGACGAAATCGAGAGCATGCCGCTCAGCGTGCAGGTGAAGCTGCTGCGGGCGTTGCAGGACCGCTCGGTCGAGCGCGTCGGCTCCAACAAGCCCGTGGCGGTGGACTGCCGCGTGGTGGCGGCCAGCAAGGCCAATCTGCTCGAGCTCAGCGAGCAGAAGCTGTTCCGTGCCGATCTGTATTATCGTCTCGGCGTCGCCTTCATCGAGCTGCCTCCGTTGCGCGAACGCCGCGAGGATATCCCGATCCTGTTCGAGCACTTCACCCTCGAGGCCGCCAAGCGGTTCGAGCGCGACGCGCCGATCGTGAACGAGCAGACCATGTCGCTGCTGCTCGGCTACTCATGGCCGGGCAACGTGCGCGAGTTGCGCAACGTCGCCGACCGCTTCGTGCTCGGTGTGCTCGACCGCAAGGTCCTCGACCGCTCGGGCGCCGCAGCCTCGGAGCTGTCGCTGCCACGGCAGTTGGAGAACATCGAGCGCTCGATCATCGAGGATGCGTTGCGCCGCAAGCTCGGCGACGTGCCGGCGACCGCGGCGCTGCTGAGCATTCCGAAGCAGACGCTTTACGACAAGATCAAGCGGCTCGCCGTGAAGGTCGATGGCATCCGCGAGGGCGCGCCGCTGCGGCCGCAGTCCTGACCGTGGCTGCATCGCCAGCGCTCGTCCGCATCATCATCGCGTCGACGCCGACCACCACTGCGCTCATCTGATGTTGCGACGCGCGACTTATGCTCCTCGCGGACAGGGGCGTCCTGCGGCGGCAGGAAGGCATCTGTTCCATGCCGGCGATCAGGAACGAATGCTGGAGAAGGCTTGTTGAAGGATCATGACAGGCCGAGACACCCGCGACCTGCGCTCCGGCGCCTACGACCCCGTCAGCAAGGACGGTCTGCCGCAGCCGCAACAGGTCAAGGACAAAACGACGCCCCACCAGCAGGAGCAGTGGGGCGCCGACGTGCGGGCCGAGCCGTTGCCCGGCACCGAGCCGGTGCTTCCGGAAGGGCTCAGGCGCGAGCGGCGTGATCCGCTCAATCGCAACACTGGTCGCCGCGACACCGACTAGTGCGCGGCGACCCAGCGCCTACTTCGCCGCGATCACCATGATCTCGACGGTGTATTGCGGCGCGGCAAGCCCGGCCTCTACGGTGGCGCGAGCCGGGGTGTTGCCGGCCGAGACCCAGCCGTCCCACACGGCGTTCATTTCGCCGAATGTCTTGATGTCGGTGAGGTAGATCGTCGCCGACAACAGCTTCGACTTGTCGGTGCCGGCCTTGGCGAGATGGCCGTCGATGATCGAGAGAATCTCCTCGGTCTGCTTGGTAACGCTTTCACCGGCCGTCTTCTGCGCGACGACGCCGGCGAGATAGACGGTATTGCCATGAACGACGACCTGGCTCATGCGCGGGCCAATTTCGAAACGCTGGATCGACATCGAAGAACTCCTCAAAAGGTCAATTCGGGGCTTCTCCCTAGCGCGTGCGACGCGGCAACGCCAGTCGGCCGAACGGCCACTCTCGCCACCTTGGGGCGTGCGACCTTGCGTTGTCGACAGCGCCGCGGCACACGGAACGCGGCACTTCACGATGATCCGCCCTTGTCGCGCTGCAAGGCGGGCTTGCCCATGGGGCAGGCAAAGGCGGGCGTTTTCCGCGCTTGCACAGATATTTGAGACATGAAACATTCTCCGCGAGGTTGCTTTTTGAATGGCGGAGGGGCGTGATGCGGAAACGATCGATGCTGGCGGCACTCGCGGCGATGGCTTTGGTGACGAGCGCGGGGCCGACATTCGCACAGCAGACGATCCGCGTCGGCTGGACCATCCCGGCGGAAGAATCCAAGTACTGGATGATGAAGCGGCCCACCGAATTTCCGGATCTCGGCAAGACCTACAACATCGAGTGGACCCAGTTCCAGGGAACGGCACCGATGACGCAGGCGCTCGCCGCCGGCGCGCTCGACTGCGCCACGCAGGCGCCGCTGTCGCTGGCGAACGGCGTGGTCGGCGGCGGCCTCAAGGCCTACATCGTCGCCCAGCACGTCTATGAGAAGCCGGGCGGTTTCTCGGTCTACTGGGCGGTCAAGGACGATTCCCCGATCAAGACCATCGCCGACCTGAAGGGCAAGACGGTCGGCATTTCCGTGATCGGTGGCGGCACGCAAGGGCCGTTCAACATGCTGCTGAAGCAGGCCGGGCTCGATCCCGCCAAGGACATCAAGCTGGTCGAGGTCGGCTTCGCGGTGTCGGAGGATGCGCTGCGCCAGGGCCGCGTCGACGCCGTCAACATGAATCAACCCTTTGCAGCGCGCGCCGAGGCCAAGGGCGGCACCCGCAAGCTGTTCTCGCTGTCCGAGGCGATGCCGAACATCGTGCACATCCTCGAGGCCTGCCGCGCCGACTTCGTCGACAAGAACCCGGAGCTGGTGAAGGCCTATGTCCGCGACATCACGACGGGCATGAAGAAGGCGCTCGCCAATCGCGACGAGACCTTGAAGGTGGTGTCGGAGGTCATGAAGGCGCCGGTTGCCGTCATCGACACCTATCTGCTGAAGGACAATGATTTCGGCCGCGATCCGGTCGCCGCGCCGAACTTCCCGGCGATCCAGAAGATGCTCGACATCTACGCCGAGACCGGCATGCTGCCGAAGCTCGACGTCGCCCAGTTCAAGCATCCGACGATCGTCGCGCCGATCCAGTAGGCGGCCGGCGCGGAGCCTTGTCGATGAGGAAGCTGCGATCGCGCGTGACGGTGGAGGGGCTCGATCGCGCCCCGCACCGCGCCTTCATGCGCGCGATGGGGCTGGATGATGCCGACATCGCCAAGCCGATGATCGGCGTCGTCAGCCAGAAGGGCGAGCAGACGCCCTGCAACATGACGCACGACTTCCAGGTCGATGCGGCCAAGACGGGCATCTCGGAGGCCGGCGGCACGCCGCGCGAGTTCGCCACCGTCTCGGTCTCCGACGGCATCAGCATGAACCACGAGGGAATGAAGTTCTCTCTGTTCTCGCGCGAGCTGATTGCCGACTCCATCGAGGCCGTCGTCCATGGCCTCGCCTATGACGCGCTGATCGGCTTCGGCGGCTGCGACAAGACCTTGCCTGGCGTCATGATGGGCATGGTCCGCTGCAACGTGCCGTCGATCTTCATCTATGGCGGCAGCGCGCTGCCCGGCAACTACCAGGGCCGGACGCTCACGGTGCTCGATTCTTACGAGGCCGTCGGCAGCTACATGACCGGCGAGATCGATGCACGGACGCTCGAAGGCATCGAGCGGACCTGCCTCCCGACGATCGGCGCCTGCGCCGGGCAGTTCACCGCCAACACCATGGGCATGCTGTCGGAGGCGATGGGCCTGTCGATGCCCAACGTCTCGATGATTCCCGGCGTCTATGCCGAGCGAGCGCACGTCGCGCGTCAGGCCGGACGCCTGATCATGCAGATGCTCGCGCGCGGCGGGCCGCTGCCGCGCGACATCGTCACCCGCAAGGCGCTGGAGAACGGGGCGGCCATTGTCGCGGCCACCGGCGGCTCCACCAACGCCGCGCTGCACCTGCCGGCGATCGCCAATGAGGCCGGCATCCGTTTCACGCTCGACGATGTCGGCGAGGTCTTCGCGCGCACGCCGCTGATCGGCAATCTCAGGCCGGGCGGCAAGTACACGGCGAAGGACGTCTACGACATCGGCGGCGCCGCCGTTGTGATCCGCGCGCTGATCGAGAGCGGCCACATCGACGGCTCCTGCATCACGGTCTCCGGCCGCACGCTGGCCGAGGAATATGGCGCGGCCAATGCGCCGGACGGCGAGATCGTGTTCAGCCCGGCCAGGCCGATCATGGCGGATGGCGGCGTCGCTGTCCTCAAGGGCAACCTCGCGCCCGACGGCGCCGTCATCAAGGTTGCCGGCCTCAAGAACCTGGTGTTCGAGGGCCGCGCGCGGGTGTTCGAGGACGAGGAGGCCTGCGTCGCCGCGGTGCGCGCACGCAACTATCAGGCCGGCGAGGTGCTGATCATCCGCAACGAGGGTCCGGTCGGCGGTCCTGGGATGCGCGAGATGCTCGGCGTCACGGCGCTGATCTATGGCCAGGGCATGGGCGAGAAGGTCGCGCTGATCACCGACGGCCGCTTCTCCGGCGCCACCCGCGGCATGTGCATCGGCTATGTCTCGCCGGAAGCCTTCGTCGGCGGTCCGCTGGCGCTGGTGCAAGACGGCGATCCGATCCGCATCGATGCGAAGGCGCGCACGCTCGACGTGCTGCTCGATGAGTCCGAGCTCGCGGTGCGTCGCAGCGCGTGGTCGCAGCGGCCGCCGCGGCACAGGGCAGGGGCACTGGCGAAATACGCGAAACTCGTTGGGCAGGCACCGCTCGGCGCCGTGACTCACGAAGGGCCGGCCGAATGGCCCTGGTTCGATCAGGACCGGGAATGATCCGCGCGTGGCGACGATTGGCAGGTTTCTTGCTAATCTGCGGCAGTCTGTCTTGCCTGATTTCACGGAGCGTTTGAGCGTGCTGCATCGGAAAGAGAAGCCGACATGGACGTGACCCCGATCCGACCCGGCCAGCTCGCGGGCACTCCGCTCGGCCGTCGCGCGGCCACGCCGATCATCGAGATCGATCACGTGTCGCAGGTGTTCAAGACCTCGTCGCGCCGCGACCACACCGCGCTGTCGGACATTTCGCTGACGGTCGGCGAGGGCGCCTTCGTCTCGATCCTCGGTCCCTCCGGCTGCGGCAAGTCGACCTTGCTCTACATCGTCGGTGGCTTCGTCAGCCCGACCAGCGGCACCGCGAAAATGAAGGGCAAGCCGATCACCGGTCCCGGCACCGATCGCGGCCCGGTGTTCCAGGAGTTCGCGCTGTTTCCCTGGAAGAGCGTGCTCGGCAACGTCATGTATGGTCCGCTGCAGCAGGGCAAGAAGCCGGCGAAGGCCGAGGCGCTCGCGCGGACTTTGCTCGCCATGGTCGGACTTACCGGCTTCGAGAAATTCTATCCCAAGGAGCTCTCCGGCGGCATGAAGCAGCGCGTCGCGCTGGCCCGCACGCTGGCCTACGGGCCGGAGGTGCTGCTGATGGACGAGCCGTTCGGCGCGCTCGACGCGCATACGCGCACGCGGCTGCAGAACGACCTGCTCGACATCTGGGAGCGCGACCGTAAGACGGTCCTGTTCGTGACCCACTCGGTTGAGGAAGCCGTGTTCCTGTCCGACAAGGTCGTCATGATGTCGCGCTCGCCCGGCCGAATCCGCGAGGTGATCGACATCGATCTGCCCCGGCCGCGCCGCCGCGAGGAACTGCTGCTGGACCCGCGCTATCAGAAATACATCGTCGACATCGAGCGCATGTTCGACGATTCCGGTGACAACGAGCTGCCGTCATGAATGGTCTGTCGAAGCCGCTCGCGCCGATTCTGGCCTGCTGCGGCCTGCTGCTGGCTTGGCAGCTCGCCTCGCTCGGGCTCAAGAACGACAGCTTCCCGACCGCGCTGGAATCGCTGCGCGCGATCCCGCCGATCCTCACCGACAAGGAATCCCTGATCAATATCATGGCCTCGCTGCGGCGGATGGCGATCGGCTTCGCGCTCGCGCTTGCGTTCTCGATTCCGCTCGGGTTGCTGATGGGGCGCAGCCGGTCGACCGCCGCCTTCTTCAATCCGCTGCTGATGCTGATCTACCCGGTGCCGAAGGCGGCGCTGATGCCGATCATCATGCTGTGGCTCGGCGTCGGCGACATCTCCAAGACGCTGGTGATCTTCCTCGGCGTCAGCCTTCCGGTGATCTACCACAGCTTCGAGGGCGCCAAGGCGGTCGAGGAGAAGATGCTGTGGTCGGGCGCGGCGATGGGACTCTCGGCCGGCGAGCGCCTGCTGCGCATCGTCCTGCCCGCAGCCTTGCCGGAGATCCTGACCGGCTGCCGTACCGGCCTGGTGCTGGCGCTGATCACGATGGTCACCAGCGAGATGATCGCGCGGCAGTCCGGCGCCGGCAACATCCTGTTCAACGCGCTCGACATGGGCCAGTACGACACGGTGTTCGCGATGATCATCATCATCGGCGCCATGGGCATCTGCCTCGATGCGGCGTTCGAGGTCGTCAGGCGCTGGCTGGTGCGCTGGTCCGAGCCGCAGTTCGACATGCCGCTGAGCTTCTCATGACGCGCACCTCCAACGACATCCTGCTGGGCGCCGCGCCGATCGTGCTGGTCCTGCTGCTGTGGCAGGGGCTGGTGTCGTTCGGCTACGCGCCGCCGACCCTGCTGCCGCCGCCGGGACAGGTGTTCCAGCGCATGGGCCAGCAACTCACCAGCGTCACCTTCCAGCAGGACATCGTGGCGACGCTGTTCCGGCTGTTCGCGGGCTTTGCGATCGCCGTGGTGCTCGGTGTTTCCCTGGGAATTGCCGCCGCGGTGAGCCCGCCTGTCAACGCCGCCGTCAAGCCGATCGTGCGCGTGCTGGCGCCGCTGCCGAAGGTCGCGCTCTATCCGGCCTTCCTGCTGCTGCTCGGCTTCGGCCACGAATCCAAGATCATGCTGGTGGCGGCGGATGCGCTGTTTCCGATCCTGCTGTCGAGCTATTACGGCGCCGCCACGGTCGAGCAGAAGCTGATCTGGTCGGCGCTCGCCGCCGGGACGCCGCCGCGCGACGTCCTGTGGAAGGTGGTGCTGCCGGCCGCGATGCCCTCGATCCTGACCGGTTGCCGCATCGGCCTCGTGATCTCCTGCATCGTCGTGTTCCTGGCCGAGATGATCACCTCGACCGACGGGCTCGGTCACGTGCTGGTGACCGCCGCGCGCACCTTCCAGGCCGTCGACATGTTCGTGCCGCTGATCACGATCTCGCTGCTGGGCCTCATTCTCAACGCCCTGCTGCAAGGCCTGCGCGCTTATCTGCTGCGCGGCTTCCCCTCGGTCTGATAACAACACAACGACAATCGGGAGAACGACCATGCTGGCGGATCGCATCGAGGCGAAATGGATCGACGCATTCTGTGAGATCTTCGAGCGCTGCGCCGTGAAGGCGGGCGACACCGCTGCGATCCTGTCGGAGACGCAGTCCCGGGCGCTGAACGTCCACATCGCCGAGCTGGCGTTGCTGCGGATGGGCGCGCGGCCGTTCCATGTCGTGGTGCCGACCCCGCGCAACAAGCATCCCGTTCCCGTCCGTTCGACCGGCGCGTCGGAGGCGATCGGCAAGCTCGGGCCGGTGGTCTCAGCGCTTCAGCAGGCCGGCTTCGTCGTCGACTGTACCATCGAAGGCCTGATGCATGCGGTGGAGACGCCGGAGATCCTGAAGGCCGGCGCGCGCATCCTGGTGATCTCCAACGAGCATCCCGAGGCGCTCGAGCGCATGGTGCCGGACTCGGCGCTCGAAAAGCGGGTGCGCGCCGCAGCCAAGATGCTGCGCGGAACCAAGCGGATGCGCGTGACGTCGAAGGCCGGCACCGACCTCGACGTGATCATGGAGGGCGCCTCCACCGTCGGCGTCTGGGGCTGGACCGATCGTCCGGGCACCCTGGCGCACTGGCCGGGTGGCATCGTCGTCAGCTTCCCCAAGAGCAAATCGGTCAACGGCACCATCGTGATGGCGCCCGGAGACATCAACCTCACCTTCAAGCGTTATCTGAGTTCGCCTGTCACGATGACCCTGCGCGACGACTACGTGACCGATCTGGCAGGCGAGGGCGCCGACGCAGCGATGATGCGATCTTATCTCGCGTCCTGGGGCGACCGCGAGGCATACGCCGTGTCGCATGTCGGCTGGGGCATGAACCCCGGCGCGCGCTACGAGGCGCTGGCCATGTACGACCAGCGCGACACCAACGGCACCGAGCTGCGCGCCGTCCCCGGCAACTTCCTGTTCTCCACCGGCGCCAACGAGTTTGCCGGCCGCTACACGGCGGGTCATTTCGACCTGCCGATGATGGGCACCACGATCGAGCTGGATGGGGTCGCCGTGATCAAGCACGGCGTGCTGCAGGATGTGTTCGGGTAGAGTCCTGCGCATTCTACTGGCGAGCTGCCGCCGCGGCGGTAGTGCGCTCCCCTCCCCCTTGCGGGGAGGGGGCGGGGGTGGGGGTCCCCATACGCTGAACTTCGTTGTGGGCACAACTGCTCGTACCCAAACCTCCACTGTGAGACGCGTGGGGCCGCAACACGCCGTCGGTTGATCGATGCAGGGCTCTTGTGCTCGTCGCTCCAAGCACAACTCGTGGACCCCCACCCCCAACCCCTCCCCGCAAGGGGGAGGGGAGCGCACCGTCCTCACGGGGCGGGCCGGCCCAAATGACAAGCGCCGAGACAGAATCATCCCGCTATTCTGTTAAAAATAATCTTATTGCGATTTTTCGGAAATCATGGTTCTCTCTCTGCATCCCGCCTCACTGCGGAGGGGCGTTGCGCGCGATCGTCACGACACGCGAGGTGGGGATGCGATGGCCGCGAGAGATCGCAGCGTCTTCTTACGAGGGCGCGGACGAACGATCGCTCGCGGACGTGAAGTCGCAGCGTCCTGATACCCCGATGCTGGTATCAAGTCGCGTCGGCCTGAGTGCCGCGCGGTGATGGTGGCCAACAAGCCCGGCGCACCAGGGAGACTGCGTATAAGCGTTAGACCCATCGCGCAGGGAATGCCGGCGTGTTCGGCTTTGCCTGTGGTACCTGCCGCCTGCATTTTTTTCGCAGGCGGGCCATGGGTGAGGCCTTCACCCGGCATTCCCTGCGCCCTCTGCATGATTCGCGAGGGACCCATTCGATGCATGACTCGGGCGAGATGCGCCGCGAGAACGACCAGTTATGTCGTAGCTGTTTATTTGGCCCGCTGTTTGAGCCGTGAACCCACCCCACCCACCGCCGTCGGCGTTCGCCGGGACGACGTCGGAGTTCGTTGATGTCGTTGCGGTCAACATTCGCGAGAGGCGAAGATCACCGCAGCCGTAGGGCGGGCAAAGCGGCCACCCGCAGGGCGGTTGCGTGCCCACCGTAGATCCACGCAATCGGCGCGACTGGTGGGCACGGCGCGCGAGAGATCGTCACGATCCGGCGACGGCGTGGCGCGCCTTTGCCCACCTCACGGCTCCGTTGCTGCCGCGTGCTCCGCCTCAATCCACCACCGGCGGCCGGGCGAGCTTGAAATGCCGCAGCATCTCGACCAGCGCGCCGAGCCGCTGCTCGCGATAGGCCGCAACGTCCATGCCGGAATAATCGAGGAAGCCGGCGCCGGTGCGCAGGCCGATGCGGCCCTCGGCCATGTTGCGCTCGATCACTTCGGGTGCGCGGTAGCGGTCGCTGCCCAGCGCGCCTTCGAGGTAGCGGCTGGCGTAGTAGAGAATGTCACCGCCACCCCAGTCGATGAATTCGAGCAGGCCGAGCACCGCGTAGCGGAAGCCGAAGCCGTAGCGGATCGCCTTGTCGATCTCCTCGGCGCTGGCGACGCCTTCGTCGACCATGCGCGCCGCCTCGTTCATGGCGAGCGCCTGGATGCGCGGCACGATGAAGCCCGGCGTCGCCGCGCAGACCACCGGCACCTTGCCGATGTCTTCCAGTAGCGCCTTCAGCCGCGCGGTGACATCGGGATCGGTCGCCTTGCCCGGCGAGATCTCGACCAGCGGAATCAGATAGGCTGGATTGAGCCAGTGCGCATTCAGGAAGCGCTCAGGACGCTCCACCGCACCAGAGAGATCGTCGACCAGGATCGTCGATGTCGTCGAGGCGATGATGACGTCGGGCGCGACCGCGCGCGACGCCGCAGCCAGCACTTCGCGCTTGAGGTCGACGATCTCCGGCACGCCTTCGAACACCAGCGTGGTCTGTGCGAGGACATCGCCGCTCGAGCCGGCCGGCGCGACGGCGATCTTGTCCATTAGCTTGTTGGCGTCAGCGGCCTGCAGCATCCCGAGCCGCGCCAAGGTCGCGAATGTCGCGCCGACCTCGCCGAGCGCATCGCGCTGCAGGCTGGCGAACTCTTCCGCCGTGCGCGGCTTGATGTCGATCATCGTCACGGGATGGCCGGCATAGGCGAAGGCGACGGCGATGCCGCGGCCCATGCGGCCGGCGCCGAGGCAGGCGATATGACCGCGCGCGCTCATTGAGCAAATCCATCGCGCAGCAACGCCTGCAGTGCGGTCCGGTCGAGACCAGCCAGGCCGAGGCTCGCCAGCGTGCGTCCCGTTGCCATGAAATCCTCACCGCAGATCGCACCGCCGATGGCCAGGAAGGCGCGGGCGAGCGGCGTCGGCGTGCCGGTCAGCTCGGCGGCCGAGATCAGGAACGACAGGCCGAGCCTGAGATCCTCGCGCATGTAGCGGTGCTGCGTCAGCACGAGCTGCTCGCGCCAATCGCCGGAATCGGTCAACCGATCGTGCGAGCCGCGGCCATACATCCAGATCTCGCCCTCCTTGGCATAGTGATGCGCCAGCGGAAAATGCGGCGCGCCGTAGCCGAGCGCCTCGCGCACCGCGATCCGCTCCGCATCGAGCGCATCGGTAACGCGGCGGATCGAAGGTTGCGTGCCTTCCTTGTGAATGTCCCAGCGCTCGAAATGCTCGATGGGGCCGGCATTCATCACGATCAGCGGCGGATGGATGATGCAGCCGGCATTCATCAGAGCGCCCGACAGCGCATCGCCGCATGGCTCGATCACGCCGGGGAAGGCGCGGCCGATCACCGCGAGCGCGTGCTCCGCCGTCTTGAGAGGAAACACGCCGACCGGGAGCCGCTTGGCCCGGATGGTGATGGCAACCTCGAACGGGCCGTGCTTGCGCGTCAGCCAGGGCAGGGTGCCGGTCTCGGCGTAGCTGACGCTGGCTTCATTGCCGGCCTCGCGCGCCGCCGCTGCGAAGATCATGGTGCCGAAGGTCGCCGGGGGCAGGAACACGACCTGCCCATCGGCGAGATGCGGCGCCAGCAGGCGGGCGATGTCGGCTTGCGCGAAGGCCGGCGCCGGGCAGAGGATCAGCTCGGCACCGCTGATAGCCTCGCCGATGTCGGTCGTGACCAGCGCGAGCCGCGCCTCATGCCGGCCATTGACGTCCTTGACGACGATCGTCGAGCCCGCCGCGCGATGCTGCGCGACAGCGTCCGCATCGCGGCGCCACAGCCGGACCTCGTGACCTCCCAGCGCGAAATCGCCTGCCGCTGCAAAGGAGCCGTTGCCGCCGCCGAGCACTGCAATTTTCAAGAGTGCGTCTCCGTCTCGCTTATTTGGGGCCGTCGATCTGGCGCAGCAGATGGTGCTGCACCTTGCCGAGCGCAGTGCGCGGCAGGTCGTCGACGAACACGATGTCGCGCGGCACCTTGAAGCGCGCGAGCTGCGCCTGCAGATGCGCGCGCAAGGTGTCCACATCGAGCGCGCAGCCCTGGCGCCTGACGACGAACGCCACCGGCACCTCGTCCCAGCGCGGATCGGGCCGGCCGATCACGCCGCATTCGACGACGTCGGGATGCTCGCGGAGCACGCGCTCGATCTCGGCCGGATAGACGTTCTCGCCGCCGGAGATGATCATGTTGTTCTTGCGCTCGAGCACGAAGAAGTACCCCTCGGCATCGCGCTGGGCGATGTCGCCGGTGCGGTACCAGCCGTCATGGATCGCCTGTTGCGTGGCTTTGGCGTTGCCCCAATATTCGAAGAACAAATTGGGCCCGCGCACGGCGATCTCGCCCGCTTTGCCCGCCGGAAGCTCGTCGCCGTCTTTGTCGATGATCTTGGCCTCGCAGCACAGCCCGGGCAGGCCGGTCGAGCCTGCGCGCGAGAGGTCGCCGCCGAGCCGTGTGTAGACCGCGATCGGACAGGTCTCGGTCGAGCCATAGACCTGCAGCACCGGCACGCCGCGCGCCGTGATACGCTCGATCAGCGCTGGCGGCACGATGCTCGATCCGGTCGCAACAGCTCTCAGCGAGGACAGGTCCGTCGCGTTCCAATCGGGATGCTCGGTGACGGCCTGGATGGTTGCCGGCACCAGCACGGTCAATGTCGGCCGGTCGTTGACGATCGCTGCCAGCGTCGAATCCGGCGTGAAGCGGGCGTGCAGCGTGACGGTGGCGCCGTGATGCAGGGCCGGCGTGGTCTGGATGTTGAGGCCGCCGACATGGAACAGCGGCAGCACCGTCAGTACGTGATCATCGGAGGTCAGGCCATGCATGTGCTGGCTCATCACCCCGTTCCACAGCAGCGCCTCCTGCCGCAGCACCGCGCCCTTCGGTCGGCCCGTGGTGCCCGAGGTGTATACGATCAGCAGCGGGCAGGAGAGATCGATGTGCGGGTTGCGGTCGTCGCCATGACCGCGCGCCAGCAGTTCATCGAGCGTCAGTCCGTCGGCCGGGGCAAAGTCGATGCCGACCGGCGCTGTCTCCGGGTGGCTCTCGGCCAGCGCCGGCAGCACCGGCGCGAACGCCTGCTCCAGCACCAGCACCTTGGCGGCAGCATCCGAGAGAATGAAGACCTGCTCGGCCACTGCAAGCCGCCAGTTCAACGGCACCAGGATCGCGCCGAGCCGCGCACAGGCATAGAGCAGGACCAGATAGTCCGGCCGGTTGAGGCTCAGAATCGCGACGCGGTCGCCACGTCCGACGCTGAACTCCGACTTGAGCGCGCGGGCCATCAGCGCGATGCGCTCGCTGAAATCGGCATAACTCTGCGTTACGCCTTCGAAATGGATCGCCGGCTTGTCCGGCGTGAACGCCGCATTGCGCTCGATCAGGCTGCAGAGGTCCACGCTCAGTCGTCCGTCTCGCCGGGCTCGTACAGTGCCTCGCGGCCGATGCGGTCGAGGCACAATTCCGCGGTCCAGGGCAACATCAGGGAGCCGCAACGGCTATCGCGATAGATGCGCTCCAGCGGCAGCGTCTTCAGCATCGATTGTCCGCCGCAGGTGCGGATGGCGAGCGCCGCCAGATCATTGGCCCCCTCCATCACCGAGTACTGCGCCGCATAGGCGCGCAGCACCTGCTCCTTCGTCGGATTGGCGCGTGCCTCGGTGACGGCCTGGAACCAGATGCCTTTGACTTGTTCCAGCTTGATCTGCATCTGCGCGACCGCGATCTGCTTGGTCGGGTACATCCGCCGCTTGACCGGCGGCATGCCCGGCACCTCGCCGCGCAGATATTTGACGGTGAAGTCATACGCGGCCTGCGCCAGCCCCATATAGGTCGGCGACAGCGTCATGAACATGTGCGGCCAGCGCATCGCTGCCTGGAAGTAGACGCCGCGCGGCATCAAGGCGGCGTCCTCCGCAACGAAGACATCCTTGAACAGCAGTGTGCGTGACACCGTGCCGCGCATGCCCAGCGGATCCCAGTCACCGACGACAGAGACGCCCTCCGTTTTCGCCGGCACCGCGAGATAGAGCGTGTTGCGGCGGGACGCCTTCTCACCCTCGCTGACTTCGGTGCATAGCACTCCATAATAATCTGCGTGTCCGGCAAGCGAGGCGAAGATCTTCTTGCCGTTGATCAGCCAGCCGCCCTTGACCGGCTTGGCCTCGGTGCCGAACGCGACGCCGCCCGCTGCCGCCGCGCCGCCCTCCGAGAACGGCTGCGAATAGATCGCGCCGTCGTCGACGATGCGCTTGTAGTGGATCGCGCGCCGCCGCTCGTGCTCCGCGCGGACGTCCTCGTCCATGTCGAGATCGTCGGCGAGCGGTCCGGACCACAGGGTCGAGCAGACGTGCATGTTCCAGGTCAGCGCGGTGGCGCCGCAATAGCGGCCGATCTCGGCGGCGGTGAGTGCATAGGTCTGGTAGCCCGCACCGAGGCCACCGAGAGCCTTGGGAACGGAGATGCCGAGCAGGCCCGCGCGATGCAGGTCCTTGTAGTTCTCAGTCGGAAAGCTCGCCTCGCGATCCCAGGTCGCGGCGCGGCCCGCCAGTACGCTCTGCCCGAGTTCCCGGGCCCGTGCGATGATGTCGGCCTGCTCGGCCGTGAGCCGATATGCCGCCGGATCGAACATCGGAGCATCGAGGGCTTCGCCGGAGGCTGTCGCCGTCTTCTGGACCGGGATCGTCATCATCTCTCCGCTGTCGCTGGTGTTGCACGTGCCGTCAGGAACGTATCGAGTGCGGCGTTGAACTCGCCGGGCCGTTCGAGATTGACGAGATGACCGGCGCCCTGAAGTTCGACGTAGTCGGACGAGGGAATGAAGCTCGCCATCTTCTCCATCATCGGCGCCGGCGCGTTGCGATCCTTCGAGCCCGAGAGCACCAGCGCCGGCACCTTGATGTCCTTCAAGGCTTGTCGCCGGTCGAAACCGAGCAGGGCCAGCATGCTGGCGCGATAGCTTGCCTCGGGTACACCGGCCATGCAGGAGGTTGCAATTTCAAGGCCATGCGGATCGGGATCGTCGCCGACCAACTCCTTGACCAGGTCCGGCGCCAGCGACGCCATCGTCGCGCCCCGATCGAGCGGTCCGAGACGCGCCTCGATGAACGACTTCTGCCAGTCGCCGTCGGCCTTGCCGAACGCCGGGCTGGTCTGAGCCAACACCACGGCTGCCGCGGCCTGCGGATGCGTCGTCAGCCATTCCTGTACGATCATTCCGCCGATGGAATGACCAACGAGGATCGGCTGCTTGGCGCCGATCTGGATCAGGAAGTCTTCAAGCGCAGCGGCGAGCGTGGTGATGCTGACCATGTCGAGCCGTGCGGATCGGCCATAGCCCGGCATGTCCCAGGCCACCGCATGGCAGCGCTCGCCGAAATAATCGAGCTGACCACGCCATGCGCGCGCGGCACCACCGATGCCGTGCAGGAACACAACGCTCTGTTGCTCGGGCGTCCCCGATGCCTCGTAGCCGAAGCGGCCGTCCTTCGTGGTAAAGATTTGCGACGCAGGCACGCAGACCTCCGAGATATGCCCGAGGCCGCTACGTTGCTCGCTCCGGGCCCTTGAACGCTAGTCGCGGTAACCGAGGTGTCAAGCCGCTTCCGGCGCGTTGTTGCAAAAATTTGAAGTTTAAAATAACTTCCCCGTCGAGACCTGCCAACGAAATCAGAGGAGGCGCACGCATGTCCGGACTTCCGCAAGCCGCGCATGCGATGGTGACGGGAGGCGGGCGCGGCATCGGCCGTGAAATCGCGCGCGCCTTGAAGCTTGCGGGCGCAACCGTGACGATCGTCGGTCGCAACAGCGCAACGCTCGATGAGGCGGTCGCGGCCGGATGCGCGGATCACGCCGCAATCGCCGATGTTGCCGATCCGGCGGCGCTCAATGCCGCAGCCGCAAGCGCCGCCGCGCGTCGGCCGATCGACATCCTGATTGCCAATGCGGGAAGCGCAGAATCGGCGCCGTTCCTGAAATCCGACACCGCGCTGTTCCACCGCATGATGGACATCAACTTCATGGGCGTCGTACACGCCGTGCAGGCGGTGCTGCCGGCGATGAAGGGCAGGCCCTATGGCAGGATTGTCGCCGTGGCGTCGACCGCGGGTCTCAAGGGCTATCCCTATGTCAGCGCGTACACCGCGGCCAAGCATGCGGTCGTCGGCCTCACGCGATCGCTGGCGCTGGAGCTGGCCGCGACGCGCGTCACGGTCAATGCCGTGTGTCCCGGCTTTACCGATACCGATCTTGTCGCGGAAAGCGTCGACAACATCATGAAAAAGACCGGCCGCAGCCGGGAGCAAGCGATCGCCGAACTTGCCAAGCACAATCCGCAGGGGCGTCTCATCACGCCGCAGGAGGTTGCCGACACCGTGCTGTGGCTGTGCGGCAGCGGTGCCGGTGCGATCACAGGGCAGGCGATCGCGGTTGCCGGCGGCGAAGTGTGAGCCGCAGCGCCCTGGCCTAACGAAGACAGTTGAACAGAGGGAGCTTACATGTCGAGACCGGCCAATCCCGTCACCGTGCCGCTGGCGGACTACAAGCCGAGCCATTTCCTGCTTGCGGTCAAGGATCGCGTCGCGACCGTGACGTTGAACCGGCCCGAGCGCAAGAACCCGCTGACCTTCGAGAGTTATCGCGAGCTGACCGACTTCTTCCGGGCCTGCGCGTTCGACGATGACGTCAAGGCGATCGTCGTGGCCGGTGCAGGCGGCAATTTCTCGTCCGGCGGCGACGTTTTCGAGATCATCGGTCCGCTGGTGAAGATGGACACTAAGGGCCTGACCGCGTTCACCCGCATGACCGGCGATCTGGTCAAGGCGATGCGCGCCTGTCCTCAGCCGGTCTTGGCTGCCGTGGAGGGCATCTGCGCCGGCGCGGGCGCGATCGTCGCGATGGCCTCGGATATCCGGCTCGCCACGACCGGTGCCAAGGTCGCCTTCCTGTTCAACAAGGTCGGCCTTGCCGGCTGCGACATGGGCGCCTGTGCGATCCTGCCGCGCATCATCGGCCAGTCGCGCGCCTCCGAGCTGCTCTACACCGGCCGCTTCATGAGCGCGGACGAAGGCGAGCGCTGGGGCTTCTTCAGCCGTATCGTTGCGCCGGCCGAAGTGCTGACCCAGGCGGTGACGCTGGCGACCGAGATCGCGAACGGTCCAACCTTCGCCAACACCATGACCAAGCGCATGCTGGCCATGGAATGGGCGATGTCGGTGGAGGAGGCGATCGAGGCGGAGGCAGTTGCCCAGGCCTTGTGCATGACAACAGAGGATTTCAATCGCGCTTTCGAAGCCTTCGCCGCCAAGTCCAAACCGGTCTTCCAGGGGAATTGAGCTGCTGCGGGAACCGAAGGGACTTGCCAGGAGATATTTTAGGTCTAAAATAATTTTCATTGGCTCGGCTCTCCAGTGGAGGCGCTCATGAAGATCGCGATCATCGGTGGCGGACCTGCCGGTCTCTATGCGGCGATATTGCTCAAGAAGCAGCGGCCCAGCGCCGACATCGCGGTCTACGAGCGCAACCGCGCCGACGATACGTTCGGCTTCGGCGTGGTGTTCTCCGACGCCACGCTCGACAATTTCGAGAAGCACGATCTGCCGAGCTACCAGCGGATCACCCAGGAGTTCGCCTACTGGGATGATATTGCCGTGCATTTCCGCGGCACGGTCCACCGGGTCGGCGGCAATGGTTTCTGCGGCTGCTCGCGCCGCACGCTGCTGCGAATCCTGCAGGAGCGAGCGCGCGAGCTGGGTGTGACCCTGCAGTTCGAGGTCGACCTCGAGGACGAGTCGCAATTCGCTGATGCGGATCTCCTGATCCTGTCTGACGGCATCAACAGTCGTTTCCGTCAGAAGTACGTCGATCACTTCCAGCCGGAGGTGGATCTGCGCGCCAACAAGTTCGCGTGGATGGGCTCGACCAAGCCGCTCGATGCCTTCACCTTCATCTTCCAGGAGACCGAGTGGGGTCCGTTCATCGCGCACGCCTACCAATACGAGGCGGGGCACTCGACCTGGATCTTCGAGACCGATCCGGAGACTTTTGAGCGGGCCGGCCTGACCGGGCTCGACGAGCGGCAGTCCGCCGACCGCATGAAGGAGATCTTCGGCTGGTTCCTCGGCGACCATCCGCTGCTGATCAACCGCTCGATGTGGCGCAATTTCCCGATGATCCGCAACAAGCGCTGGGTCAAGGACAACATGGTGCTGCTCGGTGACGCCAAGTCGACTGCGCATTTCTCGATCGGCTCGGGCACCAAGCTTGCGATGGAGGACGCGATCGCGCTGGCTGACGCCATGCAGCGCGCGCCCAACATTCCGGCGGCGCTCGATCTTTACGAGCATGGCCGGCGCGAGGAGGTCGAGAAGACCCAGCACGCCGCCGACGTGTCGCTGGTCTGGTTCGAGCACGTCGACCGCTTCTGGGATTTCGATCCGGTTCAGTTCGCGTTCGGCGTGATGACGCGCTCGAAAGCGATCACCTACGACAATCTCACTCTGCGCGCGCCGGACTTCGTGGCCGAGGTCGACAAGGCCTTCGCGCGCCAGGTGCGATCCAAGGGTTTTGACGTCGATGTCGACAAGCCGGTCGCGCCGATGTTCCAGCCGCTCAAGCTGCGCGAGATGACGCTCGCCAACCGCGCCGTGCTGTCGCCGATGTGCATGTACTCGGCCGAGGAGGGCGTGCCCGGCGATTTCCACCTCGTGCATTATGGCTCGCGGGCGATCGGCGGCGCTGGCCTGCTGTTCACCGAGATGACCTGCGTCAGCCGCGATGCGCGTATCACGCCTGGCTGCGCCGGCCTTTGGAACGATGCGCAGCAAGCGGCGTGGAAGCGCATCGTCGATTTCGTTCATGCGAACTCGCGGGCGAAGTTCGCGCTGCAGCTCGGCCACGCCGGCCGCAAGGGCGCGACCAAGTTGATGTGGGACGGCATGGACCGTCCGCTGGAGCAGGGCGGCTGGGACATCGTGTCGGCGTCGCCGCTGCCGTACTTCCCGGACAGCCGGGTGCCGCGCGAGCTCGACCGCGCGGCAATGGACGCGATCAAGGCCGACTTCGTTGCGGCCGCCGAACGCGGCCACGCTTGCGGATTCGACATGCTCGAACTGCACTGCGCCCACGGCTATTTGCTCGCCAGCTTCATCTCGCCGCTGACCAACAAGCGTACCGACGACTATGGCGGCGCGCTGGAGAACCGGCTGCGCTTCCCGCTGGAAGTGTTCGCGGCGATGCGCGCGGCGTGGCCGGCGCACAAGCCGATGTCGGTGCGCATCTCCGCCACCGACTGGGCCGACGGCGGCGTCACTGGTGACGACGCGGTGCTGATCGCCCGCGCGTTCGGCGAGGCCGGCGTCGATCTCGTCGATGTCTCGACCGGCCAGACCGTTTGCGAGGCCAAGCCGATCTACGGCCGCATGTTCCAGACGCCGTTCTCCGATCAGGTCCGCAATGAGGCTGATGTCGCGACCATGTGTGTCGGTAACATCACCTCGGCCGACCAGGTCAACACCATCCTGGCCGCCGGCCGCGCCGATCTCGTCGCGCTCGGCCGTCCGCATCTGGTCGACCCCGCCTTCACGATGAAGGCCGCGGCCTGGTACGGCGCCGACATGTTCTGTCCGCCGCAATATCTGCCGGGCAAGGAGCAAATCTTCCGCAACAGCGTCCGCGACCGGCAGGATTTCGAGGAGCTGAAGATTAAGGCTAAGCCGAAGACGCGGGCCGAGCTGACGGCAGAGGCTGCGAAGCCGCTTGCGGCGGAGTAAGGCTCCGTGCCACGCTGCTGCCCGGTACGAGAAGTACGAGTGGAGTAGAGGCGATGAAGGCGATCATCGTTGGCGGCGGTATCGGCGGATTGACCACGGCCCTGATGCTGCGGGCGCGCGGCATCGACTGTGAGCTGTTCGAGCAGGCGGATGCAATCCGCGAGCTCGGTGTCGGCATCAACACCCTGCCGCACGCGATCCGGGAGCTCGCCCAGCTCGGGCTGCTCGACCGGCTCGACGAAGTCGCCATCCGGACCTATGAGCTGTTCTACTTGACTCGGCGCGGCCAGGAGGTCTGGCACGAGACCCGCGGGCTCGACGCCGGCCACGACGTGCCGCAATTCTCGATTCACCGCGGCCGTCTGCAGAGCGTGATCCATCAGGCGGTGATGCAGCGGCTCGGGCCTGAGAAGGTCCACACCGGCTGCCGGCTCGGCTCGTTCACCCAGGACGAGGGCGGTGTGACCGCCTATTTCTTCGACCGCACCGGCGCTCATGTTCACACCGTCCGCGGGGACGTCCTGATCGGCGCCGACGGCATTCATTCCAAGGTCCGGCAGACGCTGTTCCCCAATGAGGGCGCGCCGTGCTGGAACGGCCTGATGCTGTGGCGCGGCGCCACCGACTGGCCGGTGTTCCTGACCGGGCGGTCGATGATCATCGCCGGCGGCCTGAACGCCAAGGCGGTGATCTATCCGATCGCCGAGGGCTCGAGCCCCGCGACCCGCCTCACCAACTGGGCCGTGCTGGTGCGCATCGGCGATGCCAACACCGCGCCGCCGCGGCGTGAGGACTGGTCGCGGCTCGGCAAGACGGATGAGCTGATGCCGCATGTCAACGGCTTCTCCATTCCCCAGGTCGACTTCGCCGCGATGGTGCGGGCGACGCCGGAGTTCTGGGAATATCCCTGCTGCGACCGCGATCCGCTGCCGTACTGGTCGAGCGGCCGCGTCACCTTGTTGGGCGATGCCGCGCATCCGATGTACCCGGTCGGCTCCAATGGCGCCTCGCAGGCCATTCTCGATGCCCGCGCGCTCGCCGATGCCTTGGCCCGCTCCGAGCATCCGCGCCAGGCGCTGATGGCCTATGAGCAGAAGCGGCTGCCGATGACCGCCGAGATCGTCGCGTCGAACCGCCGCGGCGGCCCCGAGGGCGTCATCGATGCCGTCGAGCAGCTCGCGCCGCAAGGCTTCACGGACATCAACACCATCCTCAACTACGAGGCCCGAGAGGGTATCGTGCGCGGTTATGCGAGCCGGGCCGGCTTTGCCGCGCGGATGGTGACGCGGCAGGCGTCGTAGCAACGATCTGAGACTGCCCGAACGGCTGCCCCTCGCCCCATCCCTCTCCCCGTGAGGACGGGGAGAGGGAGCGCGCTGCGTTCTGCGCGACAGTTCGAAACAAGCGCCAGATCCGGCTCACGCCCCCGGAGGCGGGGGCAGGAAGTGGATGTTATGCTCGGCGGCGAGCTTCACCACGTCGTCCGGGTTCTGCTCGCGCATGTTGTGGATCGCCCAGAACAGCTCGTAGAGCCGCCGCGTCGGCGACACCCAGAACAGCGTCTTTGCCGTCTGCTGCGACTTGTTGAAGATGCCGTGCGGCTTGCCCATCGGCAGCCGCACCGTGTCGCCGGCGGTGGCGTATTCCTCGGCGCCATCCAGGAAGAAGTCGAGCCGTCCTTCGAGGATGTAGAGATACTCGTCCTGGTCGGGGTGGATGTGCGGCGGCACGAAGGTGCCGACCGGGAACGTCGCGTGCCAGGAGAAGCTGTGCTCTGTGCGGTTCTTCGGCACATAGACCTGGCCGAGGATGTTCCAAGAGATGCCCTGGATGCCCTCATTGGCCCGGGTGATGCCGGCGATTTCCGGATGGTTCATGTCGTTTTCGCTCCCTGCTGTTACTTGGCCGCGCAATCCTTGGCGTAGCGGTCGGCGTAGTTTTCGAACACCTTCTGTACGATCTCGGTCTGGAACTTGCCGTCCGGCCGCTTGGCGACCTTGGTCAGATAGAAGTCCTGGATCGGATAGCCGTTGGTGTTGAACTTGAAGTTACCGCGCAGCGAGGCAAAATCGGCCTTCTTCAGCGCCGCGGCCACTGCATCCTTGTTGCTGAGGTTGCCGCCGACCGCCTTCACGGCGCTGTCGATCAGCAGCGCGGCGTCATAGGCCTGCATCGCGTAGGTGCCGGGCACGCTGTTGTAGGCGGCCTCGTAGCCGGCGACGAACTTCTTGCTCTGCGGATTGTCGAAATTGGGCGCCCAGTTGGCGCCGCCGAACATTCCGACCGCGGCATCCTGCTGTGCGGGGAGCGTGGATTCGTCGACCGTGAAGGCCGAGAGCACCGGAATGGTGTCGGCAAGGCCGGCCTGCTTGAACTGCTTGACGAGGTTCACGCCCATGCCACCCGGCATGAAGGTGAACACGGCGTCCGGCTTCTGCGAGGAGATCTTGGACAGCTCGGGCTGGAAGTCGAGCGTGTTGAGCGGAACGTAGGACTCTTCGACGATCTCGCCCTTGTAGTCGAGCTTGAAGCCGGCGACGGAATCGCGCCCGGCTTGATAGTTCGGAACCAGCAGATACATCTTCTTGTAGCCGCGGTCCTGCGCGACCTTGCCGAGAACGGCATGCACCTGGTCGTTCTGGTACGAGGTCACGTAGAAGTAGGGGCTGCACTCCTTGCCGGCGTAGCTGGACGGACCGGCATTCGGGCTGATCAGGAAGGTCTTGTTCTCGGTGACCGGCCGGTGGATCGCCTGCAGCATGTTGGAGAAGATCGGACCGACGACGAAGTCGACCTTGTCACGCTCGAGCAGGCCCTTGACCTTGGTGATCGCGGCATCCGGCTTCAGCTCGTCGTCGGCGACGACCACCTCGACGTCCTTGCCGCCCATCTTGCCGCCGAGGTCCTTGATGGCAAGGTTGAAGCCGTCGCGGACCTGGCCGCCGAGCGCGGCGGCGGGGCCGGAGAGGGTGACGATGACGCCGATCTTGATCTTGTCGTCGGCCAGCGCCGGCTGGGCGAGCAGGCTCGCGGCAATGCCAAGACCGACGCCGAGACCGGCCAGCTTCGAACTTATTTTCATGACAACTCCCCCGGGATGCGGAAATTCAGGTTTATGTTTTTTGCACCTGACCAAACGATGGGCCAGACCGCAGCTTGGTCACAAGCCTAGTCTGATGACGCCCTCAGCTGCAAGCGAGCTGCTCGCGGAAGGGGCAGTTTCGGCACGCATGCAAGCGCCGCGCCAATTGCTTGAAGGTTAAAGGAATTGCCGCCTCATCGTCCTGCGCAAAATGACGGTACATTTTTCCTTGCTCCCAGGAGGTCCTGAAGGTCAAACTCACGAGCCTCGCCAGACGAGGCTGAAAGTGCCCAAGTGATTCCGTCATGACGCTTGATTCCGAGACCAAGGCCGTCGAGCTGCCCGAGGACCATGCCGAGGAGCTGCGGCTGTGGCTGCGCCTGCTCACCTGCACGACCCTGATCGAAGGCGAGATCCGCAGCCGGCTGCGCGAGCGTTTCGACGTGACCCTGCCGCGTTTCGACCTGATGGCGCAGCTCGACAAGGCGCCTGATGGCATGACCCTGTCCGACGTCTCCAAGCGCATGATGGTCTCGAACGGCAACGTCACCGGACTGGTCGAGCGCCTCGTCGAATCCGGCCATCTGGATCGCCGCACCTCCGACACCGACCGCCGCGTCCAGGTGATCCGGCTGACCAAGCTCGGCCGCGCCGAATTCCGCAAGATGGCGGCCGAGCACGAGACCTGGATCGCGGACATCTTCGGCGATCTCACGGAGAAGGACGTGCGCGAGTTGATGCGGCTGCTCGCCAAGACCAAGGGATCGGCGCAGAAGGCCGTGCAGCGCCGGCAGGATTGAAGCGGGCCTGACAGGACGTCGCAGGCCACGCTGCCACGCGCGGCAGGCGCTCAAACAATTTGCGGGCAGCGCACAATCTTCGGCTCTTGCGCCTAGATGTTTTAAGTCTAAAATGTTTAGGACTGAAACGTGCCGGGCGTCCTTCCCTTCAGACAGGAGCGTGTGATGGCCACTGCCGCCAAGGTTCAGCAGCCGGAGAGCGCCAGCGCGCATGCGCATAGCGCCCACGTCGACACCTTCGCCCAGGACAATCTGCCGCCGCGTGAGCTGTGGCCAGACTTCGTCTTCAGCCGGCCCGAATTCCAGTATCCGCCGCGGCTGAACTGCGTGACGCATTTCGTCGATCGCTGGGTCAAGGAGGGGCGGGGCGATGCGCCATGCATCATCAGCGCTGACATCAGCTACACGTATCGCGAGCTGCAGGCACTGGTGAACAGGATCGCCAACGTCCTGGTCGGCAAGCTCGGTCTCGTGCCCGGCGGCCGCGTGCTGCTCCGCTCCGCAAACAATCCGATGATGGTTGCCACCTATCTGGCCGTCATCAAGGCCGGCGGCATCGTGGTCGCCACCATGCCGCTGCTGCGCGCCAAGGAGCTGTCCTATCCGATCCAGAAGGCGCAGATCGCGCTGGCCTTGTGCGACGGCAAGCTGGCCGACGAGATGGAAAAGACCCGCCCGATCGCGCCGGCGCTGAAGCAGGTGGTCTATTGGGGCAACGGCCAGCCCAACGCGCTGGAGGCGCTGATCGCCGATGCCAGCCCGGAGTTCACCGCGGTCGATACCGCCTCCGACGATCTCTGCCTGATCGCATTCACCTCCGGTACGACCGGCGATCCCAAGGGCACCATGCATTTCCACCGCGACATGCTCGCGGTGTGCGACGGCTACGCCCGCAACGTGCTGCGCGCCAGCCAGAGCGACCGCTTCATCGGCACCGCACCGCTCGCCTTCACCTTCGGTTTCGGCGGCGTGCTGTTTCCGATGCACATCGGGGCATCCTACGTCGTGCTGGAAAAGACCTCGCCGGACGATCTGCTCGCGGCCATCGAGCGCTACAAGGCCACCATCTGCTTCACGGCGCCGACCGCCTATCGGGCGATGCTGAGCAAGCTCGAGGGGCGCGACATCTCCTCGCTGCGCAAATGCGTCTCCGCCGGTGAGACCCTGCCGAAGCCGACCTTCGACGCCTGGCTGAAGGCGACCGGGCTGAAGCTGATGGACGGCATCGGCTCGACCGAGATGCTGCATATCTTCATCAGTGCCGTCGAGGACGAGATCCGTCCCGGCGCCACCGGCAAGCCGGTGCCGGGCTACGAGGCCAAGATCGTCGACGACGAGGGCCACGACGTGCCGCCGGGCACGATGGGGCGGCTCGCGGTGCGGGGTCCCACCGGCTGCCGCTATCTCGCCGACGAGCGTCAGCGCAAATACGTCCAGAACGGCTGGAATGTCACCGGCGACACCTATGTGATGGATGAGGACGGCTACTTCTGGTATCAGTCGCGCTCTGACGACATGATCGTCTCGTCCGGCTACAACATCGCCGGCACCGACGTCGAGGCGGCGCTGTTGACGCATGCGGCGGTCGCCGAATGCGGCGTCGTCGGTGCTCCCGACGACGCGCGCGGAATGGTCGTGAAGGCGTATGTCGTGCTGGCGCCGGGGGTAGAAGGCACGCCGGCGCTGGTGGCCGAGCTGCAGGAGCATGTCAAACGCGAGATCGCGCCGTACAAATATCCGCGCGCGATCGAGTTCGTGACGCAACTGCCCAAGACCGAGACCGGCAAGCTGAAGCGGTTCGCCCTGCGGCAGATCGCGCAGGCTGCCGCTACGCCGTCGCCCGGCGCGGCCTCGTAGGAGAGACAAGGAGAGACGTTCGTGAGCACGACCAAGGCGCCCACGCTGGCCGTGGTGAAGCAGGATGAGGCCGAGGGCATGCGCGTTCTGCAGCCGAGCGGCTGGCCGATGCCGAAGGGTTACGCCAACGGCATCAGTGCCGAGGGGCGCATCGTCGTCACCGGCGGCGTGATCGGCTGGGACGCGAGCGAGACGCTCGCCGGTGGCTTCGTGGCGCAGGTGCGGCAGGCGCTGGAAAACATCGCCGCGATCCTGGCTGAAGGCAATGCGCGTCCGGAGCACCTGGTGCGGCTGACCTGGTACGTCGTCGACATGGATGAGTATCTCGGCAATTTGAGGGAGCTTGGGAAGATCTATCGCGAGATCTTTGGCAGTCATTATCCCGCGATGGCCCTGGTGCAGGTCGTCAGGCTGGTCGAGAAGGCCGCGCGGGTGGAGATCGAGGCGACTGCGGTGGTGCCGCGCTGAGGGCGCGTGCTGCCGGCAGGGGCTGGTCTTTGATCGGTCGAATTGGAATGTGACATCGCGTTCTCGCGGCTGGTCGGCCCGAGCTTTGCTGGTCGATCACCCCCGGCGAAAATCGAGGGCGCAGGGAAGGCCGGGTGTCCACCACACCCGCGGCCCCCGTGCGACAGAAAATGCACGGGGCAGGAACCACAGGTGGGCCGAACATGCCGGCCTTCCCTGCGCGATGTTTGACGGCTTATACGTGGTCTCCCTGGTGCGCCGGGCTTGTTGGCCACCATGATCCGCGCGATGCACTGAGCATCGTCGCGAACGTGATACCAGCGTCGGGGTATCAGGACATCACGACTTCACCGTACGCCACGACATCACTCGTCCGCGCAACAAGCGCATGATGCAACGGCGTCCACCGCGGCCTGCCCCACGTATCGTGACGACGCGTACGCCCCTCTTCGCCTGGGCAGGTTGGGCGCAAGCATCGTCGTGATTTGCCCGACGGCACAAGGCCAGCGCGCTGCGACATGGTAACGCGACGGGCAGTCACACAAGACATCACAGTTCGCAGGCATGTCGCTTCGTTAGTGGAACAATTGTGGTCGTCTGATGATCCTGTCGCCGAATGAACGACTTGGGATCGCCATGTCGCAGACATCAACCTGTTCGAGCGTGACGGCGCAGTGGCGGGTGAGAGCAGGGGGCGGACTTGGACTGGAAACTCTTCGTGACGACGGCGCTGGCCGCCGGCATCGGCGCCGCGGCCGGCGCGCTGGCATTGGCGACGGCCGGGGGCGGCGGCATCGAGCATCAGGCCGACGCCAAGATGCTGGAAATCGGCGTCGCCATCCTGCGCGAGCCGGCGCGGGTGGATGACGATCCGATGCGGTCGTGGGCCGTGCGGGTGGTCGAGAAGAAGTCGGGTGTGACTTTTACAGATCAGCAGCGCGCGGCGTTGCTGAAGCGCGCCGCGGGGGGACGGTAGCTCCGCTCCCGGTGCGTAGGGTGGGCAAAGGCGCGCCCTGATCGCGATTGTTTTTTGGCACGGTCTGATCGCGCCGTGCCCGCCGTTGTTCGCGGATGGTCCGCCGGTGGGCACGCGATCGTGCGGCTTACTCCGCACGACGGCTTTGTCCACCCTACGAACTTATGGCGTCATTGCGAGGAGCGCAGCGACGAAGCAATCCAGAGTCGCGCACTCGGCCCTGGATTGCTTCCGCCTTCGCCCGAGAGGGCTTCGGCGGACACGTCGCTGCGCTCGCAATGACGCGTGGGGAGAGCGGAGTGCTACTGATACGCCGAGACGATGTCGCTCACAGCGCGTTCCAATTGCTGAGCTGTCGCGCAGGGGCGCACGACGTTGCAGAAGGTCTGGTAGCGCGGCATCTCTGAATCGCCCCAGCCCCAGGTCATGCGGCCCTCTGGATTGAGCCAGACCACGCGCTTGGCACGTTCGGAGATGGCTTTGAGGATGTCGGCGCGTGGGTCGAGCTTGTTGCTGCGGGCATCACCCAGAATGATCACGGTGGTCTGTGGCGTCACCGACGACATGAACTGCTTCTCGAAATCCACCAGCGAGGAGCCGTAGTCGGACGAGCCGAAGCCGACCTTGTGCATGATCTCGGCCATGGCCTCCTCGGCCGGCTTCTGCTCAAGGATCTCGCTGACCTCGATCAGGTGGCCGGAGAACGCGAACGAGCGAACATCGCTGACGACGTCGTGCAGGCTGTGGATCAGCAGCAGGAAGAAATCCGAGACGCGGGCGACGGAGCCCGAGACGTCGCACAGCGCGACGATCTTCGGGCGGTCGCGGTGCCGGCGCTTCCACGCGGTGAGGAAGGGCACGCTGCCCCAGGCCGCGTTGCGGCGGAGCGTGCGGCGGACGTCGAGATGGCCGCGGCGCTGGCGCTTGCGCGGCTTCGCATAGCGCTCGCGCAGGCGGCGCGCGATCTGCCGGATCAGCGCCCGCATCTCCGCGACCTGGCGCGGCTCGATCCGCGACAGCTGCGCGTTGCGCAGGATCTCGTGGCGAAGGTTCTCGGTCTCCTCGCGGCCGTACAGCGCGAGCGCCTGCGCGACCGCATCGCGCACGGTGTCGCGCAGGCCGTCGAGCCCGGCCTGCAGCCGCTCCGCCAACGCCGGATTGGTCTCGGTGAGCCTATCGAGATCGTCGCGCAGCCGCTGGATCCCCATCGTCTCCAGCATGCGGCTGGAGAACAGGCCGCGCTGGGTGAAGTAGCGGATCTCCGACAGCCCGACGGCGCTGGACGCGTTGGCGATCGCGGCCGAGATGTCAGCCGTGTTCTGCGCCAGCAGCATCTGGGCAAGAGCGCCGAGCTCCGCGTCCGCCTCACCGCCGATCGGCTCTCCGGATGGCGGGGCCGACTGGGCCTCATTCGACGCCGCGTCCTGCTGCGTCTCGTCATTCGCCTCGGCCTGCGCCGGATCGACATGGGCGAAGAACAGGTCGAAGCAGGCGCCGAGCGCCTTCTTCTCGTCCTCGCTCTTGGCGAGCGTCAGCAGCAGGCTGTCGCGCAGCACCGTGCGATCGGCGAGACCGACGCTCGCCACAGCGCGCATCGCGTCGATGCTCTCGGCCGGCGACACGTGCACGCCGGCGCCGCGCGCCGCCCGAAAGAACCGATACAGGTTCTCCTGCATGAGAGCCTCACCCGAAGATGTTCTGGCGCTGCGCCTTGGCGACGAAGGTCGTCACCTGCGGCAGCGCCACCTCGATGTCGGACTCGTATTTCAAGAGCACGTTGAGCGTATCCTTCACCACGTCATGGCCGAGCTCGGCCGCCTGCAGCAGCACCAGCACGCGCGCCCAGTCGATGGTCTCGCTGACCGACGGCTGCTTCTTCAGGTCGAGCGTTCTGACGTCGTGGATGAAGGCCACGAGCTGCCGGCGCAGATTCTGCGAGATGCCGGGCACGCGGCTCTCGACGATGCGCTCTTCCAGCCGCTGCTCGGGGAAGCCGATGTGCAGATGCAGGCAGCGCCGCTTCAGGGCGTCGCCGAGATTGCGCTCGGAGTTGGAGGTCAGGATCACGGTCGGCGGCTTGGCGGCGGCGATGCTGCCGAGCTCGGGGATCGTGACCTGGAAGTCCGAAAGGATCTCCAGCAGCAGCGACTCGAACTCGGCGTCGGACTTGTCGATCTCGTCGATCAGCAGCACGCAGCCGTTGGGCTCGAGCAGCGCCTGCAGCAGCGGCCGCGGCTCGACGAACTCCTTGGAGAAGAACACGTCGCCGAAATCGTGCAGCTGGCCGAGCGCCGCATGCAAGGTCTGAGCGCCGCCGAGCACCTCGCCGAGCTTGTCCTTCAGGATCTGGGTGTAGAGCAGCTGCTTGGCGTATTTCCACTCATACAGCGCCTTGGCCTCGTCGAGCCCCTCATAACATTGCAGCCGGATCATCTTGAGGCCGCGCCAGGCGGCGATCGCCTTGGCAAGCTCGGTCTTGCCGACGCCGGCTGGGCCCTCGACCAGGATCGGCTTGTCGATCGCCTGCGACAGGTAGACGGCGGTGGCGATCTGGCGGCTGGCGATATAGCCCTCGGCGGCGAGGCCGGCTTCGACGGCCGCGATCGAGGCGATGGCTGAAGAGGGGGCCGGGGAATCAGCCACTGACGAAACTCCGTTTCCTGGTATCAGGACCCGGCGCAGATGTGATCGGCGTTCCGGTCCCTGGACGTTGGTGGTCAGGCGAAAACCCTGACTTTTCCTCGCATTGTGTTATGTCCTGGCTACGCGTCCCGGGCAGCCCTGTCCAGTGCGCGCGTGGGTGCCTCGGCCGCATGGCTGCCGGTCGCCAGCGGACCGGACCGAGAACCTCCTCCTGCAAATCACGCCGAGCGGAATATGAACCGATCCATCCTGCATCTCCTCGTCCTGCTGGTTCTCGTGGTCGGAGGCGGCTGGATCATCGGCGCCTCCAACATGCCCGGCGCCTGGTACGGCTCGCTCAACAAGCCTTGGTTCACCCCGCCCGGCTGGCTGTTTCCGATCGCCTGGACGGTGCTCTACGTCATGATCGCGGTCGCCGGCTGGCGCACCTATGAGCGGGTCGAAAGCGGTGCGGTGATGCAGGTGTGGTGGGGACAGCTAGTGCTGAACTTCGCCTGGTCGCCGGTGTTCTTCACCGCGCATCTGATGTGGGTCGCGTTCGCGATCATCGCCAGCATGTTCGTGCTGATCGTGACCTTCATCGTGATGCAATGGCGCGAGGACCGGATCGCGGCGCTGCTGCTCGTGCCCTATGCCTGTTGGGTCGCGTTCGCGTCGGCGCTGAATTTCTCGGTGAACGTGCTGAATTGAGATGAGGCGGCTGATGGGGCGACGCTGTCAACAATCGGGTGTGCTGCCGCCGCATCCTCCGCTGTGGTCCCTGCGAACGCAGGGACCCATACCGCGGACGGCCGATTGTCGGAAAAGACTCCGAGTTGCCTTTCGTGCTCAACAATCAGGGCCGGTGGTTATGGGTCCCTGCGTTCGCAGGGACGACAGTCGGGGGTGGGGCGGGCAGCGCGGCAGACTGACGCTTGATGGTCGAGGCGTTCACCCATGAACCTCAAGCAGCTCGAATATTTCGTGCAGGTCGCCGAGCTCGGATCGTTCAGCAAGGCCGCGTCCGTGCTCGACGTCGCGCAGCCGGCGCTGTCGCGGCAGGTGCGGGCGCTGGAATCGGAGTTGAAGCAGCAGCTGTTCGCGCGCAACGGGCGGGGCGTGGCGCTGACCGAGGCCGGCAAGCGGCTGCTCGACCACAGCGTCGGCGTGCTGCAGCTGGTGGCGCATGCGCGCGAAGATCTCGGCGCCAGCCGCGATGCGCCGGTCGGCCGCGTCACCATCGGTCTGCCACCGAGCATCGCGCGGCAATTGACGCTGCCGCTGATCGATCGCTTCCGCAAGGAGTATCCGGCGGCGCGACTGGCCGTCGTCGAGGGGCTGTCGACGCATGTGGTGGAGTGGGTCACCACCGGACGCATCGACGTCGGCATGGTCTACAATCCGGAAGCCCAGCCCGGCATCGAGATCACGCCGGTGCTGCAGGAGCCGTTGGCGCTGGTGAGCCACGCGCCCAAGGGCAAGCGCCGCGTCACCGCGCCGCTGCCGATGGCCGAGCTGTCCCGCTACCAGCTGATCATGCCGGAGCGGGTGCACGCGATGCGGCGCCTGCTGGAGACGCAGGCGGCGCTCGCCGGCATCAAGCTCGACATCGCCTGGGAGGTGTCGAGCGTGCCCTCGATCATCGATCTCGTCTGCGCCGGCTACGGCCACGCCGTGCTGACCCCGAGTGGCGTCGCCGCCTCGGGCCGCGCCAGCGAGCTCGCCATCCGCCCACTGACCGAGCCCGCCCCGACCAGCGTGCTGTGCTTCGTCACCTCGGCACACAAGCGCCCGACGCCGCTGGTGCAGCAGACGATCAAGCTGGCGACCGCGCTGATCCGGAAGCTACCGCGGTAACTGAAGCACTCTGTATCCGCTCTACCGGTGCCCACCCTCCCCTGGAGGGGGAGGGTCGCTCGCACGCGAAGCGGGCGAGCGGGGTGGGGTGAAGCCATGGGCACCGGTGCATCTGGAGAGATCACCCCACTCCGCCTCACGGCTCGCTTCGCTCCCCGTGAGCCGACCCTCCCCCTCCAGGGGAGGGTGGAGCCCGCGGTGTCTGAGCCGTGCGAAAGCCAACAGCGGAGTTGTTCAGACCCATTCTAAAATCAGCATGGCTCATCTGATATCTTATGCCGTTTCAGAATAGCTGATAGAAGCCCCCGGGCGCTGGCGCGGGCCGGCGCGCTCGGTCACATACCCGGTCAAGCCGCCGAAGCAGCAGGGCCGATCCCGTCAGGGATCGCGCGCCCTGCGGACCTCGGCCAACGCGCCAGAACAGCACCCAAGGAAGCAGAAGCGATGCCAACGACCGCCCGCGTCGACGTCCAGGCCTTTCTCGACGACCACCCCTTTTCCGGCTTCCAGTGGCTGATCTTCGCGCTCGGCTTCGTCATCGTGCTGCTCGACGGCTTCGACACCGCGGCGATCGGCTTCATCGCGCCGTCGCTCCTGAAGGAGTGGGGCATCGAGAAATCGGCGCTGGGACCGGTGCTGAGCGCGGCGCTGTTCGGTCTTGCCGGCGGGGCGCTGTTCGCGGGGCCGATCGCCGATCGTCTCGGCCGCAAGCTGGTGCTGGTCGGCTCCGTGCTGGTCTTCGGCATCGCCTGTCTGGCCTCGGCGTTCGCGACCAACCTCACCGAGCTCACCGTGCTCCGCTGCGTCACCGGCATCGGCCTCGGTGCCGCCATGCCGAATGCCGTGACCCTGCTCAGCGAGTACTGTCCGGGCCGGCTGCGCGCGACCATGACCAACCTGATGTTCTGCGGCTTTCCGCTCGGCGCGGCCTGCGGCGGCTTCCTCGCGGCGTGGATGATCCCGCAATGGGGCTGGCGCAGCGTGCTGGTGCTCGGCGGCGTCACGCCGCTGGTGCTGACCGTGCTGCTGATCGCGATCCTGCCCGAGTCGGTGCACTACCTGCTGTCGCGCGGCGCGAGCGTCGAGCGCGTCCGCAAGGTGATGCGCCGGATATCGGCTGCAGCCTCCGATGTCGGCCAGTTCGTGATGCTGGAGCCGGAGCACGCCGAGACCACCCGGCGCGTCAACGCGACTGGCATCGGCATGGTGCTGTCGCCGGTGCTGCGCGTCGGCTCGGTGATGCTGTGGGTCACCTATTTCATGGGGCTCGTGATCTTCTACTCGCTGATCAACTGGATGCCGGTCCTGTTCAAGGATGTCGGGCTCAATCCGCAGACCGCGACCCTGATCTCGGCGCTGTTCCCGCTCGGCGGCGTCGGCGCGGTGTTCTTTGGCCTGCTGATGGACCGCTTCAACGCCAACCGCATCGTCGCGGTCGGCTACGCCCTGACCGCGGTGACGATCTTCCTGATCGGGCAGGCGGTCGGCAACATGGGCTTCCTGGTAGTGATCGTGTTCGTCGCCGGCGTCGTCATGAACACGGCGCAGTCGTCGCTGCCGGCGCTGGCCGCCTCCTTCTATCCGACCCAGGGCCGGGCCACCGGCGTGGCCTGGATGATGGGCATCGGCCGCTTCGGCGGTATCGCCGGCTCATTCCTGGTCGCCGAGCTGACCGCGCGCCACCTGACCTTCAGCGAGATTTTCACCGTGATCGCGGTTCCCGGCTTGATCGCGGCGCTCGCCCTTGTGGTAAAGCAGGTCGTGGGACCGGGAGGCCGCGGCAGCGGCGAGGATGTCGGCTCCGCCGTGGTGGCGCATTGAGCGGCGCGCGCCACCGCAAGACACAGAAGCTTTGAGGGAGAGACTGACGTGATCATCGACGTGCACGGCCATTACACGACGGCTCCGAAGGCGCTGGAAGAGTGGCGCAACCGGCAGATCGCGGGCATCAAGGATCCGTCCGTCATGCCGAAGGCCTCCGAGCTCAAGATCAGCGACGACGAGCTGCGCGAGAGCATCGAGAGCAACCAGCTCAAGAAGATGAAGGAGCGCGGCAGCGACCTCACCGTGTTCTCGCCGCGCGCGAGCTTCATGGCTCACCACATCGGCGACTTCCAGGTGTCCTCGACCTGGGCCGCGATCTGCAACGAGCTGTGCTACCGCGTCAGCAAGCTGTTCCCGGACAATTTCATCGGCGTCGCGATGCTGCCGCAGTCGCCGGGCGTCGACCCCAAGACCTGCATTCCCGAACTGGAGAAGTGCATCAAGGAATACGGCTTCGTCGGCATCAACCTCAACCCGGATCCCTCGGGCGGCCACTGGACCTCGCCGCCGCTGTCGGACCGGCACTGGTATCCGATCTACGAGAAGATGGTCGAGCTCGACATCCCCGCGATGATCCACGTCTCGACCAGCTGCAACGCCTGCTTCCACACCACGGGCGCACACTACCTCAACGCCGACACCACCGCGTTCATGCAGTGCCTCACGTCGGACCTGTTCAAGGACTTCCCGACGTTGAAGTTCCTGATCCCGCATGGCGGCGGCGCGGTGCCGTATCACTGGGGCCGGTTCCGCGGCCTCGCCCAGGAGCTGAAGAAGCCGCTGTTGAAGGATCACCTGCTCAACAACATCTTCTTCGATACCTGTGTCTATCACCAGCCGGGCATCGACCTGCTCACCGGCGTGATCCCGATCGACAACATCCTGTTCGCGTCGGAAATGATCGGCGCCGTCCGTGGCATCGACCCGGAGACCGGCTTCTACTACGACGACACCAAGCGCTATATCGAGGCCGCCAAGCTGACCCCCGAGCAGCGCCACCAGATCTATGAAGGCAATGCACGGCGCGTGTTCCCGCGGCTCGACGCCGCGTTGAAGGCCAAGGGCAAGTAATCTAAAGGGCAGGCGATATGAGCACCCCCATGAACAATCTCGGCATCGTCAAGACGAAGATCACCCGCGCCGACAAGGCAGCGGTGGAGAAGCTGTCCAAGTTCGGCGTCGCCACCATCCACGAGGCGATGGGCCGCGTCGGTCTGATGCAGTGCTACATGCGCCCGATCTATCCGACGGCGAAAATGTGCGGCACGGCCGTCACCGTGCTGCTGCAGCCCGGCGACAACTGGATGCTGCATGTTGCGGCCGAGCAGATCCAGCCCGGCGACGTCGTCGTCGCCGCCTGCACGGTCGAGAACACCGACGGCTTCTTCGGCGATTTGCTGGCGACCAGCTTCCGCGCCCGCGGCGCCCAGGGCCTCGTGATCGACGGCGGCGTGCGCGACGTTGCTGATCTGACTGAGATGCAGTTCCCGGTGTTCTCGCGCGCCATCTCGGCTCGCGGCACCGTCAAGGCCACGCTCGGCTCGGTCAACATCCCGATCGTCTGCGCCGGAGCTGCCGTCAATCCGGGTGACGTGATCGTCGCCGATGTCGACGGCATCGTCGTGGTGCCGGCCGCGGTCGCCCACCAGGCAGCCGACGCCGCTGCTGCGCGCGAGGCCAACGAGGCCGACAAGCGCGAGAAGCTCGCGTCCGGCGTGCTCGGCCTCGACATGTACAAGATGCGCGAGCCGCTGGCGAAGGCCGGGCTCAAATACATCGATTGAGCATGACCGCGGCGTCCAACCCAAATCCTTCGAACCGATGGCATGTCGGGCTGATCGGCTACGGCGAGGTCGGCAAGATCCTCGCCGAGGATCTGCGCAAGGACGGCGTGCGCGTCTCGGCCTATGACGTCAAGCTGGCCGACTCGCGCGGCGACGCGATGCGTGACCACGCCGACAGCATCGGCGTGACGCTGGCCGCATCGCATGCGGAGCTGGCGGCGGAGGCCGACTTCATCGTCTCCGCGGTGACCGCCAGCCAGGACGTGGCCGTCGCCGAGGCCTGCGCTGCAGCCATCAAGCCTGGCGCGTGGTTCCTCGACTTCAACTCGGCCTCGCCCGGCGCCAAGCAGCGCGCCGCCGCGCTGATCGACGGCGCCGGCGGCCGCTATGTCGAGGGCGCGGTCATGACCTCGGTGCCGCCGTATCGCATCAAGGTGCCGCTGCTGCTCGGCGGCGCCGGCGCGCGCGAGTTGGCGCCGCTGCTCAACGATCTTGGCTTCGCCGCCAAGCCCGCCAGCGACAAGCTCGGCGTCGCCTCGGCGACCAAGATGTGCCGCAGCATCATGATCAAGGGCCTCGAGGCGATGGTGATCGAGAGCTTCACCACCGCGCGCGCCTATGGCGTCGAGGACGCGGTGCTAGCTTCGCTGCAGGAGACGTTCCCCGGCATCGACTGGGAGAAGCAGGGCGCCTATTTCTTTCAGCGCGTGATCGAGCATGGCCGCCGCCGCGCCGAGGAGGTGAGGGAGGTTGCCGAGACCGTGCGCGACATCGGGCTGACGCCGTGGTCGGCGGAAGGCACCGCCGAGCGCCAGGCCTGGGTCGCCGATCTCGCCGATGGCGGCCTGTTCGGCACCCGCGGCACCAAGGAATTCGCGCGCAGCCCGGACTGGCGCACCGAGGCCGATCGCATTCTCAACAAGATCAAGTCCAAGGAGTAGGGAACCTCATGGAGTTCCAGAAGACCCCGGGATGGCTCGATTGGTATGACGGCCCGTCGAAGCCGCGCTTCAAGGTGCCGGCCGGCAGTGTCGATGCGCATTGCCACGTGTTCGGCCCCGGCGCCGAATTCCCCTATGCGCCCGAGCGCAAGTACACCCCGTGCGACGCCTCCAAGCAGCAGCTCTATGCGCTGCGCGACCATCTCGGCTTTGCCCGCAACGTCGTGGTGCAGGCGACCTGTCACGGCGCCGACAACCGCGCCATGGTCGATGCGCTGGTGCATTCGAACGGCAAGGCCCGCGGCGTTGCCACCGTCAGGCGCAGCGTCAGCGACGCCGAGCTGCAGGCGATGCACGACGCCGGCGTGCGCGGCGTCCGCTTCAATTTCGTCAAGCGTCTGGTCGACTTCACGCCGAAGGACGAGCTGGTCGAGATTGCCAACCGCATCAACAAGCTCGGCTGGCATGTGGTGATCTATTTCGAGGCCGTCGACCTGCCGGAGCTGTGGGACTTCTTCACCTCGCTGCCGACCACCGTGGTCGTCGACCACATGGGTCGCCCCGATGTCACCAAGCCGGTCGACGGTCCGGAGTTCGAGCTGTTCGTGAAGTTCATGCGCGAGCACGGCAACGTCTGGTCCAAGGTGAGCTGCCCGGAGCGTCTCTCGGTCAAGGGACCGCCGGCGCTGAATGGCGAGCAGAACGCCTATCGCGACGTGGTGCCGTTTGCGAAGCGCATCGTCGAGACCTTCCCGGATCGCGTGCTGTGGGGCACCGACTGGCCGCATCCGAACCTGAAGGACCACATGCCCGACGACGGCCTGCTGGTCGACTTCATTCCGCATATCGCCGTCACCGCGGAGCTGCAGCACAAGCTCCTGGTCGACAATCCGATGCGGCTGTACTGGCCCGAAGAATCCTGAAGGAGGGAAGCGATGTCGCTCGACAAACCCTATACCGACGTTCCCGGCACGACCATCTTCGACGCGGACATGTCGCGGATGGGCTATCACCTCAACCAGTTCTGCATGTCCCTGATGAAGGCGGAGAACCGCGCCCGCTTCAAGGCCAATGAGCGCGCCTATCTCGACGAATGGCCGATGAGCGAGGAGCAGAAGCAGGCCGTGCTCGACCGCGACCTCAACCGCTGCATTGCGCTCGGCGGCAACATCTACTTCCTCGCCAAGATCGGCGCGACCGACGGCAAGAGCTTTCAGCAGATGGCGGGCAGCATGACCGGCATGACCGAAGACCAGTACCGCGAGATGATGATCAAGGGCGGCCGCTCGGTCGAGGGCAACCGCTACACCGGGGAGAAGAAGTAAATGGCCCATATCTCCGCAAGCGTCTTCACCTCGCACGTCCCGGCGATCGGCGCAGCCCTCGACCTCGGCAAGACCGGCGAGGATTATTGGAAGCCGGTCTTCGCCGGCTACGACTTCGCCAAGCAGTGGGAGAAGGAGCAGAAGCCGGACGTCGTATTCCTGGTCTTCAACGACCATGCGACCGCCTTCAGCCTGGACATGATTCCCACGTTCGCGATCGGCACCGCGGCTGAATATCAGCCGGCCGACGAGGGCTGGGGCCCGCGCCCGGTCCCCAAGGTGATCGGGCATCCGAAGCTCGCCGCGCACATCGCGCAGTCGGTGATCCAGGACGATTTCGACCTCACCATCGTCAACAAGATGGACGTCGATCACGGCCTCACCGTGCCGCTCAGCCTGATCTTCGGCCAGGTCGATGCCTGGCCGTGCCCGGTGATCCCGTTCGCCGTCAACGTCGTGCAATATCCGGTGCCGTCCGGCCGCCGCTGCTTCATGCTCGGCAAGGCGATCCGCAAGGCGATCGAGAGCTATGACGAGCCGCTCAACGTGCAGATCTGGGGCACCGGCGGCATGAGCCACCAGCTGCAGGGGCCGCGCGCCGGCCTGATCAATCGCGAATGGGACAACATGTTCCTGGACAAGCTGATCAACGATCCGGAAGGCCTGTCCAAGGTGCCGCATATCGAGTACGTCCGCGAGGCCGGCAGCGAGGGCATCGAGCTCGTGATGTGGCTGATCGCGCGCGGCGCCATGAGCGACGTCAACGAGACCAAGAAGGGCAACGCGCCGACCGTGCGTCACCGCTTCTATCATGTGCCGGCGAGCAACACGGCCGTCGGCCATCTGATCCTGGAGAACAACTGATATGGTCAAGACCATCAAGGTCGCGCTCGCCGGCGCCGGCGCCTTCGGCATCAAGCATCTCGACGGCATCAAGAACATCGACGGGGTCGAGGTGGTGTCGCTGGTCGGCCGCCGCTTCGACCAGACCAAGGAAGTCGCCGACAAATACGGCATCAAGCACGTCTCGACCGAGCTCGCCGACAGCCTCAGGCTGCCGGAGGTCGATGCCGTCATCCTCTGCACGCCGACCCAGATGCATGCGGCGCAGGCGATCGACTGCCTCAAGGCCGGCAAGCATGTCCAGGTCGAGATTCCGCTCGCCGACTCGCTGAAGGACGCGCAGCAGGTGGTGGAGCTGCAGAAGGAGACCAAGCTGGTCGCGATGTGCGGCCACACCCGCCGCTTCAATCCCAGCCACCAGTTCGTGCACAAGAAGATCAAGGCCGGCGAATTCCACATCCAGCAGATGGATGTGCAGACCTACTTCTTCCGCCGCACCAACATGAACGCGCTGGGCCAGCCACGCAGCTGGACCGACCATCTGCTGTGGCACCACGCCGCCCACACCGTCGACCTGTTCGCCTATCAGGCGGGCTCGCCGATCGTGAAGGCCAATGCGATCCAGGGTCCGATCCACCCGACCCTGGGCATCGCCATGGACATGTCGATCCAGCTCAAGGCCGCCAATGGCGCGATCTGCACGCTGTCGCTGTCGTTCAACAATGACGGCCCGCTCGGCACCTTCTTCCGCTACATCGGCGACACCGGCACCTACATTGCCCGCTACGACGATCTGGTGAACGGCAAGGAAGAGAAGATCGACGTCTCCAAGGTCGACGTCTCCATGAACGGGATCGAGCTGCAGGACCGCGAGTTCTTCGCCGCGATCCGCGAGGGCCGCGAGCCCAACGCCTCCGTGGCCCAGGTGCTGCCCTGCTACCAGGTGCTGCACGATCTCGACGTGCAGCTCGCCAAGGGCTGATACTTCTTCCCTCCTTGCGCGCGTTGCGCGTGAGGAGGGCTTCTACGATGGCGCAGATCTACGGCGCCTTGGACGGCTTCAGCTTCGGCAGCGTCGCGACGATCTTCTGCTTGCCGTCGACGATCTCGGCCAGGAAGCTCTCACGGTCGATGTCGCCGTTCTGGTCCCAGCTTGCCTCCATCAGCATGCCCGGCGCCTTGTCCGGCGTCAGCGTCAATCCCTTCATGGTGGCGCCGAAAGCGTGGCCGTCGAACTTGCCGATCATCTCGGTCACGTATTTGACGAGATAGACCGCGGTATAGCCCTTGATGCCGTTATGGTCGGGCCAGTAGCGGTAGCGCTCGTTGAACTTCTTCGCAAAGGCCTGGATGGCAGGAATGGGCGCATCCGCGCTCAGGCCGACATGGCCGCGCACGCCGTTGGCGGCGGGGCCTGCGAGCTCCACGACCTTCTGGCTGAGCAGCGTTGTCTCTCCGAACAGCGGCACCGACAATCCCTGACGTTTGGCCTCGATCAGGAAACGCGCGCTTTCTTCCTCGTTGGTGTAGACGAAGATCGCGTCGGCCTTGACGTTCTTCAGCTTGATGACGTCGGAGCCGAAATCGACCTGGCCCTGTTCGGTCGAGATGTCCGACACCACCTCGATGCCGCGGGCCTTCATCTCCTTGACGAAGCTGTCGCGGCCGCCTTTGCCGAAATCGTTGTTCACCCAGACCACCGCGACGGACTTCACGTTCAGCTGGTCATGCAGATAGTTGGCGATCTTCGGCATGCTGAACTGCTGGCCGAAGGCGGTGCGGAAGATCCAGGGATTGCCCTGCGTCGTGATATCGGCGGCCTCGGCGCCGACGATCTGCGGCACCTCGGCCTGCTGCGTCAGCGCCATGTTGACCTTGACCGAGCCCGAATAGATCGGCCCCAGCACTACATAGGGCTCGCGGTCGAGCACCTTCTGCACCTGGGCCCGGGAGACGCCGGGATTGCTCTGGGTGTCGAGGTGCTCGGTCGCAATCTTGCGGCCGAGAATGCCTCCGGCATTGTTGATCTCGTCGACCGCCAGGGCGACGCCATCGCGCCAGTTCGTGCCCGACACGGCTCCGGGGCCGGACAGCTCGACGACATCGGGAATGTAGACGGTGTTCTCTGCCCAGGCCAAACCCGTCCACAATGACATGGCGGCCGCCAAGCCGCTCAATCTTCCCAGATGCCTCATGACGTCCTCCCGATTGTTTTTTGCTTATGATGATGAACTTGCGGGTGCCTCTGCAAAACCCAGTAGTCGCGACGGCGTTCGCCATAGCAGCCGGTGCTGATCGTCCGGGTCCGGAAAGATCTCGGTAATGCCGGCCAGCAGCGGCCCGTAGTCGAGGCGTTCGGGCGCGCGCAGGAACGGCCAATCGGAGCCCCACACGCAGCGGTCGAGCGTGAAGGCCTCGACCAGCGCGGCGATGAACGGCCATGTGTCGGCGTACGGATAGGGCTGGCGCGCGAATTTGTAGTAGCCGGACAGCTTCACATGCGCGTCGCGGTCGCGGCCGAGCGCGAGCAGGGCCTGGAAGGATGGGCGTTGCAGCCCATGCTCCACGGCAGGCCGGCCGCAGTGATCGAACACGAGGCGGACCGTCGACCGCTCGATGAGGGGCAGCAGGTCGAGCAACTGATCCTGCTCGACCTGGACCTGCAGAAACAGATCGAGGTCGGTCAGCTTGTCCAGCAGCGGCGCGGCGTCACGGTAATAGTCGGTGCCATGAAACGGCACGTTGAAGGCGACGCCGATGACGCCTGCGGCCTTCAACCGCTCCAGTTCTCCGATGTCGACGTCCTTCTCGACGACCGCGACGCCCTTGAACCTGCCATCTCCGAGCCTGAGTGTGTCGAGCAGGATGCGGCTGTCGGAGCCATAGCCGGAATTGGTTGCGACGATCAGCGCGTGCCGGACGTCGAAGACGTCGAGCACGCGAATGAGATGCGCGGCGGGCGCGATTTCCTGGCCGGTCGGACGATAGGGCGTATCCGGCGCGTAGGGGAAGCGCGCGGGATCGATGGCGTGGATGTGGCAATCGATCCTGGGGCCTGCCGGAAGTGCCATGGTCGAGCCCTCTCTGACCGACGTTCAGAACGTCGCCTGAATCGCCTTGATCAGTTCGGGCGTGACGTCGGGCAGAACCCCGAACCAGGCCTCGAAGGCGAGGCGGGCCTGGTTGAGCAGCAGGCCGAGCCCGTTCACCGTCGTGCAGCCGCGCCCGCGCGCGTCCACCAGGAAGGGCGTTTCGAGCGGTGTGTAGATCAGGTCCGCGACGAGCGTCTTCGCGGACAGTCGTCCCAGATCGATCTCCAGTGCGGGCTTTCCGATCATGCCGCGATCGGTGCTGTTGATGAGCAGCGCGACATCGGCGACTGCCGCCGAACGATCATCCCACGCCACCGTGCTGATGGCCGTCCCGAATTCGGCTGCGATGGACTGCGCCTTCTCGGTGGTGCGGTTGCTGATGCGGATGTCGCGGGCGCCATTCTCCAGCAGCGCCACAACGACCGCGCGCGCTGCACCGCCGGCCCCGAGCAAGAGAACAGGGCCTTCGTCGGCGCGCCAGTTCGGCCTGGCATCGCGCAGGCTCTGGACAAAGCCGTTGCCGTCATTGTTGAAGCCGCTCAGCGTGCCATCCGCTTCGACCACGATCGTGTTCACGGCGCCGATGCGTCGTGCGGTGTCGTTGACCCGGTGCAGCAGCGGCATCGCCGTCTGCTTGTGCGGCATGGTCACGTTGCAGCCGCGGAATCCGAGCGCCACCAGCCCAGCCAGCGCATCCTTCAGCCGCTCCGGCTGAACCGCGAGCGGGACGTAGGCGCCGCGCAGGCCGTGCGCGTTGAGCCAGAAATTGTGGATCGTGGGCGAGCGGGAATGAGCGACGGGCATGCCGATGACGCCAGCCAATCCGAATCCATTCGCTTGCGACATGCTGCGCGATGACCTCCCTTTTCAGATATCGACCTGTTCCGGCCAATGTGAAACCGTCTTATGAGCAATGACGCGCACAGGCAATTGAAACATTCGGCCACAAATCCTTGTCGCAATGCAGCGCATCATGGCTCAACGTCCAGTTCATGGGCGTCGTCGCGTGACCCGCCCCCCTGGGCAAAGCCAGGGGTGATTTCTATGATTGCGCAAGTCTGCCTCGACGACCGTCCGCCGGATACAAAGGATCGCCATTGACTGTCCAATCTCCGCCACCCGTGGCAACAGAAACCTTCACCGACGCGGCCGCCGCGGTGGCCCGGCTCGAAGAGATCTACGAGCGCAATACCGCTTTCCTGCGCGGCCATTTCGAGGCCTATGCCAACGGCGTCGTGCCGGCGACACGGATCCGCGCGACCTATCCCTTCGTGCGGCTGACCACCGCAAGTCACGCCCGGCTCGACTCGCGTCTCGCCTATGGCTTCGTCGCGGGGCCCGGCGTGCACGAGACCAGCGTCACGCGGCCGGACCTGTTCCGCTCGTACCTGACCGAGCAGATCCGTCTGTTGATCGAGAATCATGGCGTGCCGGTCGAGATCGGTGAGTCGGCCGAGCCGATCCCGGTGCATTTCGCCTACCGCCGCGACATCAACATCGAGACGGCGCTTCCGCACCACGAGAGCCCGCTGGTGACGCGCTCGCTGCGCGACGTGTTCGACGCTCCGGATCTCGCGACCATGGACGATGCGATCGCCGACGGCACGCTCGGACTGAAGCCCGGCATGCCCGAGCCGCTGTCGCTGTTTCGCGCCGCGCGCGTCGACTACTCGCTGCGCCGGCTCTATCACTATACGGGCACCGACCCGGACCATTTCCAGAACTTCGTGATCTTCACGAACTATCAGTTCTATGTCGACGCCTTCGCGGATTGGGGCCGCCAGCAACTGGCGGCCGGGCAGGGCGCAGCCGAGGCCTTCGTCGAGCCGGGCAACGTCATCACCCGCAATGCCCGTCTCGGCGGCGGCACCACCGGCTCCGCGCCGGCGCGCACGCCGCAGATGCCGGCGCTTCATCTCGTCGAGCCGGGGCACCAGGGCATCACGCTGATCAACATCGGTACCGGGCCGTCGAACGCGCGTAACGTCACCGACCACATCGCGGTGCTGCGGCCGCATGCCTGGCTGATGGTCGGCCACTGCGCGGGGCTGCGCAACACGCAGCGGCTCGGCGATTACGTGCTGGCGCACGGCTATGTCCGCGAGGACCATGTGCTCGACCAGGAATTGCCACCCTGGGTGCCGATCCCGGCGCTCGCCGAGGTGCAGGTCGCGCTCGAGGAGGCCGTGGAGACGGTCACCGGCTATTCCGGGTTCGAGCTGAAGCGGGTGATGCGCACGGGCACCGTGGCCAGCGTCGACAACCGCAATTGGGAGATCTCCGGCCCGGCCGTGATCCATCGCCTCTCGCAGTCGCGCGCCATCGCGCTCGACATGGAGTCGGCCACAATCGCCGCCAACGGCTATCGTTTCCGCGTGCCCTACGGCACCTTGCTCTGCGTCTCCGACAAGCCGCTGCATGGCGAGATCAAGCTCGCGGGCATGGCGAGCGACTTCTATCGCCAGCGTGTCGGCCAGCATCTCCAGATCGGGCTGAAGGCGCTGGAGCTCTTGAAGCATCAGGAGTCGGAGCGGCTGCATTCGCGCAAGCTGCGCAGCTTCGCGGAGGTGGCCTTCCAGTAGCGGCCTTTGGCCGCCTGGGATTAGCGACTCCGGCGCTCGTCGAAGGCCTGCCGGGCCTGCTCGACCTCCGGCATCTTGGCGATGGTCCAGGCATAGAGCGCGCGGAACGGTGGCTGCAGGGTACGGCCGAGCGGCGTGATCTCGTACTGAACCGCGACCGGCGAGTCCGCGATCACCTCGCGGGCGACGAGGCCGTTGCGCTCGAGCCGACGCAGGCATTGCGTCAGCGCCTTCTGGGTGACGCCCTCGAGCTGCTTCTTGATCGCGTTGAAGCGCAGTGGACCGGAGTCCAGCACCGCCAGCACCATCATCGACCATTTGTCGGCGATCTGGTCGATCAGCACCCGGCTCGGGCATTCCGACGAGAAGTGCTGCGGCTTGCAGCGGAGCGGGGCGCTCTGTGATGTCGATGCGGCGGTCACGACAGCGGTTTCCTCCGATATACCTGAGCGACTTCGGGTGCCTGATTGACTTCAGGTTTACGAAGTATACTGGAGCGGTTCCGAACGCAATGGAGCCCCCTGAATGTCCGACCTCGATACCAGCGTGCTGTTTCGTCCGTTTCGCCTGAAGTCGCTGGAGCTGAAGAACCGCATCGTCATGGCGCCGATGACCCGCAATGCGGCGCCGAATGGCATTCCCGGCGAGGCCAATGCCGCCTATTACCGCCGCCGCGCGGAAGGTGGCGTGGGGCTGATCCTCACCGAGGGCACGGTCGTCAACCGCCCGGCCTCGCGCAACGAGCCCAATATTCCCTTTTTCCACGGCGATGCCGCGCTGGCGGGCTGGCAGAACGTGGCGAGCGCCGTGCACACCGCCGGCGGCCGCATCGCGCCACAGATCTGGCACACCGGCTCGACCAAGGGCATGAGCCGCTGGGAGCCCGATGCGCCGGTCGAGAGCCCATCCGGGCTGGTTGCGCCCGGCAAGCCGCGCGGCAACGCGATGACCGAGAACGACATCGCCGACACCGTTGCCGCATTCGCGCAAGCCGCGGCCGACGCCAAGCGCACGGGCTTCGACGCCGTCGAGATCCATGGTGCGCACGGCTATCTGGTCGACGAGTTCTTCTGGTCCGGCACCAACCAGCGCGAGGACCGCTATGGCGGCGCCACCATCAAGGAGCGCTCCCGCTTTGCCGGCGAGGTCGTCGCCGCGATCCGCAAGGCGGTGGGTCCCGATTTCCCGATCATCCTGCGCGTCAGCCAGTGGAAGCAGCAGGACTATGCGGCGCGCCTCGCCGAGACGCCGGCGCTGATGGCCGACTGGCTGCAGCCGCTGGTCGCGGCCGGCGTCGACATCCTGCACTGCTCGCAGCGCCGCTTCTGGGAGCCGGAATTCCCGGACGTCGACGGCGAGAAGGGCCTGAACTTCGCCGGATGGGCCAAGAAGATCACGGGCGCTGCGACCATCAGCGTCGGCTCGGTCGGCTTGTCCGATGAATTCTTCTCGGCCTTCGCCGGCAAGCCGTCGACGACGGCCGATCTCGATGCGCTGCTGGAGCGCATGGCCAGGGAGGAGTTCGACCTGATCGCGGTCGGCCGCGCGCTGATCAGCGATGCCGAATGGGTCGCCAAGATCAAGGCCGGCGACAAGGCGGGCCTGAAGGGCTTCAGCGCAGCGGATCTCGGCGCGCTGGTTTGAGCTGTTGTAGACCCGTTGGTGCCCCTCGTCCGGCGTAAGCGGGGCGAGGGGGGCGTACCGTCAGCGAGGCGCGAGCGCGAGCCTGCCATTAGTCCTCGCGATGACTAATGCACCGTCAGCTCGAGATACATCGGGCTGCGGAAGGTCGAAGACGGCATCCAGGGCAGTTGCTCCTGGGTGCGGCGATAGTCCGGCACGACCTTGTGCAGCTCGTCGAACGCGATCTTGATCGCCATGCGCGCGATCGCCGATCCCAGACAGGCGTGCACGCCGCCGCCGAAGCCGAGATGGCCGCGTGGCTTGCGCCTGATGTCATAAACATCCGGATTGGGAAACTGCCGCTCGTCGCGGTTGGCGGAGCCGTAGGCGAGGCAGACGAAATCGCCCTCGCGCATGGTCTGGCCGTGCAGGGTGACGTCCTTCTGCAGGCAGCGGCGGAAGCGCTGCGCCGAGGTGTTGTAGCGCAGTGACTCTTCCACGGCGTCCGCCATCAGGTCGGGATTGGCGACGACCGCCCGGCGCGCCTCCGCGTGATCGGCGAGATTATACGCCAGCATCGTCATGAAACCGCCGAGCGACTCGATGCCGGCCATGATCAGCGTGGTCGTCGTCAGCAGCACCTCGCGCTCGTCGAGCTTGTCGCCGTCGATCTCGGCCATGCTGAAGTGCGAGATCAGGTCGTTCTGCGGCCGCGCGCGGCGCTCCGCGATGATGCCGGCCGCATAGTCCTGCATCCAGTTGTAGGCTGCGATGTGCTGCGGTCCCTTGGCGCGGCTCACCGGATCGCTCTGCACCATCAGCACCGCCTTGTCGCGCACCGTCTGCTCGTCGCCGAGCGGCAGGCCGAGCGCGGCGAACAACACGCGCACGGTGAATTTCGACGAGAATGCCTCGATGAAGTCGAACCGGTCCTGGCCGCGCAGCGCCTCGGCGCAGTCGCGCGCGATGTCGCGGATCGGGCCTGACAGGCTCTCCAGATTGCGCTTCATGAAGGCATGCTGGACGAGGCCGCGCAGCCGGTCGTGGCGCGGCGGGTCGGTGGTGCCGAGCGTCGCGCCGGCACGGTTCGGCAGCTCGGTCATCAGGTTGCCCTTGGCCGACGAATAGGTCTGCCAGTTCGTTCCGGCCGCCGCCACATCGGCATAGCGCGACAGGATCCACACCTGGGCCTGCGGACTCCAGAAGCAGGGGTGCTCGTCGCGCAGCGTCTTGTAGAACGGGAACGGGTCGGCATCGACCGCAGGCGAATACGGGTCGAACGCGAACATGTTGGGCCTCCTCTCCATTGAGTGTGGTCGTTGTTGTTCTTTTCACTGATCTAGCCGAGCCTTGGCCGCGGCGTGAGACACGAAAGCCGGCCAAGACTTGTACTTTTCCGACATTCAGGGTTAGCTCTCGCTCATGCCCCGCTTTCGCACCAAGCCATCGATCCCCGCGTTCGCGCTGTACGGCGAAGCGTTGGCCGCGCAGCCGGACATGCTGCATGTCGAGCCGATCCAGGTGCGCAGCAAGCTGTATCGCTGGGAGATCGAGGCGCACACCCATCATGGCCTCCACCAGATCCTCTGGGTCGCTGCCGGTCCGGCCGAGATCGCCTTGGACGAAAGCCGAGAGCGCTGTACCGGCCCGGTCGCCGTGATCATTCCCCCCGGCGTCGTCCATGCCTTCCGCTTCTCGCGCGACACCGACGGCTATGTGCTGACGTTCAATCCGCGGGCGGTGGTGGAGGGCGACGTCCCGGCGACCGGCGAGGCGTTGCGCGACTTGTTCGCAACCGCGCAGATCCTGCATCTCGACGCGCAGGCGGTCGCGACGCGGCGCATCGCCGCGCTGTTCGTCGACCTCGCCGACGAGTTCGCCGCGGCCGATTCCGCGGCCTCGCCGGTGCCGCACTGGCTAGGGCGCTCGATCGTGTGGCGGCTGGCGCAGCAGAGCGCGCGGCAGTCGCAAGGCGCGCGGCGCGGCAGCGGGCACGCGGCGCTGTTCACCCGCTTCATCGTGCTGGTCGAGGCGCATCACCGCGATCACTGGTCGGTGGCGCGCTACGCCGACGAGCTCGGCATGACGCCGGAGCGGCTCAATCGGTTGACGCGGGCCGAGACCGGTCAGTCCGCGCTCGACATCGTGCATGCGCGTCTGGCGCGCGAGGCGTGCCGGCGGCTCACCTATATTGCGGCGCCGGTGTCGAAGCTGGCGTTCGAGCTCGGCTTCAAGGACCCGGCCTATTTCTGCCGCTTCTTCAAGCGGCACACCGGGGCGAGCCCGCGCGACTATCGCCGTGCGATGGGCGTCGGAGACGACGCGCCGCCGGCAGGCTGATCGGCACCGCCCGATACCATTGCAGCGTTCGTTGTGCATCGCGGCATGGTGTCGGAAAAGTGCAAGAGAATGCCGCGTCCATCCAAGTGATCCCTGCGCATTCCTTGCTAAAATCCGCGACTGAAAAGCATACCCAACAAGCCTGCGTCTGCGAATCCGGGAGAACACGCCCATGAAAGTCCAAGTCTGCATCATCGGCGGCGGCCCGTCGGGCCTGATGCTGTCGCAGCTCCTGCATCTGCAGGGCATCGATACGATCATCCTGGAGAAATCCAGCCGCGACTACGTGCTGTCGCGCATCCGTGCCGGCGTGCTCGAGCACGGCTTTGCCGAGCTGATGCGCGAGGCGCAGTGCGGCGAGCGCATGGACCGCGAGGGCGAGATCCATCACGGTTTCTACATCGCCCATGACGGCAAGCTCGATCGCGTCGACCTGCACAAATACTCCGGCGGCAACTCGGTGATGGTCTATGGCCAGACCGAGTTGACGCGCGATCTCTACGAGGCCCGCGACAAGCTCGGCGGCAAGGTCGTGCACAACGCGGCCGACGTGACGCCGCACGACATCGCTTCCGACAAGCCCTTCGTCACCTACCGTCAGGACGAGGAGGTCGTCCGCATCGACTGCGACTACATCATCGGCGCCGACGGCTTTCATGGCGTCAGCCGCAAGTCGATCCCGCACGACAAGCTGACGGAATACGAGCGGGTGTACCCGTTCGGCTGGCTCGGCGTGCTGTCGCGCACCAAGCCGGTGTCGCCGGAGCTGATCTATGCCAAGCACGAGCGCGGCTTTGCGCTGTGCTCGCTGCGCTCGCAGGTGCTGAGCCGGTACTATGTCCAGGTGCCGCTCACCGACAAGGTCGAGGACTGGAGCGACGACGCGTTCTGGGAGGAGCTGAAGCGCCGGCTGCCGGCGGAGATCGCTGGCCGTCTGATCACCGGACCGTCGATCGAGAAGAGCATCGCGCCGCTGCGCAGCTTCGTCGCGGAGCCGATGCGCTACGGCAGGCTGTTCCTGGCCGGCGACGCCGCCCATATCGTGCCGCCGACCGGCGCGCGCGGGCTGAACTCGGCTGCGTCCGACATCTATTATCTCTATCACGCGCTGCTCGACCACTACAAGAAAGGCGACGATCGCGGCATCGACGGCTACTCGCAGCGGGCGCTGGCGCGGATCTGGAAGGCGCAGCGCTTCTCCTGGTGGATGACGACGCTCTTGCATCGTTTCCCCGACCGGCTGTCCTACGACGACAGACTGCAGGACACCGAGCTCGCCTATCTGTTCTCGTCCGAGGCCGCGCAGCGGTCGCTGGCAGAGAACTATGTCGGGCTGCCGTTTTGAGCGGGGTCATCGCGACGCGTTTCGCCTGCGCTGCTTGATGGCATCACGCATCAATAGCCTCGCTGTGGTTCCAGCGAACGCCGGCACCCATACCCAGGGAGCGGTTTGAGGCAGGCTGGCGATTGGCTTTGCCCATCCGCCTGCGGCTGCTTCGGCTGGTGCAACTTCGCTCAGCTCGAGATGGAGGGGGCAGACGATCCGGGACGCGCTGTCGGGAAGGGCGCCGGCTGCCTCAGTCTGTCGGCTTCCCCCGCTCGCCCTCAAAAATGAGTTGCGCACCTCAAAAACCGCGCTATGGTCCTCAACCCAAAGGGGAGGAGCATGAACGCGCCGCTGACATTGCGGGATATTGCGCGGCAGGCGGGCGTGAGCCTCGCCACTGTGGATCGCGTGCTGCACAACCGGCCCGGCGTGCGCCCGGATACGGTGCGACGCGTCAAGGACGCGATGGAGCGCAGCGCGTTCCAGCCGCATGCGGCGGCCTCCGAACTCGCCCGTGCCCGCGCGCGGCGCTTTGCCTTCGTGATGCCGTCCGGCGCCAATCCCTTCATGCAGCAGATTCAGGCGCATCTCGGCGATCTGACGAGCTGGATGGCCGCGCGCCGGCTCACGGTCGATGTGGTCACGACGGACGTGTTCGATGCGGCCGTGCTGGCCGCGAAGCTCGAGCAGCTCGTCGGTCAGGTCGACGGCGTCGCGGTGGTGGCGCTCGATCATCCGAGCGTGCGCGCGGCGATCAACGATCTCGTCGAGTCCGGCGCCAAGGTGGTGACGCTGGTGTCGGACGTGCCGTCGTCGCGACGGCATCACTATGTCGGCATCGACAACATCGCCGCCGGCCGCACCGCGGGCGCGCTGGTCGGACGCTTCGCCGGCGGCAGGGCGGGGCGGGTCGCGATCATGGCCGGCTCGCAAAGCCTACGCGATCATGCCGAGCGCATCTTCGGCTTCGGCCAGGTCCTCGCGGCGGAGTTTCGGCAACTTGAGGTTTTGCCGGTCGCTGAGGGGCATGACGTGGACGATCGCTCAGAGCACCTCATGCGCAAGCTGCTGACCGAGCATCGTGACATCGTCGGGCTCTACAATGTCGGCGCTGGCACGGCCGGCGTCGCCAAGGCGCTGACCGAGTCGGGGCGCGCCGACGACATCGTGTTCGTCGGCCACGACGTGACGGCACTGACGCGCAAGCTGCTGTTGAACGGCGTGATGGACGCGGCGATTTCGCAGAACCCGGGACACGAGGCGCGCTCCGCGGTGCGCGTGCTCCTCGCGCTGGCGCGCGGCGAGCCGATCCTGAGCGAACAGGAGACGATCCGCATCGACATCGTGATGCGGGACAATCTGCCGTGAGCGGGTGGCCGCGATAACGCGGTCGGCCCGAACACGGAATGAGAAACGACCGAGGCGCTGGTCTCGAGGCGACGGCAGATCGCCGAAGCGCCTTGCGGTCGGTGGGAGGAGTGGAGACGTGTTTCTCGGACTGGATGTGGGCACATCCGGCGTGAAGGCCGTGCTGGAGGACGAGACGGGCGCGCTGATCGCGAGCGCCGCGCGGCCGCTGGCGCTGTCGCATCCGCAGCCGCTGTGGTCCGAGCAGAATCCGGATCACTGGGTCGAGGCCGTCATCGGCGCGGTCGATGATCTCGCGCGGGAGCGTCCGCGCGAGACCGCTGCCGTCAGCGGCATCGGCCTGTCCGGCCAGATGCACGGCGCGACCTTGCTGAACCGCACCGGTCGGCCGCTGCGGCCGGCGATCCTTTGGAATGACGGCCGCTCGCAGGCCGAATGCGCCGAGCTCGAACGCCGCTGTCCCGAACTGCACGCCATCGCCGGCAACCTCGCGATGCCCGGCTTCACCGCGCCGAAGCTCGTCTGGGTGGCGAAGCACGAGCCGAAGATATTTGCCGAGGTCGCGAAGGTGCTGCTGCCGAAGGCCTATGTGCGCTATCGGCTGTCCGGCGAGATGGTCGAGGACATGTCGGATGCGGCGGGCACCCTGTGGCTCGATGTCGGCGCGCGGCGCTGGTCGGAGAAACTGCTGGCGGCGACCGGGCTCGGTCTCGATCACATGCCGCGCCTCGTCGAGGGCAATGAGCGCAGTGCCGTGTTGTCGCCCGAGCTGGCGCGGCGCTGGGGCATGGGCGCTGACGTCGTGATCGCGGGCGGCGCCGGCGACAACGCGGCGAGCGCAATCGGGCTCGGCGCCATCACGCCCGGCGATGCCTTCCTGTCGCTCGGCACATCAGGCGTGCTGTTCCGGGTGACCGACCGCTTCGCGCCAGCGCCGGAAGCGGCCGTGCATGCGTTCTGCCATGCGCTCGGCGGTCTCTGGCATCAGATGGGCGTGATGCTGTCGGCCGCGGCCTCGCTGGCGTGGCTGGCCCGCCTTCTCGAGACGCCGGAAGCCGCGCTGCTGGCGCCGCTCGGTATCAGCGTCGAACGTCCGAGCCCGGTGCAGTTCCTGCCTTATCTCGACGGCGAGCGCACGCCGCACAACGATGCCCATGCCGCCGGCGCCTTGGTTGGCCTGCGCAGCGCAGCCGGCCGCGGTGATCTCGTGCAGGCGGTGCTGGAGGGCGTGGCGTTTGCCTCACGCGACATGTTCGCCGCGCTCGCGCGCAGCGCGCAGCCGATCACAGAGCTCGATCTCGTCGGCGGCGGCTCGCGCTCTTTGTTGTGGGCGCAGATCATGGCCGACGTGCTCGGCGTCACCGTGCACCGGGTCGAGGAGGGCGAGGTCGGCGCCGCCATCGGCGCCGCGCGGCTCGGCCGTCTTGCCGCGACCGGCGCAGCACCGGCCGATGTCTGCCGCAAGCCGCAGCGGCTGCAGAGTTTCGAACCCCGCGCGCCGCAGCGCGCGGCATATGACGCCGCCTACGCGCAATGGCGCAAGCTCTATCCTGCTCTCAAGGAGTAACGTCGTGAACGTCCAGGCCCCCTTCTTCCAGACCGGCGCGACCGTCAGCTATGGCGGGCCCGAGTCACGCAGCCCGCTGTCGTTCCGTTGGTACGACAAGGATCGCGTCATCCGGGGCAAGCGGATGGAGGATCATCTGCGCTTCGCGGTCTGCTACTGGCATTCGTTCTGCTGGCCGGGCAGCGATCCGTTCGGCGGCGAGACCTTCCTGCGGCCGTGGCAGCATGGCGACGACGCGATGGCGATGGCGCGGGCCAAGGCCGACGTGGCGTTCGAATTGTTCCGGCTGCTCGACGTGCCGTTCTTCACCTTCCACGACGTCGATGCAGCGCCGGAAGGCGCGACGCTGAAGGAGTCGGTTGCCAATCTCAATGCGATCGGCGATCTGTTCGAGCAGAAGATGGCGTCTGCCAAGGTGCGGCTGCTGTGGGGCACCGCCAATCTGTTCTCGCATCGCCGCTACATGGCGGGCGCCGCGACCAATCCGGATCCGGACGTGTTCACCTACGCGGCGGGACAGGTGCGTGCCGCACTCGAGGTGACGCATCGTCTCGGCGGCGCCAACTACGTGCTGTGGGGCGGCCGCGAGGGCTACGAGACCCTGCTCAACACCGACATGAAGCGCGAGCTCGACCAGCTCGGCCGCTTCGTCGCGCTGGTCGTCGAGCACAAGCACAAGATCGGCTTCAAGGGCCCGCTGCTGATCGAGCCGAAGCCGAAGGAGCCGACCAAGCACCAGTATGATTTCGACGTCGCCACCTGCTACGGCTTCCTGCAGCGCTATGACCTTTTGAACGACGTCAAGCTCAATATCGAGCAGAACCACGCCATCCTCGCCGGTCATTCGTTCCAGCACGAGATCGCGCTGGCGCAGGCGCTCGGCGTGTTCGGCTCCCTCGACATCAACCGCGGCGACGATCTGCTCGGCTGGGACACCGACCAGTTCGCGATGAACGTGCCGGAGCTGGCGCTGGTGTTCCACGACATGCTCAAGGGCGGCGGCTTCACCACGGGCGGGCTGAATTTCGACGCCAAGATCCGCCGGCAGTCGATCGATCCGGATGACCTGCTGCACGCCCATGTCGGCTCGATGGATGCCTGCGCGCGGGCGCTGATCGCCGCCGACGAGATGCTGACCGACAGCGCGCTGACCGCGCCGCTGGCGCGGCGCTACGCCGGCTGGGACGGCGACGAGGGGCAGGCGATCCTCGCCGGCCGCCGCTCGCTCGCCGAGCTCGCCGACCGCGCCGTCAACACCGGCCTCGATCCGCAGCCGCGGTCCGGCCGGCAGGAATATCTCGAAAGCGTGGTGAACCGCTATGTCTGACGACAGCAGCCTGCGCACGATGACGAATGACGCTGAGCGCGCCGTGATGAGCACCGCCGCGCAGCCGGTCCTTGAGCTGAAGGGCATCGGCAAGCAGTTCGGCGCGATCCGCGCGCTGCAGGGCGTGGATCTTTCGATCGGCTCCGGCGAGGTCGTCGGCCTGATGGGCGATAACGGCGCCGGCAAGTCCACGCTGGTGCGGATCATCGCCGGCAATTTTCCGCCGAGCCAGGGCACGATCCATTTCGGCGGCCGCGAGGTGCATTTCCATCGCCCGATGGATTCGCGCAGCGTCGGCATCGAGGTCGTGTACCAGGACCTCGCGCTCGCCAACAACCTCACGGCAGCGGCCAACGTGTTTCTCGGCCGCGAGCTGAAGCGCAATTTCGGCCCGCTGGCGCTGCTCGACCACAAGGGCATGGAGGCGCGCGCGCTGGAGCTGTTTCGCGAGCTGCGCTCCGAGACGCGGCCGCACGATCTCGTCAAGGACATGTCGGGCGGCCAGCGCCAGGCGGTGGCGATCGCGCGGACGCGGCTGTCCAACGCCAGACTGGTGATGATGGACGAGCCGACCGCGGCGATCTCGGTGCGCCAGGTCGAGCAGGTGCTGAGCCTGATCCATCGCCTGAAGGAACAGGGTATCGCCGTCATCCTGATCTCGCACCGCATGCCCGACATCTTCGCGGTGTGCGATCGCGTCGTGGTGATGCGCCGCGGCGAAAAGAAGGCCGACAAGCCGGTCGGCGAGACCAGCCCCGAGGAAGTGACCGCGCTGATCACTGGCGCCAAGGAGGCGGCGTGATGTCCGTTCCATCCGAGACCAGCTCCGCCGGCACCGACGTCACCTTCACCAATGTCGGCGTCATCAGATGGTGGCACCGCGGCGTGTTCGCCTCGCAGACAGCCTACGTCACGCTGGCGCTCATCGCCCTCATCATCGTGATGAGCTTCGCCAGTCCCTATTTTCTGACCGAAGGCAATCTGCAGAACGTCGCCAAGAACTTCTCCTTCATCGCCATCGCGACGCTCGGCATCACCTTCGTCATCATTACCGGCGGCATCGACCTGTCGGTCGGCTCGATGATGTGTTTCGCGGCGATGATCACCTCGATGGTGATGACGACGCTATCGACACCGGGGATGCCGCTGTCGTCGCTGTTCGTGCATCTCGCCGCGGACGGCAAGACCGTGGTCGCGAACGTGCCCGGCCTGATCCTGATCGTCTCGGTGCTGGCAGGCCTGGCGGTTTCGCTGGTGGTCGGCCTGATCAACGGCGCCTGCATCGCCTTGCTCGGGCTGTCGCCGTTCGTGACCACGCTCGGCATGCTGTCGATCGTGCGCGGTCTCAGCTACGTGATCTCGAACGGCAAGGGCAGCTTCCCCGGCGGCCCCGACGCCGATTATTTCTATGCGCTGACGCAGGGCGATGTGTACGGCGTGCCGGCGCCCTTCATCTATCTCATCGTGCTGGCGCTGGTGATGGCGCTGGTGCTGCACCACACCGCGTTCGGCCGCCACGTGTTCGCGATCGGCGGCAACGAGAAGGCCGCGGAGCTCACCGGCGTCTCCGTGCCCCGGGTGAAGATCGAGGTCTATGTGATCGGCGCGCTTGCCGCCGGCCTGCAGGGCATCATCATCTCGGGCTGGCTCGGATCGGCGCCCGCGAACATGGCGACGTCCTACGAGCTCAACGTGATCGCCGCGGCCGTGATCGGCGGCGCCAACCTCGCCGGCGGTCTCGGAGGCCCGCTCGGCGCCATCGTCGGCTGCGTCCTGCTCGAGGTGATCCGTAACGGGCTGGTGCTGGCGCAGGTCAACTCCTACTGGCAGCAGACCCTGGTCGGCGTGATCATCATCGCCGCCGTGCTTGTGGATCGTATCCGCGCGCGCCTGCTGTGACGAATACTGGCCGGGGTGACAATCGCGTCTATCCTCACCCGGAACAGACAATGATCAGGGATAGACATGGAGGAGGGAAACCCATGAAGAAGCTGCTCTATGCGGTCGCATCGCTCGCGATTTTGATGGCCCCGGCGCAGGCCGAGACCAAATACCGCTTCGCCATCGTGCCGAAGGCGATGAACAATCCGTTCTTCGACGTCGCACGCGACGGCTGTCTGAAGCGCGCCAAGGAGCTCGGCAATGTCGAGTGCATCTACAAGGGCCCGGTCGAGCACGAGCCGGCCACGCAGGCGCAGATCATCCAGGACTTCATCACCCAGAAGGTCGACGGCCTCGCCATCTCGGTCGCCGACGTTCCATCGATGACGAAATCGATCGAGGCGGCGACGGCGGCCGGCATTCCCGTCATCACCTTCGACGCCGATGCGCCGGGCTCGAAGCGCATTGCCTATATCGGTACCAACAACAAGGACTTCGGCCTCGCGCTCGGCAAGCAGCTCCGCGAGCTCCGGCCTGAGGGCGGCAAGTACGCCGTCGTCTCCGGCGGTCCCGGCGCCAAGAACCTTGCCGAGCGCGTCGACGGCGTGCGCGAGGCGCTCAAGGGCTCGAAGTGGACGGAAGTGGCGGGCTCGCCGACCTTCTGCAACGACGATCCCGCGCTCGCCGTGCAGCAGATGGCCGATCTGCGCACCGCGACGCCGGATCTCGGCGCCATCGTGCCGATCGGCGGCTGGCCGATGTTCGCGCCCGAGGGCTACAAGGCCTTCGTCAACAAGAACCGCAAGGACATCGACGCTGGCAAGCTGACGCTGGTCGTTGCCGATACGCTGAAGATGCAGCTCGAGCTGCTGCGCGACGGCTATTCCAACGCGCTGACCGGCCAGCGTCCGTTCGAGATGGGCGAGAAGGCGATGGACACGCTGCTCGCGATCAAGAAGGGCGAGAAGGTGCCGGAGGTGATCTACACCGGCCTCGACCTCGTCACCAAGGACAACGTCGCCAAGCTTTTGAACTGAGTTCCTCCCGGGGAAAACCTGGCGGTCCGGCAACCGGCTTCGGCCGGCGGCTGGGCCGCCCTTTTTGTTTGGGGATGCTTTTGGTACCCACGGACTGGACATGACGGTTGTGATCAATCGAAACGCTGCGGCGTACTGGATGCCCTGCTTGCGCAGGCAACGACGACAGAGGCTGGAGCGGCTGCCTGCACTCGACTACGGTCACAATTGACAGACGGAAATATCTGACTTAAGTCAGATACTATGCTCGACCCCGTCTCCCGCGTCCGCCGCTTCAACCGCGCCGTCACCTCGGAGGTCGGCGCGCTCGACACCTCGTTCCTCGGGCGCGGTCGGCCGCTCGGGGCGGCCCGCGTGCTCAATGCAATCGGCCATGGCCGCAGCGACGTGGCGGAGCTGCGCGACTATCTCGCACTCGATTCCGGGCTGATGAGCCGGCTGCTGCGCAGCCTGGAGGAGGAGGGGCTGGTGATGACCAGGCCGCATCCCGACGACGCGCGCCGCCGCGTCGCCAGGCTCACAGCCGCCGGGCGGCGCGAATTCGAGGCCTATGAGACGCTCTCCAACGCCCAGGCCGAATCGATGCTGGCGCGTCACGGGCAGCCCGAGGCGCTCTTGGCGGCGATGGACCTGGTCGCGGCCGCGCTCGGACGCAGCCGCATCGCCATCGACGAGGTTGATCCGCGCGGCGAGCAGTCGCGCTACTGCCTCGGCGAGTACTACGCCGAGCTGTCGCGCCGCTTCGAACGCGGCTTCGATGTGTCGCTGTCGCGCGATCCCGATGCCTTGGACATGATGGCGCCGCGCGGGGCTTTCTTCGTGGCGTTGTCCGACGGCCTGCCGCTCGGCTGTGTCGGGCTGAAGGGCAGCGGCGGCGATGTCGCCGAGATCAAGCGGCTCTGGGTCGCGCCCGCCGCGCGCGGCCTCGGCCTCGGCCGCCGCCTGATGGATGCGGCCGAAGAGGCTGCCCGCACGCTCTCGATCAGCATTCTTCGCCTCGACACCAACAGCGCGCTCGCCGAGGCCGTCCAGCTCTATCGCCGCGCCGGCTGGAGGGAGATCGACCGCTTCAACGACGATCCCTATCCGGACCTGTTCTTCGAGAAGCAGCTGTCGTCATAACGGCAGCAAAGCTCAAGATGTCGTCAACGCTACCTTCATGGAATTGGCCTCGTAAACACACGCGCCGTCCGCCAGCACGCGGCCATCGGCGATGCCGAGCACTAGGCGGCCGCGTTTGACTTGGCGCATGTCGACCTCGTAGCGCACGTAATTGACGTCCGGCGTGATCTGGCCTCTAAAGCTCACTTCTCCGACGCCGGCGGCGCGGCCCTTGCCGGGCGAGCCCGACCAGCCGAGCCAATAGCCCACCATCTGCCACATCGCGTCGAGGCCAAGACAGCCCGGCATCACCGGATCGTCGCGGAAGAGGGATTCGAAGAACCAGAGTTTGGGCGTGATGTCCAACTCGGCGACGATACGCCCCTTGCCATAGCGCCCGCCGTCGAGCCTCAGCTCGGTGATACGATCCATCATCAGCATCGGCGGCGCCGGCAGCTGCGCATTGCCCGGGCCGAAATAGCCGCCTTCGCTTGAGCGAAGGAGATCCTCCTTGGCGTAGGACGATTGAGGCACGTGAAAATCGCGCGGGTCGGGCAACGCGTCATCTCCGTCAGCGATCGGGCATCGGCAAGGGAAGGACCCAGCCGCGGGCCGTCCTCCTCCACAGAGGATGGGAATGCAGTGCCGGCCGTGCAAGCCGAGGCGGTCAAATAACGCAGCGAAAGGCGCTCTGCTGATGCAGGCGAGCCACGCCAGGGTGGGCGGGTCCTCAGACCGGAAACAACCGTTCGAACTGGCGCAGCCCCTGCGGGCTGAACAGCACGGCGCGGCTGTCCTTGTCGCGGTGGGCCCATTTGAGTTTGAAGATCCGCGCGAGATAGGCAGAGCCGAGACGACCGGCGAGATGGTCTCGCCGCTCGCTCCAGTCGAGGCAACTGACGCAGGTCATGCGGTCCTTCGACTGCAGCTCACCAAGATCGATCCCGAACTGCTCGGTGAAAAGTCGCCCGGCGTCGGTCAGCGTGACTTGATCTCCGCTGCGCTCCAGCAGCCTGCCACGCAGCAGGCTCTCGAACATCTGGACACCGCGGGCGCCGGCAAGATGATCGTAGCAGACGCGCGCCTCGCGCAGCGCGGGATCGCGCGGACCGGTGCGAACGCGCCGATGTCCCGTGCGCGCCGCCAGCAGCATCAGCGTCTCCAACGTGTGCACGACGTCCTCGCCGGACAGGCGCACATAGCGATTGCGTCCCTGCCGGACCGAGACGAGCAATTCTGCCCGCTCGAGCTTGCTGACGTGGGCGCTGGCGGTCGGAAGTCCGATGTCCGCCGACCTGGCAAGCTCGCTGACGGTCAGGGCGCGTCCATCCATCAGTGCGGAGAGAATGTTGGCGCGCGCCGGATCGCCGATCAGCGCGGCGATGGCAGCGAAGTTGGGACCGTCCCTCATGGTGTGATCGATAGCGAAGCATCGGGGCGGTTTCAACGCATATAACGCTGCAGACCTGACGCAAGAATGGACGGATATATGCCGGGACGCGATGAATGGATCGGGACCTTGGAATTGGCGCTGAAGCATGCCGTGCGGCATCTGGAGCGCCAGGACAGCACGCCGGTCCACGCGACGGCTTCACTTGAAGATCTACGACTTCGGCTAGGCCGTGCGCTGTCCAGTGACGGAGTTGCCGCTGCGCGCGTCATCGATGATCTCGTTCGCGACGTCGACGGTGGAATCCTCGGCAGCACATCCGGGCGGTTTTTCGGCTGGGTGATCGGCGGGACTATGCCGGCCGCGCTGGCCGCCGACTGGCTGGTCTCCGCCTGGGACCAGAACGCGGCGATCAATGCCTGTGGTCCTGCAGAGGCCGTCATCGAGGAGATTGCGGGCGCTTGGCTCAAGGAGTTGTTCGGGCTGCCCATGACGGCGAGTTTCGCATTCGTGACGGGCACGCAGATGGCGCATGTGACCTGTCTCGGCGCGGCGCGTCATCGCTTGCTCGCGCGGCTGGGATGGGATGTCGAGGAACGGGGATTGTTCGGCGCGCCTTCCATTCGCGTCATCACGAGTAGCGAGCGGCACGGCTCTGTCGAGCGCGCGCTGCGCCTGCTCGGCTTCGGCAAGAACGCGGTGCAGTCTCTGCCTTGCAACGATGCAGGGCAGCTCACGCCGTCAGCGCTCGAACGCGCGTTGGCAGACAGCCTGCAGCCGACGATCGTGGTCCTGCAGGCGGGCGACCTCAACATCGGCGCGTTCGACCCGTTTGTCGACCTGATCCCCATCGCTCGCGCGCACGACGCATGGGTGCATGTGGACGGGGCCTTCGGCCTGTGGGCGGCTGCGAGTTCGCGTTACCGGCATCTGCTGCGCGGCGTCGAACTCGCGGATTCCTGGACCAACGACGGCCACAAATGGCTCAACACGCCATTCGATTGCGGCTACGCGTTCGTGGCCGGTGCCGGGGCGCATCGGAGCGCCTTCTCGCATCGTACGAGCTATACGATGTTTGTCGACGGCGCCCGCGACCCGATCGACTGGACCCCCGAATGGTCGCGGCGTGGCCGCGCCGTTCCGACCTATGCTGCCATCCGACAGCTCGGCCGGCGGGGCATCGCTGACCTCGTCGACCGATGCTGTGCCTATGCTCACGCCCTGGTCATGCGGATCGGAACGCTGTCCGGTGCGGCCGTGATGTGGGAGCCGACCCTGAATCAGGGATTGTTGAGGTTCCTTGATCCGCGTCCAGCCGCGACCGAAATGGATCACGATCGCCGGACCGATGCCGTGATCGCGGCGATCTGCGCCACCGGAGAAGCTTTCTTCGGCGGCACGACGTGGCGCGGCAAGCGCTGCATGCGGGTCTCGGTCTGCAACTGGCAGACGAACGAGGCCGACATCGATCGCGCCGTTGCCGCAGCCCGGTGCGTCCTCGGCGGTCCGTCACAATGACGGATCGAAAAGCTCAGTCGTGCTCGAACGGTCCGACCTCGCGGACGACCTTGCAGATCTGCAGGAATCCGCTGGCGAAGAACTCGGCATGTCCTCGCTTCATGGTCTCGACATGCTCGGGATGGGTCCGCCAGGCTTCGAGCGCTTCCTCCGAGGCGAAGCGGAACACGGTCAGCTCCTCGCCATCGGGCGCCTTGTACGACTTGACCGACAGGAAGCCCGGAAGTCTGCTCACGATGCCGTACATGCGTTCGCCCAGCCGCTCATATGTGTCGAGCGAGGCGTCGCTGCGCAGCTTCAGATCGCCAACGACGATCACTTCGCCGATCATGGTTTCGTTCCTTTGCCGATCAATTCGCGCGCCGTCCAGAGGTCGGTGCGGGCCGCCCCCCGGGCGCTGAATGGCCATTCGATTGGCATTGGGATTTGTTACGCGCCTCGCGACAGCGGATGCGACGGGCGAGCCGGATCGACTGCTGAGTAGGTGACTTGTCTTTGCGCAATCGAATCGCCACTCTCCTGATAGCGCGCGGGATGGCAGGGAACCTGCCGGGTCTCTGGTCCGACGGGGCCGGGTGGTTCGCCTGTGCACACGGCACGTCTCGGCAGGATCACGTCGGCCACGTCTGGAGGTTTCTCGGCTCGGTATGGCAAGTCACGATTCTCGCGGCCTTCGCGCCCCGCACGAGCCTGGACACCAGGTTCTTCACCCAAAAAACATGATCGAGCGCAAAGACTGTGCTCGGCCGCCCGCGCTGAGCGGGCGGCAACGGGCATTGAAATCGAGGCAGGGCATGGCTGGTCAGGTTACGGCGTCGCAATTCGCTCCAGCCAGGCGGCGTTGGGGAAGTTCCGCCTTCGTGACCATTGCGGCGCTGGCTGTGCTGGCGCTGTCCGGCGGCGTCGAGGCCCGCGCCCGGCAGGGGCGTCCGGCGCCGGTGATCGAGGCGACGGCGCCGCGTGCGCATGGCGATCCGATCATGGCGATCGTGTCGATCAAGACCCAGAAGGTGACGTTCTACGACGCCGATGGCTGGATCTGGCGCGCACCGGTGTCGACCGGCGTCTCGGGCCGCGAGACGCCGGCCGGCGTGTTCGCCATCATCGAGAAGGACAAGGACCACCACTCGACTCTTTACGACGATGCCTGGATGCCGAACATGCAGCGCATCACCTGGAACGGGGTGGCGCTGCATGGCGGGCCGCTGCCCGGCTATGCCGCCTCGCATGGCTGCGTCCGCATGCCCTACGGCTTTGCCGAGAAGCTGTTCGACCGGACCTGGATCGGCATGCGGGTGATCATCGCGCCGGGTGACCCGGCGCCCGTCGAGTTCTCCCATCCCGCCCTGTTCGCGCCGAATGCGCAGGCGCTCGCCGCGGTGCCCTCGCGGGCCGCGACGCTCGGCCGCGAGGCCGAGGACGCCGCCAGGAGCGCCGACGAGGCCAAGGCGGCGGCTGCCGCGGCCGAGCGCGAGGCCAAGGCTCTGAAGGCGTCCTTGCGCAAGCTGGAGCAGGCCAAGGCGCGCGCCGAGGCCGAGCTCAAATTCGCCGACAGGAAGTTGGCCGCCGCCAAGACCGATCAGGCCAGGACGCTGGCCGAGGATGCGGAGCAGAAGGCCGCCGCCAAGGCGACCGACGCGGCAGCGCAGCTCGAGGCCGCCAAGTCGGACGCGACCGCGAAGCTCGCTGCGGCGACCTCGACCAAGGATGCCGCCAAGGCGGCGGCGGCCAGGAAGTCCGATGCGAGCAAGGCTGCGACGGACGCCAGGCTCGCGACCGAGCCGGTCTCGGTCTATATCAGCCGTTCGACGCAGATGCTCTATGTCAGGCGCAACACGCACAAGCCGGCCCCCGATGGCGGCGGCGAGGTGTTCGACACCTCGATCGAGGCGCCGGTGACCATCCGCGATCCCGACCGGCCGATCGGAACGCATGTGTTCACCGCGGTGGCGCAGAACGGCGCGGAGCTGCGCTGGACGGCGGTGACCATCGACGACGGCGACACCGCCAAGGACGCGCTCGACCGCATCACCATTCCGAAGGACGTGCTCGACCGGATCGCGCCGACGGCCGTGCCGCGCTCCTCGATCATCGTCTCGGACGAGCCGCTGTCGAGCGAGACCAATTATCGGACCGAGTTCGTCGCGGTGCTGAGCAACCAGCCGCAGGGCGGCTTCATCACGCGCCGGCCGACGACCAATGTCGACGTCGTCGCCAGCGGGGACGAATATGACGACGGCTTCGGCAGCTTCTTCCAGCGCAGCTGGGATGGCCAGCCCGTCGCGGCGCCGCGCCGTCGCGGTCCGCCTCCGACCTACTACCGGCCGGTGCAGCCGGGCTGGTGGTGACCAGCCGGGCTGGTGGTGACCAGCCGGGCTGATGCCTGACCGCGATTCGCGGGTCAGGCCGGATGGCGCTTCAAATCAGTTGCGACCTGCGGGGATGACGCCGGGCCACTGCATCAGGAAAGGCTGCGGCTCGTGCTGCGCCTCGGTCGCGCGCGCCACGCGCCTGACACGGTGAGGCCTGCGGGAGATCGAGCTGGTCGCCTCGCGAGCGGTCTCGATGCGCGTCAACTGCTGACGCATCTCGCCGGTGGAGGTCCGGAGCTGCTCGATGGTCATGTCGCTGTTCGCGGCCGCGGTGCGCAGCCCGCTCAGCTCGGTCGCCGTATCTTCCTGGGCGCCGCGGAGGCGGATCGTCTGGCGCTTCAGCAGCGCGAGATCGGATTCGATCTTGTCGGCCGTATCGCGGCGGCGCGCCTCGGTCTCGTCGGCGGCGGTGCGCAAGACGGCCAGGCCCGTTTCGGCCGTGGTGAGGCTGGCGCGCAATTGCAGAAGCTCGCCGGAGGTGTCGCTCTGGCGGTCGCGCAGCTGGGCGGTCTCGGCCTTGAGCTGCGCCAGCTCCGAGGTCAGCGTGGCGACGCGGCTCTCGAGCGAAGGCGCTCCGGTGCCGAAGGAGAAGCTGTTGGCGCCGCCGCTGCTCCACCACATCGCACCGGCGCTGGCTGCGAGCGCCAGGCTCAGGACAATTCGTAGAGAGGCCGTGCCGCTGCTCGGCGGGGCGTCCGGCGTCTTGGTGGATCTGCGCATCGACGGGTCTCCGGGATTTGATGGAGACAATTATGATCATATTAAGGTTGCCAATGTTCTAAGCGCGCCGCTCCAGCGGAACATTTCATCCACGTAGTTTTGCGGGAATGGGCTCTCGCAGCCTCGAGTTGTGAGCATGACCGGCGGCGCTCAAGAGTGCGGATGCAGGGACGGTGATGGCCTAGCCTGGATCGTTGGCACTCAGATCGGATCCGTCGGAAAAGGCTTCGTGCGTCCTCGGGATCGTGATCTAAATCGCGCATGTCCGACATTCCACCCACCGCCGCACCGCCGGCATTCGACGCGCTTGCCGAGGCCATCGGGCAGCGCCGCTCGGTCTATGGCCATATCAGCGGGCTCAGGATGGATCGCTGCGCGCCCGGCGAAGCCTGGTCGACCCTGCCTTATCGTCCCGTGTTCGTCGGTGACAGCGAAACCGGGGTGATCCATGGCGGCGTCGTCACCGCGATGCTCGACGAGAGCTGCGGCATGGCGGTGCAGCTTGCGCTCGACGGCAGCCGGGCGATCGCCACGCTCGATCTGCGCATCGACTATCAGAAGCCGGCGACCCCCGGTCTCGACATCAAGGCCCATGCGGTCTGCTTCCGCGTCACGCGCTCGATCGCGTTCGTGCGCGCCACCGCCTATCAGGAGGAGGAGACCGCACCGGTCGCCACCGCGACCGCCTGCTTCATGATTGGCGCCAACCGCACCAACATGCTGACCGACCGGGCGGCCTTCGACGGCGTGCCACCGCCGCTCGACGCCCCGGACGATCCGGCGGGGCCGTTTCCCACCAGTCCGTTCGCGCGCTGCCTCGGCATCCGCTTCGCCGAGAACGACACGCTGGTGATGCCGTTCTCGCGCCGGATCATCGGCAATCCCGTGCTGCCTGCGATCCATGGCGGCATGACCGGTGCGTTTCTCGAGACCGCAGCGATCGTCACCGTGATGCGCGAGCTCGGCGCCACGGCGCCGCCGAAGCCGGTCGGCCTCACCATCAACTATCTGAGGTCGGGCCGCGCGCTCGACACCGTCGCATCGGCGTCGATCGTCAAGCAGGGACGCCGCGTCGTCGCCTTCGAGGCCCGCGCCTGGCAGGACGATGCGACGAAGCCGATCGCCACCGCCTTCGGCCATTTCATGCTACGACCGGCGCCAGGGCAGGAGCAGGATTGAGGGAGACCGGGTCGCGAGACACGATCAGGCCTTGCGCAGGATCTTGTCCATTGCCTTTCCCCGCGCCAGCTCATCGACCAGCTTGTCCAAGTAGCGGATCTCCCGCATCGTCGGTTCCTCGACATCCTCCACGCGGACGCCGCAGATCATGCCCTTGATCAGGGTCCGCGCCGGATTCATCGCTGGCGCCTGTGCGAAGAAGGTCTCGAAGTCCGTCTGACGCTCCAACCGGATCTCAAGCGCGCTTTGGCCATAGCCCGTCAGCCAGCAGATCACCTGATCGACCTCTGCCTTGGTGCGTCCCTTCTTCTCGGCCTTCGCGACGTACAATCGGTACACGCTCGCGAAGCTCGTCGTGTAGATGCGGTGTTTTGCCATGCTGACTCCATCGGATCGTAGGCGAGGCATGTCGGGTCTGCGAGGGGCGACGGCGCGGCACGAGCGCGTGCTTCATGTCCGCGTTTCGGATCGTCGGACAGCACGTTCGTTCGCACATGTCGGAAACGGACGCTAGCCCGGCAGGAACATCGGAAACGACACCCCGAGCGACCACGCCAGGATCAGGCCGAGACCGAGGCCTTCGGCCATCGGCGAGCAGGTCCTGCGACCGACACAGCCGCCGATCAGTCCGAACACGATGAAGAACAGCACGATCACGGGGATGATGATGAGCAGGAAGAACAGCCGCTTGAGGTCGAGCGCGACTGCCCCGCCCAACGAGGCCAGGAAGGCGGTGCGGATCCACACGGTGCGCCACAGCGCGGCGTGGCCGCCCCTGTTGGCGATGCAGTCCGCCAGCATGTAGGGCACCGCGCCCATTGCGATCGCGGCGATGATCGGCAGGCGCGCCGCGATCGGCATGAACGAGGCGACGTAGCGGTCGAGCGCGCCACCGAAGCCGCAGATGCCGTAGGCGGCCAGCGCCAGCGCCGCGAGCCAGGCCACGCGGCCGAAGTGAACGCCCTGCGCGCGTAGCAGCGTGAGCGACAGCGTGCCGTACACGAAGAGATGTACGGCGAGGTAGTCGGCGATCAGAACGGGCAGGAAGCGGGTCTCGACGAACCTCAGGACGATCGGTGTCGTCACCGCCGGCACCAGCGTGGCGATCGCAAGACTGCGCAGCGGAATTGTCGGCGGCGGCGCATCACCCTTCGGCAGCAGCTCGGCCAAGGGCCACGCCAGCAGCACGATGCCGGCGAGCAGCAGCGCGACCGCACCGCCAGTCGAAGCGACCGGGCCGCTGCTGGCGCGGCCGAACGCCCGATCGAGCCAGTCGCGCGCCTCGCGCAGTGCGGTCGTCGAATACAGCACGCTAACGTGTTCGACTCCGGGCGCGACGACGGCGCGGCGTCCGCCATTTGCGGCGGGATCGCCCACGGTGTCGCCCTCGCGCGCGGCGGGATCGGCGAGCCGGAGGTTGCGCAGCGCATCCCGGCGCAGGGCCGCCTCCCATTCGCCTGTGATGATCAGCAAGTTGCGCGGCGCGCTCGCCGTGACGGCCTCGGAAAACATCGAGATCGCCACCGTCGCCCTGATACGCGGATCGGCCAGCGCCTGGCGGACGATGATGTCGGAAGCCATCGAGTGTCCGAGCAGGGCGACCTGGCCGTCGTTCCCCGGCAGGGACAGCGCGGCGTCGGTGACGCGGCCGATCTCGCGCATCAGCTTCTTCGTCGTGCCGTCGACGCGCGTGACGTCGCCCGACATCGGCGTCGGATTGCGGCCATGCCCCTCGAAGTCGAACGAGACCGCGACATAGCCCGCGCGCGCCAATGTCAGCGCATAGGCCTCCATGAACTGGCGTGAGCCCGCAAAGCCGTGGGCAATGACGACCACGGGCGACGCAGCCGCGTCGTCGCGCCGATAGACGGTGATGGGGGTGGTGCCTGCCTGCAGCAGGGTGATCGTGATGCCCGCGCGCTCGGCTTCGAGGCGCCAGATCCCGGCGACGCAGAGCGCGAGGCCGGCGAGCGCTGCGGCCAGCAGGGCTGCCCCGCGCAAACCGATGGCGTCTCGTCTGCGCGGCGCAGCGTCCATGATCGGCTCCGTTTGCAGCCGAAACTAGCGCAGGAATTGGTGCGGTAACAACGACAGCGCAGGCGAGCCGCACCGGCGCAATCGAACGAAACGCACGCCACTTCGTTGACAACGCCGCCGGAGCGATATTCGGTGACCCCCGTTCAGCGGCGACAAGGAGGATGCATGAAACCGGAAGTCATCTGCCTGATGGCGTCGAGCGTCGACGGCCGGACCCTGCCGAGCCGCTGGCGTCCGAAGGGATCGGGCGATCTGTTCGAGCAGGTGCATGACAAGCTCGGCGGCGACGCCTGGCTGATCGGCCGCGTCACCGGCCAGGAATTCGCCAAGGGCTCGGCCTATCCGGCCGAGACGACGGAGCGATTCCCGCGCACTCAGTGGATCGCGCGCCGCGATGCCAAGGCCTACGGCATCGTGCTCGATCCCCATGGCAAGATCTGCTGGGGTCGCTCCGACATCGGCGGCGATCCGATCGTCGTCGTGCTGACCGAGGCCGTGTCGGATGCGCATCTTTCGGGACTGCGCGGCGAGGGCGTGTCGTACATCTTCGCCGGCCAGGCGAAGCTCGATCTTTCGCGCGTGCTCGAGATCGTCGCGCAGGAGCTCGGCGTGAAACGCCTGCTGCTCGAAGGCGGTGGCGGTGCCAACGGCGCGTTCCTTCGCGCGGGCCTGGTCGACGAGTTCAACCTCGTTCTGTGTCCGGCGGTGGATGGCGCCAAGGGGGCGCCCAGCGTGTTCGATTCGACGGAAGCCGAGTCCGGCGAGCGTGCCCCGATCACGGCCATGACGCTCGAAAGCAGCACGGCGCTGGAGGGCGGCGCGCTGTGGCTGCGCTACAAGATCACCAACGGCTCGGCCTTGCCGACCCAGGCAAGTCATGGCTGAGCGGCGAATGCACATCATCATCGTCGGGGCCGGTGCCGCGGGCCTGATGGCGGCGCGCGAACTGGCCCGCTCAGGCCAGCAGGTGACGCTGCTGGAGGCGCGCGATCGCTGCGGCGGGCGCATCCATCCGCTGCCCGCGAGCAGGTTCGGATATCGCGCGGATGCAGGTGCGGAATTCATCCATGGCGAGGCGCCCGTCACCCACGCGCTGATGGCCGAGGCGGGGCTCACCTCGACGCCGGTCGATGGCGCGCGCTGGTACGTGACGGATGGCGCGTTCTCGCGCGAGGATCCCGCTGATCGGCAGATGCGCCAGTTGCACCGCGTGGCGCGTCAGCTCGACGAGGATATGACCGTGACGGCGCTGCTCGATCGGCATTTCGCCGGCGCGGAGTTTGCCGCCCTGCGCAAGTCGGTCTTGGGGATGGTGCAGGGCTATGACGCGGCCGATCCCGGTCGTGCCAGCGTGTTCGCGCTGCGCGACGAATGGATGGGCGGCGACCGCGGCGCTCAGGCGCGCATCGTCGGCGGCTACGCGGCGCTGCTCGATCATCTCCTGGCGGAGTGCCGGGCGCATGGCGTGGCGATGCTGCTCGAGGCGGTGGTCCGCGCGGTGGAGAGCTCCGACGATGGTGTCGTCGTGCGCTTGGCTGACGGCCGTGCGCAGCGCGGCGATCTCGTCATCCTGACCGTGCCGCTGCCGCTGCTGCGAACCATCGCGCTGCCGCCGGCCATGCGCCCGCAATTGGCCGCAGCCGAAACCATCGGCTTCGGCAACGTCATCAAGCTGCTGCTGCGCTTCGAGCGTCGCTGGTGGCGAGAGGCCCGGACCGAGGACCTTTCCGACATGCTGTTCGTGCTGTCCGACGCCGACGTGCCGGTGTGGTGGACGCAGCATCCGAACGATGACGCGGTGATGACTGGCTGGCTCGCCGGGCCGCCGGCCGCTGCCTTCGCCGCGTGCGACGAGGACGCGCTGATCGAAAAAGGGCTTTCGGCGCTCGCAAACATCTTCTCACAGCCCGTGTGCTCGCTGAAGCGGCAACTCGTCGCGTCGCACGTCACGGATTGGGCGAAGGATCCGTTCGCGCGCGGCGCCTATTCCTACGCGACGCTGACGTCGCGCGAGGCGCAGGATACGCTTTCGCGCCGGGATGGCGGACGAGTGCTGATCTCCGGCGAGGCGTTGTATCGCGGCCGCGACATGGGAACGGTCGAGGCGGCGCTGGCGAGCGGGCAACGGACGGCGCGGTGGATCCTCGCGGTGTGATCGTGCCGCGTGCCTCGTTGCGCCGTCCTGCCCGCGGAGCTAGCATTCGGCCGTCATCATCGAGAGGATCACCATGCTCGACCACGTCGGCTTCCCTGTCTCCGACTTCGCCCGCGCCAAGGCGTTCTATGCGGCCGCCCTGGCGCCGCTCGGCTATGTCCTGATGATGGAGATCACCGACGCGCAGACCGGCGGCCACGGTGATCACGCCGGCTTCGGCGACGGCCGTCCGGATTTCTGGATCGGCACCGGCGGGACGGCCGCGACCTCGACGCATGTCGCGTTCCACGCCAAGGATCGCGCCACGGTCGATGCGTTCTATCAAGCGGCGATCGCCGCAGGCGGAATGGACAACGGCGCGCCTGGACTGCGGCCGCATTATCACGAGAACTATTACGGCGCGTTCGTGCGCGACGCCGACGGCAACAACATCGAGGCGGTGTGCCACGCGCCGGCGTGAGGGCCGCTTACCCCTCGGGATGAGTCAGGCCATCACCGGCATGTGCTCGGCGGCCGCGGCCAAGCTCGGCGCGACCACGATCTCGAGCTGCTGGCGCAGCCAGCGGTGCATCGGATCTTCGTGGTGTCGCAGGTGCCAGACCATGTACATCGGCATCGCCGGGCAGGGGACGGGCACCGGCGCCACCGCCAGGCCGCGCAGCATGTAGGCGCGCAGCAGGCTCGGCAGGGTCGCGATCATGCGGCTGCCGCGCAGGAACGGCCCGATGCCGCCGAAGCCCGGCACCTGCGCCGCGAAACGCCTGACGAGGCCGCGCTCGGCCAGGACCTCGTCGATGTCGAGGCGGCGCCGCGGCTCGTACAGTACCGTGACGTGGTCGCTGGCGAGATAGTCCTCCAGGCTCTGCGGCGGCTCGCGCTGGCTCGCATCGTAGAACACGCGATAGCTGTCCTCGAACAGCCGCTTCTGCAGGATGTCGCTGCCCTCGGGCGGGCGCGGCGTGATGATGAGCTGACAGTGCTCCTCGCGCAGCATCTCCGGCGTCGGTGCGCCGGAAGGGATCACGCGCAGGCTGAGGCCCGGCGCCTGCGCGCGGGCGTAACGGAGCAGGGACGGCAGCAGCAGGTCGCGCTGCAGATCATTGGCCGCGATCGTCACCTGCGCGGAGATTTTCGCCGGCTCGAACGCAGCGGTGTGCGAGAAGCTCCGGAGATCGTCGAGCAGCGCGCGGGCGCGCAGCGCCAGGAGCTGCGCATGCGCGGTCGGCACGATGCCGCGGCCGGACTTCACGAACAGCGGATCTCCGGTGATCGCGCGCAGCTTGTCGAGCAGATGGCTGACGGCCGACTGCGTGACTCCGAGCCGCTGCGCCGCGCGGGTGACCGAGCCTTCCTCGATGACGGCGAGCAGGAGCTGCAGCAGGTGGCCGTCGAGGTCCAAATGATCGAATTGGCTCATGGATCGGATCGGTCGCGCGGCCTTTATTGACGGTGTCTGTCGGCGATACTGGCGGGCACGAACGGCGCCGCGTTTGATCCAGATCAAGCGCGGCCGTCCGAAACACGCCCAGGGGAGGCTCAGATGTCCACCACGTCAGCCCGGCAGCCCGTGCCCGGCACCACCATCTTCGACGGCGAGCAGGCCCGCAAAGGCTACGCCCTCAACAAGATGTGCTACTCGTTCAACGATGCCGCCAACCGCAAGGCGTTCGTCGCCGACGAGGACGGCTATTGCGCCAAATACGGCCTCAATGCACAGCAGCGCGCGGCGATCAGGAACCGCAACGTGCTGGAGCTGATCGAGGCCGGCGGCAACGCCTACTACCTCGCCAAGTTCGCCGGCATCTTCGGGCTCGACATGCAGGACATCGGCGCGCAGCAGACCGGGCTGACGAAAGAGCAGTTCAAGGCCAAGCTTCTGGCGGCGAGGGGGTAATCGTCATGGCAAAGATCGTCGGTTGCATCACCACCTCGCACGTTCCGGCCATTGGCGGCGCGATCGCCAAGGGCCTGCAGCAGGATCCGTATTGGAAACCGTTCTTCGACGGCTTCCCGCATGTCCGCGAGTGGCTCGCCAAGGTCAAACCGGATGTGGTCGTGCTCGTCTATAACGACCATGGCCTCAACTTCTTCCTCGACAAGATGCCGACCTTCGCGGTCGGCGCGGCCGACAGCTACAGCAATGCCGACGAGGGCTGGGGCATTCCGCAGACCGCGCCGTTCAAGGGTGACAGCGAATTGTCCTGGCATTTGATCGAGCATCTGGTGAAGGAGGATTTCGACCTCACCACCTGCCAGGAGATGGTGGTCGATCACGCCTTCACACTGCCGATGGCGCTGTGCTGGCCCGATCAGAAATGGCCGGTGCGGGTGGTGCCCGTGGTCGTCAACACGGTGCAGGCGCCGCTGCCGTCGGCCGCGCGCTGCTACAAGCTCGGCCAGGCGCTGGCGCGGGCGGTTCAATCCTGGCCGAAGGACGAGCGCGTCGTCGTGATGGGGACCGGCGGCCTGTCGCATCAGCTCGACGGCGAGCGTGCCGGCTTCATCAACAAGGATTTCGACGAGAAGTTCATGGCCAGCATGGTCGACGATCCCGCCTGGGCGACGAAGTATTCGACCACCGAGCTGGTCGAGCTGTCGGGCACCCAGGGCGTCGAATTGCTGAACTGGATGGTCGCGCGCGGCACCCTGCCGGAGAAGGTCCGCAAGGAGCACGCCAACTATCACATCCCGATCTCGAATACGGCGACCGGGCTGATGGTGCTGGAGCCGGTGTAGGGCCCCTGCGAGAGTCTTTATCGGAAGGCGACGACTGAGAGTCGTCTGCCAACGACGATCACGCGGTATGGGTCCCGGCGAACGCCGGACCCGTACCGCGGATGCTATCGAGGGATGCGGCTGTCAGTGGCCCGCTTCGGACCGACTTCCGTGCGGCTGCCCTTACCCGACCCTCTCGCCGTGAAGAACGGTTGAGAGGGAGCGCAGCGTCTGGGCGGCGCGAGCACGGATATCAATTCCGGTTGCCACGGCTCCGCTCCTGGCTGATGTTGATGTCAGCTCGCGGTGCCCTCGTCGCCCTGGATATCGGCGATGGCGCGGGTGAGGATGTCGCTGACACGCTTCGCTTCCGCGTCGCTCCAGCCCTGCCGGTGCATCTTGAGCGCCATCTTTAGCGTCTGCACGCTCTGCAGCACCGGCTCCGGCGGGCGCATGCCGCCCATGGTGCGGGCCATGATGCGCAGCCGGCTCAGCAGGCCATCGATGGCGGCTTCATCCTCTTTCAGCGCCTGACGGCCGGCGTCGGTGATCGCGAACAGCTTCTTGCCGCCCTCGGCCGATGCCGCTTCGATCTGGCCCATGTCCTCGAGCAGATTGAGGATCGGATAGACCGAGCCCGGGCTCGGCGAGTACGCCCCGCCGACCAACTGTTCGACCGCCTTGATCAGCTCATAGCCATGGCGCGGCTTCTCACCGATCAGCCACAGCAGCAGGCTGCGCAGATCGCCGGGACCGAAGAAGCGGCCGCCGCCGCCACGCCCGAACTCCTCGCGACCGCCGCGGCGGCCACGCTCGAACAGGCCGGCCGCCCGCGGGCCGACCCCGCCGCCGCGCCCGCCCATGCGCATCTCCTCGCAGGCTTCGTCGAAGCCACGCCGTCCATGACGTCCGCGATGTCCCCAGCCGCGCTCCTGGTTGTCGTCGTCTCTGCGGGAGGGGCCAAATGTCCAATGATGATGTCTCATACGATATGATCTCCGTTTCGTGTGAACGATATATCGTTTATATGTTTCGTTTGTCAACCGTGACCGATGCACGTTTCCGAATCTGCAAATAACGCGTTTATTTCACGCGATTTATGGGATTGCCTCGGTCACGCGACCCGCGACCTCGTGCGCCGTGCCGCGATGCGCAATCAGCGCATAGGCGACGGGGACCACGAACAGCGTGAACAGGGTGCCGATCGCGAGTCCGGTCGCGATCACGAGCCCCATGTTGAAGCGGGACACCGCGCCGGCGCCGCTCGCGGTGATCAGCGGGATCACGCCGAGCACCATCGCCGCCGTGGTCATCAGGATCGGCCGCAGCCGGACGGTCGCCGCTTCGATGATCGCCTCGGTGCGGTCCTTGCCCTGTTCGCGCAGCTCGTTCGCGACCTCGACCATCAGGATGCCGTGCTTGCTGACGAGGCCCATCAGGGTGACCAAGCCGACCTGGGTGTAGATGTTGATGCTGGCGCCGCCGATGCCGAGGCTGATGAAGATCAGCGCGCCCGCCAGCGACATCGGCACCGACACCAGGATGATGATCGGATCGACGAAGCTGTTGAACAAGGCGGCGAGCGCCAGGAAGATGATGATCAGCGCGAACACGAAGGTGGTGACGAAGCCGCCGGATTCCTGCTCGAGCTGTCGCGACGCGCCGCCATAGTCGATCGAGTAACCCGATGGCAGCGACTTCGCGATCTCCTTCAAGGTGGCGAGCGCGTCGCCCATCGCGATACCCGGCATCGCCACGCCGGAGATGGTCGCCGCGTTGATCTGCTGGAAGTGATTGAGCGACTCAGGGATTGTCTTGTGCTCGAGCCGGGCCACGGTCGACAGCGGCACCATGGCATTGCCGCTGGTGCGGATCGAATAGTCGAGCAACTGACTGTCGGTGAGGCGGTCGTTCTGCCGGACCTGGGGGATCACCTTGTAGGAGCGGCCCTCCAGGCTGAAATAGTCGAGATAATTGCCGCCCAGCATGGTCGCGAGCGCGCCGCCGAGATCGCTCATCTTGAGGCCGAGATCGGCGGCCTTGTCGCGATCGAACACCACTGTGGTCTGCGGCTTGTCGATCTTCAGATCGCTGTCGAGGAAGATGAATCGGCCGCTCGCCAGCGCCTTGGCCATGAAATCGCGCGACACGTCGTTGAGCTCGCCGAACGCGCCGGTGGTGCCGATCACGAACTGGACCGGCAGGCCGTTGCTGCCCGGCAGCGGCGAGGGCTGGAACGCCACCGAGCGGGCGCCGGCGATGCCGTTCAGGAGCTGCTGGAATTCCGGCTGCAGGGTCTTGGTCGTCGCCTTGCGCTGATCCCAGGGCTTGAGCACCCAGCCGCCGATCACCTGCGTCGAGGTGTCGATCTGGAACACGGTGCGCGTCTCCGGCCGCTGGGCAATCAGGCCGTACAGCTGCTGGCCGTAGAACTGGCGCTGCTCGAGCGTGGCCGAGGGCGCCGAATTCGTCAGCGACAGCACGATGCCCTGGTCCTCGTCCGGCGCGAGCTCGCTGGTGGAGCTGACATAGAGCCAGGGGATCATCGCCAGCAGCAGCAGCGCGAACACCACGACCACCGGCTTGGTCGCGAACACGCTTTCGAGCCCGCGGCGATAGCCCTGTGCGAGCCGTTCGAGCACGTGGTCGATCGCACGCACCAGCCGCGCCTCGACCGTGGTGGCGTCGCGCTCGGTCCGGCGCAGCAGCCAGGCGCAGTTCATCGGCGAAAGCGTCAGCGCGATCACCGCCGAGACGGTGACGGCGCCGGCGAGCGTGAAGGCGAATTCGGTGAACAGGGCGCCGGTGAGGCCGCCCTGGAAGCCGACGGGCACGTAGACCGCGATCAGCACCACGGTCATCGCGATGATCGGGCTCGCCAGCGCGCGCGCCGACTGGATGGCAGCCTCGACCGGCGGCACACCCTCGTCGATCAGGCGGTGCACGCTCTCGACGACGATGATGGCGTCGTCGACGACCAGGCCGATCGCGAGCACCAGCGCCAGCAAGGTCAGCAGGTTGATGGAGAAGCCCATCAGCAGCATCAGGCCGAAGGTGCCGATCAGCGACAGCGGAATGGCGATCACCGGGATCAGCACCGAGCGCCACGATCCCAGGAACATGAAGACGACGACAATTACGATCCCGATCGCCTCCACCAGCGTATGGATCACCTCGTCGATGGACGAGTTCACGAAATCGGTGGAGTCGTACAGGATCTCGCTGGTGATGCCGTTCGGCAGCTGTCGCTGCAGCTCCGGATAAACGACCTTCACGCCGTTGATGACGTCGAGCAGGTTCGCCGTTGGCGCCACCTGGATGCCGATGTAGACCGCGGTCTTGCCGTTGAAGCGCGTCGCGCTGTCGTAGTCGTCATTGCCGAGCGTGACATTGGCGACATCGCGCAGGCGGATGATGGCGCCATTGACCTGCTTGACGACGAGATTGCGGTATTGCTCCAGCGAATGCAGGTTGGTCGCGGCGGCGAGATCGACCTGCACGAGGCGGCCCTTGGTGGTACCGAGCCCGGAGATGTAGTCGTTGCCCGACAGTGCCGTCGACACGTCGGTTGCCGTCAGGCCATAGGCCGCAAGCTTGTCGGGGTCGAGCCAGGCGCGCAGCGCGAATTTCTTGGCGCCGAGCAGTTCGGCGGTCTGCACCCCGGAGACCGCCTGCAGCTTCGGCTGTACCACGCGGGTGAGGTAGTCGGTGATCTGGTTCGGCGCCAGCACGTCGCTGGCGAAGCCGATATACATCGAGTCGATGGTCTGCCCGACCTTCAAGGTCAGGGTCGGCTGCTGCGTGCCTGTCGGCAGCTGGTTCAGCACCGAGTTCACCTTGGCGTTGATCTCGGTCATCGCCTTGCCGGAATCGTAGTTGAGCCGCAGGTTCACGGTGATGGTGCTGCTGCCGGTGACGCTGGTCGACGTCATGTAGTCGATGCCGTTGGCCTGGGCGATCGCATTTTCCAGCGGCGTGGTGATGAAGCCGGCGATGATGTCGCTATCGGCGCCGGCATAGGCCGTGCTCACCGTGACGATCGCGTTCTGCGTGCGCGGATATTGCAGGATGGCGAGCGTCGTCATCGAACGCAGGCCGAGCACGAGAATAAGGGCGCTGACCACGAGCGCCAGCACCGGCCGGCGGATGAAGATGTCTGTGAAACGCATAGTGATGACTCTGATGGTGCGGGCTGGCCGGATTATTGGTCGACGACATCCGGCGCGGCTTCCGCGACCGGCACGTGCGAATTGTCGATTCTCACCGGGCTGCCGTTGCGCAGCTTGATCTGTCCCGCGATCACCACCGTCTCGCCCGGCTTGATGCCGTCGGTGATCGCGATCCGGTCGCCCTTGGCCGGCTTGCTCTTCACGAACGTCTGCCGCGCCTTGCCCTCGCCGTCCTTGAGATCGTCGACCACGTAGACGAGATCGCCATAGGGATTGCTGACGATCGCTGTCAGCGGCAGCGTGACGAGCTGTTCGGGCTTGCCGGTCGCGATCTCGACCTTGGCGAACATGCCCGGCAGCAACCGCGTCGCATCGTTGTGCAGGGTGGCGCGAATCTGGACGTTGCGGCTCGTCGAATCGACCTTGGCGTTGATCGCGGAGATCTGACCGGTGAAGCGTTCGCCGGGATAGGCGTCGACGGCGATTCCGACGTCCTGGCCGATCCGAATGTCGGCGAGCGACTGCTGCGGCAGGTAGAAATCGACGAAGATCGGATCGAGGCTCTGCAGGGTGACAATGGTGGTGCCGGCGCCGAGATACTGCCCGAGATCGACGGCGCGGATGCCGAGCCGGCCGGCGAAGGGCGCCTTCAGGGTCTTCTGCTCGACGATCGCCTTCTGCTGCGTCACGAGAGCCTGCGCGTTCTTCAGATTGGCGCGGTCGCTGTCGAGCGTGGCCTGGCTGACCGCGTTGAACTTGATCTGCTCCTCGTCACGCTTGACGACGATGGCATAGTTCTCTGCAGTCGCCTGCAGCGACTGCAGCTTGGCGACGTCATCGGTCGCGACCAGCTGCAGCAATTGCTGGCCGGCTTCGACGGTGTCGCCCGAATTGAACTGGATGCCCTGCACGATGCCTGCGGCCTGCAGCGCCAGATCGGCGCCGTTGACGGCGCGCAGCGAACCGACCGCGGTGAGGTTGGAGCGCCATGCTGCGGTCGCCGCAACGACCGTCGAGATCGTCTGCGGCGGGTTGGCCATGGCGCCGATCGCCTTGGCGATCATGATGCCCTTGAATGTCTGAAAGCCGTAGAGGCCGCCGAACAGCACCGCCATGGCGGCCAGCATGATCGTCATGCGTTTCTTCATTACATTGCTTCCTGGGTCGTACGATTGGGACCGGCGAAATAACCGGGATTGGCACGCGGCAGCGCCGCCGGGGTCTCGTCCTGGCGATTCCACCAGCCGCCGCCGAGCGCCTGGAACAGCGCCGCGGTGTCGGTGAAGCGCGTGGCCTGCGACTTGATGCGGGAGACGCGTGCGTTGAGATAGGATTGCTGCGCGTTGATGACGTTGGCGTAGGGCACCGCGCCGCTCCTGAACTGCTCGACCGCCATGGCGAGACTGTCGGCGGTGGCCTTCTCGGCGGCGGCCTGGGCCTTCAGCGCCTCGGCGTCGTACTGGATGGCGCGCAGCGAATCCGCGACATTCTGGAACGCCGTGATGACGGTGCTCTTGTAGAGCGACAGATCCTGCTCGAAGGTGGCGACGTCCGCCTCCTTGGTGTGATACAGCGTGCCGCCGTCGAGCAGCTTCTGGCTGACGCTCGAGGCCGCATCCCACACGATGGTCGTCGGCGAGAACAGCCGGCCCGGTCCGCTTGCGCCGTAGCTGCCCGACAGCGTCACCTGCGGCAGCAGATTGGCGACGCCGACGCCGACCGTCGCGGTGGCCTGGTGCAGCGTGGCCTCGGCCTGCCGGATGTCGGGACGCTGCCGGACGAGCGAGGAGGGCAGTGACATCGGCAGCTTGCGCGGCAGCCGCAGCTCCGCGAGGGTCACATGCTCGCCGCGATCCTGGCTCGGCAGCCGGCCGAGATAGGCCATCAGCTGATTGCGCTGCTGTGCGAGTTGCTTCTGCAGCGGCGCCAAGGTCGCCTTGGCCTGCGCCAGCGTCGCTTCCTGCGCCAGCACGTCGGATTTGGAGATGGCGCCGACGTCAAACTGGTGTTGGATCCGGCCAAGCTGGTCGGTCTCCGCCTTGATGATCTCCTCCGTCGCGGCAATCTGATCGCGCAACGAGGCGTCGCTGATCGCGGCGGTGACGACATTGGCGGTCAGCGACAGATACGTCGCTTCCATCTTGAAGGCCTGGTAGTCGGCCTGCGCCTGCAGCGCCTCCACCTGGCGACGCGTGCCGCCCCATAGGTCGAGCGCGTAGCTGACGCTCACCGACGTGCCATAGAGCGTGTACAGCGAGGTCTGACCAGGCCATTGTCCCTGCTGCGTGCTGGAGGCCTGCGTACGCTCGGCCGAGCCGCTCGCGCTCAGCTGCGGAAACAGCGCGCCCTGCTGCGATAGCGCGTTCTCGCGCGCAGCACGCAGCGCCAATTGTGCGGCTTCGATGTCCGGGTGGTTGCGAATCGCCTCCTCGACGAAGGCGTTGATCTGCCGGGAATGAAACAGCGCCCACCAAGTGCCGGGCAGATCGCCTCCGGGCGCGAAGCTCTGCACATTGCCGCCCGGTGTCGAGGCGCCGGCGGTCGCGGCGAGCCGACGTTCGGCCACATAACCGGTTGCGGCCGGCGCGTCGGGAGACATGAAGTCCGGACCGACGGCGCAGGACGCGAGCAGCATGCTGCAGCCGAGGAGGCCGAGCCGCAAGGGCAGCGCGCTGCATCTCGGGACCAGCCCCAAACAGGCATGAAACATTTTGACATCATCGGACATAAAACTAAACCGTTTCGTTTTCTGTCGCCGACGATGCGTGGCGGTTCCGGCCTAGTCAAGTCACGTTGATGACAAAGCGAGCTTGCTCACAGCTTCACGTCTCGCGCACCGCTGCGCGGCGCCGGCGCTCGTCTGCATCGGGACGCGGGCATGACAGCTCCGAGACGAACGCCGAGAACGCGCCGCTGCCCTTCCCGCGGTGGCGGGCAGCTACGTCGTTTCTCACAATGATCGAAAAAGCGCCGTCGCGCCCACATTGTCCAGGGCAGGCCCGAGCGAAGCAGCGCGTGCAGATCGCGCTGGAAGCCGGCCCGCGGTGCGAGCCGGCGTCTGCAACGTAGCGCTGGTCAGGATGGCATCGAGGATGCGACCACCGGCTTCGCCGGCACGTCGCGCACGCGGCTCGGGCGCCGCAGCCGGCGTTGCGTCCAGATCAGCAGGCCAGTGACCAGCAGCGCGAACAGCGCGACCGAGATCAGAACGTTGGCCGCGCTGCCGATCAGAGACCAGTTGCCTTCATGCAGCAGGCGCGGCCAGTTGCGCGGCAACGCGGAGAGCCCGTCGGACGTGACGGCATAGGCCCTGAGCTCATCGCCCTCGATGATGCGCGCCATCATCCGTCCGCCGCGATTGCCGATCGAGTTCACCGACGACAGGTCGTGGTCCTTGGCGACGATGCTGACGGCGTCAGGCAGCGAGACGCGCTTGGCTGCGGCAGGAGGAGTGCCGCCTGCGAAGGTCAGGCCGAGCTCGAGGCAGAGTCCAGTGAGCGGGCTGAGCAAAATCAGCGGCAGCGTGAACCAGGCCGTGCCCTTGTGCCAGCCGGACAGCGTGTTGCGCAGCCGCGGCAGTCCCATCAGAATGCCGATGATCATGATGCTGATCATGGCGATGGTCGAGATCAGGGTGAGGCCGGGGATTCCGATCAGATGCTCGTGGGTCCTGCGCGCCCACGAGAAGACGCTGGGCATCGCCGGCTTTTCGACGGCGGCACCGGTTGTCATGTCGACCTCGGCGCCCGGCGCCCCCTGCAAGGTCAGATGCTGCGTGGAGGCGTCGATCGACAGACCGCGTGCCTTGCCGTCGGGATCGTATTGCTTGATCAGCGCGACCACGCGCGCCGGATCGACGCTTTGCGGCTTGACGGCGGCGACCTGCGCCATCGGCTCGAAGGAGAGGATCAGCCCGGTCACGATGATGACAAGCAATGGCAGCGCAAAGACGAGGCTGATCCAACGGTGAAGTTTGAGCAGAAGCTGCTTGTTCATGATCGTCTCCGATTGATCGTCTCGCACGCGGTATCATGCGGGACCGTTGTCCGCAGGCGTCTGCTCCGTGAACGTTTCTGATCGTTCTCGCTGGACGACGCCGGGATATCAACCTGTCGTCCGCCGCGCTTCATTAGCTGAGCGCAGCAGCGAGACGAAGGAGATAACTATTAATTTTAGGTCATGCGCCGTTTGATCGGCATCAATGCGGCAGAGGTCGTTTCAGGACTGCTGGGATGATGTCAATTTGTATCAGATGCCGTCTTGCGGCCATCGAGCACCTCGCGCAGGCATGTCGCGTCCAAGCCGTTCTCCCACTTCGCGATGACGATGGTGGCGACTGCATTGCCTATCAGGTTGGTCGGCGTCAGCCCCTGCGACATCAGGCGATGGATGCCGAGCACCAGCGCGACGCTGGCGACCGGAATCGTACCGGTCGCGGCGAGCGTGGCGGCCAGCACGACGAAGGCGGCGCCCGCGATGCCGGCCGCGCCCTTCGACGTCACCAGCAGGATCAGCAGCAGCCCGATCTGGTGGCTGATGTCGAGATGCGTGTTGGTCGCCTGCGCCAGAAACACCGCGGCGGTCGCGAGGTAGAGGCAGGTGCCGTCGAGATTGAACGAATAGCCGGTGGGGATGACGAGACCGACGATGCTGCGTTCGCAGCCAGCGGCTTCGAGCTTCGCCAGCATGCGCGGCAGCACGGTCTCCGATGACGTGGTGGCGATGCAGACCAGCACCTCGTCCCTGATGTAGCGGATCAGCTTCCACAGGCTGAAGCCGGTGAAGGCGGCAATCGGGCCGAGCACGGCGGCGATGAAGATCAGGCAGGTGAGATAGAAGCTGCCGAGCAGCAGGCCGAGCTTGGCCAGCGAGCCCAGACCGAACTTGCCGACGGTGAAGGCGATGGCCCCGAATGCGCCCAGCGGCGCTGCCCACATCACGATCCGAACGACACCGAAGATCATCCGGCCGGCGACATCGATCACGTCCGTCACCGGCTTGGCGCGGTCGCCGAGCCAGATCAGCGCAAAGCCGCACATGACCGAGATGAACAGCACCTGCAGGATATTGCCCTCGGCAAAGGCGCCAACGAAGGTCTGCGGGATGATGTTGAGCAGGAACGGCACGAAGCCGACCGCAGCGGTCTGCTTGACATAGGGCTCGATCGTCGCGGAGTTGATCGTCGCCGGGTCGACGTTCATGCCGACGCCGGGCTGAAACAGGTTCACCGCGGTCAAGCCGATGATCAGCGCCAGCGTCGTGACGGCCTCGAAATAGATCAGCGCCTTGATCGCGACGCGGCCGACCTTGGCCATGTCGGCCATGTGGGCAATGCCGTTGACCACCGTGCAGAAGATGATCGGCGCGATCAGCATCCGGATCGCCTTGATGAAGGCGTCGCCGAGCGGCTGCATCTGGGCGCCCAGATCCGGCTTGATGGCACCGAGCAGGATGCCCGCTGCCATCGCGATCATGACCTGGACCCAAAGCTCCTTCCACCAGCCGCGGCGGGCGCCTGCCTTGCTGTCGGCGGTGAGGGTCGTGGTGGTCATGATCGGTCCTGTTGCTGAAGGGGCGAATTCGCAGCTGGCGGTGACTCAGCTCTTGGGCTCGAACTTGAACAGCCGTTCGGGATTGCTGACAAGCAGCTTTCGCTGCATGGCCGGATCCGGGGCGTAGAGTGGGATCAGATCGACCAGATCGCCGTCATTGGGCATGATCTTGACGTTCGGATGCGGCCAGTCGGTGCCCCAGATGACGCGATCCGGCGCGTTGTCGATCAGCTTGCGGGCGAACGGGACCGCGTCGTGGAACGGGGGGCCGGAGGCCGAAGCGCGCTCGGGACCGGTGATCTTGATCCAGCACTTGTCGTCGCTCGCCTGCAGGTCGAGCAGCGCCTTGAACCCGGCATCGTCGATCCCCTTGGCGGCGCTGATCGTGCCCATGTGGTCGATCACATAGGTGACCGGCAGCGCCTTCAGGATCGGCACGAATTCCTGGATCGTCCCGGCCTCGAGATAAACGTCAACGTGCCAGCCGATCGCCGCGACGCGGTCCACCAGGGTGCGGAAGACGTTCATGTCGCCGACGCCGCCGAGGCGGCGGAGGAAGGCGAACCGGCAGGCGCAGATGCCGGCCTTGCCGAGCGCCGCGAGGTCGGCATCGGACATCGCCGCGTTGATGTTGGCGACGCCCTTGTAGTTGCCGTTGCTCTGCGCGATCGCATCGGTCACGACCCGATTGTCGGTGCCGTGGACGGTGGCGTTGACGATGACGGCGCGCTCGACGCCGATCTTGGCGTGCAGCGCCTGGAACATCTCCAGCGATGCGTCGGGCGGCGTGTAGGGGCGAGTGGGCGAGAATGGATAGGTCGCGGCCGGCCCGAAGATGTGGGTGTGGGTATCGACGCTGCCCGGTGGCGCCCTGAAGCTCGGGGTCTTCGGTGCCGGATCCGGGCCGGCGATGCTGGGGATCTTGGCCTCGTCGGCGGAGAGGGCAGGGCCTCCGAGCACGCTCGCCGCTCCCAGTCCGGCCATGGTGGCCAGCAGGTCTCGTCTCAACATCAGAGCGTCCTCCTCGGGATGGCCGCGGTCACAGGCAGGCGCTGCCCGCCAGGCTCCGGCATCGTTCGTGTTTGCTATCGTCACGCCACGAAGGAGAGGTCGGGCGACCTCTCAACGTGGCGTCGTGATCATGGGGGGTCCGGCTCCCGAGCCGGCGGATCGCTGTGATCCCAGTTGTTCCTGATCGAGGATCTTGCAGCCTCTGCAGCATGACAAGAAGCATTGGGTGAACGGTCAGTTCGCTGGGTTGGACAATGCTCTGCAGTCCAACTGCCAACGTTGCCGAGACCCTCCGTTCGAGCTGCGTTGCAGCGCGTCTGGGCGAGATGGGCTGCTCTTCAACCAGTCTGCGAGAAGGCAGCCCGAGCGCGCCGATCCGCGGAATTGTTCGTGCGGCGGAAAGGTGAGTTGTGTCAAAGCCATGGCGTGCGTTCTGGTCATGCGCCGGCAGCTTCAAGCGCCGTTGTGAAGACCGCATGCGCAATGCTATGCGACAGCAAAGAGAGGCGTGCGGCCGCCGAGACGCCGCGCGCTGTCAGCGCACAACAACTTCGGGCAAAGGAAACACCATGGTCGACGCGCTCATCATCGATGCCTGCAGAACGCCGCGCGGTATTGGCAAGGCCGGCAAGGGCGCGCTCGCCGGGCTGCACCCGCAGCATCTCGGCGCCACCGTGCTGCGTGCGCTGGCCGACCGCACCGGCATCAATACCGGCGATGTCGACGACATCATCTGGGGCTGCTCGTCGCAGCGCGGACCGCAGAGCGGCGATCTCGGCCGCATGTCGGCGCTCGACGCCGGCTACGACATCCGCGCCTCGGGCGTCACGCTCGATCGCTTCTGCGGCTCCGGCATCACCAGCGTCAACATCGCAGCAAGCTCGATCATGGCCGGGCAGGAGGACCTCGTCGTCGCCGGCGGCTGCGAGATGATGTCGATGGACGGTCGGCGCGGCGAGGGGCCGCTGATGATGGATGCCGGCAATCTGCATCTGCGCGCGCTGCATCCGCAGTCGCATCAGGGCGTCTGCGCCGATGCCATCGCCACCATGGAAGGCATCACCCGCGCCGACGTCGACGCGCTCGGGCTGGAGAGCCAGAAGCGCGCGGCGGCTGCGATCGCTGCCGGCCATTTCAAGAAGAGTCTGGTGCCGGTGCATCGCGAGGACGGCAGCGTCGCGCTCGACCACGAGGAATACCCCCGGCCGCAGACCACGGCCGAGGCGCTGGCCGCGCTGAAGCCGGCGTTTCCGGCGATCGCCGACTACGCGCTGGACGAGAAGGGCACGACGTATCGCAACCTGATCCTGCAGCGCTATCCCGGCCTCGAGATCGAATTCGTGCATCACGCCGGCAACTCCTCGGGCGTGGTCGACGGTGCGGCGGCGATCCTGCTGGCGTCGCCGTCCTATGCCAAGGCCCATGGCCTGAAGCCGCGGGCACGCGTCGTGGCGATGGCCAATATGGGCGACGACCCGACCCTGATGCTGAACGCCCCGGTGCCGGCGACGCGCAAGGTGCTGGCCAAGGCCGGGCTCAAGCTTGATGACATCGACCTGTTCGAGATCAACGAGGCGTTCGCCGTCGTCGCCGAGAAGTATATCCGCGACCTCGAGCTCGACCGCGCCAAGGTCAATGTGAACGGCGGCTCGATCGCGCTGGGACATCCGATCGGCGCCACCGGTTCCATCCTGATCGGGACGCTGCTCGACGAGCTCGAGCGGCGCGATCTCAAGCGCGGCCTGGTCACGATGTGCGCGGCCGGTGGCATGGCACCCGCGATCATCATCGAGCGGATCTGAACGGGACATCTCCTCGATTTGAGTTGCGCGCGCCCGTTGCGGAGTCTCCCGTGGCGGGCGCCGTTGTTTTGCACCTGGGCCGCTTGTGACCTCGGCGGTGCCGCGCAGTTGAGGCGCAGGATCGCGCGAGCCGCGGCGGTTCCAGTTTCCGGACCAGTCAACCACGTTTCGATCGGACAGGAATTCGCGCTTGTTCCGCTAGTTGCGACAGGTTATTGCCACGGCGAGGCCTCATCGTAGAAGAAATGGCTCTCTGTGCTGTCGACGCTGTCGCATATCATCGATCGCAAGGCTTCGAACCGGGTGGTCACGCGGCTGCGGGCTTTGCTGCGCAGCAACGAGTTCTACCTGATACCGCTGGCGCTGGTGATCGGCGTTGCGACGGGTGCGATCGTGACGGTGATGAGCCTGATCGCGCAGGTCGCGCATGTGGTCATCTACGGCATTCCGATCGATGTCCGGCTCAGCGCTCATACCTCGGTCAACCCGGCCGTCGCCCTGATCGCGCCCGCCTGCGGCGGCCTTGCGCTCGGCATCATGGAATGGCTGCGGCGGCGCTGGAAGATTGCGGCCGCGGTCGACCCCGTCGAGGCCAATGCGCTGCGCGGCGGACGGCTGTCGATGCGCGACAGCATCGTGGTGAGCGGCCAGACCCTGGTCTCCAACGGCTCCGGCGCGTCGGTCGGGCTCGAGGCCGGCTACACCCAGATCGGCGCCGGCGTCGCCTCGCTGCTTGGGCAGTATCTCACGCTCCGCCGCAACGATATGCGCCTCATCCTCGGCTGCGGTGCGGCCGCCGCCATTGCGGCCGCTTTCGGCGCGCCGATCACGGGGGCGTTCTATGCCTATGAGCTGATCGTCGGCGTCTACTCCGTCGGCAGCGCGGCGCCGATCCTGGCGGCCTCGCTGGCGGGTGCGCTGACCTCGCAATATCTCGCCGGCGCGCCGTATTCGCTGGAGGTCGCCAAGGTCGGCGCGGTCGGCTTCGAGCAATACATCGCGCTGTTCGTGCTGGCGCTCCTCGTCGCCGGCATCGGCATCGTGGTGATGCGTGCCTCGCCGGCGGTCGAGCGGCTGTTCGTCCGCATTCCGGTGTGGCTGCGCCCGGTGATCGGCGGGGTCTGTGTCGGCGCCATGGCGATCGTGACGCCGCAGGTGCTGGCGGCAGGCCACGGCGCAATGTTGCTCGACCTGCATCGCGAGATGGCGGTCGGCATGATCGCCACCATCATCGTGCTCAAGCTCGCCGCCTGCCTGATCTCGCTGGCCTCGGGCTTCCGCGGCGGTCTGTTCTTCGCCTCGCTGTTCGTCGGCAGCCTGCTCGGCAAGCTGTTTGCGGGACTGCTCGCGCTGGCCGGCCTCGGGCTCGCGATCGACCCGCTGGTGGCGATGCTCACCGGCATGGCGACGCTCGGTGTCGCCATCGTCGGCGGGCCGCTGACGATGTCGTTCCTGGTGCTGGAGATGACCCGCAGCGTCGACGTCACGGCCGTCGTGCTGGGCGCTTGCATCGTGACGTCGGTGTGCGTCCGCGTCCTGTTCGGCCACTCGTTCTCGACCTGGCGCCTGCATCTGCGCGGCGAGACCATCCGCAGCGCCAATGACGTCGGCTGGCTGCGCAACCTCACGGTCGAGCGGCTGATGCGCTCCGACGTCGCCAAGGTGCCGACCACGACCAGCATCGCGGCCTGCCGGCGCGAGTTCGCGCTGGGCACGCGCCAGGCCGTGGTGGTGGTGAACAACAGCGACGATTATTGCGGGCTGGTCTCCTTGCCCGATCTGTTCTCGGGCGAATTGGACTCCATCGCCGATGAGATCCAGGTGGTCGAGCTTGCCAAATATTTCGACGTCGCGCTGTTGCCCGAAATGAACGTCAAGACGGCGATGAAGATCTTCGACGATTCCGGCGCGGAAGAGCTGGCGGTGCTGGAATCGGAGAACAGCCGCAAGGTGATCGGCTTCCTGACCGAGTCCTTCGCGCGCCGCCGCTATGTCGAGGAGATCGACCAGGCGACGCGCGGCGTGCTCGGGGCGCTGTCGTGATCGCGTCCCGTCGCCGCGACACGTGATCGCCGGTCCTCGACCGGGGTAGACTGCCGGCCGTTCGAGACGCGCGAGGACCGCATGACGAGACTGATCAGCACGGCTGTCGTGGCGACCTTGAGCGCGCTGGCGGCGACCGCCGCCGCAGCCGAACCTGTTGTGCTGAAAGGCAAGGACGCGTTCGGCAGTTGGCAGGGTGATGCACCTGGCACAATCAGGCTGATCCGTCCCGAAGACCTGCCCAAACCGGGGGCGACGGCGTCCGCAGCCAACGTCTCCCGCGTGATGCAACGACCGGCCTCCGCCGTGCCGAGGGTCATCGACGGTTTCAAGATCGCGCTGTTCGCCGAGGGGCTGAGCGGGCCGCGCATCCTCCGTACCGCGCCGAATGGCGACATCTTCGTTGCCGAGACCCGGGCAGGGCGCGTCCGCGTGCTGCGTCCGAGCGAGGACGGCAGCAAGGTCGCGTCGAGCGAGATCTTCGCCGACCGTCTCGGCCATCCCTTCGGCATCGCCTTCTACCCGAGCAGCGATCCGCAATGGATCTATGTCGCGAGCACCGAGCGCGTCATGCGCTTTCCCTATCGGGCCGGCGACATGAAGGCGCAGGGGCCGCTGCAGCTCGTCGTGCCCGATCTGCCGGCCGGCTACGGCCATTCGACGCGCGATATCGTCTTCACCAGGGACGACAAGCGCATGCTGGTGTCGGTCGGCTCCACCGGCAATGTCGGCGAAGCGCTGGGAGAGCCAGCCGGCGGAGTCAGTGCCTGGATCAAGGCGCACCCGCTCGGCGCGGCCTGGGGCGGGGAGGCCGACCGTGCCAGCGTGCTGGCGTTCGATCCCGACGGCAAGAACCGCAGCCTGTTCGCCACCGGCATCCGCAACTGCGTCGGCCTCGCCATCCAGCCCGCGACCGGAACGCCGTGGTGCTCGACCAACGAACGCGACGGGCTCGGCGACGATCTGGTGCCGGATTATGTCACGCGGGTGAAGGAGGGCGGCTTCTATGGCTGGCCCTGGTACTACATCGGCGACAACCCCGACCCGCGCCATGCCGGCGAGCGCCCCGACCTGAAGGGCAGGATCACCGTGCCCGACGTGCTGCTGCAGCCGCATTCGGCCTCGCTCGGTCTGACATTCTACGACGGCAATCTGTTTCCGCCGGAGTATCGCGGCGATGCCTTCGCCGCCGAGCACGGCTCGTGGAACCGGTCCAAGCGCACCGGCTACAAGGTGATCCGGGTCAGGCTCAAGGACGGCGTGCCCACCGGCGAATACGAGGATTTCGTCACCGGATTCGTCGTCAACGATCGCGAGGTCTGGGGCCGGCCGGTCGGCGTCACCGTGGCGCGCGACGGCAGCCTGCTCATCTCCGAAGACGGCAACAGCACGATCTGGCGCGTGAGCCGCTGAGCGGATCTTTGCGGCGCAGGAACCTCTCGATCCGGTGTGGGTTGGGAGCGCGGATGAATGCCGGATGAGCGTATGAACATCTTCGATCCGCAAGGGCCGATCGCCGCCGCCGAGCAGACGATCCTGATCGATTCCGTCATCATCATGCTGGCGATCATCGTGCCGACATCGATCGCGGTGCTCGCTTTCGCGTTCTGGTTCCGCAGCTCCAACACCAGGGCGCGCTACCGGCCGGAGTTCGCCTATTCGGGCGCGGTCGAGCTCGTGGTGTGGTCGATCCCCGCGCTCACCGTCATCCTGCTCGGCGGCGTCGCCTGGATCGGCTCGCACCAGCTCGACCCGGGCAAGCCCGTCGACGGCACTGGGCTTCCGATCCGCATCCAGGCGGTGTCGCTCGACTGGAAGTGGCTGTTCATCTATCCCGACCAGCGCATCGCCACCGTCAACAGCCTGACCGTCCCGATCGGCGCGCCACTGCGCTTCGAGCTGACATCCGGCAGCGTCATGACGGCCTTCTTCATCCCGCAGCTCGGCGGCATGATCTACACCATGAACGGCATGGTCACGCGGCTGAACCTGCGCGGAGATCATGTCGGGACCTACAAGGGCTTGGCCTCGCATTTCAGCGGCGACGGTTTTCCCGACATGATGTTCGACACCAACGTCGTCTCGCAGCCCGACTTCGCCAACTGGGTGACGAATGCTGCCAGGAGCGGCCAGGTGCTCGACGAGGCGGGCTACAAGGAGCTCGCGGCGCAGTCCGTCGAGACCCGTCCGAAGACTTATCGGCTCGCGGATCCCGAGTTGTTCGGCAACATCGCCAGCCAGAAGATCCCTCCGGCGCCGGGACCGCAGCTCAGCGAGAACCAGTCGCGGCCGGAAGGCGGAACGGCGCATGCCCACTGAAGTCGTCGCAAAGGGAGTGGGCCGATGTCGGTGACCACCGTCGCTCAGGCGCCTGCCTATGCCGATCCGCATCAACTGCGTGCCGCCGAGCATCCCGGGCCGGCGCCGAAACGGATCGTGACCGGATTCGGCTTCTGGATATTCCTGCTCTCCGACATCGCGATGTTCTCGTGCTTCTTCGCGAGCTTCGCTGTGCTGTCGGGTGCGACCGCCGGCGGTCCGGGCGGCGCCGAACTGTTCGACGTCCGCAACGTCGCGGTCGAGACCGCTTTGCTGCTGCTGTCGAGCTTCACCTGCGGCATGGCGAGCATTGCCGCCGAGCGCCACAACCAGCTCTGGTTCCAGGTCGCGATGGCCGTCACCGGCCTGCTCGGCGCCGGCTTCCTGCTGCTCGAGGTCCGAGAGTTCGTCGACCTCGTCGGCCGCGGCGACGGGCCGAGCCGCAGCGCCTTCCTGTCGGCGTTCTTCACTCTGGTCGGCTGCCATGGCCTGCACGTCGCGGCTGGCATCCTGTGGCTGCTGACCATGATGGCGCAGGTGGTCGCCAAGGGCTTCCGCGCCGACATCGAGCGCCGAATCCTGTGCTTCGCGCTGTTCTGGCACGCGCTCGACATCATCTGGGTCGCGGTGTTCTCCGTGGTCTATCTGCTCGGGAGTGCGACATGACCGATCAAGCCCCCGCGGAATTCGATCTCGCGCCCGGCGAGCAGCAGCATGGCAGCCTGCGTTCCCGCGTCCTGTTCTATGTCGCGGGCCTCGGTCTCGCGATCCTGCTGACGGCGACGTCGTTCTTCATCGCCGGCACCGACCTCGTCTGGCAGCCGTCGATCCCGGTCGCGATCATCGTCCTGGCGATCGCCCAGATGGGGGTGCACCTGGTGTTCTTCCTGCACATCACCACCGGGCCCGACAACACCAACAACGTGCTGGCGCTGGCCTTCGGGCTGCTGATCGTGTTTCTCGTCGTCGGCGGCTCGCTGTGGATCATGGCGAACCTCAACCACAACATGATGCCGATGGATCAGCTGCTGCAGATGCAGCACTGAGCATCGTTGCGGCAATCCAGGGGCCGCGCGACAGCTCTCGATTGCTTCGTCGTGCCGGCTCGTCGACCGTCCGATCTCACTTCTTCGGCGCGCGGCAGTTGAATGCACGGCGGAAGCCGGCGGCGCGTGCATCGTCCTCCGAGCAGAACCAGCGGTCGGGCTCGGTGGTCGCCGGATAGCTCGGGCAGCCCTGCAGATGGTAGATGCCGATGTTGCCGGTGACGCGGGCGCGCACCGCGAACTTCCCCTTGATGCTGCAGCCCGGCGGCGCGCTCGGCGCGTCCGGGAAGAGCACCGCACGGATCTCGCGGTCGCGGTCGGCGCGGCAGGCCGCGCCGAGCAAGGCGCCGTCCTTCTTGTCGGCGCGGAACTCGGCTGGGGCGACGAAACATCCCTTCCACAGCCCGCGCACCGCCTCCTTGGCCGCGGCGACATCGTCCTTGGCGCGATACTTGATCGCCGGATCCGCGCTCATGGCGTAGCCCGCGCGCGCGACCTGTTGGTTCAGGCTGACCTTGTCGCCGTCGATGGTGCAGAGGCCGATCCTGCGCGTCTTGAGCGGCTTGTCGGGGCCGAGATCGTCGCAGCGCACCGAGCGGCCGCCGATCAGCTTGCCAAGCTGCTCGCGTGCCTCGACGCCGCAGCTCCAGGAATCGGCGTGATCGTCGATGCAGAGCTGGTCGACCTCCGGCGCATCGATGCCGTCGAGCCGGAACACCGTGTCGCCGAGCTGGATCGTGTCGCCGCTGCGCACCGTGGCGCTCGCCGCCAGCGATGCGCCGGTCATGTCGGCTCCCAGCACCATGGCCCCACACAACGACAACAGCCGGTCTCGCAGCCGCATGCTTCCTCCCGCAATCAGATTCATCAAATACCCGGCCGTAGTCCTATCACAGCGCGCGTGAGTCTCGCCAAGGACGGCGCGGAACGGCGCCGCCGGATCGCCACCTTGCGCGGGGGGCGGCTGCTACCCATCTGACCGGGCGAAGGAAATCTTGCCATGTTGGACTTTACCTCCGATCTCGCCGGCGATGCGGTGTCGCCGGCGCGCGCGTCTGATGCTGCGCCGGCCGACGACCGCGCGCTGCTGGACGCCTATTCCAATGCCGTCATCGACGTCACCGAGCGGGTCGGCCCTGCGGTCGTGCGCGTCGAAACCGGCCCCAGGGCTGGGTCGACCGCCGGCTCCCGCGCCGAGCGCGGCGGGCTCGGCTCGGGCATCGTGATCTCGCCCGACGGTCTCGTGCTGACCAACAGCCATGTCGTCGGCTCCTCCAAGAGCATCCGGCTGCGCGACGTCGAGGGCGTCGTCACCGACGCTCAGGTGCTCGGCGTCGATCCCGACACCGATCTCGCCTTGCTGCGCGCCAATCACGCGCGCGACCTGCGCTACGCCGCGCTCGGCAACTCCAAGAGCCTGCGCCGCGGCCAGCTCGTGGTCGCGATCGGCAATCCGCTCGGCTTCGAATCCACGGTGACGGCTGGCGTGGTCTCGGCGCTCGGCCGCTCGATCCGCTCGGTCTCGGGCCGCATGATCGAGGACGTCATCCAGACCGATGCGGCGCTCAACCCAGGCAATTCCGGCGGGGCGCTGGTGTCGTCGGCCGCCGAGGTGATCGGCATCAACACCGCCATCATCCAAGGCGCGCAGGGCATCTGCTTTGCGGTCGCCAGCAACACCGCGCAGTTCGTGCTGTCGGAGATCATCCGCCACGGCTACGTCCGCCGCGCCTATATCGGCATGTCCGGGCAGACCGCGCCGGTGCCGCGGCGACATGCGTTGCTCGCCGGCGTCGAGAACAAGATGGGCGCGCTGTTGATGCAGATCGAGCCGGACGGGCCCGCGGCCCGCGCCGGCCTGCTGCCCGGCGACGTCGTGATCAAGCTCGACGGCGTCGACATCAACGGCGTCGACGACCTGATCCGCGTGCTCGACCGCGACCGCATCGGCCGTACCGTCGCGATGGACGTGCTGCGGCTGGGACGGCTGCGCGGCATCGACATCCACCCGGTCGAGCGCAAGCCGGCGGCGCGGCAGGCGTCGTGATCGTCGTGAGATATCGAAAGCCATAAACAACACCGCGGTCGTCCCGGCGAACGCTGCCGGCTTGTCCGGGACGACAGCAGAAGGTCTGGCGGGATTTTACGTTTCAAACAGCCAACGGATGAGGGACATGTCATCGCATTCTCGCGGCGTAGCACGCCCGAGTCCCGCGATCAGTCCGTCCCTCGCAACTCATGCAGAGGGCGCAGGGAATGCCGGGTGCCGGGTGAAGGCCTCACCCATGGCCCGCCTGCGAAAAGAATGCAGGCGGCAGGTACCACAGGCAAAGCCGAAACACGCCGGCATTCCCTGCGCGATGGTCTTCACGCTTATACGCAGTCTCCCTGGTGCACCGGGCTTGTTGGCCACCATTCGCGGCAACGCTTGCGCATTGCGCGGGACACCAGCATCGGGGTGTCAGGACGCTGCGACTTCACGTCCACGACAGATCGTTCGTCCGCGCCCTCGTCACCGAAGACGCTGCGATCTCTCGCGGCCATCGCTCCCCACCTCGCGTGTCGTGACGATCGCGCGCAACGCCCCTCTGCATGAGGCGGGATACGCATAGACAATCACGATTTCCGTAAAAGCGCAAGAAATTTATTTTTATCTGAAATGTCGCCCGATCAGCCGGTACCGGGGGCGAAGCCGTTGCCGGACGATTGATGACGAGAAAAACCCGAGTCGGCTGTTGAACGGGAAGGCCGACCAGGCTTGCGCCCTTGAAAATCCGATCAACATAAAACGTCGAGCGGCAATAAAAGTTAGATAACTAACCGAAACTCGGGATAGTGGAACGGAGAGCTTCAGGTCGGCAGAAACCACGAAGCATCTGCTCATCTAGGCTTACTCCGAGTGCTTCTCCCTCTTGGCACATTACTCTCACGGAACGCCCGAAGCTGGCGCGACTAAGCTCCGCATCCTCCAGAGGAATTAGTGTTTGATCGGGATTTAGCGGATCTGAGAACAACTGTATCCGCTTCGGTGCCACGAAACGACGGGCATCAAGGATCCGTTTCGAGACCGCGGCGGGTTCCGTCACTAGGCTCCCGTCGCTCCGCCATTGCCCGAACGACGTGAATTTCGGATTGAGTACATTGGTATCGATCTCACCATAGGGGCGGGCTAGATCAGTCTTGGTTTGAAATAGATGCCAATTGCCTGAATTGTAAAATTCTGCTGTGCGCCAATAAGCGACAGAAGCCGAAAGCCAATAGTACATATCCCACTGTTCTTCTGCGAGGATTTCGCAGGTTTTTCCGCAGCCGTAGACACCGATTTTGCGACCAGATTTGGCTACTTCTTTTTGCGCGTACTGAAAATACTGTTTTATCGCCAGAATATTTTTCTCACGGTCGCCGCTCGCTAGGTCAAAATCCGCGCCAAAGTAGATAGCGCTCCCTTCGGGCTGCTTCATGTTGTCAGCATTCTTCACTGCGTCGCGCACGTCATAAATTTTCTTGGTGGGCTCTTGAAAAGTTCGGCCACTCCCGCCGCTAAAATACTGGAATACAGTTGCGACGGCGATCCTCTGGTCTTCAAGCGCATTTAGTTCCGCTTTGGATAGAACTGCGTTCTGATAAGGGCCGTGATCCAAATTTTCGAGGCGTGTATAAAACCGGATCACTGTAGTGACGCCGGCGTCTGCTACCCGCTTGGCGGATCTGGTAAGATTCTTGCTGGCATCAATGATGCGTATGTCGGTTTGATTTGAGGTCCTACAAGTCGCTTCAGCGCGAGCCATCGAAGGGAAGACACCGATCGTAGCGCCTATACACATGCCAGACAGAAATTGTCGACGCTCCATAGCGTGTCCTCGTCATTCTATAGACAATACCCATACATCAGGCTGCCGGGCCTGAGATGCGGCGTCGTTTGCTATTTCATGAGCAGCACTAGTTTGTTGGGATATAAATTCCTCGCCGAGGTGGGCGATATGGAGATCGCCCGTCTCGTGACGCTCACTAATGCTTCCTATCCTTATTCCACAAAGAAGCGTTCGCTATCCCCGCCGGGGCCGCAAAAGCTCTTCAGCGAGCCCTTGCTGATAGTACCGCTTTTGACTGACACATCGCCCCCCGCGCATTTTTCTAACACGATAGTCAAAACGCATCTGAACGTTACAAGTGGTCCTCACCTGCCACCTGTAGCAAATCTCCTCTGAGTGAAAAGGATTGTCCGTATCAGCGGGAGTGATCTGATCTTCGAGATAGCTTGCAATAACCGAACAGTCGCCGACCCGTACCCTGTCTTCGGCTAACGAAAAAGTGGTAGACGCAACGAGTATTAAGGCGATTAGTGCGTTTCTCATCGCTTAGACTCCATGCGAAATGTTATTCGTTCTATTCGAGCATGCATGCGCAGTTACAAAGCAACCGCGGCCAGAAACGTCATCTGGCCGCCGGGCGCCATATTAATTCCGTACATTTCGGGTTGAGAAAGTGGATGGTAGTCCGGACTGCCGGGCCACGGATCGAGCGCGCCCACTTGCTGGGGAGCCGGACCCATTGGACTTATAACATAGTTGAAATCGACTATGACCATTGCGTGGTGAGTGTTGCAGTACAAGACGGGTCGGTCGTTCGCCAGTTCGTTGATAATGAAGTTATTACTGATGGCCATAATACCGTCAGTCGGATCGTAGGCTGCGCTGATGCTCGCCTGGAAAGACTGGCCGCTGTCGTCTACCCACGGCGCACTGAGTGCTTGCGCTATGGCGAGCGGCGTTCCAGCGGGTTTGCATGCGAGGCCGCCAAATACTTTGGCTACGATTTTCTTTTGATCGGTACGATGTCCGTGCGCCGCAAAGATCATTGCTGTGGAGGCTGCCCAGCACCATTCAGGACATTCCTGTTTAATGATTTGCGGCTTGGCAACGTAGGCGCGCTGCAAGGTGCCAACGCTGTCTTTCATGGCCAAAAGTTTGGAGCTCGAAATCGCGACTGCGCCAGCGCCTGTTAGTAATGACCTTCGACTAATTAGCCTCATGCAATCCCCCTTGAGCCCGCCCAGTGCGAAAGTTTAGAAGTATACCGAAAGGTTGTAAATGTTACAAACATATATTAATGAAGGAGGCTGCTAAATAGCGCCGCCAATTTTCACGCTTTGTCACTGTCCAATTGACCGATCCCCTGTAGTGGCAACTCTCAAGGCGTCATCCGGCAGTGGCGTCTGACTGCCCGGTGACAACGGCCGCGACTCGGGCTCCCTGATAAAGTTCAGATTGCAGCGCGCAGCACCGTTGTTCTGATGTCCGCTTCGGGTCGATTTCGTTGAAAAAGTCAGCAGTTGCGACGCAGAGATATCGGTGATTCAGTCTGTCTAGTGGGCAGGACTGAAGG
>NZ_JBNPTX010000008.1:0-310000 GCF_051167875.1 Bradyrhizobium sp. HKCCYLRH3097
ACCTTCAGTCCTGCCCACTAGACAGACTGAATCACCGATATCTCTGCGTCGCAACTGCTGACTTTTTCAACGAAATCAGCAAGGAAGAGACAAGCACGATATCATGATGTAGGTCTTCCTGATGTTCAGCTTTCGTGTGAACGAGACCTTCGCCCTTGAAAGTCGCCGGTTGTTTGTTCTGGCTGGCGAGATGGCAGGTGGGCAGATTCAGGCCGGCATGATCGTCAGCGTGCCGCTAAACTCTTCGCTATCTATCTCTGCCCCCATTCACAGCATCGAATTTGCCCGTAGAACCGGTGGGCGAGACGATGTCTGCCTCTGCATTGCCTATGAAGACTCTGATGAACTCGAAATATGGAAGGGACTTGATCTCAAAAACGAGATGGTAAAAGTCGTACCTGCGGCACACTCCGTCTAACCCTCTTGCTGGAGGTCGTTCGCATGACAACGGCGACCTTCCAATAGAGTGCGCCAAGTGCTTTCGTCCGGTTCAGATCGGGGAGCCGGTCTTGTCGGCATTGGCGCGCGGTCGTCTCTTTGCCCCTCATCCGCATCCAGATCGCCTACGCCAGAAAAACTCGTTTTGACTGCGGCCTCAAACACATGTCTCTGTCCAGTCTCCCGAGCATGAAGATTCTTGTTTCTTTTTTCCAGAATTCATGCTTCTATCTCCCCGTCCCGTCTCACAAGAGGGGCGCTTCGCGGTCGTCACGAACGTCGAGGCGGGATGCGGTGGGCGCGTCGATGTTGCAGCGTGGCTGAGCCGCGCCGACGAACGACGTCGATGCGCACGGTCAAGTCGCGTGGTCCTGGCATCCCGATGCTGATGCCCAGCGCAATGTGCGCAAGCACGTTGTGCGATACGGTGGCCAGAAAGCCCGGCGCACCGGGGAGATCGCGAAGCAGCCGTCAAAACCATCGCGCGGGGAATGCCGGGTGTTCTCGGCTGAACCTGTGGTGACTGCCGCCTGCTTTTTTTCTGCAGGCGGGCCATGGGTGCGGCCAGCGCCCGGCATTCCCCGTGCCCTCTTCGACGAAGAGGGTGGTCGATCAGAACAGCTCGGACGCAAAGCGCGCCGCGAGACAGCGAAGCCATGTCTGAAAATCCAGACCGCAGCATCCACCGACACAGCCGTCCGACGATCAGCAGGCCGCCGATGAAGCGCAAGAGCGGCACCGCGAAGCGCCCGGGCATCCCACCCTTGTCTGTGCAAACCCCGCGATGTGGATGGCCGGGCCTTTGCCGCGCCGAAGCGGCCGCGGCCGCGCAAGCGGGACGAGCCCGGCCAGGACGACGCGGCGAGAGAAGGACAGACGCATGAATTCACGACTATGGTCGCCCTGCCCTGGGGCTGGCGGACCCGCGACGCGAGCCACGGCTGATCCTTGGCTTCGACGTGAGAGGATCTTCAATGATCGTGGGATCGAACGAGGCTGGGTCACCGGCCGGATCGGCCGATGGTGGGCACGACAGGGATCGAACCTGTGACCCCTACCATGTCAAGGTAGTGCTCTCCCGCTGAGCTACGTGCCCTAATCCAATATCCGTTCGGGTGGGCGTCCCTATATCGGCTCCCACGCAGGCAGGCAAGGACGCAAAATGCCGAAATTGGGAATAATCCGCCAGTTCCGGAGGTGTGTCCCTGGCGGCTCAGGCCGCCAGCATCTTGTTGACCTCGCTGACGAGTTCGCGCAGGTGCACCGGCTTGGACAGCACCTTGGCATTCTTGGGCGCCTCCGAATCGGAGTTCAAGGCGACCGCGGCGAAGCCGGTGATGAACATGATCTTGATGTCCGGGTCGAGCTCGGAGGCGCGGCGCGCCAGCTCGATGCCGTCCATCTCCGGCATCACGATGTCGGTCAAGAGCATCTCGAACGGCTCCTCGCGCAGCCGCTGGTAAGCCGACATGCCGTTGTCGTGGGGCGAGACCTGGAACCCGGCATTTTCCAATGCCTTGACCAGGAAGCGGCGCATGTCGTTGTCGTCTTCGGCGAGCAGGATTTTGTGCATGGCGAGGGTTGTCTGGTCCGGGTGAGAGGCGGAGCGTTGCCGCCACTAAGCCTGACGGGCGGTAAATTTCGGGTGAAAGATTGCGCCTTTTGATCCGACATCGGCAAGGCATTTTGAGGGCTGAAGGTGCGGTCTTCGACCGAAGCAGCACGCCAGCTCAGAGTTGTTCCAAACGCGAGATGAACTTTTTCATTGCTTTTCGCTTGGCAGACCGGCTCGGATTATCGAAGATGCGCGTTGGCAAGAGCAGTGCCTGCGTTGTCCAGAACGAATCGGCCGGAGGATACCGGCGCATCAACGGACGTGACATCGACGCACGTGACCAAGGGGACGGCGCCCAGAGATGACGGACTTTGATGGCGAATTGCCGCCGTTCGAGATCATGGAGCCGACCGAATGGCGCGCGCCCATCATCTTCAATTCCCCTCACTCCGGATCGGCCTACCCCGACGATTTCCTAAGGGCGTCGCGAATCGATCTGCCGGCGCTGCGGCGCTCCGAAGATTCGTTCATGGACGAATTGATCGCCGATCTCCTGTTGCGCGGCTTTCCGGTCGTTCGCGTGCATTTCCCGCGCTGCTATGTCGACGTCAATCGCGAGCCCTATGAGCTCGATCCGCGGATGTTCACCGGGCGGCTGCCGAGCTTTGCCAACACCCGCTCGATGCGGGTGGCCGGCGGCCTCGGCACGATCCCGCGCGTGGTCGGCGACGGCCAGGAGATCTATCGCGACCGGCTGAGCGTCGACGAGGCGCTGCACCGGATCGAGACGCTGTACAAGCCGTATCACCGCGCGCTGCGCCGGCTGATCAACCGCGTGCACCAGCAGTTCGGCACCGTGGTGCTGGTCGACTGCCATTCGATGCCGTCGGTCGGCGTCTCGCGCGACGAGCCGCGCCGGCCCGACATGGTGATCGGCGACCGCTACGGCACGAGCTGCGCGTCGCTGCTGCCGGACCTGGTCGAGGACGTGCTCGGCCGGCTCGGCTATTCGGTCGGCCGCAACAAGCCCTATGCCGGCGGCTTCATCACCGAGCATTACGGCAATCCGGCCACGGGCTTGCATGCGATCCAGATCGAGCTCAACCGCGCGATCTACATGGACGAGCGCCGCAGGGAGCGCGGACCGCGCTTCGCCCAGGTCGCCTCCGATCTCGCCGTGCTCGCCGAGGTGCTGGCGACGGTGCCGCTCGGCGACCTCGGGCCGTTCCAGGCGGCGGCGGAATAGAGGACTGCGCGTTCGGTCCGAGCGATTTCGGCCGGTGGCGTCGGCGCAAAAAAAAGGGCCGCTTGAATGACAAGCGGCCCAAGTCTAGGGAGGAAACGCCCAAGGAGGGCAGCGATAACGCGAAGCGCTACCGCACCGCAACAATATGCAATCGCGCTGCACAAAGCGCAAGAGTTTTTCCGCCTTTCTCCATGCAAAAAAACATAGGCCGGGTTGCGTTCAGCGCGAAACAGCTCTTCTTTTCATCATAGAAGTCAATGGCTTGATTGGAGATTCCAAACGATCGGAGGGGGACGCCGGTTTCGCTTTCAGTTTCACATCAGAGGCCCGCGACGGCTCAACCGCGCCCGGCCAGCGCGGCCGGACACCAAACGGTATCCATGATGCCACGCTGGTGTTCCATATCCGGATGCGCCCCCGACCGCTTTGAGCTAGGCATAACCGGGCTTAGAGCCACCCGATTCCCTCACCCAAGGACGCGTTGTGACGGTCATTGATTTCTCCGCCTTCATCGGTCGTCTGGCGACCGCGTCGGGCGAAACCATCCTGCCGTTCTTCCGGACCTCGCTGCTGGTCGACAACAAGAGCAACCGGCACGATTTCGATCCGGTGACCGAGGCCGACCGCGCCGCCGAGGCGGTGATGCGTCGCCTGATCAAGGCGAACTTTCCTCAGCACGGCATCGTCGGCGAGGAGTTCGGCAATGAGCGCGAGGACGCCGACTACGTCTGGGTGCTCGATCCGATCGACGGCACCAAATCCTTCATTGCCGGTTTCCCGACCTGGGGCACGCTGATCGCGTTGCTGCACAAGGGCACGCCGGTGTTCGGCATGATGCACCAGCCCTTCATCGGCGAGCGCTTCGCCGGCGACAACGGCTCCGCCAATTACAAGAACGGCGGCGGCGAGCGCCGGCTCTCGGTCCGGCGCTGCGAGCGTCTCGGGGATGCGGTGTGCTATACGACGAGCCCGCTGCTGATGAACGAGGCCGATCGCGCCACCTTTGGCCGGGTCGAGGCCGAGACGCGGCTGTCGCGCTATGGCGGTGACTGCTACTCCTATTGCATGCTGGCCGCCGGCCATCTCGATCTCGTCATCGAGACCGAGCTCAAGCCCTATGACATCGCCGCCCTGATCCCGATCATCAACGGCGCCGGTGGCATCGTCACCGACTGGGAAGGCGGCCCGGCGCAGAACGGCGGCCGGATCGTCGCCGCCGGCGACAAGCGCGTCCACGAAGCGGCGCTGAAGCGGCTGGCAGCGGGCTGAGCCCGCCTCCACCGGCTTGGCTCCCCGCCTCTCGCGCGGAACGGAGACATCCGGCCGGTCGTCGGGCGCCTCACGCGGCGGCCCGGCGCAAATGCTCGACGAGCAGTTTCGCCGGACGCGGCAGCGCCTTGAAGCTGCGGGCGCAGATCACGAGCCGCCGATCGGCCCAGGCGTCGCGCAGCGCGACGAGGCTGATCGGCATCGACCGCGCGCAACGCCGCGCCGCCGCTTCCGGCACCACGGCAATGCCGATCCCGGCCGCCACCATCTGGCAGATCGCGTCGAAATCGCGCAGCCTGGCCCGCACGTGCTGGCGGATGCCGAGCCGCGCGGCGTGCCGGCCGATATGGACGTTGAGCGCCGTCCCCTGCGTGAGGCCGATGAAATCCTCCCCCGCGGTCTCGCTGAAGTCGATCTGTCGGCGCGCTGCGAGCGGGCTGCGCCGTCCGGCCACCAGGATCAGCCGGTCCTCGCCGAAGGCGAAGCGCTCGATCGTCTCGGGCAGCGCGTGCTCCGCCGCAAAGCCGAGATCCGCTCTGCCGGACACGATCGCCTCGGCGATCTCGGTGCTCTCGCGCTCCTCGACATCGACGTTGATGTCGGGATGCTCGCGCAGGAAGGCCGCCAGCGCCTTCGGCAGATGCTCGGCGAGGCCGACGGTATTGGCGAGCAGCTGCACGTTGGCGCGACGGCCGGATGCGAAGCCCGAGAGCTCGCCCTGCATGGCCTCGACATTGGCCATGATGATGCGGGCGTGATCGAGCAGGCTCTCGCCCGCCGCGGTCAGCTCCACGCCGCGCCGGCCGCGCTTGAACAGCTCGACGCCAAACGCGTCCTCCAGGCCCTTGATCCGCGCGCTCGCCGAGGCCAGCGCCAGATGCGCCCGGTCGGCGCCGCCAGTGATGCTGCGGGCCTCGGCCACGGCAATGAACAGCCTGAGATCGACCAGATCGAAACGCATGGTCATCCTGCCTCAGCCTTGGACGAAGGCTTGCTCCGTAACCTCCACATTGTGTCGTCGGCGCAGTCTGGTCAATGTGCCGACCATGATCGACCCCATCCTCATCTTCATCGCCTTCGCGCTCACTTTGGCCGGCTTCGTCAAGGGCGCGCTCGGCCTCGGCCTGCCGACCATCTCGGTCGGACTGCTCGCGGTCGCCATGCCGCCGGGCCGGGCGCTCGCCATAGTCATCGTACCGGCCGTGATCACCAACATCTGGCAGACCTTCGCCGGCCCCTATCTGCGCGATATCGCCAGGCGCCTATGGCCGCTGATGCTGGGGACCGCGATCGGCATCTGCCTCAACGCCGGCGCGCTCAGCCATGCCTCGACCCGCTGGGGCAACGTCGCGCTCGGCGTCTTGCTGATGCTCTATGCCCTGCTCGGTCTCACCAAGCTCGCCTTCAAGGTCGCGCCCCCGCACGAGAAATGGGTCGGCGGCATCGTCGGCCTCGTCACCGGGCTGATCTCGGCCGCCACCGGCGTGCAGGTCGTACCTTCTGTGCCGTACATGCAGGCGATCGGGCTCGAGAAGGACGAGTTGGTCCAGGCCCTCGGCGTGTTCTTCACGGTCGCCACCGTCACGCTGGCCTTCAACTTGACGAGCTCCGGCCTGCTCAGCACGGCCACCGCCCTGCCCGGCGCGGTCGCGATGGCCTGCGCCTTTGTCGGCATGTTCGCGGGCCAAGCGGCGCGATCCCGACTGCCGGCCGAGGCGTTCCGCCGTGTGTTCCTGATCGCCATGATCCTGCTCGGCCTGTATCTCGCCGGCACGGCGGTCGTCGAGCTGCTCCGGTAAGTCAGCGCGCCTCGAGCATCGCGATCCGGACGCCGAGATAGATCAGCAGCCCGCCGATCGTGCGGTTGAGCCAGAGCAGCGCGGCGGACGAGTCGCGCACGCGGCGCGCTGCACGGGCCGCGACGACGGCAACGCCGAGACACCAGATCGTGCTGTTGACGATGAAGATCGTGCCGAGCAGCAGGAAGGCGATCGCCTTGTGCGGCGCCTCGGCTGCGACGAATTGCGGCAGGAAGGCGAGGAAGAACATCGCGACCTTCGGATTGAGGATGTTGGTGAGCGCGCCCTGCCAGAACGCTTGGCGCAGCGTCACCACCGGCATCGACGTCGCATCACTCGCCCTGGCGGCGTCCGGCCGCCGCGCCAGAAGCTGCGTGATGCCGAGATAGACCAGATAGGCCGCACCGGCCCATTTCACCGTCGCGAAGGCCGTCGCGGAGGCCGTGAGCAGCGCCGACAGCCCGATCGCACTTCCGAACACGTGAACCAGGCAGCCCGTGCTGATGCCGAAGGCGGCAGCGGCCCCGCCGCGCCAGCCCATCTGCGCGCTGCGGCCAACGATGTAGGCGGTGTCGGGACCCGGCGTGATGTTGAGCAGCAGCCCGGAGACGAGAAACAAAGGCAGATCGTGAATGCCGAGCATGATTGAACATTTCCTAACAATAACGGTCTAACCATACCTGGCCTCGGCATTGCCGTCTCGCGCCGCAGAGGCCGGCGCGGGGCCGCAGGGCGAGGTGCCGCGATGGGTTCTGGAAAAGCGTTGGATTTGGCCGCCTCGGCCGTGGTATGCGCGAGGCGGGAGCACGATGTGATGGAAAGACGCCTCGCTGCCATCCTTTGCGCCGACGTCGCCGGCTATTCACGCATGATGGGGATTGACGAGGACGGCACGCACGCCGCCTTCAAGGCTCATCGCGGCGCCATCCATCCGATCATCCTCAACCACGCCGGCCGCATCGTCAAACACACCGGCGACGGCTTTCTGCTGGAATTCGCCAACGCCGCCAGCGCCATCCAGTTCGGGATCGAGATGCAGTCCCTGATGGCGGAGCGCAACGCCGATCTGCCGTCCGACCGCAACATGCGCTTCCGGCTGGGAATCCATCAGGGGGAGTTTACGGTCGATGACGGCGAGGCCTTCGGCGACGGCATCAATGTCGCCGTCAATCTGGAATCGATCGCCGTCCCGGGCGGTGTTGCCGTCTCGGCCAAGGCTTATGAGGAGGCCGGCCTGCAACTCCCCGTCAAGCTGACCAGCGCCGGAAGCTTTCAGTTCAAGAACCTGCGGGAGCCGGTGCAGGCGTGGACATGGGAGCCGGGTAGCGAGGCGGCGATCCGGGCCGGGACGAGCGTCACCGGCCTGCCGCCGCAATATCGCACCGCGATCGTCGGCGTGCTGCCATTCGTCAACCTCTCCGACGACGCCGACGCCTATCTCGCCGACGGGCTCGCGGACGACCTGATCCATGCGCTGTCGCTGCAATCGTTCTTTCGTGTCCTGAGCCGCACCTCGACGTTTCGCTTCAGGGACCGCGGCCTCAATCCCCGCCTGGTCGCACGCGAGATCGACGCGACCTACCTGATTCAGGGAACGGTGCGGCGCTCTCGTCACAAGCTCCGCGTGACGGCGGAGCTGATCGCGCCCGAGACCGGCGCTCAATTGTGGACCGGTCGCTATGACGGCGACGTCGGTGATCTCTTCGCGATGCAGGACGAGATTACCACCAGCCTATGCGCGGCGCTGATGCCGGAGATCTATCGTGTCGAAGCCTCGATTCCGGTCCGTGCGCCGGCGACCGACCCGACCGGATGGGACCGCTTCCTGCGCGGTCTGTCGCACTACTACCGACCGACCAAGGCCGACTACGAGATCTCCATCTCGCTGTTTCGGCAAGCCATTGCGCTCGATCCCACGCTCGGCCTCGCGCACGCTTATCTCGCGACCATTCTGATGCAGGGCATCAATTTCGGCTGGATCAAGGGCTCGCGCGAGCTCTGGGAGGAGGCGAAGAATCTGGCCTTGGACAGCGTGCGGCTCGACGCGCGCTCCTCGTTCGCCTATGCGATCCTGGCCTTCGTGCAGGCCATGCAGGGCGACCATGACGACGGCATGAAGGCGGCGCGCAAGGCGACCGAGCTCAATGCCTACGACATGGGCGCACGCGGCGTGCTCGGGCTCTGCCATATGGTCAACGGCGAGCACCAGCAGGCGATCGATCTGTTCTCGATCGCGGCCCAGCGCGGCAACAGCGATCCGCGCTACCAATGGCCGGCGCTGAATGCCTACAGCCACTACCTGCTCGGCCGCTATGAGGCGGCGTTGTCCTGGGCCCGCGAGGAGCTGTTTCTCTACCCGAACCATCTGCAGGCGCTGACGATCCGCGCGGCGACCCTGGCGCAGCTTGGTGCGACCGACCAGGCGGGCGACGCCGTCGACGTGCTGCACGCGCAATACCCCTGGCTCACGCTCGACCGCCACATCAAGAACATCCGATGGAAACGCCGGGACGACATCGACCACTACCGCGACGGACTGATCAAGGCCGGGCTGACCTGAGCCAATCGGGTCCAATGTCGCCGGCCCGCCACATGGCCTACACATTGCTTCCGCAAATTGATTGGATTCGACCGCTGTTGCCGTGGTATCGCCCTGAGTAGGAGCAAAGACGGAATGGAGAGACGGCTGGCCGCGATTGTCTGTGCCGATGTGGTCGGTTACTCGCGGATGATGGGCGCCGACGAGGCGGGAACCCATGCCGCGTTCAAGGCCCATCGCGGCGCCATCCACCCGATCATCCTCAATCACGGCGGCCGCATCGTGAAATACACAGGGGACGGGTTTCTCCTGGAATTTCCGAGCGTCGTCGGCGCCATCGCGGCCTCCGTCGAGGTGCAGAAGCTGATGGCCGAGCGCAATGCTCATTTGCCGGCCGACCGGGTGATGCAGTTTCGCCTCGGCCTCAACATGGGCGACGTCATCTTCGATGAGGACGAGGTGTTCGGCGACGGCGTCAACACCGCGGTGCGGCTTGAAGCCGCAGCACCGCCCGGCGGAATTGCCGTCTCCCACAAGGCCTACCAGGAAGCCAGCAAGCACCTCACGGTCACCTTCGTCGACCGCGGGCCGTTCCGCTTCAAGAACATCGAAGACACCATCAACGTCTGGACCTGGGATCCGTCCTCGCCGGAGAAGAGCCGCGAGCAGCGGTCCGCCACGACCCTGCCGGCGCAATACCGCACCGCCATCGTCGGCGTGCTGCCATTCGCCAATCTCAGCGGCGAGACCGACGAATACTTCTCGGACGGCCTGGCGGAAGACCTCATCCATGCGCTGTCGCTGCAGTCGTTCTTCCGGGTGCTCAGCCGCAACTCCACCTTCGCCTTCAAGCATGCCGGCATGAGTGCCCGCCTGATCGCGCGCGAGATCGATGCGACCTATCTCATCCAGGGCTCGGTGCGGCGCTCCGGCGACAAGATCAGGGTTACCGCCGAGTTGGTCGCGCCGGAGAACGGCGAGCAGCTCTGGGCCGGCCGCTACGACCGCGACATCGGCGACCTGTTTGCAGTGCAGGATGACATCACCGCCAACCTCTGCACCGCGCTGATCCCCGAGATCTATCGCGCGGAGGCGGCGGTGCCGGTGCGGTCCAAGACCACGGACCTCACGGCGTGGGATCGCTTCCTGCGCGGGCTGTCGCACTACTACCAGCCGACCAAGGCCGACTACGAGAGCTCGATCGCGCTGTTCCGCGAGGCGATCAGGATCGACCCAGGTCTTGCGATCGCCCACACCTATCTCGGCACCATCCTGCTGCAGGGCATCCATTTCGGCTGGATCAGGAACTCACGGGAGCTGTGGGACGAGGCAATGGCGCTGGCCGAGGCCGGCGTCCGGCTCGATTCCCGCTCGTCCTTCTCCTATTCGCTGCTGGCCTATGTCCATGCCATGCAGGGCCGGGTCGAGGCCGGGATGGAGGCGGCGCGCAAGTCGCTGCAGCTCAATCCCTATGACATGGGCGCGCGCGGCGTGCTCGGCGTCTGCCATCTCGTCGCCGGCGAGCACCGCCAGGCGATCGAGCTGTTCTCGGTGGCGGCCCAGCGCGGCAACAGCGATCCGCGCTATCAATGGTCGGTGCTGAGCGCGTTCAGCCATTACATGCTCGGCCAGTACGACGCCTCGCTGTCCTGGGCGCGAGAGTCGCACTATCAGAACCCGAACCATCTGCAGTGCCTCGCCATCCGCGCCGCCGCGCTGGCGCAGCTCGGACGCTCGGTCGAAGCGGGCGAGGCCGTCGCGGCACTTTTGAGCCAGCATCCGTGGATGACGATCGAGCGCCTCCTGAGCAACATCCGCTGGCGCAATCCCGCCGACATCGCGCATTATCGCGACGGCCTCACCAAGGCCGGCATCCCGTTGACCAAGCTCACCCTGGTGGACACCAAGGCCAAGTTCGCGGGCGAATAGCGCGATCGCGACTTGAGGTTGACACTTGGGCGGGTTGCGCCAATCATTCACGATTGCATTGTAGCGTTCAGACGGCGGCCGATCCGCCCGTTCCTCGGCGCAATTCGGCGTCGCCCTCGTTTGTTTGCGTGATTTCGTTTTCATCACTCAGGTGCTTTCCAAGGATGTTCTTCGATGCAAGAAGACAGCGCCCGCGCCCGTGACGCCCTGCCCGGACAGCTTCCGGTCTCGTCCGACAACCCGTGTCCCTTCCTGCGCGCGCTCGTCGCCGGCGGCTTCGTCGACGGCCACAGCGTCCCCTTGAAGACCATCGGCGACCGGGTCGAGGCGGCGAGCGGCGAGACCGGCTTCAAGAAGCGGCTCGTCGGCATCGAGACCTTTGGCGTTGCGCTGATCGCGAACGGCCTGTCGCCGCTGCGGCTGCTGAAGAGCCTGTGGTCCGGCGCCGATCTCGACCAGTTGCGCAACGGCCCGCTCGACAAACATGGCGGCGGATCGCGCATTCTCGACGCCGAGGCCAAGGTTCATCCCGAGGAGATCGACCGGTTCGCGAGCTTCGGCAGCGACTATCCCGATCCCAACGGGGGCACCGAGCGCGGCCTCAACGAGGCGCAGATCCAGACTTTCATGAAGGCCAATCTGACGCGCGACGGCGACCGAGCGCGCTGGTACTTCCCCATTCTGATGCAGGGCGAATGGCCGGTGCTGCTCAACATCCTCGGCAAGGGCGAGGGCGACGGCCGCTATCTCTCCGTTGCCGAGGTCCGCACGCTGTTCGTCGACCGCCGCCTGCCGCAGCGTATCGCCGCGCGGCTGATGGCCAAGCCCAAGCCCGCGAACATCGTCTGGCGTATCGGCAAGGCGCTCGTGGGCACGGCAGTGCTGGCCGGCGCCGCCGTGTTACTCGCCTGGGTGGCCGCGCCCGACGCCGTCAGCGACAAGCTCGGCAAGGTTCTGCCGAAGAAGGTCGCGGCGTTGATCCCGCCCGCTTTGCCCGAGACCGAGCCGACCAGGGCGGCCTATTGGCTCGATCAGGGCTGGACCACGCAGGACCGGCACTGGTTTCACCACGTGACGCAGGGCACCGCGACCTTCCCGATTCCCTACGCCTGGTTCATGGCGATGGAGCAGCCTTATCTGGCGCCGTTCGGCACGCCCGGCCTGATCTCCGACAGCGCCTATCTCGAACGTTTCGGCTTCATCCCGAGCCCGAAGAGCGTCGACGGCGACCCAAGCGTCCTCCGGCCGTTCGGCTACGCCGCGACGGCTGCCAAGACCGAGCCCGCAGCGCCACTGCCCGCCGGCCTCAAGCCGACCCCGGCCGGCAACGAAGGCGGCCTGCCGGTCGGCTTTGCCCGGCTAACCGGCGCGACCGATCCCGCCACCGGCGCCGCGCAGTCCGACAAGATCGGCCTGACCTGCGCGGCCTGTCACTCCGGCAGCATCCACTACAAGGGTGTGAGCGTACGCTTCGACGGCGGCCCCGGCATGGTCGACCTGCGCAAGCTTGAAGAGGCCATGGGCTTTGCGATGATCTTCACGCAATACGTGCCCGGCCGCTTCACGCGCTTTGCCGATCGCGTGCTCGGACCGAATGCGTCCGACGCCGATCGCGCGAGCCTGAAGAAGGGCCTGAAGGCCGCGATCGATTTCGCGCTCAACATGCAGGCCAACAACTACAAGACCACGATCGAAGCCAAGGGCCAGACCGAGACGGAGGAAGGCTTCGGCCGGCTCGACGCGCTGAACCGCATCGGCAACCAGGTATTCTACCTCGACATGGCCTCGAGCGGTCTGCCCAACATGCTCGACAACCAGGAGGCCATCGACGCGCCGGTGTCCTACCCTCCGATCTGGACCGTGCCGTGGTTCTCCTGGGCGCAATATGACGGATCGATCGCGCAGCCCCTGATCCGCAATGCCGGCGAGGCGCTCGGCGTCTCCGCACAGATCAACTTCTCACCGAAGACCGCGAGCGACAGACTGTGGCGCTCGTCGATGGCGATCGATAACCTGCTCTACATCGAGAACATGCTGCGCGGTCCCGATCCGTTCGCGACCACGACGCCCGCGTTCGGCGGGCTGACCTCGCCGAAATGGCCGGAGAAGCTGTTCGCCGGCGACGACGCCTGGAAGATCGATCCGGCCCGCGTCGAACGCGGCCGTAAGCTCTATGCGGCTGTCTGTGTCGAGTGCCATCTCGGCCCGGTCGCCGACACCGTGTTCGACAAGACCTATCCGGACAAGAGCTTCTGGAAGATCAAGCCGGCCGATGACTGGGAGAGCAAGGGCTGGAACGCCAAGGGCCCGATCCTCGACCTCGTGCAGAAGCCCGTCGAGGCGATGCAGACCGACCCCGGACAGGCGAGCATTCTCGCCAACCGCAAGGTCAACGTGGCAGGCTTCCTCGAGGTCGATCCGGCCAAGGACCTGAAGGGCTGCAACCTGCCGCAGGGCTCGACCACGGAGATGCCCTATGCGCTGGCGCTGATGGCCGTCGTGCAGAAGGCCAGCGACAAATGGATGGAGGACCGCAAGATCTCCGAGGCGGAGCGGGCCGCATTGTGGGGCGATCGCAGGAACTGCCCCAACCCGGCCGGCAAGAGCTATCGCGCCCGCCCGCTCAACGGCGTGTGGGCGACCGCACCCTATCTGCACAACGGCTCGGTGCCGTCGCTGTACTGGCTGCTGACGCCGGCTGCCGAGCGGCCGACATCGTTCTGCCAGGGCGCGCGCGACTATGACCCGAAGCCGGTCGGCTTCGCCGTGCCGAAGGGCGGCGAGAGCACGTGCAAGGTCGGACAGACGCTGTTCGTGACCAGCGATTCCAGCGGCAAGCCGATCAAGGGCAACAGCACGCTCGGCCATTCCTTCGAAGGGCCGACGAAGCCCAACAAGGATTATCCGAACGGCATCATCGGCGGTGCCTTCTCGGAGGACGAGCGCTGGGACCTGATCGAGTACCTGAAGACGCTGTGAGGTCACGCGACGGTGCGGCCTGCTGATCATGGGGCGCACCGCCGGCTTCACGCCGCGGTCCAGACGCCCGGACGCACGCAACGCCGGATCGCTCCCTGCTCTCCGAGGGAATGCAGGATCACCCAGCCGTTGACGACGAGATCGCGCACGCCCTGGTGACGCTGCAGGACCTCGTCCATGGCGCTCTCCGGCGCGGCGATGAAGACGTTGAGCCTGATGGGTTCGTGGATGAAGCGCGTGCCGTCATGCACCGACTGCCAGGGCAGCCCGACACGCAAGTCGCCGGCGTTGCCCTCGAGCACGCCGAGCTGGCCGACGATGTTGTGCAACACCTTGTTGCCGCTGCCGAAGGCAGCGTTGTTCACGGTCGAGCCGTAATATTGCAGGTTGATCCAGCTCGCGACCACCATCGGCGCCGTCATGATCAGCTCGAGGGTGCGATAGCCGTCGTCACGGGCGGCCTCGTAGGAGTGCAGGAAGGCGCGGCCGCCGAGGTCGAGGCCGCGGGTGAAGGCGCGCGGCGCGGCGATGAAGGCGGCGTTGCCGGCGAGCCCCCATTCGGGCCGCACCTGCGACCAGTCGCGGCTCCGGGCGATCACCGCGTCATCGATGTCGGATACGTCCTTGATGCCGAGCAGCGCGCTGCGCTCCTGCCGCGCCAGCCGTGCAGCGTCCGCGAGCCGTGCCTTCAGCTGGGACAGATCCTGCGCGAGCACGGCCGGAACGTCGTCCTCGTCGAACAAGGTCACGGCATCGGTCGTGGTGTCGTGCAGCGCTCCGATGAACCAGCAATCGGCGGGGATGTCGATGCCCTTGGCGCGCAGACCTTCTCGCACACGCCAGTCGTTGAGAACGGCGGCGGCGACCCGCGCATTGGCCTCGCCGGTATGGCCCCCGCAGGCGCCGCAATCCAACCCCGACGCGTGCGGATTGTTGACGGTGGTGCTGCCGTGACCGGCCAGCAGCACGAGCCGCGCGAACGGCCCGGTCAGCGACATCGCCTTGAGCACCGCCTCGGCCATCGCGACGCGCTGCGGATCGGTGAAGCCGGTGGCCCGCCCGCCGAGCTCGCCCGGTGTCAGCCGCGGCTGGACGCGGGCCGCGATCTCGGGATCGAGACCATCAACGACGGGTGACGGCACGGGACGCGTGACACCTGCGCTGTCGGTTGCGATCTTGGCGGCGAAGCCGAGGCCGGCGGTCTCGACGAAGGAGAACGACGAGACGGCCGAGACCTTGAACGACTTCCAGGCCTTGGCCGCCCGCCGCCGCAGCAGCCGCAGACCCAGCACCTCGGCCGCCTCGACGTCATCGGCATGCTTGACGGCCTCGCAAACGACAAAGGCGGGCTTGAGCAGCACCGGGCATTGCGCGCCGCCCCTGGTATGGCCGATCGGGACGTATTCGATCGGGAAGCCGAAGAATCCGGCGAAGCCGATCGTCTCGGCTTCCGGATAAGCGGTCTCCAGCGCGCGCCGGAAGATCTCCGAGCGCACGTCGATGCAGAACGCGGCCTGCAACGCCGGCCGCGCCGGCAGCCGCGGGATCGCCGCCTCTGCGCCATGCGCGGCAAGCTGCCCGACCAGCCGCGCCCGGAAGGCGATCTCATAGGCCTCGTGCAGCACGAGATCGATCGCAAGCTCCGGCGTCTCGTCGAGCCGCTGATCGGCCGGCAGCTTCGCCGCTTCCGCCATGGCCTCCGCCCAGGCCGCCTTGAAGGCGTCGTCGGTGCGCGCCTGATAGAGCGCGTAGCCCCAGGCGAGCCGGATCGCCAGCAGCTCCAGCAGCGTCTCGTCGCGCCGACCGTCGAGCTGCGCGTTCCAACCGATGTAGCGGGCATAGGCCGACCAGCCGCCGAGATCGAACAGTGCCCGCACCAGATAGTCCTCGACTGCCCGCGCGGGGATGCCGAGCCGGTCGACGATCAGACCGATCGCCTGCACCGGATCGGCCGGCAGCTCCGCGATCGCCTTGCGGAAGCCGGTGAGCCCCATCACCTCGGGATTGCGGTCATAGGCCGCGATCGTCCGCCACGCGGCATAGGGCTTCAGCTTGCGCACCGGGCTTGGCCAGCTCGCCTGGCCTTCGTCGAAATAGGTGGCGCAGAACGCCGAGATCTCGTCGATCATGAAGGCGACCAGCGAGACGTAGCGATCGCCCTCGGCGAGCCGGTCGAGCACCTCGGCGACCGTCGCCACGACAGCGGGCGGCGACGACAGCCCGGCCTCGGCGCGCGCCTTCTGCTTGAGCGCGTCGACATCGAGCCCGGTCGAGGGATGCAGCGCGAGCGCCTGCGCCAGCGCTTCATCGTCGATCCGGCCGTCGTCGAGCGCCTGCCGATAGTAGTCGCGCGGCATCAGCATCCGCGTCCGCACCACGCGCTCGAACGTCGCGGCGGTCGCGGCGAAGCTCTGCGAGGTGAAGCCGAGGAACGGATTGACGGCAACGAAGTGTTTCAGCGGCCACAGCGGCGCGACCCGCTGGCAGGCGCTGTCGATGCGGGCCATCAGCCCGGCATCGGCGGTGGTGTCGATCGGGTCGGTCATGGACATGGCAAGGGCAGCCTGGGTCATCTTCATCTCCGGCTTACGGCTTGGACGGAAGGTGCGAGGTCGCGCTTCGCGGCCAAACCGTCAGCACGAGGCGGTTGGCGAGCGTGTTGAGATAGAGGCCGTTGCGCAGGTGGACGTAGGCCGCGATCCAGAACGGCGCGTCGGCGCGGCGCATCATCTGGTTCTGGAACACGGTCACCGCCGCGAACGAGACCACCACGGCCGCCGCGATCAGCATCGGCACGACACCATCGACCGGCCGCGATGCGGGAATGCTGCCGCCGACCAGCCAGGCCGTGCCGGCCTGCAGCGCGAAGTAGACGATCGCGACGCCCGCTGCGGTCACCGCGGCGCGGGCGATGACGAAGGCGTTCGGCCGCTCGTCGATCGCGTTGGCCATCAGGTGCACCAGCCCCATCAGCAGCACCGAGCCGAGCGCGATCTGCGCCGGGTTGCTGCGGAGCGTCATGCCGAAGGCGAGCCCCGTCAGTAGCGCGAGGCCGATCACCGCGACCAAGGCCAGGATCAGCCTTGCGGCGTGCGGCTGGCCGCCGGGGCTCGGCGTCCATGACGCGCGGGCGAGATCGATGATGCTGCCCGACGACAGGAAGGCGTGCGCCTTGTAGAGCGAATGCGCCACGATGTGCAGCAGCGCCGCGGAGAAGGCGCCGAGCCCGCATTGCAGCAGCATGAAGCCCATCTGCGCCACCGTCGAATAAGCGAGCTGAACCTTGACCGAGGTCTGCGTCAGCATCACCAGCGAGCCGAACAGAGCGGTGGCGCCACCGACGACCGCGAGGACGTCGAGCGCGGGCGTGGCCAGCAGCAGCACGTCGCTGAGCCTGAGCACCAGGAAGCCACCGGCATTGATGATGCCGGCATGCAGCAGGGCCGACACCGGGGTCGGCGTCTCCATCACCTCGATCAGCCAGCCATGCAGCGGCAGCTGCGCGGATTTCAGCATCGCGGTCGCGACGATCAGCAGCGCGGCGATCGTGACAATCGCCGATCCCGCCCCTTCTCCGCCGCGGGCCTGCGCAGCGAGGCTGGCGAGCTCCAGCGTGCCGAAGCGGAGGTAGAGAAGCAGCGCCGCGACCGCGAGGAAGGCATCGCCGAGCCGGCTCGCCACGAACTTCTTGCGCGAGGCGCGGACCGCGGCCGGACGGGTGTCGTAGAACAGCAGCAGCTTGCCGAGCGCCAGGCTGGTGCCGATCCAGGCCGCCAGCAGCAGCACCAGGTTTCCGGAGATCAGCAAGGTCAGCACCGCGGCCAGGGTGAGCAGCAGCCAGCGCGTGAACCTGACCTGGCCGGGATCGCCGTCGAGATAGTTGCAGCTGTAGCGCACGACGACGAAGCCGATGAAGCTGACCAGCATGATGAGGATGGCGCCGAGCGTATCGAGCTGCAGCGACAGCCCTAGGCCGTAGCCGCCGAGCAGTGGCGTCCGCCCTGCCCCCATGACCGCTGCGCCGAGGCTCGCGAGAGTGGCAAGGGCGAATGCGAGCGCGGCGGTCGCGATCGCGTTACGTGCGACGGTTCTGGCGCTGCCGCCGGTGCCGGCGAGTGCGACGACCACGAGCGTGAGCGGCGCAAGCGCCGCAAGACAGGGAAGGAGCTGGTTCATGGCGGCCCGGTCGTTTGATCACAAGGGGACGATCTCTCCCTCTTGCTTTACGGGCTGCAGTTCATTCCTAAAATTTCAATCATTGAACCTGATCGTTATAAAATATAGAATGATTGCGTGCCGCATCTGAATTACCACCACCTGCGCTACTTCTGGATCATCGCCAGCGAAGGCAGCATGAGCCGCGCCGCGCAGCGCCTCAACGTCTCGCCCTCCTCGCTGTCGGTGCAGGTGAAGGCGCTGGAGGAGCAGCTCGGGCAGAAGCTGTTCGAGCGCATTGGACGCACCCTGCAGCTCACCGAGGCCGGGCGCATCGCGCTCGACTATGCCGGCAGCGTGTTCAAGTCCGGCCATGAGCTGATCGAGACCTTGTCGGGCCTGCGGCCGGGACGGCAGCTGCTGCGGGTCGGCGCCGCGGCGAACCTGTCGCGCAACTTCCAGATCGCGTTCCTGAAGCCCTTGATCGGGCGCGGCGACGTCGAGCTGATCATCCACACCGGTCAGTTCAGCGACCTGTTGGAGCAGCTCGACGCCCACAAGCTCGATCTCGTGCTCGCCAACCATCCGGCGGCGCCAGACATGCGCAGCAATTTCGACAACACGCTGATCGATGAGCAGCGCGTCAGCCTCGTTAGCCGCAAGCCGGCCAAGCCCGCGCGATTCCGATTCCCGCAGGATCTGGCAACGACGCCGGTGATCCTGCCCGGCCGAGGCAGTGCGCTGCGCTCCGCTTTCGATGCGCTGGTCGGATCCAGCGGGATCCGTCCGGTCATCGCCGCCGAGGTCGACGACATGGCGATGCTGCGCCTGATGGCCCGCGAGAGCGGCACCGTCACGTTGGTGCCGTCGATCGTCGTGATCGACGAGCTGCGTACCGGCGTGCTGGTTGAACGCGCCCGCCTGAGCGCGCTGAAGGAGCAGTTCTTCGCCGTGAGCCAGCAGCGCCGCTATCCCAATCCGCTCGTCGCCGAGCTGATCGGATCACGCGACAGGAAGAGCGGTTCACGGCCTGAATGACCTGTCCGTGGCACTTTGTCTTGAAATAGGTTGCAGGCAGCCCGCAAGACATCGGGACGGACCGGTCTTGCGGACCAACTCCCAGTTCGTTCCGAACTGGGGCAAGGTCAGCAGTCGTGAGCCGTCCGATCAGAACATCGCGGGCGGACTGACATTCACCCCGTGCTGGACCAGCACGAGAGAAGCGACCACGCCCGTCAATGAGAACATGGTCACCAGACCAAATCCGGAATTGAGCGCATGGGGACCAACCAGCTTCCGCACAATCATCATCATCAATGTCTCCTCCTGAATGTCGTTAGTGGACTTAACTAGAGGGACGGTGCGTTACCGGGGCGTTTCCAAATTTGGAGAGATCGGCGCGTGGTGAATGCATCCTTGAATGCACAGCATGCCCGGCATGAAGGCCGCTTAACACTGACGGCGGATTTGCAGTTGCATCGAGACGGGGGAAGCGCCGACGCTCGAAGAAGTTGAATCTTCGTATTAGCTCGCCCTGAACGGAGCACGATGTCGACGACAAGGATGGACGACGGCCGCACGCGAGGCACGGTGGTTCGTGTCGCGCTGAGCGATCGCATCTATACGCGGCGCGAGCAATTCGACGTTTCCCGTTTCCCAGCCGAAGTACATCGTCACCCCGAATGAAGTGGCCGCAGCCGTCAGGCGACCCTCGGTCATTCGGCTGGTGACATCCGGCTCGGGACGGATCGCGAAGACGTTCGCGGTCTGCGTCCTGATATGATCCTACTTCGCCTCATTCATCGCCGTCGCTGCGAGCAGCGCCGCCTCGATCGTGTCCCGGGTCTTGTCGAGATGCGCCATCATGAGCGTCACCGCGCGCTCGGTGTCGCGCGCCAGCGCCGCCTCCATCAGTTCGCGATGCTCACGCGCGGCATCGCGGTCGCCGCGATCGGTCTTGCGGGCGAGATCGAGATAGCGCTCGTTGTGTGCAAACAGGAGATCACGCACCCGCATCATCCAGGCGCTGCCACAGGCCTGGGCCAACGCGGCATGGAAATCGGCATGCGCCAGCATCCAGGCCGGCGAGAAGCTGCCGTCATGGGCCGCGATCGGCGTCGCGGCCAGACGGTGATGCGCGGCAACGACCGTGGTCTCCCAGGCGAGATCACCGTTGGCGATGGCGCGGCGCAGGCACTTGGTCTCGATCTCGACGCGCATGTCGGTCAGATCGCGCAGATCGGCCACCGAGACCGGCGCCACGCGGAAGCCGCGCTGCGGCGTCGCCGTCACCAGCCCTTCCGCCGTGAGCCGCGCCAGCGCCTCGCGGATCGCCCCGGTGCTGACCGAGAAGGCTGATCCGAGCTCGCTGATCTTCAGCTTCTCCTCTGGACGATAGAGGCCGGCGAGCAGGCTGGCACGCAACTGCTCGTAGACGGTCTGGGTGGCGCTGCCGGACATCGACTCACTCTCGCGGGACAATCAATTCACACTAGCAAAGCCTAAAAGTATATTTTCATCAAAAAATATATTTTAATTGCACGGCCTCCGCCATGCCCCTATGCTCAGCGCCAAAACGCCGCCGGCAGCGCGGCCATCAGGGAGGTATCCATGCGAAGCGCCATCGCAGCGGCAGGATTGTTGGTCGCCGCGTCCGTCCTCGCCGTACCCGCTCGGGCGGAGGATCAGCCGGGCATCACCGCCAGCGAGATCCGCATTGGACAGACCATGCCCTATAGCGGGCCGGTGTCCGCCTTCGGCATCCTCGGCAAGGGCGAGGTGGCCTATTTCAAGATGATCAACGACCGCGGCGGCATCAACGGCCGCAAGGTCAACCTGATCTCGCTGGACGACAGCTACGTGCCGCCCAAGACCGTGGAGCAGACGCGACGTCTGGTCGAGAGCGACGAGGTGTTGTTCATCTTCTCGACCATGGGCACCGCGCACAACACCGCGATCGCCAAGTATCTCCAGGGCAAGAAGGTGCCGCAGCTGTTCGTGGCCTCGGGCGCCTCGAAGTTCGGCGACCCTGCGCAATTTCCGCTGGCCTTGATGGGCGTGATGGCGCCGTTCCGCAACGAAGCGCGGATGTATGCGCGCTACGCGCTGCAGAAGAAGCCGGATTCGACCTTTGCCATTCTCGCGCAGAACGACGATTTCGGCCGCGACTATCTCGCCGGGCTGAAGGACGTGCTCGGCGAGCGCTTCGACAGCACGGTGACCGTCGCAAGCTACGAGTCGACGGAGCCGACCATCGACTCGCAGATCGTGAAGCTGAAATCGACCGGCGCCGATGCGCTGATCATCGCCGCGACGCCGAAATTCGCCGCGCAGGCGATCCGCAAGACCTTCGAGATCAACTGGCGGCCGTTGACGTTCCTGACCAACGTCTCGGTGTGGATGTCATCGGTCATGGAGCCGGCGGGACTGGAGGCCGGCACCGGCATCATCTCGACAGCCTACGTCAAGGATCCGTTGGATCCCGCCTGGGCCAACGATGCCGGCGTCAAGGGCTGGCGCGACTATATGGCGAAATACGTGCCCGACGGCGACATCCGCGATTCCAACTACGTCAACGGCTACAACAACGGCATGGTACTGGAGCAAGTGCTGAAGGCGGCCGGCAACGATCTGTCGCGCGAGAACATTTTGCGGCAGGCGCTGTCGATCAAGGATCTCGAACTGCCGATGCTGCTGCCGGGCATCAAGGTCAACACGTCAGAGACCGACCACCTCCCGGTCGAGCAGGTGCAGTTCATGCGTTTCACCGGCAAGCAGTGGGAGCGGTTCGGCGAGGTGCTGTCGACCAAGTAGCGGCGGCTGCTCCGTGGATCGTCGGCGCGGCTCCGCGCTGACGACAGGCGCACGCATGGGCTGGCACGGTATTGGAGGACGGCGCCTCTCTCTCGCCACGTAAACAAAATCGCAACAGTCGCCTGCGATGTTTCGTCGCAGGTCAACCGAAGTCGCAATCGGCGTCCGCATACATCCACATGTGGTCCCGCGCGCGACGGCGTGACCCTCTGCTCACGGCCGGGGGAGCGGGCGGAGGCGGGCTCCTGCCCGGTTCTCACCGCAGGTCTCCTTGAAGCAGTCGCGGAGATGATCGCCGCGGGGGAACCGCCAACAAGGAAAAGAATACAGGTCCTCACCGCCCCAACGGGATCTTTTGAGGAAGAGCATGACGGATATCAGCCGACCAGCGAGCCGGGCGATCGCCGCCATCGCGCGCTTCTCCCGCGACAGCAAGGCCAATATCGCGGTCACATTCGCGCTGGCGCTGTTGCCGATTCTCACGGCGATCGGATGCGCGACCGACTACTCCATGGCCATGCGCATGAAGATCAGGCTCCAGTCTGCGGCGGATGCCGCGAGCATCGCCTCGATCTCGGTCAACTCGGCAGGCTATACAGCGGCGATGGCGATGACGTCGGACGGAACCGTTACCGCCGGAGTCGCGGAGGCGGACAACATCTTCAAGGGCAACGCCTCTACCTTTCAAGGCTACACATTGACGTCCGAGACCAGCACCGTCACCAAGAGCGGGTCCACACTGACGTCGCAGGTGCAATTCACCGCCAACGTGCCGGCCACGTTCCTGACGGTGATCGGCTATCAGAATCTGACGGTCAGCGGCCAATCGTCCTCTTCCGTCACGTTGCCACTCTATCTCGACTTCTATTTGACGCTGGACGTCTCGGGCTCGATGGGCCTCCCGTCGACATCGTCCGAAGCACAGCGCATGCAGGCCATCAGCCCGGACAACTACAGGCAATACCCCACGGGATGCACGCTGGCGTGCCATTTTTCGCCGCAGAATAGCGCTTGCACCGATTCAGGGACCCAGGGATATCCCACGAACAATTATTGCCTGGGCTATGCGATCTCGCGCGTCAGCCAGAGCGGTTACAAGAACCTGCTGACCACCAACAAGAACTACCCCATGGGCGTTCAACTGCCGTCGTCGATCGTGTCCGGCCTGCCGAACTCACTGTACAAGAACCTGGCGACCGTTGCGAACTGCCCGACCGATGGGACGGATGCGTGCATCCAGCTGAGGCTGGATGCCGTGGGCTATGCCGTGAACCAGCTGTTTGTCACGGCGAACAACACCAAGAAGGTCAACAACCAGTTCCGGATCGGGCTCTACCCCTTCATCCGATATCTCTATTCCTACTTTCCGCTCACCAGCAGCATCAACGGCTCGACGACGGATTCGACCACCATCAACTATGCGGCGGCCAACCTTGCGACGCTGCTCGACACCAACACCAACGCATCTCTCGGCTCGGGCGGAACGCATATCGACACGGCCCTGTCCAGCGTCAACAACCTGATCGTCAATGTCGGGAACGGCAGCGCCTCGACCAATACCCTGCCCTACGTGTTCCTGGTCACCGACGGCGCGCAAGACCCGCAAGTGAAGGGCGTGCCCAATGGCTCATGGTCCGGCAGCAATCATGCCACCGTGATCGATCCGAACACCTCCTGCACACCGCTGAAGAACCGCGGCATCATCATCTCAGTTCTCTACATTCCCTATCAGGTGATCAATCCGGTGAACGCATCCTTCGCCGGTGACGAAGACGACTATGCCAACAGCAACATTCCTTCGATTCCGCCGAGCCTGAAGGCCTGCGCCTCGCCGGGATTCTTCTATACGGCGAACACGCCCGCCGACATCACGTCGGCGCTGAACGCGATGTTCAATCATGCGGTGTCCGAGGCGCATCTGACGAGATAGAGCAGAGACAAGCCCAGGCTCGGCCGTTGGACTTTCGGCGCCGAAGGCGTAGACCTCTACCGTCGACCACGAAAGAGCCGCGGCGCCCATGTCCGAGACTGATCCGCTCACGCTGAAATTTCGCTGTCCGAAGGAGCTGGAAGACCTCATTCCGCAGCCGGTGCCGGCGCCGATGGGCGTTCCCGACTGGGTCAAGACGATGCCGGCCACCGCGTTCAGCGCGCTCAACCAGGCCGAGGAGCAGACCGTCAAGCGTTGCCCGCCCTTCATCGACGCGATGACGACGGGCTTCCTCATTCCGCTGGTCTGTGACCTCACGGTCGAGGATGGCGGGATCGGTTGGGACAACGAGCTGCCGCCGGGCGGTGCGATCGATTTTCCGCGCTCGCCGATCAGCTTCCACGACGTCGCGCAGGTCACGGGCTCGCCGCTGTTCGAGGCCGACCGCTTCCTGCTCAAGTTTCACAATCTCTGGACGATCGAGGCGCCGGAGGGCTGGGCATTGCTGTTCACGCATCCCGTCAACCGCTTCGACCTGCCCTTCACCACCGTGACCGGCCTCGTCGACAGCGACCGCTTTCACGATAGCTTCGTGCATTTTCCGGCGCATTGGCACGACACGTCGTTCCGCGGCGTGCTGCCAAAGGGCACGCCGGTCGCGCAATGCATTCCGGTGAAGCGGCAGGCCTGGACGATGCAGATCTCGGCCTTCACCGAAGAGGAAATCGCGGAGATTCACGAGGTGCGCGAGGCGCTGAAGCGCGAGACCGGCGTCTATCGCAAGCGGTTCAGGGCTTGAGGGCGGCCGCGCCGTCGACCTGAAGGAACTTCGCCGCATCGCTCGGCCGGAAAAAGAAGCGGCCATGCGAGCTGACGACCATCGTATAGGCCGCGCGGCTCAACAGATGCGGCCGGCCGCGCACCACCGTGCGCAGCGCCGCCTCGGCCCCGGCGCGGTCGCCCATCTCCATCAGGCACATCGCGAGGTTGGCGCGGGTCTGGGTGTCCTCGGGCCGCAGGCCGAGCGCATGGCGGTAGGTGCCTGCGGCCTCGGCATAGTCGCCGTCGAGGAACTGCACCCAGGCGAGCTCGATCAGGATGTCGGGCCGTCCCGGCGCGGCCTCGCGCGCCGCCAACAGGTGCGTGCGGGCACGGACGCGGTCATTGGCCTGGAGAGAGAGGCGTCCGAGATCGAGCTGGAGGTCGACGCTGTCGGGTGACAGCGTCAGCGCCTCCTCGATCACGGCGATGGCGTCACCGAGCTGTCCCGATTTGGCAAGCCGCCCCGCCAGCTCCTGGAACGCCGGCAGAAAAGGCGGCCGCCGCGCCGCGGTCTTGCGCAGCTGCGCGATGCCGTCGGCGGCGCGTCTGGATTCGCACAAGGCGGCGCCGAGCAGTGTCTCGAGCTCCGGATCGCTGCCGCGGAGCGCCGCCTTCTCGAGCGCCGCGATCGCTTCGTTCGCGCGCTGCTGGCCGAGCAGCGCATGGGCCTGGACGAGCAGCGCGGCGCGGTCGGTCCTGGCCGTGCGCAGAATCGAGGCGGCGATCTGCTCGGCGCGCGCGAACTGCCGCGCGCGTAGCGCGTGGATGGCTTCCTGCAGCGCCTGCGCCTGCTGATTTTTCCGCCGTTCACTCACGTCTGCAGCCAAGCTCCGAGGAAGAGGTCGAGTCTAGCTAGCTCGCCGTCCCCAGGAGTGTCCAGCAGCACGCTCACCCGAACAGCGGCGTGCCCGGCACGAAGGCGTCGAACGCGGCCCAGAACTGCGAGCGGTAGCGGTCCTGCTCCTGCAGGATCTCGTGCTTGGCACCGGCGATGACGAGATGCGAGCCGGCGCGCAGATGATAGGCGAACTCCTCGATCGCAGCCGTCGACACCACGGTGTCGCTGGAGGCCGCCAGCATCAGGATCGGCTGGCGGATCTGGGAGGGATAGGTCATGCCGCGGAAGGTCATCATCGCCGAGAACGCCGCGTCGGCCCAGGCGACCGTGGGCGAGGCGATGCCGAGCGTCGGATCCTCTTCGAGGATCGCGGCGTTGCGGGCATAGCGGACCGGATCGGAGGTCAGAGGATTGTTGACGAACGGCGCCAGCCCGCTGATCTCGTCGTTGCCGCCCGGCACGTAGCGGCCGCCCTGTCCGGCGATGCGCATCGCCCGCAGCAACAGCCGCGCCGGCAGCGCGGTGCGGCTGTCCGGAAGGTCGATCATCGGCGCCGACAGCACGACGCGATCGAACCAGCGCTTGCCGGCATGCGCGAGCCGCAGCAGCACCGTGCCGCCCATCGAATGCGCCAGCGCGAAATAAGGCGGCGGACAATCCGGCAGCACGACTTGCGTGACGAAGGTCTCCACGTCGGTCTCGTAGTCGGAGAACGAGCGCACATAGCCCTTGCGGGAATCGCGCAGGCGCCGCGACGAATGGCCCTGGCCGCGCCAGTCGATGATGGCGACCGCAAAGCCGCGATCGCGCAGATCGCGCACCGTCTCGAAATACTTCTCGATCATCTCGCTGCGGCCGGTGAACACGCACACCGTGCCCTTGCGCCCGGCCGGCGGCGCCCAGCGCGCAAAGCGCAGCTCGGCGCCATCAGGGGTCTTGATGGTGCCGGCAGTGACGTTTTCGGGAACGGGATTGGCGGGAATCGAGACGAGCGTCATGAGGCGCCCATCGAATAGGTGAAAGGCAGCGGGAATCAAGGGGTGGAACGGCAAAAAGAGCAGGTCTCGGGCGCCCTTGAAGGTCGAAACGTCCGGCCCATATCGAGATCGTGCAGGCCGCGTCAGGCTGCACGACAGCCCGGCCCGATGGCGGGCGGGTTAGCCAACAGTCGCTCAATGGAGGACTTTGACCATGCGTACCTACGACCTCACCCCCTTCTATCGTTCCACCGTCGGTTTCGACCGTCTGTTCTCGCTGCTCGACCAGGCCACCGCCGAGCCCACCCCCGGCTATCCGCCCTACAACATCGAGCGCACCGGTGAGAACGCTTACCGCATCACCGTCGCCGTCTCCGGCTTTGGCAAGGATGAGCTCTCCCTCGTCGCGAAGGAAAACACGCTGACGATCAAGGGCGAGAAGGCCGCCAACGAGAACGGCAAAAAGGCCGAGGTGCTGTATCGCGGCATCGCCGCCCGGGCCTTCGAGCGCTCGTTCCAGCTCGCCGACCACGTGGTGGTGAAGAACGCCAGCCTCGAAAACGGCCTGCTCCACGTCGACCTCGTACGCGAGATTCCGGAAGCGAAGAAGCCCCGCTCGATTCCGATCTCGACCGGCGCGCAGGCCGCCGAGCAGCCGGTGATCGAAGGCTCGGCCGAGAAGGCCGCCGCCTAACAGCACATCCTCATTCTGGAATAGGAGCGCCCCGGGCAACCGGGGCGTTTTTTCATGTCTCGCTGCAGTGCAGTCAAACGATCGTGACCACTGGCAACGGCCAGCTCTCAGCTCGCGAAGACGCCAATGATCGCCTCGTCAACCGGGCTTGGAGCCGTGACATGGACCTTCTTCGCACCCTCACCTGCGCCGCCGCGCTGCTGATCTCCGCAGGCCCCGCCCTCGCCGAGCCCGCGCAGCCGCCCAAGGTCCACAACGTCGTGCTGGTGCACGGCGCCTGGGCCGATGGCTCGAGCTGGGCCAAGGTCATCCCCTATCTGCAGGCGGCCGGCCTCAAGGTCACGGCCGTGCAGAATCCGCTGACCTCGCTCGCGGATTCCGCGGCCGCCACCCGCCGCGCCCTGGCCGAGCAGGATGGGCCGGCCGTGCTGGTCGGCCATTCCTGGGGTGGCACGGTCGTGAGCGAGGTCGGCACCGATCCGAAGGTCAGCGCGCTGGTCTATGTCGCGGCCCGGGCCCCCGATGCGGGCGAGGATTTCGTCAAGCTCGCCGGGCAATATCCAACACCGCCGGCACGCGCCGGCATCGTCGACCACGACGGCGAGACCAAGCTCAACGAGGACGCCTTCCTGAAGGACTTCGCCAATGGTGTCGATGCGACGACGGCGAAGGAACTCTATGCGGTGCAATGGCCGACCGCGGCGACGATCTTCGGCAACCGCACCACCCAGGCGGCGTGGCACGACAAGCCGTCATTCTATGCGGTGTCGAAGCAGGACAAGACGATCGATCCGGATTTCGAGCGCTTCCTGGCCCACCGCATGAAGGCGACCACGATCGAGCTGGACGCCGGGCACCTGTCGCTGGTGTCGCATCCGAAGGAGATCGCTGATCTGATCCTGAAGGCCGCCGGTCAGCACGAGTAGTGCGACCGATCGCGCTGGGATCTCATCGGCTGCTCCAAACGACCTGTCGTGCCCGCGAAAGCGGGCATCCAGGTCGCCGTGGCAGTCGTGAATGACCGAGATGCCGGGGTTACGTTATCGCCCGGTCGAGCCGGGCGATGACAGCTTTGGTGGTGGCAAGCGGCCGGGCAGACCGTCTGACTGCCTCTATTCCAAACCCTGTACAGCCGGCATCTTTGCCGTCGGCAGGATCTGGGGCACGGGCTTCGCCGTGGGCGCTGCGACGGAGCCGGTCGTCTGCGGCGCGGCCGCGGCCGATTGCACCGGCTTCGGCTCAGAGGGTTTTGCGTCTGAAGCCTTTGCGTCTGAAGCCTTGGCTTCTGAAGCCTTTGCTTCTGAAGGCTTGGCTTCTGAAGGCTTGGCTTCTGAAGGCTTGGCTTCTGAAGCCTTGGCCTCGGCCGGCTTGATGTCCGCGGGGCCGGGCGCGACCGGCTTGACCGCCTCGGCCGGCTTCGGATTGAGCGCGGCGGTCTGCGGCGCCGGAGCACTCGGCCGTGCGGCAGGCGTCGGCACCTTCGGCTGGACCGGCACCGCGGTGGCAACGCGCGGCGCAGCCGGCATCGGCGGCACCAGGCGCGGATCGGCCCGGATCACGCTCGGCGGCGGCAGGCGGTCGAGGCCGCCGCGCGGGCTCGGCTCATAGCGCATCCGCTCGTACTCCTCGCCCCATTGGAACGCCGGCACGAAGCGGAGGATGCGGCCGGAGCGCGCATCGACCACGAGCTTGCCGTCCTCGCCCTGGCGATCGAGCACCGCCACGACCCAGACATTGCCGCGCTGGCGCGGTGCGCCGAGCGGCGAGAAACCGTTGTCGCGCAGAATCGCATAGACCTCATGCACCGGCAGGAACGCCGGTGCATAGCCATACTCCTGCTGGTAACCGTCCTGACGGTAGACCGGCGCCGGCGGCACATAGCGCTCGTCGCGGTAGCCGTAGTCAGGGCCCGGCCGATAGCCGTAACGCGGCGTCGGTGCGGGCACGACGGCCGGCGGCGGCAGGTCCGAATAAGGCGTATCGAAATCGGAGACCACCGTGTAGGGCGCACGGACGCCCTGCGGCGGCAACGGCTCGGCCTGCGCGGCAAACGGCGCGATCAACGCGGCCGAGACGACTCCAACTAGCAACTTCATGGCTCAAAGCTCCTGCATGCCCCCGCACGTGAAGCTGTTCGCTTCTTCTCAAGTGCCGCGGAAGTTCTGCCGTGATTCCGGCGGTCCTGGGTCGGCGAGAGGGCGGGATCGGGGCGTTAGGTTTCAAAATCGAGCGCGGCGCGTGATCGCCGGCCCGGCCGGATCGATCGGTCAGTGGCAGAAGCGGAAGATTTGCCGGGGAATGAGCGTGTGCGGCGCCCGGACCTCAGGACTCCGCAGTGCTTGTGTGATAGGTTAAAGTTTGGCATCTTGCGGTTTAGGACAGAAATGCTGTCTAAAATTTCGTTGCAAAGGTGACCGAGACTTTGCAATGATGTTACGGCGCCTGAGGGCGCTGCGACATGAACAGGCCGCGGTCGTCCAGCGGGGACATGGTCCCCCGGACACTGGCCTGAATTCTGCAAATGCGGCTCGCTGAGAAGGACGAGCGTTGGCTCCGGAGAGGGGCCCGCGCAGCGCCCGGGGTGCGCCGGACGGACTGTACCGGACTGTGGTGAAGGCCCTGACCAATAATTTATGGGGACGGATATGAGCGGATCGAAGGTCGAGCACGGAATTTTGGGCGGCGCGGTGCTGGCTGTGGATTCGCATGAGAAACCGGCCGAAATCACCCGCGAGCTGCATACGTGGCGTCCTGAAGCCGAAGGTCTGTACGACCCGAGCCAGGAGAAGGATTCCTGCGGCGTCGGCTTCATCGCCAACATCAAGGGCCAGAAGTCGCATCAGATCGTCGCGGACGCGCTCAGCATCCTCTGCAATCTGGAGCACCGCGGCGCCGTCGGCGCCGACCCGCGCTTCGGCGACGGCGCCGGCATCCTGGTGCAGATCCCGCACGCCTTCTTCTCGCGCAAGGCGAAGGAGCTCGGCTTCACGCTGCCGGCTCCGGGCGAATACGCCATCGGCGCGCTGTTCATGCCGCGCGACGAAGCGTGGCGGAACGTCATCAAGAGCATCATCGCCGACCAGATCGAGGACGAAGGCCTGGTGCTGCTCGGCTGGCGCGACGTGCCGACCGACAACTCCTCGCTGGGCGTGACCGTCAAGCCGACCGAGCCGCGCAGCATGCAGGTGTTCATCGGCCGCAACGGCGCCGCCAAGACCGAGGACGAGTTCGAGCGCAAGCTCTACATCCTGCGCAAGTCGATCTCGCAGGCGATCTACCAGCGCCGCGACCGCGGCATGTCGGGCTATTACCCGTGCTCGATGTCGTGCCGGACCGTGATCTACAAGGGCATGTTCCTGGCCGACCAGCTCGGCAAGTACTACGCCGACCTGCACGAGCCGGACTTCGAGAGCGCGCTGGCGCTGGTGCATCAGCGCTTCTCGACCAACACCTTCCCGACCTGGTCGCTGGCTCACCCGTACCGGATGATCGCGCACAACGGCGAGATCAACACGCTGCGCGGCAACGTCAACTGGATGGCGGCGCGGCAGGCGTCGGTGTCTTCGGAGCTGTTCGGCAAGGACATCAGCCGGCTCTGGCCGATCTCCTATGAAGGCCAGTCCGACACCGCCTGCTTCGACAACGCGCTGGAGTTCCTGGTGCAGGGCGGCTACTCGCTGCCGCACGCAGTCATGATGATGATCCCGGAAGCCTGGGCCGGCAATCCGCTGATGAGCGAGGAGCGCCGCTCGTTCTACGAATATCACGCCGCGCTGATGGAGCCGTGGGACGGCCCGGCCGCGATCGCCTTCACCGACGGCCGCCAGATCGGCGCCACGCTCGACCGCAACGGCCTGCGGCCGGCGCGCTATCTCGTCACCAAGGACGACCGCATCGTGATGGCGTCCGAAATGGGCGTCTTGAAGATTCCGGAGGAGCAGATCGTCACCAAATGGCGGCTGCAGCCGGGCAAGATGCTGCTCGTCGATCTCGAGGAGGGTCGCCTGATCCCGGACGACGAGATCAAGGCGCAGCTCGCCGCCAGCCATCCCTACACCGAGTGGCTCGCGCGCACACAGATCCAGGTCGAGAAGCTGCCGGATGCGCCGACCACGGGCGCGCGCACCAACCTGCCGCTGTTGGACCGGCAGCAGGCGTTCGGCTACAGCCAGGAAGACATCGCGATCCTGATGACGCCGATGGCGGCGACCGGCGAGGAGGCCACGGGCTCGATGGGCAACGACACGCCGATCTCGGCGCTGTCGGACAAGCCGAAGCTGCTCTTCACCTACTTCAAGCAGAACTTCGCCCAGGTCACCAACCCGCCGATCGACCCGATCCGCGAGGAGCTGGTGATGAGCCTGGTCTCGATCATCGGTCCGCGGCCGAACCTGTTCGACCTCGAAGGCGTCGCTTCGACCAAGCGGCTCGAGGTGCATCAGCCGATCCTGACCGATGCGGACCTCGAGAAGATCCGCTCGATCTCGCAAGTGTCCGACAGCCACTTCGTCTCGCGCACGCTCGACACCACCTTCGATGCGAGCCTGGGCGCGGCCGGCTTCGAGCAGGTGCTCGACGATCTCTGCGGCCGCGCCGAAGCCGCGGTGCGCGAGGGCGTCAACATCATCATCCTGTCCGACCGCATGGTCTCGGCCGACCGGATTCCGATCCCGTCGCTGCTCGCCTGCGCCGCCGTGCATCATCACCTGATCCGCACCGGCCTGCGCACGTCGGTGGGTCTCGTGGTGGAGTCGGGCGAGCCGCGCGAGGTGCATCATTTCGCCTGCCTGGCCGGCTACGGCGCAGAGGCGATCAATCCTTATCTCGCCTTCGAGACCATCATCGCGCTCAAGGACAAGCTGCCGGGCGCGCTGAGCGACTACGAGGTCGTCAAGCGCTACATCAAGTCGATCGGCAAGGGCCTGCTCAAGGTCATGTCGAAGATGGGCATCTCGACCTACCAGTCCTATTGCGGCGCGCAGATCTTCGACGCGGTCGGCCTGAAGGCCGAGTTCGTGCAGAAGTTCTTCTACGGCACCCACACCCGCATCGAAGGCGTCGGCCTCGCCGAGATCGCCGAGGAGACGACGCGCCGCCACCGCGACGCGTTCGGCGACGCGCTGGTCTACAAGACCGCGCTCGACGTCGGCGGCGAATACGCCTTCCGCACCCGTGGCGAGGACCATGCCTGGACCGCGGAATCGGTCGCGACGCTCCAGCATGCCGTGCGCGGCAATTCCAGGGAGCGCTACCAGGCGTTCGCCAGGCTGCTCAACGAGCAGTCCGAGCGGCTTCTGACCCTGCGCGGTCTGTTCCGGATCAAGTCGGCCGAGGACGACAAGCGCAAGCCGGTCCCGCTCGACGAGGTCGAGCCGGCCAAGGAGATCGTCAAGCGCTTCGCCACGGGTGCTATGTCGTTCGGCTCGATCTCGCGCGAGGCGCACACCACGCTCGCGATCGCCATGAACCGGATCGGCGGCAAGTCGAACACCGGCGAGGGCGGCGAGGAAGCCGACCGCTTCAAGCCGCTGCCCAACGGCGATTCCATGCGCTCGGCGATCAAGCAGGTCGCCTCGGGCCGGTTCGGCGTGACGACGGAATATCTCGTCAACTCCGACATGATGCAGATCAAGATGGCGCAGGGTGCCAAGCCCGGCGAAGGCGGCCAGTTGCCCGGCCACAAGGTCGACGCCACCATCGCCAAGGTGCGTCACTCGACGCCGGGTGTCGGCCTGATCTCGCCGCCGCCGCACCACGACATCTACTCGATCGAGGATCTCGCGCAGCTGATCTACGACCTGAAGAACGTCAATCCCGACGGCCAGGTCTCGGTCAAGCTCGTCTCCGAAGTCGGCGTCGGCACGGTTGCCGCCGGCGTTGCCAAGGCGCGCGCCGACCATGTCACGATCGCGGGCTTCGAGGGCGGCACCGGTGCCTCTCCCCTCACCTCGATCAAGCATGCGGGCTCGCCGTGGGAGATCGGCCTTGCCGAAACGCACCAGACGCTGGTGCGCGAGCGGCTGCGCAGCCGCATCGTGGTCCAGGTCGACGGCGGCTTCCGCACCGGTCGTGACGTCGTCATCGGCGCCCTGCTCGGCGCCGACGAATTCGGCTTCGCCACCGCCCCCTTGATCGCCGCCGGCTGCATCATGATGCGCAAGTGCCATCTCAACACCTGCCCGGTCGGCGTCGCCACCCAGGACCCGGTGCTGCGCAAGCGCTTCACCGGCCAGCCCGAGCACGTGATCAACTTCTTCTTCTTCGTCGCCGAGGAAGTCCGCGAGATCATGGCGAGCCTCGGCTACCGCTCGTTCAACGAGATGGTCGGCCAGACCCAGATGCTCGACCAGTCCCGCCTGGTGGCGCATTGGAAAGCCAAGGGCCTCGACTTCTCCAAGCTGTTCGTCAAGCAGAAGGAGGCGCCGGGCCAGAAGATCCATCACGCCGAGGCGCAGGACCATCACCTCGAGGCCGTGCTCGACCGCAAGCTGATCGAGCAGGCCAAGCCCGCGCTCGACCGTGGCGCGCCGGTCAAGATCGAGGCCGAGATCAACAACACCGACCGTTCGGCGGGCGCGATGCTCTCGGGCGCGGTGGCCAAGATCTACGGCCATGCCGGCCTGCCGCAGGACACCATCCATGTCAGCCTGAAGGGCACCGCCGGTCAGGCCTTCGGTGCTTGGCTCGCCAACGGCGTCACCTTCGAGCTCGAAGGCGAAGGCAACGACTACGTCGGCAAGGGCCTGTCGGGCGGCCGCATCATCGTCAAGCCGCCGCGCAACTCCGGCATCGTGCCCGAGGAATCGATCATCGTCGGCAACACCGTGATGTACGGCGCGATCTCCGGCGAGTGCTTCTTCCGCGGCATCGCCGGCGAGCGCTTCGCGGTGCGTAACTCGGGCGCGGTCGCCGTGGTCGAGGGCGCGGGCGATCATTGCTGCGAATACATGACCGGCGGCATCGTCGTCGTGCTCGGCAAGACCGGGCGCAACTTCGCGGCCGGCATGTCGGGCGGCGTCGCCTATGTGCTCGACGAGGCCGGCGACTTCGACAAGCACTGCAACATGGCGATGGTCGAGCTCGAACCGGTACTGTCCGAGGAGATGATCGCAGAGGACACCTATCACCAGATGGGCGATCTCGAGGCGCATGGCCGGGTCGACGTGTTCAAGAACCTGCTGGCGTCCGACGTCGAGCGGCTGCACGTGCTGATCTCGCGCCACGCCAAGGCGACCGGCTCCAAGCGCGCCGCCGACATCCTGGCGAACTGGAAGGACTTCGCGCCGAAGTTCCGCAAGGTGATGCCGGTCGAATACCGCCGTGCCCTGAAGGAGCTCGCCGCCAACGCCGACGCCGAGCCCAAGATCGCGATCGGGGCCTGAGGCGCAGGCCACAACCAAGGCGTCATTGCGAGCGCAGCGACTTGTCCGCCGAAGCCCCTTGGGGCGTAGGCGGAAGCAATCCAGGGCCCAGGAGAAAGTCTGGATTGCTTCGTCGCTGACACTCCTCGCAATGACGGAGCGAATGAGAGACGGCGTCATTCCGGGGCGCGCGAAGCGCGAACCCGGAATCTCGCCCCACAACTTCGAGATTCCGGGTCCGGCGCTAACGCGCCGTCCCGGAATGACGGAAACGATGACAAGGGACGTCGTAGGTCATGGGCAAGGTCACAGGTTTTCTCGAAATCGAGCGGCACGATCGCAAGTACGCGCCGGTTGCCGAGCGTCTGAAGAACTTCAACGAGTTCGTGGTGCCGCTCTCCGAGAAGGAGCTGCGCGACCAGGCGGCGCGCTGCATGAATTGCGGCATTCCCTATTGCCACGGCACCGGCTCGGCCGCGCCGGGCACCACCGGCTGTCCAGTCAACAACCAGATCCCGGACTGGAACGACCTCGTCTACAACGGCAATTGGGAAGAGGCGTCGCGAAATCTGCACTCGACCAACAACTTCCCCGAGTTCACGGGCCGCATCTGCCCGGCCCCGTGCGAGGCGTCGTGCACGCTGAACATCGACGACAATCCGGTGACCATCAAGACGATCGAATGCGCCATCGTCGACAAGGCCTGGGAGAACGGCTGGCTGAAGCCGGAGCCGGCCGCTGTGAAAACCGGCAAGAAGATTGCGGTCGTCGGCGCCGGCCCCGCCGGCATGGCCTGCGCCCAGCAACTGGCGCGCGCCGGTCACGACGTCCATGTCTTTGAGAAGCACGCCAAGGCCGGCGGCCTGCTGCGCTATGGCATTCCCGACTTCAAAATGGAGAAGGGCATCATCGACCGCCGCATCACCCAGATGGAAGGCGAGGGCGTTACCTTCCACTATGGCGTCAATGTCGGCGGCAAGGACGGCCTCGATGCGACGTCGCTGCTGAAGGATTACGACGCGGTGGCGCTGACCGGCGGCGCGGAAGCCCCGCGCGACCTGCCGATTCCCGGCCGCGATCTCACCGGTATCCATTACGCGATGGACTTCCTACCGCAGCAGAACCGCCGAGTCGGCAACGAGCCCGTGAACGCGACCGACATCCTGGCCGGCGGCAAGCATGTCGTCGTGATCGGCGGCGGCGACACCGGCAGCGACTGCATCGGCACCTCGCTGCGCCAGGGCGCGCTGTCGGTGACCCAGCTCGAGATCATGCCGGCGCCGCCGGAGCGTGAGAACAAGGCGCTGACCTGGCCGAACTGGCCGCTGAAGATGCGGACGTCGTCGAGCCAGGCCGAAGGCGCGGCGCGCGAGTTCGCGGTGCTGACCCAGAAGTTCGAAGGCGAGAACGGCGCGGTCAAGAAGCTGCATTGCGTCCGCGTCGACGCGCAGTTCAAGCCGATTCCCGGCACCGAGTTCGTGCTCGCGGCCGATCTGGTGCTGCTGGCGATGGGCTTCGTCCATCCGGTGCATGAGGGCCTGCTCAAGAACCTCGGCGTCGATCTCGACCCGCGCGGCAACGTCAAGGCCAACCTGACGGACTACCAGACCTCGCTGCCGAAGGTCTTCTCCGCCGGCGACATGCGCCGCGGCCAGTCCCTGGTGGTGTGGGCGATCCGCGAGGGCCGCCTGTGCGCCCAGGCCGTCGACAAGTTCCTGATGGGCAAGACCGAGCTGCCGCGCTGAGCCGTGGCGTGAACACCCTGTTTCGCTAACTGGACGGGCCTTGCACCGACTGTTGGATCAAGATCGCGTCCAGTCAGCAGAACGTGAAACAAAAAGGGGTGGGGGCTTCCTCGACATGAATCTCCGCACGGCCTGAAGTGGCAGGTCAGGTCGACGGTCCATGATCGATCGGATGAGCGTCGAAGCGTCAGGGTCGACGTGTCACCGTGAAGCCCCCACCCGTCCTGGCCATCGGGCCAGCTCGGATGAGCCGCGCGTCGCGCGGCTCCGATGTCAAGCGGGATGAGGCCGCGTGCAGCGACAGCGGCCCGGCTCGGCAGCGGACGTGCCTTCGAGGATTGCGCGCACCGCGAGCATCACGATGTCAGCCATGTGGACGGTCCCCACTGTTCGACGGCAGGACGCCGCGAGCCCCCTTGGTTCCCGCAACCTAAAGCTGCGACTCTTAAGATAAGCACAATGGCCGCGCCGGCATTCCATTCAAATGCAGTTCGCGCGTGATCATGTCCGCGCTGATCACGCGAATACGCGTTTTGACTCGCGTCATCGGAGAGTGATCAGGCCTTGGTCCTTGCCCAGATGTCTTCGACCGGCACCGGCGGCGTCACCCGGAATATCTCGTCGATGACGCGGCCGAGTTCGGCGGCGCTCTCGATCACACGCTCCTCGACGACTTCGCCATCGCGCGCCTGCCGCTGATAGCGGCGGGTGACCAGCTTGTGACGTATGCCGGGCTCGACACGCTCCATCATCAGCGTATGCGTGGCCGGCACGTTCGGGCTGGTCGAGGTGTACCAGCTGCCGAGCACATAATCGGCATGGATCTGCGGCGCGAGGTCGAACGCATACATCATGCGCCAGCCCGTCGGCTGCTTCGCGCTGACCGTATAGAGCCCGTCCCACGTGCCGACGCGGAACGTTCCCATCGGCGTCTGCTGCTCGGGTCCGAGCTCGAGGCGAATGGGCGCATCCATCATGCAGATGCCGAAGCCGACATCGACGAGATGCGGGCGGCCATCGACCTCGACCAGCAGCATCATGTGCTGGCGCGGCCCGAGCGGATCTGATGGCGCCGAGCGCCAGCGCACCCGGCCGGTCAGGCCGGTGGTCTTGAAGCCGATCGCCTCAAGCGCCGCCCGGAACAGCACGTTCTGCTCGAAGCAGTAGCCGCCGCGGCGACCGAGCACGAGCTTCTGTTGCACGGACGGCAGGTCGACATGGACGGGACGGCCCATCAGCGGATCGAGCGCCTCGAACGGCAGCGCGTCGACATGCGCGGCCTGCAGCGCTGCGAGCGTCGACAGGTCGGGCGCGAGCGGCCCGCGATAGTCGATGCGGGCGAGATAGGAATCCAGCTGAAGCTCACCGGCCATCGCAACGCTTTCCCGTCAGCTCTCGATGCGCTTCCAGATCACATCGACGGGCACCGGCAGCGTGAGCCCGAACACCTCCTCGATGACGCCGCGCAGCGTCTCGGGCGTCTCGATGATCTGTTCGCTCCTCACCTCGCCATAGCGCGCTTCGATGACCAGGCGGCGATTGACCAGCTTGTAGCGCGCCTCACGCGTCAACCGCTCCAGGATCAGCATCGAGGTGAACGGCGTCAACGGGCTGGTCGAGGTGAACCAGTTGCCGAGGACATAGTCGGCATGAATCTGCGGCACCAGATCAAACACATACATCGTGCGCCAGCCGGCCGGCTGCTTCGCCGCGAGCCAATACAGCCCATCAGACAGCGTCAGACGGAACGTACCCATCGCGGTCGGCTGCTCGATGTCGGCAACCATCTGCAGCGGCGTATCGAGCAGGCAGGAGCCGAAACCGACATCGGCGAGATGAGGCCCCTCCGGCAGGTCCACCTTCAGCATCATGTGCGTGCGCGGCGTCAGCGGCGCATCGGCATCGAGCCGCCACCGCACCCGCGCCGAGAGCGGCGTCACCGCAAAGCCGATCGCCTCCAGCGCCGCTTTCAGCAGCGCATTCTGCTCGAAGCAATAGCCGCCGCGGCGGCCGTCGACGATCTTGGCCTGGACCGAGGCGAGATCGATGTTCACGGGCCGGCCGAGCAGCGGATCGATGCCTTCGAAGGCGATCGCATCGACATGGGCGGCCTGCAATCCGGCCAGCGTCTCGAGCGTCGGCGCCAGCGGCCCGCGATAGCCGATGCGCACGAGATATTTATCCAGATCGAATGCGCCCGGCATCGGCTCTGCTCCCTGTCTCGGACGAGCCCATAGCACGACGCCGCCGTGCCCGGCCAGAACGGGACCGCGCACGTGCCCAAGCTCGGCTCATCCCGTCTGCCGGCTCCAGCGCTCGGCAAAGCGATGCAGCGGCAGGAAGGTCTCCAACAGCTCGCGCCCCAATGGCGTCAGCTCGTAGCCGCTGTCGCCCAGCACGATGAAGCCCGCCTCGCGCAGCTCGTCCAGCCGCGCCTGCAACACGGTCGGCGAGGCCTCGTCGCAGGCCGCGCGCAGCGCCCGGGAGGTCAGGGCGTCGTCGCGCAGCTCCCAGACGATGCGCAGGCACCAGCGCCGGCCCAACAGATCGAGCAGCGCCATGACCGGCCGGCCCGAGCGCGAGCCGCGCACCCGGCGCGGTTGAACGTCTTTCGGCACGAAAACTCTCCAACAGCTTGCCAAGCGCTACGGAAAGCGTAGCATGCTGCTACAGTAAATGTAGCACCGCACAGGAGGAACCGCCATGCCCCGGATCGCCCCGCTGCAGCCGCCCTACCCGGCCGACATCCAGGCGCAATTCGACCAGATCATGCGCGGGGCGCCGCCCTTGATGCTGTTCCGGGTGATGGCCGGCCATGCGCGCGCCTGGACCAAATTTCGCGGCGGCAGCCTGCTCGACCGCGGCCCGCTGTCCCTGCGTCAGCGCGAGATCGTCATCGATCGGACCTGCGCGCTGAATGCGTGCGAGTACGAATGGGGCGTGCACGTCCGCATCTTCGGCTCAGACGCCGGCCTGACGGCGCAACAGATCGACGCCACCGTGAATGCACCAGCCGACGCGGCGTGCTGGTCGGCCCCCGAACAGGCCCTGATCGCTGCGGTCGATGCCTTGCACCAACGGTCGACCTTGAGCGACGACGAATTCGCCCGCCTCCGCCTGCATCATGATGAGGATCAGGTGCTGGAAATCATCCTGCTGTGCGGCTTCTATCGCACCGTGTCGTATGTCGCGAACGCACTGCAGCTGCCGCTGGAGGCCGATGCGGCACGATTCAACGCAGGCTGACCGGTTTTCCCAAGCGCGCGGCAGCCGGGCGCCCGCAAACGACGCTTCGAGCTAGGCCACCCCGGCCCGCAACAGATCGTGCATGTGCAGGATGCCGACTGGCTTCAAGCCATCCGTCACGATGAGCGTCGTGATCTTGGCGGAGTTCAGGATCTCCAGCGCCTCGGAGGCCAGCGCCTCGCGGCGCACGGTGCGCGGGTTCGCGGTCATGATCTCGTCGACCGAGGCGGACAAGAGATCGGCGCGCATCTTCCGGCGGAGGTCGCCGTCGGTGATGATGCCGGCGACGTGACCACGAGCATCGACGATGACCACGCAGCCGAGCCCCTTGGCCGACATCTCGGCCAGCGCATCCGGCATTCCGGTGCCGAGCGGCTTCAGCGGCACCGCGTCGCCCGAGCGCATCAGGTCCGAGATGTGCTTGAGCATGGCGCCGAGCTTGCCGCCCGGATGGAAATTGGCGAACTCCAGCGCGGTGAAGCCGCGGCCTTCGAGCAGAGCGATCGCGAGCGCATCGCCGATCGCGGCCTGCATCAGGGTCGAGGTGGTCGGCGCCAGATTGTGCGGGCAGGCCTCGCGCGCCTTCGGCAGCTCCAGCACGATGCGCGCCGCCTGCCCCAGCGACGATTGCGCATTCGAGGTGACCGCGATCAGCGGGATGGCGAAGCGCTTGGTATAGTTGACCAGCGTCTTCATCTCCGGCTGCTCGCCGGACCAGGACAGCGCGATGACGACGTCGTCGGAGGTGATCATGCCGAGATCGCCATGGCCGGCCTCGGCGGAATGCACGAAGAACGCGGGCGTGCCGGTCGAGGCGAGCGTGGCGGCCATCTTGCGGGCGACGTGGCCGGACTTGCCGAGACCGGTGAGGATCGCCCGGCCCTTCGCCTCGCGGATCAGTTCGACGGCGGCGGCGAAGGCCGCTCCCAGAGGTCCCGACAGCGCCGCGGAGATCGCGGCAATGCCGTTGCTGCCGGCATCGAGCGTGCGCAGTGCCGACTGGATATCTGCGTTGGCGGGAGCGGTGTCGGGCAACGGCTTCGATCTCGGCATGCGGACTTCCAAGGCTGAACAGTCAGGCGCCGCTCTTTAGCATGGGTAAGGCAGCAAGGCGCCATCAACAGCCCATTAACCATATTTGTTTTTACTCCCTTAACGACGCGGTTTGCCGGGCGGCGCGGGTGTCCCGACGACGCAATTGATTTTGTTGGAGTATTTTCATCGTGGGGTGGAGGCCTGACAGCGGCCGCGCGAGGCGCGCGCGAAGGCGCGCGGTGTGGCGCGGCGCCTCCGCCGCATGCCTGCTGCTCGGCGCGCTCGGCCCCGATGCGGCCCACCCCCAGACCATCGACGTGTTCCGGCCGGTGCGCGACGGCTTCCTGGCTCCGCAGGACTCCCCGTTGCGGCGGACCGTGGTCAGCGGCCTGACCGATGCCGTCCCGACGCCAGGGCTGCCCGCGACGCCTGCGCCGACCAGCTCGGCCGCACGACGAAATCTGGTCCCCCTGCCCGGTGTACCCGCGGCCAGCGGCGCATCCGATGTCGGCTATGATTCGCTGAATCGCACGCGTAAGAAGCCGAGATACTATCCCGCCCAGGCGCGGCCCAAGCCGGCGCCGGGCCCCGGCACGCGGCCGTCCGGCGAGCTCACCGGCCAGTTGCGCCCGACCCTGCCGCCCTCGGCCTCCGCCAACCGGCAGCCGCTCCCGCCTGCCATGGCCGGCACCGTGCCCGGCCAGCCGCCGCGCAAGCGCCTCAGAATCGACGACGACCCGTTCGGCGCGGTCGGCGACTACGCCGGGCCGTTCCTGATCAAGGGCGCGGTGGAGCTCTCGGCCGGCTATGACAGCAACCCGGCCCGCCTCGCCAAGCCGCGCGGCATGCCGGCCTGGGTGATCGCGCCGGAATTCCTGGCGGTGTCGAACTGGGAGCGTCACGCCCTCGTCGCCGACCTCCGGGGCTCCTTCACCGGCTATGGCAGCACCCTGCCCGCGATCATGGATGGCGGCATCAACTCGGCACCGACCACGCTCGACCGCCCCGACTTCACCGGCCATGTCGACGGCCGCCTCGACGTCAGCCGCGACACCTCGGTCGGCGCCCAGCTCCGGCTGCGTGCCGCGACCGACAATCCCGGCAGTCCCAGCGTGCAGGCCGGATTGGCGCGCTATCCGGTCTACACCACGCTCGGCACCACCGTCGGCATCGACCAGCGCTTCAACCGGCTGCAGATTTCGGCGGGCGCCACCGCCGATCGCACCAGCTATCAGCAGAGCAAGCTGACCGACGGCACGATGACGTCGAACGACGACCGCAACTACAACCAGTTCGGCGGCATCGGCCGGGTGTCCTACGAGGTCATGCCCGGCCTGAAGCCGTTCGCCGAGATCCAGGGCGACAGCCGCGTGCACGACCAGCGGGTCGATCGTTCGGGCTATCAGCGCGACTCGTCGGGCGGCTACGCCAAGGCCGGCACCTCGTTCGAGTTCACCCGGCTCCTGACCGGCGAGGTCTCGATGGGCTATGCCACGCGCAGCTATGTCGACCCGCGGCTCAACCGGCTGCAGGGCTTCCTCACCACGGCCTCGCTGGTGTGGTCGGCGACGCCGCTGACCACCGCGCGGTTTCTCTCCGACACGCAGCTCGCAGAAACCACGGTGGCCGGCGCCTCCGGCGTGCTGGTACGCACCTACACGGTGCAGGTCGACCACGATTTCCGCCGCTGGCTGACCGGCATCGGCAAGTTCAGCTTCGGCACGCTCGACTATCAGGGCTACGGCCGCAGCGACCGCACCTATTCGGCCGAAGGCAACCTCGTCTACAAGATGTCGCGGAACGTCTGGGTCAAGGGCACGCTGCGCTACGACAAGCTGGATTCGAACATCACCGGCGCCGGTTCTTCCGGCACGGTGGTGATGCTCGGCGTGAGGCTGCAGAATTGAACCCAGCTCTCGCCCCGTCATTGCGAGGAGCGCAGCGACGAAGCAATCCAGGGTTTTGGAAACGACTCTGGATTGCTTCGCTGCGCTCGCAATGACGCGGTGGGGCTGTCGCTCAAAGCGGTCAACTCGCCCGCAGGACTACGCGGCGGCCACCGTGAGCTGCGCGCCGTTCGCCTGCACGATGCGGACGCGGCTGCCGGCCGGCGTGTCCGGGCCCGCCACGCGCCACACCGTGTCGTCGATACGCACGGTGCCGTTGCCACCGACGATCGGCTTCTCCAGGGTGAACTCGCGACCGACCAGGGCCGCCGAGCGGCGGTTGAGGAACGGATTGTCCTGCGACGGCGCCGCGCTCGCCCGCGCGAGGCGCCGCCACAGCGGCACGGCGGCGAGCGCGAACAGCGCGAACAGCAGGATCTGCAGTTGCCACCCCGGCGCAAACGCAAACGACAGCAGCCCGACCAGCAGCGCCGCGAGGCCCAGCCAGAACAGGAAGATGCCCGGCGCGAGCAGCTCCAACGCCATCAGGATGATGCCGAAGATCAGCCAGTTCCAGGTGCCGAGCGTCACGAACATGTCGCTCATCAGTGTCCTCCCCTGCGTCAAGCCTGCGGCGGCGTCGGCGGTTTCGGCGCCGTCCCCGCTGACGGCACCGAGCCGCCGCGGCGCGCGGCTGCCACGGCCGAAGCCGCGCTCTCGCCGAACGTCGCCTTGGCGATCTCGCCGATGCCGGCGAGCGAGGCCAGCATGCCCGTTGCCTCCAGCGGCAGCATGATCACCTTCTGGTTCGGCGAGTCGGCGAGCTGGCCGAACGCCTTGATGTACTTGTCGGCGATGAAGTAGTTGAGCGCGGCGACGTCGCCCTTGGAGATCGCGTCCGACACCATCTGCGTCGCCTTGGCCTCGGCCTCCGCGGCGCGCTCGCGCGCCTGGGCATCGAGAAAGGCCGATTCGCGGCGGCCCTCGGCCTGCAGGATCTGGCTCTGCTTGGCGCCTTCCGCGCGCAGGATCTCCGACTGCCGCTGGCCCTCGGCCTGCAGGATGTCGGCGCGCTTGACGCGCTCGGCCTTCATCTGCCGGCCCATCGCCTCGACCAGATCGGCTGGCGGCACGATGTCCTTGATCTCGATGCGGTTGACCTTGAGGCCCCATGGCGACACCGCGGCGTCGACGACGCGCAGCAGCCGCTCGTTGATCTCGTCGCGATGCGACAGCACCTGGTCGAGATCCATCGCGCCCATCACCGAGCGGATGTTGGTCATGGTCAGCGTGACGATCGCCTGGTTGAGGTTCGACACCTCGTAGCTCGCCTTGGCGGCGTCGAATACCTGGTAGAAGGCGACGCCGTCGACCGTCACGGTGGCGTTGTCCTTGGTGATGACCTCCTGCTCGGGGATGTCGATCACCTGCTCCATCATGTTGATCTTGCGCCCGATGCGATCGAAGAAGGGCACGATGATGTTGAGGCCCGGCGACAAGGTGCGGGTGTATTTGCCGAACCGTTCGACGGTCCAGTCGAACCCCTGTGGCACGGTCTTCACGCCGGAATACAGCGTGAAGATGACCAGCAGCACCAGCGCTATGGCGAAAATGTCGAAACCGCTCATGGATCCTCCTAGGGAGGAGACGATCGTCCCCTCACCAGCCTCTGCAGCCATCACAATCTAGGGATTACTGCATGATTTGGTCGGGGGTCCGCTAGGCGCGGTTCAGGAAAGTATTTTCGACGGGCGGACGGCCGTCCGCCTTGCGCCGGCGGGCGGGTCACCTAGCGGGCCGGCAATACCGCCGACGGCTCAGAGCCAGCCGTTTACAACCAGCCCTGCAGCTCGCGCAGCACGAGCTGCCGCAGCACCTCCATGCCGGGCGCGCTGTCGTTCAGGCACGGCACGGCGGAGAACTCCTCGCCGCCATTGTGTTTGAAGATCTCGCAATTCTCGCCGGAGATCTCCTCCAGCGTCTCCAGGCAGTCGGCGGCAAAGCCCGGCATCACCACGGCGATGCGCTTGACGCCGTCCTTGGCGAGCTTCTCGATGGTCTTGTCGGTATAGGGCTGCAGCCACTCCGAGAAGCCGAAGCGCGACTGGAAAGTCAGCAGCAGCTTGGTGTCGTCCATGCCGAGCCGCTTGCGCAGGAGCTCGGTGGTGGCGACGCACTGCTCGCGATAGGGATCGCCCTTGTCGACATATTCCTTGGGCATGCCGTGGAACGAGGCCACGATCAGCTCGGGCTTATACGCCAGCGTCTTCAGATGATCCTCGATCGAGACCGCCAGCGCCTCGATGTAGAAGTCGTCGGTGTAATAAGGCGGCGTCACCCGCAGCGTCGGCTGCGCGCGCAGCTCGGTCAGCACGCGGAACGCCTCGTCGCACACGGTCGCCGAGGTCGCGGCTGAATATTGCGGATAGAGCGGCACCACGAGGATGCGGTCGCAGCCCTGGGCCATGAGACCATCGACGCCAGCCTTGATCGACGGATTGCCGTAGCGCATCGCCCAGTCGACGATGACGTGGCTGCGATCGGCCAGGCTCGCGGCCAGCTTCTCGCTCTGCGCGCGGGTGATCGTCTTCAGTGGCGATTCGTTCTTCTCGGTGTTCCAGATCGACTGGTAGTCTTTCGCCTTCTTGCGCGGCCGGACATTGAGGATGATCCCGTTGAGGATGATCTTCCACAACAGGCCCTGGTCCTCGATGACACGGCGGTCGGACAGGAACTCCTTCAGATACACCCGCACGCCGGCGGCGTCGGCCGTATCCGGCGTCCCGAGATTGACCAGCAGCACGCCGACGCGGGACGTGCTCGCGGCCGGCAACGGCCTGACGTCGACAGGCCTGGCATTGTCCAGAGAGATGGCGGCGGTCATGATGCCCGTGACTGCTGAAGGGCGTGGCTTGGCGGCTTGTTTCGACATTGTCAAGATAAGGGCCATTTCACTGTTGTCATCGGGCTGGAGGAGCCATGACGATTGCCGAATTGTGCATTTTCGCCAGCGTAATGCTCTATCTCTTAACGATCGTGCCGGCGAAATGGATCAGCGTCGACGGTGGCGGGCGCTATGACAACGCCCGGCCGCGAGATCCCGCCTTCTACGCCGGCGGCATCCGCGAGCGGGCGCTGGGCGCCCATCAGAACGGCATCGAGGCGTTCCCGTTCTTTGCCGCGGCGGTGCTGCTGGCCGAGTTCCGCGGCGCGCCGCAGAACCTGATCAACGAGCTGTCGGTGCTGTTCGTGATCGTGCGCACCGCCTATGTGCTGACCTACGTGGGCAACCGGCCGTCGCTGCGCTCGATCCTGTGGGCGATCGGGTTCCTGATCACCGTCGCGATCTTCTTCCTGCCGCTGCTGCGCCAATACCTGCCGGTTTGAGTGGGCCCAGTTTCCGGGCGTGAGAAGCGTCACATCTCCATGCCCATCCGGATGCTAACCAAAACGGCCATGCGGCCTCCGTCTGTACGCCATTCGTTTCTCCTTTGATCCGGTCTGCTGCGGCCAGTTGATTGGATTTGACGGCGAAATTCCCTATAGGGCGGAGTGAATTGGACTGCCGCAGCGGCACTGTGAGGCCGCCAGAGGGATCGTGATGACTTTGACCAGCTCGGCCCCCGCGCGCGCGCCGCGCGACCCGGGAAATTACCAGACCGCCCTGCAATCGACGGTGCGGGCGGCCGCGGACTGGCTGATCGCCAACCAGAAGCCCGACGGTCATTGGGTCGGCCGCGCCGAATCCAACGCCTGCATGGAGGCGCAATGGTGCCTGGCGCTGTGGTTCATGGGGCTCGAGGAGCATCCGCTGCGCAAGCGCCTGGGCCAGTCGCTGCTCGACAGCCAGCGCCCGGACGGCGCCTGGCAGGTCTATTTCGGCGCCCCCAATGGCGACATCAACGCGACCGTCGAGGCCTATGCCGCGCTGCGCTCGCTCGGCTTCCGCGACGACGAGCCGCCGGTGCGCCGCGCCCGCGAATGGATCGAAGCCAAGGGGGGCCTGCGCAACATTCGCGTGTTCACGCGCTATTGGCTGGCGCTGATCGGCGAATGGCCGTGGGAGAAGACCCCCAACATCCCGCCCGAGGTGATCTGGTTTCCGCTCTGGTTTCCGTTCTCGATCTACAATTTTGCGCAATGGGCACGCGCAACCCTGATGCCGATCGCGGTGCTGTCGGCGCGGCGGCCGAGCCGGCCGCTGCCGCCCGAGAACCGGCTGGACGCGCTGTTTCCACATGGGCGCAACGCGTTCGATTATGACCTGCCGGTCAAGGCCAATGCCGGCGGCTGGGACAGGTTCTTCCGCGGCGCCGACAAGGTGCTGCATGCCCTGCAGAACCTCGGCAACAAGCTCAATCTCGGCCTGTTCCGCCCGGCGGCGACCAGCCGCGTGCTGGAATGGATGATCCGCCACCAGGATTTCGACGGCGCCTGGGGCGGCATCCAGCCGCCCTGGATCTACGGCCTGATGGCGCTCTACGCCGAGGGCTATCCGCTCAATCATCCCGTTCTCGCCAAGGGCCTCGATGCCCTGAACGATCCCGGCTGGCGAGTCGATGTCGGCGACGCCACCTACATCCAGGCGACCAACAGTCCAGTGTGGGACACGATCCTGACGCTGCTCGCCTTCGACGATGCCGGCGTGCTCGGCGATTACCCCGAGGCCGTCGACAAGGCGGTCGACTGGGTGCTCGACCGCCAGGTCCGCGTGCCCGGCGACTGGTCGATGAAGCTGCCGCACGTCAAGCCCGGCGGCTGGGCGTTCGAATACGCCAACAACTATTATCCCGACACGGACGACACCGCCGTGGCGCTGATCGCGCTGGCCCCGCTGCGCCGTGATCCGAAGTGGCAGGCCAAGGGCATCGACGAGGCGATTCAGCTCGGCGTCGACTGGCTGATCGGCATGCAGAGCGAGGGCGGCGGCTGGGGCGCGTTCGACAAGGACAACAACCAGAAGATCCTGACCAGGATCCCGTTCTGCGACTACGGCGAGGCGCTCGATCCGCCGTCGGTCGACGTCACCGCCCACATCGTCGAGGCGTTCGGCAAGCTCGGCATCTCGCGCAATCATCCCGCCATGGTGCGCGCGCTCGACTACATCCGACGGGAGCAGGAGCCGAGCGGCCCGTGGTTCGGCCGCTGGGGCGTCAACTACGTCTACGGCACCGGCGCGGTGCTGCCGGCGCTGGCCGCGATCGGCGAGGACATGACGCAACCCTATATCGGCCGCGCCTGCGACTGGCTCGTCGCGCATCAGCAGCCGGACGGCGGCTGGGGCGAGAGCTGCGCCTCCTACATGGATGTCAGCGCGGTCGGCCGCGGCACCACCACGGCGTCACAGACGGCGTGGGCGCTGATGGCCCTGCTCGCCGCCAACCGGCCGCAGGACAAGGAGGCGATCGAGCGCGGCTGCATGTGGCTGGTCGAGCGCCAGTCGGCCGGCACCTGGGACGAGCCCGAATTCACCGGCACCGGCTTCCCCGGCTATGGCGTCGGCCAGACCATCAAGCTGACCGATCCCTCTTTGCAGGAGCGGCTGATGCAGGGCCCGGAGCTGTCCCGCGCCTTCATGCTCCGCTACGGCATGTACCGCCACTACTTCCCGCTGATGGCCTTGGGCCGCGCGCTGCGGCCGCAGGGGCACTAACAACTCATCGCCTCCGCGCGTGCCCGTGAATGCGCCCTCCCGCCTTGTGGGAGAGGGCATGTAGGACAGCGCGCTGCAGGGACTGGCCGCGGCATCGGGGTAAACATAGGGGACGGAAGCGAACAGCTCAGCCGCGCCCGCTCAGAAGCACGTCGTGCGTTCCGCCGCGATGTAGCCCAGCAACAAGCCCGCGCCGAACAGCAGCACCAGACCGGCGGCGCCGAATTCCAGGCCGCGCATGATCAGGGCGCCGCCGCCCTCGCGCCCGGCGCTGAGCCGGCGCGCGACGTCCTTGGCGGCGACGGCGAGCACCGCGATGGTCGCGACCGTCACGGCGGTGCCGAGCCCCATCACGAAGGTCGCGGCGACGCCGGCCCAGAACATGCCCTGGGCCAAGGCGAACACCAGCACCAGGATCGCGCCCGAGCACGGGCGGATGCCGGCGGCGAAGATCGCCTGAAAGCCGCGCTGCCAGCCGCCGGGACCGGCGAGTTCGCTCGGCGCGGGCCCGTGGGAATGGCCGCAACCGCAATCATCGCCGTGAACGTGATCGTGGTGGACGTGATCGTGAGCGGCGAAACCATGCGCCGCCGCAGCATGGGCGTGCGCATGATCGTGGTGATGATGATCGTGGCCGTGGTGGTCGTGACCATGATGGTCATGACCGTGATGATCATGATGAGGCGCGCGATGCTGGTGATCATGCGCATGGCTATGATCATGGGTCGACGGCTCCACCGCGGCCGCGGGCGCACCGGCCAGCGCCAATGCCGGCGCCGCCGGCTGCCAAGTGCGCAGGAACGCCGCGCCCTTGACCCAGACCAGGCGCGCGCCGAGCAGCGCGATCAGCCCGTAGCTCGCGATCTCCACCACCTTCTCGGCGCTGCACATCGTGGCCGCGGTGGCATTGAGCAGCACGGCGCCGATGCCGACGATGACGACCGCGACCAGCGCCTGCATCAGGCCCGAGGCGAACGACAGCACGATACCGCGCTTCGCCGTCTCCTGGTTGGCGACGAGATAGGACGCGATCACCGCCTTGCCGTGGCCGGGGCCCGCAGCATGAAAGATGCCGTAGGAGAACGAGATCGCCAGCAGCCACCACACCGCCGAGCCATCTTGCTTGGCCGAGCGGATCGCCCCCGACATCTGCCGGTAGAACTCCGACTGCTTGGTGAGCAGCCAGCCGACGATGCCGCCGACCTGCGGCTCGGCCGGCGCGCCGAACGGCGATTTGGCGAGCAGCACATGCGAGGCGGCGTCGGCGGCAACGAGCACAGCGACGATCGCGGCGCAGGTAAGGAGCGGTCGGGCAGAGCTGGGGCGAGGTGTCATGGACATTCCACTGAGATCTTGTTGGCGAAATTCATTCCGAAATTGGCGTTCGCCCCGCCGCTCAGGAATGTCTGTTCGTTCATGGTCTGCGCGACGGAGCCGCCGTCGCTCGGTCTCACCAGGCCGAACTTGCAGCCCGAGGGAGCGCTGACCAGCGTGACGGGATCCTTCTCCGCCATCTGGAAATCGATGAAATAGCTGGGATCGTAGACCTCGACCTGGAGCTGCTTCGGCTTCACCGGCGCCTTCAGCGGCAGGGTGAAGTGCAGGGTCAGCTTGGTGTCCTTGTATTCGAGGTAATAGTCGACGGGGTCCTCGAGCTTCTGCTTGCGCCCGTCGGCCTTGAGGAAGGTGAAGTAGGCATATTCCTTCAGCGACTCGGCGTTGGTCTGCGCCAGCGGCGCCAGCTCCTCGCGGGTGTAGACGCCCTTCTGCTTGGTCTCGAGGCCCTGCAGCGCATAGGTCGCGAACATGTCGTCGAAGGTCCAGGCGTGCCGCACGCCGGTCACCGAGCCATCGGCCGCATAGAGCAGCTGGCTGGTCGCGGTGACCCAGACATGCGGATGGGCGCTCGCCGCGCTCGCGCCGAGCACGAGCGTCAGCGCAGCGAGGACGAACCGGACCAGCGCCATCCCCTTCATCTCAAGCCGCCTTGGCAACGTCGAGCAGGCCGCGCCGGCGCAGCAGCGCGTCGGGCTCGGGCTCGCGGCCGCGGAAGGCGATGTAGGCCGCTTCCGGATCGAGCGAGCCGCCGGAGGCGTAGACATTGTCGTGGAGCCGCTTGGCGACCGCCGGATCGAAGATGTTGCCGGCTTCCTCGAAGGCACCGAAGGCATCCGCATCCATCACCTCCGACCACATGTAGCTGTAATAGCCCGCCGCATAATGGTCTCCCGAGAAGATATGGCCGAATTGAGTCGGCCGGTGGCGCAGCGCGATCTCGGGCGGCATGCCGATCTTCTCCATCTCGGCCTTTTCGAAAGCGCGAACATCCTTGGAGGCCGCCGCCGGCTGGGTGTGGAACTCGAGGTCGATCAGCGCCGAGGAGACGAACTCGACGGTGGCAAAGCCCTGGTTGAAGCGGCGCGCGGCCAGGAAGCGGTCGAGCAGGTCCTGCGGCAGCGGCTCGCCCGTCTGGTAGTGGCGCGCGAAGGTTTGCAGCACCTCGGGACGCTCCTGCCAGTGCTCGTAGAGCTGCGACGGCAGCTCGACGAAGTCGGTGAACACCGCAGTGCCCGACAGCGACGGATAGGTCACGTTGGACAGGATGCCGTGCAGGCCGTGGCCGAACTCGTGGAACAGCGTGCGGGCATCGTCCGGCGACAGCAGCGACGGCTGGCCGTCGGCCCCCTTGGCGAAGTTGCAGACGTTGATGATCAAGGGCGCGGTGTCGCCGTCGAGCTTCTGTTGGTCGCGCAGCGAGGTCATCCAGGCGCCGGAGCGCTTCGACGAGCGGGCAAAGTAGTCGCCATAGAACAGCGCCTTGTGGCGGCCTCCCGCGTCCTTGATCTCCCAGACCCGGACGTCCGGATGCCAGACCGGGATGTCCTTGCGCTCGGCGAAGGTGATGCCGAACAGCCGCGTGGCGCAGTCGAAGGCGGCTGCGATCATGTTGTCGAGCGAAAGATACGGCTTGATCGCGGCGTCGTCGAAATTCGCCTTCGCCTGGCGCAGCTTCTCGGCGAAATAGCGCCAGTCCCAGGCCGCGAGCTTGAAGTTGCCGCCCTCCGCCGTGATCATCTCCTGCAGTTGATCGCGGTCGGCCAGCGCCTTGGCGCGGGCGGGCTTCCAGACGCGCTCCAGCAGCCCGCGCACGGCTTCTGGCGTCTTCGCCATGGAGTCCTCGAGGCGATAGGCGGCGAAGTTGGGAAAGCCCATGATCTTGGCGGCCTGCTCGCGCAAGGACAGGATCTCGCCAATGACGGCGTTGTTGTCGTTGGCGTTGCCATTGTCGCCGCGCGCGGTGAAGGCCTTGAACACCTTCTCGCGCAGGTCGCGGCGGGCTGAGCTCTGCAGGAACGGCTCGACCGAGGAGCGCGACAGGGTCACGATCGCCTTTCCGGGCATGCCACGCTCTTCCGCCGCAGCCTTGGCGGCAGCCACGAAGCTCTCGGACAGGCCGGCACGGTCGTCCTCGCCGAGCTCGAGATACCAGTCCTGCTCGTCGCCGAGCACGTGGTGGCTGAAGGTGGTGCCGAGCTGGGCGAGCTTCTCGTTGATCTCGGCCATCCGTACCTTGTCGTCATCGGACAGGCCGGCGCCGGCACGGCGGAAGCGGGTGTAGGTACGCTCCAGGAGCCGCTGCTCCTCACCGGTGAGCTTGAGGTCCTTGCGGTTGTCGTAGAGCAGTGCGATGCGGCCAAACAGCACGGCATTCATCATGATAGGGTTCCAATGACGCGCCATCCGCAGCGACACGTCCTTGTCGATCTCCAGAATCGCCGGGTTCGAATGCGCCGACACCAAGTCGTAGAACACCGCCGCGACCTTCGACAGCAGCTTGCCCGAGCGCTCCAGCGCCGTGATCGTGTTGGCGAAGTCCGGCTCGGCCGGATCATGGGAAATCGCGGTGATTTCGGCGGCGTGATCGGCGAAGGCGCGCTCGAAGGCCGGCAGGAAGTGCTCGGGCCTGATCGCGTCGAACGGCGGTGTCTGGTGCGGGGTCTCCCAGGCCACGAGCAGCGGATTGGTCTGGGCGTCGATCACAGCTGTGGTGTCTGACATCGGCTGGGGTCCGTCCTCTCCCGGAATATCGATGCCCCCTCATATCATGGAGCTGGTCCTTTTTGGGTCATTTCCCCTTGAAGGGCCGGGCCTTTTCGGAGAGATTGCGGCCCGCAACAGGACCCTGGACCATGAACGCAGAGACCACTTCCAAAGCCGGCCGACAGATCGCCTGGCCGACCGTGATCACCGTCATCTCGGCGGCGATCCTGATCGGCGCCGAAGTGTTCGGCGCTGCCTTCGCCGGCGGCTGGGCGCTCGCGATTCTGTTCGGGCTCGGCGATGGCGGCGCACACATCGTTCAGGCCGTGCTGTTCGCGATCGGCGTGTTCGTGATGATCGGCTTCATCCGCGGCGCGCAGCGCATCGAGCCGTTCACCAGGCGCGCGTGAGACGCGCGAAAACACTGTCCTGCAAGCGCGAACGCGTTACGAAAGTTTAAGCTCGCTTAACGTTCGTTCACACACCGGCGCCGCTCACTGTGTCGCGCAAGCACAGATGAGGGAAATCTTTCCCGGCGCCGAAAAATGCCTTGCGAACGAAATTCAAAACGCATATTTCCGGTTCTGCCCAATTTCGCACGTGCCTGTGGTCGTGTGTCAGTCGGTAGGTATCCGGACAAGAGGCCGGACAGCCGCCAAGGGATGAAGAACCGAGGGGCCCTCGGATCGTTGCGATCAAGATCACCATGATCGAGATCGTGATACTCCAGAGCCCAGCATCTCTCTCAAGAGATGCCGCTGAAGGTCAGCTCATCTTTTGCAACCGTGACTGGCAGCCGGAGGCGAACCGGCGCACCCCGCTCTCAACGGGGGACGCGACTTAAAGCAACGACGGATCGGGCTTTTTTGGTCTCTACCGGCAGTCCAAAGCCGGCGCGGGCTACTGAAAAGGCTTGTCCTTCATTGCCAGGTGTGCGGGCGGGAAATTCCCAACCAATCCACGGCAGCACAATTCGGCTACGGGTTCGAGGTTTTGTCGCCTTTCCATCGGGCGGCAACGCCAAGGCACCCGTGTCGGGATCATTTTGAACGGGTCTCGTCGCTGGGACCGTTTGGAGGGTGCTATGACCGAACGTATCCGGGAATTCCTGCGCAACCGCCGCGAGGAAGGTCTGGACCACGAGCCCTGTCTCGTCGTCGACCTCGAGATCGTGCGCGACAACTACATGAGCTTCGCTCGGGCGCTGCCGGACAGCCGCGTGTTCTACGCGGTCAAGGCCAACCCGGCGCCGGAAGTGCTGTCGCTGCTCGCCTCGCTCGGCTCGTCGTTCGACACGGCGACCGTCGCCGAGATCGAGATGGCGCTGGCCGCCGGTGCGACGCCGGACCGCATCTCCTATGGCAACACGATCAAGAAGGAGCGGGACATCGCGCGCGCTTATGCGCTCGGCATCCGCCTGTTCGCGGTCGACTGCGCCGCCGAGGTCGAGAAGATCGCGCGCGCAGCGCCGGGCGCGAAGGTGTTCTGCCGCATCCTGTACGATTGCGCCGGCGCCGAGTGGCCGCTGTCGCGCAAGTTCGGCTGTGATCCGGAGATGGCGGTCGACGTGCTGGACCTGGCCAAGCGGCTGGGCCTGGAGCCCTGCGGCATCTCGTTCCATGTCGGCTCGCAGCAGCGCAAGGTGAAGGCGTGGGACCGCGCGCTGGCGATGGCCTCGACGGTGTTCCGCGACTGCGCCGAGCGCGGCATCAACCTGACCATGGTGAACATGGGCGGGGGCTTCCCGACCAAGTACCTGAAGGACGTGCCGCCGGTCGTGCAGTACGGCCGCTCGATCTTCCGTGCGCTGCGCAAGCATTTCGGCAACCAGATCCCGGAGACGATCATCGAGCCGGGCCGCGGCATGGTCGGCAACGCCGGGATCATCGAGTCGGAAGTGGTGCTGATCTCGAAGAAGAGCGACGAGGACGAACTGCGCTGGGTCTATCTCGACATCGGCAAGTTCGGCGGCCTCGCCGAGACGATGGACGAATCGATCCGCTACGCCATCCGCACCCCGCATGAGGGCGCGGAGATGACCCCGTGCGTGCTCGCCGGCCCGACCTGCGATTCGGCCGACGTGATGTACGAGAAGTTGCCGTATCCGCTGCCGGTGACGCTCTCGATCGGCGACAAGGTGCTGATCGAGGGGACCGGGGCCTATACGTCGACCTACGCGTCGGTGGCCTTCAACGGCATCCCCCCGCTGAAGACCTATCACATCTGACCTGGCTGCCCTCGCCACCCGAGCGCGGGTGAGACGGGCAAGAGCCTCGGGTGGGGCTTTCCCCACCCCAACCCTCCCCCGCAAGCGGGGGAGGGAGCGATAGACCGTCACCTTCAACCTGACATCACGTGTTTGCGCGCGGGCGAAGGCTTGCCGCGCAGGCCGGGGACTGACGTGCCATGACCGCTTTTCGCATCCCTTCGACTGCGCCCTCTCGGACTGCCGCTCCGTTCGTGATCCGCAGCGAACGGGCCTCCGACGTCGCGGCGCGCGAGACGCTGCTCGACCTGTGCTTTGGCGAGAATCGCCATGAGCGCACCTGCCAGCGCCTACGCGACGGACGCGCGCCCGCCGCGGGCCTCGCTTTGTCGGCGGTGCGCGGCGGCGCGCTGGTGGGAACGCTGCGGTTGTGGCACGTCAGCGCCGGCGGACGCGACGCGCTGATGCTGGGGCCGCTGGCGGTCGCGGCCGAGGCGCGCAGCCTCGGCGTTGGCGCTGCGCTGATGAATGCCGCGCTGATGATCGCGGCGTCGCGCGGCCATGGCGCGGTGATCCTGCTCGGCGATGCGCCCTATTACGCCCGCTTCGGCTTCTCGGTCGCGCAGACCGCCGAGCTGGAGCTGCCCGGCGCGTTCGCGCGCGAGCGCCTGCTCGGGCTCGAGCTGGTCGAAGGCGCGCTGGACGGCGCGTCGGGCATGATCGTCGCGACCGGCGCTGCCGAACGCAAGGCCCGCCGCTCGCGTCGCGAGCGGCCGCTGCGATGCGCAGCGTGAAGGCCAGGGCGACGGCGCCGCAGCGGCGGACACTGCTGCCGACGCTCCTGCTGATCCTGCTCGGGATCATGATCGTCCGCGACATCGTGGTCAGGCGCTGGTCCAGCACGCCGCCCGCCGGACCTGACGTCACCCGCCCGCGTTAGGCATGCCGGCAGGCCGCGTCCTGCCCGCCCCGCCAGGGGTTGCGCAGGTGCAGCAAAAGCTCTTTAACCCCCGAAAATCCCCCCACGAGGTCCGCCATGTCCCGCCGCCTGATCTCTACCGGATCACCGTTCGAGAAGACCGCCGGCTACAGCCGCGCCGTCATCGATGGCGACTTCGCCTTCGTCGCCGGCACCACCGGCTATGACTACACCACCATGACGATGCCGGCCGATGTCACGAGCCAGTCACGCAACTGCTTCAAGACCATCGCCGCTGCCCTGCAGGAGGGCGGCTTCGAGATGGCCGATATCGTCCGCGCGACCTACTACCTCACCGACGTCAACGACGCCGATGCCCATTTTGCGGTCTGCGGCGAAGTCCTCGGCGACATCCGCCCCGCCGCAACGCTGCTGGTCGTCGCGGCGCTGCTCAAGCCGGAGATGAAGGTGGAAATCGAAGTCACCGCCAAGCGCCGCAGCCGCTAACGCGGCGCGGCATCCGAGGGCGGCGCGCCGCCTGAATCCATCCATCCCACGCACCTTTCGCGGAGAACCATTCATGAGCTCGCAGATCCACGCGAAGATCACCGGCCCCATCGTGATGATCGGCTTCGGCTCGATCGGCAAGGGCACCCTGCCCCTGATCGAACGCCATTTCGACTACGACAAGAGCCGCTTCGTCATCATCGATCCGCATGACGACGGCGCGCTGGCGAAGAAGCATGGCGTCCGCTTCATCCAGCAGGGCGTGACCCGCGACAATTACCGCGAGCTGCTGGTGCCGTTGCTGACCGCGAGCGGCGGCCAGGGCTTCTGCGTGAACCTGTCGGTCGACACCTCCTCGGTCGACCTCATGACGATGTGCCGCGAGATCGGCGCGCTCTACATCGACACCGTCGTCGAGCCGTGGGCCGGCTTCTATTTCGACAAGCAGATGGGGGTCGAGCAGCGCTCCAACTACGCGCTGCGCGAGACGCTGCTCGCCGCCCGCCGCAAGAGCCCCGGCGGCACCACCGCCGTCTCGACCTGCGGCGCCAATCCCGGCATGGTGTCCTGGTTCGTCAAGCAGGCGCTGCTCGACATCGCCAAGGACACCAAGACCGAGATCGTCGAGCCGAAGAGCCGCGAGGGCTGGGCGCAGCTGATGCAGAAGCTCGGCGTCAAGGGCGTCCACATCGCGGAGCGTGACACGCAGCGCTCCAGGAATCCGAAGCCGATGGACGTGTTCGTCAACACCTGGTCGGTCGAGGGCTTCGTCTCCGAGGGCATGCAGCCGGCCGAGCTCGGCTGGGGCACGCACGAGACATGGATGCCGGAGAACGGCCGCCGCCACAGCGAAGGCTGCGGTGCCGCGATCTATCTGCTGCAGCCGGGCGCCAATACCCGCGTGCGCTCGTGGTGTCCGACGCCGGGCGCGCAATACGGCTTCCTGGTGACCCACAATGAGTCGATCTCGATCGCCGACTACTACACCGTGCGCGACGGCGACAAGGTGGTGTACCGCCCGACCTGCCACTACGCCTATCACCCGGCCAATGACGCGGTGCTGTCGCTACACGAGATCTTCGGCGCCACCGGCAAGATGCAGGGGAAGTGGCACATCCTCGACGAGAACGAGATCGTCGACGGCATCGACGAACTCGGCGTGCTGCTCTACGGCCACGGCAAGAACGCCTATTGGTACGGCTCGCAGCTCTCGATCGAGGAGACCCGCCGCATCGCGCCGTACCAGAACGCGACCGGCATGCAGGTGTCGTCCGCCGTGCTCGCCGGCATGGTGTGGGCGCTGGAAAACCCGACCGCCGGCATCGTCGAGGCCGACGAGATGGACTTCCGCCGCTGCCTCGAGATCCAGTCGCCCTATCTCGGCCCGGTGAAGGGCTACTACACGGATTGGACCCCGCTGAACGACCGCCCGGGGCTTTTCCCGGAGGATATCGACACGTCCGATCCGTGGCAGTTCCGCAACATCCTGGTGCGGTGACTGGCTGGGCCGCACTCTCTCCTCCGTCATGGCCGGGCTTGACCTGGCCATCCACGAAGCCGCGCAGTTGAACGACGTGGATGCCCGGGGCAAGCCCGGGCATGACGACGTGGAAGCAGCACGCGAACTCTCTCGCGCTCTGCCGTTGCTACAGCGAGCTACTTCCGCTCCATCGTCGGCGCGATCTTCTCGGCCGGGGCCGGCGGCAGCGCCGGCTTGGCGCCTTCCTTTTGAGCTTCCACGTCAGGGCGCGCGGGCTCTGGCGCCGGCGTCGTCGGGCGCGTGCCGCCGGGCTTGGACTCGGCCGGGGTCGCTGACGGTTCAGGCGAGGCCGAGGGCGTCGCCTGCGCAACCTGGTCGAGGTGATTGGCCTTGATCTCGGTCAGCGAGACCACGGCCACGAGCACGCCGAGGACGAACAGGCCCGCCGCCAGCAGCATGTCCCGGCGCAACGTCTGTTTACTGTTGATCGAGGCCATGGCTTGTCATCCGCATCCTATGTGTGCGGAACAACGGTCACGCGCCTGCGAGGTTCCATCGGGGTCTACGCCCCAGTGCCTCATCAGAGCCGCAGCAGCCCGGCCTCGCCGCTTTCATCGGAGAAAGCGAGCCACGTTCCCGCGGCATTCCAGCCCAGCGCCACGATCGGCGGCGTCTCGTTCCGCCGCACCAGGATCTCGGCGCCGTCCTGCATCCGCACCATCAGCACGGTGCCGTCCTCGTAGCCGCAGGCCAGGATGTCCTGCTTGGGATGGCAGGCGACCGCGGTGACCTTGGCCTTCATCGGCGCCAGCATCGCCGGCTCCTTGCCCATCGGGCCGTCCTTGCCGACGAACGGCCAGAGGATGACCATGTCGGCACCCGAGGTCGCCAGGAAACGGCCGCCGCTGCCCCAGGACATCGACTTCACCCGCGAGGGGTAGCCGGTCATCCGCATGTGCCTGCTATCAGCGAGCCGCCAGCCATGCAGCGCCGGCTCGTGCATCGCGGTGACCAGGAACTTGTTGTCCGGGCTGAAGGTGACGGCGTGATGCGAGCCGGCCCAGCCTAAAAATTCCGGCTCGCCCGCCATGTTGGGAAACCACAAGGTGGCGCCGTTGTAGTGCGCGATCGCGAGCCGCAGGCCCTTCGGCGCGAACGCAAGTCCGCCCGCAGTCGACGGCACCTCGAGCGACTTCTCCTCGCCCTTGGGCTGACGCACGAACGCGGTCTTGCCCACCGACCAGGCGATCGCACCATCCGGATGAAGGGCGACGTTGTCGATCCAGCGCCGCTTCGGATCGGTCACGAGCACGCTGACGCTGCCCGCCTTGTCGAGCGACGAGACCTTGCCGTCATCGCCGCCGATCAGGATGCGCGATCCGTCCGACACCGCCGACAGGATGCCGCCGCCGGTGACATCCACCTTGCTGATCTCGCCGTCGCCGTCGACGACAGCGACACTCTCCTCGGTGCCGACGAAGGCGGCGCGATCGCCGAGATAGTGCACGGCCGTGACGGCCATGCCGAGCGAGACCGGCTTCACCTTGTCGGTGACGGAGACGATCGATGCGGCCTCGCCGCCCTGGTCGAACGACGTCATCAGGTCACGATGCAGCGTTCGAAGCCTTCGCGGATGGCGTCTTCCGGCAGCTCGCGGCCGATGAAGACGACGCGGCTCTGGCGCGCCTCGTCGGGCTTCCACTTCCGCTGATGATCGCCTTCGAGCATCATGTGCACGCCCTGGAAGACGTAGCGGTCGTCATCGTCCTGAAACGACAGGATGCCCTTGGAGCGCAGGATCTTGCCGCCCTCGGTCTGCACCAGGTTCTGCAGCCACGGCATGAATTTCGACGGATCGAGCGGCTTGTCGGAGCGCAGCGACAGCGACTGCATCTCCTCGTCGTGATAGTGCTTCAGGCCGTGATCGTGATGATGATGGTGATCATGGCCGTGGTCGTGATCATGGTGGTGATGATCGTGATCGTCGCCCGCTTCGAGGAATTGCGGCTCGATCTCCAGAATGCGGTCGAGATCGAACGCGCCGCGCTCCAGCACATCCGAGATCGCGATCTGGCAGCGCTCGGTGCGATGCAGCTTTGCGTAGGGGTTGATGGCGCGGATGCGCGCCTCGACCTCGGCGAGCTCCGGCTTGGTGACGAGGTCTGTCTTGTTGAGCACGATGACGTCGGCAAACGCGATCTGGTTCTTCGCCTCGGGCGCATCCTTGAGCCGGTCCGAGAGCCACTTCGCGTCGGCCACCGTCACGACCGCGTCGAGCCGCGCGTTCTTCTGCACGTCCTCGTCGACGAAGAAGGTCTGCGCCACCGGCGCCGGATCGGCGAGCCCCGTGGTCTCGACGATGATCGCGTCGAACTTGCCCTTGCGGCGCATCAGGCCGGAGATGATGCGCACGAGATCGCCGCGCACGGTGCAGCAGATGCAGCCATTGTTCATCTCGAACACTTCCTCATCGGCGCCGACGATGAGGTCGTTGTCGATGCCGATCTCGCCGAATTCGTTGACGATGACGGCGTACTTCTTGCCGTGGTCTTCCGAGAGGATGCGGTTCAGAAGCGTGGTCTTGCCGGCCCCGAGATAGCCGGTCAGGACCGTCACTGGTGTCTTGCTCGCGTCGGACATGCTCACTCCGAAAACCTCAGATCGCGTCGAAAATGGCTCAAAAGCGCACTACCGCGAGGGCTCGAGAACCCTAACGGACCAGCGCGCTCGTCAGGGCCCTTATATTGTGCCTGACCATGGCAATGTAAGTGGGAACGGGGCCCTTTTCCTCGCTCAGGGCATCGGAATACAGCGTGCCGCCGATCTTCGCGCCGGTCTCGGCGGCGATCCGGCCGACCAGCCGGTCGTCGTTGAAATTCTCCAGGAAGACGGCCGGAATCCCCGCTTTTTTCACTTGGCGGATGATCTCGGCGACGTCGCGGGCCGACGGCTCGGTCTCGGTGGAGACGCCGAGCGGGGCGATGAACTGGACGCCATAGGCATCGGCGAAATAACCGAAGGCGTCATGGGTCGAGATCACCTTGCGCCGCTCGGCCGGGATCTTGTCGATCTCGGCGCGGACCTCGCGGTCGAGTGCATCGAGCTCGCCGAGATAGCGTTCCGCATTGGCCTTGAAGACCTCCGCGTCTGCGGGGGCGGCCGCGACCAGCGCATCGCGGATGTTCTTGACATAGACCTTGGCATTGCCGACCGACTGCCAGGCATGCGGATCGGCATCCGAGCCGCGCTTGCGTGGGGTGATGCCCTGAGTGGCGACGACGATCGGCGCCTTGCTGCCGGAGGCCTGCTGCAGCCGCGGCAGCCAGCCCTCCAGCCCGAGGCCGTTGACGATCAGGAGCTGCGCGGCGCCGACATCCTTCGCATCATGCGGCGTCGGCGTGTAGACGTGCACGTCGCTGTCCGGCCCGACCAGCGAGGCGACATTGACCTTGTCGCCGCCGACCTGGCGGACGAAGTCAGCGAGGATCGAGAAGCTGGTGACGACGTTCAGCCGGGTCTCGGCCGATGCGGGGACGATCAGAACAAGGCCAAACAGCAGGCTCAGCGCGGACAACAGGCGTTTCATGGGCATCGACTTCAGGCTTCGAGGTGGCGTCCCGGAAACAGTTGCGGAAGCACGCCGCCCACGCGTCCGAACAGCACCGAGGCGAGATAGAGCAAGGACGCGACCAGGATGATCGCAGGCCCCGAGGGAATGCGGGTCTGGAACGACAGCACCAGCCCGACATAGCCGGAGACGATCGCAGAGGCGACCGCGATGCAGATCATCGGCGTGACGTCGCGCGACCAGAACCGGGCGATCCCCGCCGGCAGGATCATCAGGCCGACCGCAAGCAAGGTGCCGAGCGCCTGGAAGCCGTTGACGAGGTTGACGACGATCAGGGCGAGGAAGATCAGATGCGCCGGCGCACCGGCGCGGCTCACGGTGCGCAGGAACAAGGGATCGACGCTCTCGACGACCAGCGGGCGGTAGATCACGGCGAGCACGACGAGCGTGATGGTGGCGTTGGTCGCGACCATCAGCAAGGTCGGGTCGTCCATCGCCAGGATGTTGCCGAACAGCACGTGCAAGAGATCGACGTTGGTGCCCTTGACCGAGACGATGGTGACGCCGATCGCCAGTGACGCCAGATAGAAGGTCGCGAGCGACGCGTCCTCCTTCAACCCGGTCGAGCGCGAGACGAGGCCCGATAGCAGCGCCACGGCAAAGCCGGCGATCAGGCCGCCGGTCGTCATCGCAAACAAATTGAGACCCGACAGCAGGAAACCGATCGCCGCGCCGGGAAGGATCGCATGTGCCATGGCGTCGCCGACCAGGCTCATGCGCCTGAGCATCAGGAAGACGCCGATCGGTCCGGAGCCGAGCGACAGTGCGATGACCGCGGCGAGCGCGCGGCGCATGAACTCGAAATCCGAGAACGGAGCGAACAGCACCTCGCGCAGCATCATGCCGCCTTGGAGGCTTGCGCGGGCACGCAGGGCGCGGCGGCATCGTCGAACGCCTCGCACATCCGACGCGCCTGCGACAGGTTATCGGCGGTCAGCACCTCCGCCGTCGGTCCCCAGGCCACGGCCTCGCGCGCCAGCAGCAGGGTCTGCGGGAAATGCGCGCGCACCATGTCCATGTCGTGCAGCGCCGCGAGCACGGTGCGCCGCTCGCCATGCCAGTGCTCGATCAGTTGCAACAGGTCGGCCGAGGTCTTCGTGTCCATCGCATTGAACGGCTCGTCGAGCACGATCACGCGGGCATCCTGCAGCAGCACGCGCGCGAACAGCATGCGCTGCATCTGGCCGCCCGAGAGCGTGCCGATGCCGCGACCCTCGAAGCCGGTGAGGCCGACGGCCGCGATCGCCTGCGCGATCTTCTCGCGCGCGGCCGCGCCGATGCCGCCGAACATGCCGGTGCTGCGCCACAGTCCGGTGCTGACGAAATCGAACACCGAGATCGGGAAGGAGCGGTCGATATCGGCGATCTGCGGCAGATAGGCGATTTCGCGCGGCTTCAGGCCGGCCGCGGCGATGGTGCCGGCGAGCGGCTTCAACAGGCCGACGATGCCGCGAAACAGCGTCGACTTGCCGGCGCCGTTGGGGCCGACCACGGCAAGCAGCGCCCCCGTCGCGACCTCACCGGTAAGGTGATGCACGGCGGGGTGGCGGTCGTAGCCCAGAGTCACGTCGCGGAATTGCAGCTGGACCATGACCGTCATCACCGCATCGCCAGCCAGACGATCAGCCAGAGCACCGCGCTCGCCGCGAGCGCCGCGCCGAGCCGCGTCGTCACCGGCATGCGCAGGATCGACCACGGCGCCGGCTGCGCCGGATGCGGCGCCGCGGGACCGTGGCTGTGGGCATGACCGTGACCATGGCTGTGCCCGTGCGCATGCGAATGGCCGTGGCTATCGAGGGCAGACTGCGTCATTTCGTCATGATGTTACATTATAACATCACGCATGTCCACTGCGTGCGGGCGGTGTTTCTGAGGGCCGGAGGTCTTCGCCCCACCCGTCATTGCGAGCGACGCGAAGCGGCATTCGGGAGCAAACTCACCAAAACAGCAATGTATATCGTTTGCGCAACGACTTTGCCTAATCACATAGATTCTGCAACTCTCTCCTTGTTGGAAAGCGGGAATCAGCGTAGATTGCTCTCCGAAACGTAAAATCTGTTCGCCGCTGCGCCTCAGGGATTCTATTGACTGATCTGCCCAAAAACCCCCTGCCGGATATTTCCAAAACGCTTGATGAGATCGAGCGTCGGCGGGCGCATGCGCTTGAGCAGATGAAGCGGTTTGCGGCCGAAGCGGAGGAGATGGAGCGCGATAAGGCCCAGTTGCAAGAATTCGCAGCCAAGTTGGCCATAAAATATGGTATTTCGGTCCAGATTAGCGGCGGTTTGGCGAAAACTCGCCCTATTGGCAGCGAACGGCGAATGTTGCGGCTGAGCGATCTTGTTAAGTTGTACCGCGAAGACGAAAAGTCTCCATACCACGGGCTCAGGCACAATTCTCGGGAAAGCTACAACGCCATTCTAGGGCTAATTGAGCGAGAGTACGGCACGCAACATATTGCCGGCCTCAGCTCCGCTGTTTTGCACGAGTGGTACGAGAAATGGAAGGCTGGCAACAAGGCTGCCATGGCGCGCGCCAAAATGGTGATGCTTCGTAGCCTTTTCAATCTTGGTTTTGCGACTCTTGCAGACGACGATTGCGCACGCCTTTTTGGCATCGTGAGCAGCATGGCAATTGAGGTACCAAAAGCTCGCACCGAGCAGCTCACGCGTGAACAGGCTAATCTGATCAGGCTCAAGGCGCATGAGAAAGAGCGGGCATCGATCGCCTTGGCTCAAGCGTTCCAGATGGACTGTGATTTCCTCCAGAAAGACGTCATCGGCGAATGGCTTCCGGTCTCAGAGCCGGGAATCTCCGATGTTATTTCTAAAGGTCTGAAGTGGGTACGTGGCATCCGCTGGGAAGAGATCAGCGAGAATCTGATTTTGGAGCACCCGCCGAGCGGCAAGGGCAAAATAGATCTGAAGAAGGCTCCCATGGTCATGGAGGAGCTTGAGCGGGTACGGACGAAAAATGGCGGCAAGCTACCCACCAATGGTCCCATCGTAGTTTCTGAGTGGGATGATTTGCCTTGGACGGCGCCTGAGTTTCGGCGCTGGTGGCGCATTGTGGCGGACGCCTGCGGCATTCCGAAGACCGTACGCAGTGCAGACAGTCGGGCTAGGTCCGTCAACGGAAAGAATGAAGGCAAGATGAAATCTCCCGACAAGAGCGAAAGTCTCCTTTGATCTAGCTCAAACGAAAACCGGGGCCATGAGGCCCCGGTAGATCAGTTCTCTAACGCAGCAAGTGTGGCAGCGGTCCGTCAACCGCTCGAAAGGTAGGTGGAACATGACAACATGACGCTATCGTGTGCCAAAGAAGCTGTTGGTCACGTTGGCGCGTGACCGACAGTTTCCAAGGAAGGGCCGGGTCTGGAGACGCTCGCCGGATTTCCACCTGTGCAAGCTCGGGTCCGATCCCCGACCGGTCCACCACCATCTTCTAGCCAAATCTCGGATTCCCGTCTACCTCGTCGCGGTGATGACACGAGCGTTTTCGTTCTCACTAACTGAACACTACCTGTTTCCAATGCAACTTGCATTGCCGCTAGATTATTCCGCGCTGGACCCGCCGACGGGCCTCAAAGTCGCGCACCGTCAGCCCGTTCAGGACGAATTCGTCATGTTGTCATCTCCCGTTGGAAAAGAGGCCGGGATGGTCGCATGCAGGTAGACAAGTCCCAGATGCGGTAAGGTGAGTTTGCTACCTAATGCTGCATCGAAGCAATCCAGGACCGCTCCCTTAGCTCAGCACCCGCACCAGCGCGAGCCCTGCGAACAGGCCGGCGATAGAGATGCCGACCGAGCCGAGGACATACAGCGCGGCCAGTCCCAGTGCGCCGCGCTCATACAGCAGTGCCGTATCGAGCGAGAACGCCGAGAACGTCGTGTAACCGCCGAGGATTCCGGTCATCAGGAACAGCCGCCAGTGCTGGGTGGCGCCGCCCTTGAAGGCGAGGTAGCCAGCGATCAGGCCCATCACGGTCGAGCCGGTGACGTTGATGATGAAGGTGCCCCACGGAAAACCGGTGCCAAGCGCCCGCGCGCTGGCCATGTTGACCGCGTGCCGGATCGAGGCGCCGCAGCCGCCGCCGACAAACACGAGAAGATACCCGAACAGCTGATTCACGACACCTCACCCCTGCAGAGCGCACCCAGAGAAGCAATGCCCTGCTTTCCCCGCCAAAGATGCAAAACTTCTGCCGCACGGGTCTGCCGCTTGCAAGGATCGTCCTGATCACAAACCGCAGGGCATGAAAAAGGGCGGCGAGCCCAAGCTCACCGCCCTCCGTGTCGATCACGATCGATCAGATCGCCTTGCCGTAGAGCTCGTCGACGTAATCCCAGTTGATCAGGTTCTCGACGAACGCCTTCAGATAGTCGGGACGGCGGTTGCGATAGTCGATGTAGTAGGAGTGCTCCCAGACGTCGCAGCCGAGGATCGGGGTCGCGCCGTGCACCAGCGGGTTCTCGCCGTTCGGGGTCTTGGAGATTTCGAGCTTGCCGTTCTTGACCGAGAGCCAGCACCAGCCGGAGCCGAACTGGCCGACGCCGGCGGCGGCGAAGTCGGCCTTGAACTTCTCGAAGCCGCCGAGATCCTCGTCGATCTTCTTCTCGAGCCGGCCGGGCAGCTTGGAGCCGCCGCCATTCGGCTTCATCCAGGACCAGAAATGGATGTGGTTGAAATGCTGGCCGGCATTGTTGAACACGGCGGGGTTCTTGCCGAACGAGCCCTTGACGATCTCCTCGAGGGACTTGCCTTCGAATTCGGTCCCCTTGATCGCATTGTTGCCGTTGGTCACATAGGCCTGGTGATGCTTGTCGTGGTGGTACTCGAGCGTCTCCTTGGACATGTAGGGGCCGAGGGCTTCGTAGGCGTAAGGCAGAGGGGGGAGCGTAAAGGTCATGGGGTCGGTTCCGCAACTTGTGGGAAGACGGGATTTAACGGGACCTCCTTATAGAAGGTTCCGCAGTCCTAAACACTGTGATTCTGGAAAAAGCGAGCCGTTTTGATGAGCATCGAAATCGAGGTCCTGAATGGCGACGCCTCCTGGCCGCTGGTGAAGCCGCTTTACGACGCGGTTTGGCCGCCGGAGGTGGTCGCCGGATTGCCGTGGGCTGGTATCACATTTGCGCATGCCGACCTGCGGGTACTGGTGCAGGACGACAGCGGCGAGGTGCTGTGCCATGTCGGCATCTATCGCCGTCTCGTGAAGTGGAACGGTCAGAACGTCAATGTCGCCGGCATCGGCGGCGTTTTGACGCGTGCCGACATGCGCAACCGCGGTCTCGCCACGGTGGGACTGAACGCGGCGATCCAGACCCTGCGGCACGAGGACTCGATCAACTACGCCGTGCTGTTCTGCGCGGCGGACCGCATCCCCTTCTATACGGCACGCGGCTTCATGCCGTTCGACGGCGACGTCTACGCCGAGCAGCCCGAGCAGGGCCGCATCCGCTTCGACACGCTGTCTGCGCTCGTGCACGACGTCAAGCGCACCGCCCCGACCCGCGGCACCATCGACCTCTGCGGGTTGCCGTGGTGAGGCCGCTCTCTCCTGTCGTCCCGGACAAGCGCGCGGCACGCGCGCGCAGATCCGGGACCCATACCCCGAGGGAAATGTTTGAGGCACCGCTGGTCATTGGCGCTTTGCCCATGATGTCCGCCGCGGAGGATGGGTCCCGGCTCGAGGCCGGGACGACAGCGGAGCACATGGAGTGCCTTCCGAAAAAAATAATTCTCTTGCGCCTTTCTCGAAATCATGATTGTCTACGCGCATCCCGCCTCACCGCAGAGGGGCGTAGCGCGCGATCGTCACGACACGCGAGGTGGGGATGCGATGGCCGCGTTGCTGCCGCAGCACGCTTATCGGCGTGCGGACGAACGGTAGCGCGCGGACGTGAAGTCGCAGCGTCCTGACACCCCGACGCTGGTGTCAACCTGGCGCAATGCTCACGCATGGCGCTGGGGATGGTGGCCAACAAGCCCGGCGCACCAGGGAGACTGCGTATAAGCGTGAAGACCGTCGCGCAGGGAATGCCGGTTGAATCGGCTTTGCCTGTGGTACCTGCCGCCTGCATTTTTTTCGCAGGCGGGCCATGGGTGAGGCCTTCACCCGGCATTCCCTGCGCCCTCTGCATTTCGAGAGGGACGAACTGATCGCAGGCCTCGGGCGCGATGCGCCGCGAGACTGCAAAGCCATGTCCATCGCTGTTTGAGCCGTGAAACCACCTCACCCGCCGTCGTCGTCCCGGACAAGCCGTGACGCGCGCCAGAGGGGCATGGCGCCGATCCGGACCCATACGCCGCGGCGACGCGAGATGCGAAAAGCCAATCGCCGGCGCGTCTCGAACCGCTCCCTGGGGGTATGGATCCCGGCTCAAGGGCCGGGACGACAGCCGAGTTCGTTGCCGCAATCAAAACCATTTCCCGGCACATGCATGAGACAACCGAACAAGGAATTGAGACGGCTCGGCAGCCATGCACCTGATCGTGATGATCCCGCTTTGGACAACCGCTCCTCTGCGATTGCAACTGCGCCGTTTGCTGTTATGGAAACGCGGCTTCAACGGGGGGTAAGATGATTTGGAAATTGCGTTTGGCTGGTCTTGCGCTGGCGACCGTCGTGATGGCGCAGCCCGCTTTGGCCGCCGATGATCCGACCGGCACCTGGCTGACCCAGGCGGGCGACGCCAGGATCAAGGTCGCCAAATGCGGCGCCAATCTCTGCGGCACCGTCGTGTGGCTGAAGGAGCCGATGGACACCGACACCGGCAAGCCGGCCGTCGACAACAAGAATCCCAATCGCGCGCTGGCCAACCGCCCGATCATCGGCCTGCAATTGTTCGAAGGCGTTCACTCGGAGGGGCCGAATAAATGGTCCGGCAAGATCTACAACGCCGATGACGGCCAGAGCTACACCAGCCACATCTCCGTCTCCGGCCCGGATACGCTGAAGGTGGAAGGCTGCGTCGGATCGCTGTGCGGCGGCGAGACCTGGACCCGCGCGCGCTGATCACTCTCAGGCGACCGCGGCCTTCAACGCGGTCGCAGCCGATGCGTAGCCGCCTCGCGCGCCGTCGATGAAGTGGACGTGATCCGGCCGGATCGCGGACGGCGTGAAGCAGGTCATCATCGCGGCATCTTGCCGATGCAGCCCGTAGCGGACGATGCCGCGCGAAGCCGCCGCGCCGAGCCGGCGCTCCAGCTCCTGCGCGAGCTCGTCGGTGCAGTCGAGGATCATGCGCAGCGCATCGTCATATTTGCGGAAGTCGGAATTCTCGACCACCTGCTGCTTGTAGAGATCCGGCACGAAGCCGCCGATGCTGATGTTGAACCGCATCACGGCATAGACGAACAGCGTACGTCCGAGCACGCGGGCCCAGCGCGACAACAGCGGTCCGCGCGCGGCGCGGACCTCGTAGCCAAATCCCTGCGGCGGCCATCGCAACGCCGGCGCGCCGGCCGGCACCGGCCGCCCGGCATCGGGGCTGCGCTCGGTGAGGGTGATGATCTCCTCGATCACCTTGCGATAGGCCTGCGCATCCGCGCCGGGAGCCGGCAGCACCAGCACCGACAGGATGACCCCGCGCGCCGCCGGAATCTCCTCGAAGCGGCACGAGAGTCCGGACAGATCGGGCTGCGCACCCGACGGCGCCGGGGGAATCGCGAACTCGCCCCGCTTCATCGCGGCCTCGGCCCAGCCCACTCCGCCGCCCGCGAACATCGCATAGGACAGATTGGCCGACGGACCGTAGCGCGCCACGCGGACATCGAGCCCCTGCGCGCGGATCGCCGTCACGGGCACCAGCGCGACGCGCATCGCGAGAGCGAGATCCTCCCTGACCCAGGTCGCGGTGGCGGCAAGGGCTTCGCGCGCGGCCGCTTCGTCATCCGGGCTGACGGCGAAGCTGGCGCCGTCACCGCCGAACACGAACGGGAATTCGCGCCCCTCCAAGGCATTGGTGACCGCGGCGATGACCGCCGCCCCGGCCATGTTGACCGCCTTGTAGCGCCTGTCGGCGATCGCCTTGGTCGACTCGACGATGTCGGCCGTGCCGATCAGCCAGTCGTCCGGCACCGGCTGGTAGAGCTGCGGCTCCATCAGGCGCGCGAAGCCGCGAAACACCGGGATCGAGGCATAGTAGTCCGCAGCACTGGTCTTCGACATCGAGAGGCATCCATCCGGGGTGCGCGTCCAATGAGGAGCTACGTTCCTTCCTGTCAAGCGGGTTCAGGCAGCGATATTCGGCAACGGACGTGTCGCCAGGCTTGCGCCGCGTTATCGTTCTGTCGGGCTCGACGTGCTAGCCTTTCACCATCATGGCCGACTCCTCCCCCGTTCCACAACTCGCCGCCCGCGCGCTCCAGATCGCGGACCGCATCAATACCGCCGGCTTCGAAGGCCAGGTGCTGTCGGCGACGCCGCTTGCGGTCCGCATCGGCGAGACGGGAGTTGCCGTGGTCTTCCGCTACGGCGTCGTCGTCTTCATCGGCCTGTCGGTGGCCGAGGAGATCAACTTCCTCGACCGGCTGAGCGCGCGGCTGTTCGGCCCGATCGCGCCCCACGAGGAAGAGACGGCCAAGGTCCAGGTCGCGCGCGAATCCGACGAGCCGATCCCGGTCGGCGGCCCGGTCCTGGTCAAGGAATTGTCGCTGGAGCGACTGCTCATCGTCGCCGATGCGCTGGCGAAGAGCGTCGTGCTCGGCCGCAGCGAGCGCGAGATCGCCAACGTGTTCGACACCATCGAGCCGTTCGCGCGCGAGCTGGCGATGCTGGGACGAACATCGAAGAGCCGGGTGGCGATGCTCAAGCTGCTCGGCGAGGCGCTGCTGGTGCAGCACCGCGTCTCCGGCCGCGTGGCCGTCGGCGAAAAGCCGGACGTGTTGTGGGACCGGCCAGATCTGGAGCGGCTCTATGCGCGGCTCGAGGACGAGTATGAGCTGAAAGAGCGCGAGGACACCCTCAACCGCAAGCTCGCGGTGATCGCCGAGACGGCGACCACGCTCGCCGACATCATCGACACCAAGCGCTCGCTGCGGCTCGAGGTCATCGTCGTCATCCTGATCGCCTGCGAGATCGTGCTCGGCTTCTATGAGATCTTCGCCCGCGGCGGGCACTGACGATGGAGCTGCCGCACGCCTGACGACTGACGGCGCTGCATTCAGCGATGGTTCAGGCGCGACATGGAACTTTCGCATGGGCGCGATGAGCGATGCAGGGGATATCGAACCATGACGTGGGTGGGGAGCTTGCCACGGCCGCCGGCGGCCGGCAGCCACGAGGTGTGGCGAGCGCCCCGCCGCCGGTGCGGCGATGCTGGTCCGGCAATGCCGTCACACCAGCGCCCTGACGTTCCAGGTCGCATGACGGACCCCGGCGAGCTTCGCCAGCTCGGACACGACGCGGTCGAGATCGACCGTATCGACCGCGAGCGGCACCAGCGTCGCGACGATCTCGACGATGTCCTCGGAGCGATAGACGACCTCGGTCTCCCGCACCGGGTATTTGGCCGCCTCCAGCCGCTCGTCGAGCGCCTCGCGCAGCTCGGCGGCGCGCAGCCCGTCGGTGGTCAGGACGATCTCGTAGTGCGCCTCCGACGTCTGCGCATTGAGCGGGATGCGATCGATCGCGTTGACCAGCGGCCGCAGCAGCGTGTTGCCGGCCAGCACGAACACGGTCAGCGCCACCGATTGCGCGATCAGGTCGGCGCCGGCGCAGGCGCCGACCGCGGCGGACGCCCACAGCGTCGCCGCGGTGTTGAGCCCGCGGACGTTCATGCCCTCCTTCATGATCGTGCCGGCGCCGAGGAAGCCGATGCCCGACACCACATAGGCGATGATCCGCACCGCGCCGTCGGCACCGGTCAGGCGGTTGCCGAGATCGACGAAGGCGGCCGCGCCGACGGCGACCAGCACGTTGGTGCGCAGGCCGGCGCTGCGCTGCCGGTATTGCCGCTCGGCGCCGATCAGCGTCCCCAGCACGAAAGCTGCGAACAGGCTGACGAGCGTGTCGAGGAAATCATAGACTTGGAAAGTGTGGAGGAATCGCATGGGCTTGCTGACTGTCTGCAGTATTAAGCTCCGTGGCCTGCCTGGCAGCAGCGACACGCGTGGCATCCGGCGGCGGAACCGCCGCGAGAGGCCGCTTTCTTAGGACGTCCTTGATCGAAATCAAATCCCAGTCCCTCCCGCATACTTTAGGCTGATATGATCAACAGGCAGATGACGTCCGGCAAACACATGACGCCATTCTCCGACGTCCGCAGGGATCACAGCCCGGCCGTCCGGCTGGGACATGATGCGGTGAGTGCGGTGAAGCTGTCCCAGGAGCTCACCGCCGAGATCGACGCCTGGGCGGAGGCTCACCAGATGACACGCTCCGACGCCATCGGCCAGTTGCTCACGATCGGCCTGCATGCATCGCGGCCGGCAGCAGCCGGGCAGCCCACGTCGCGGGATCCCGTCGCCATCGAGCAGAATGCGATCCGGCTGATCGATCGGATGCTCGATCCGAGTCTGTCGGCCGAGGAGCGCCAGCGGCGGATCCGCCGCCTGATCGAAGGTCCTGCGGAATTCGCCAACGAACGGATCGACCTGCCGCGGCATCCGGGCTGACGCGAACGGTTCAGGCGGCCGAGCGCGCCACCACGGCCTCATAGATGTCGTCCTCCTGCGCCGTGTGCATGCGCACCAGCGTCTCGATCGCCTCGATCACCCGTTGCGCATCGCGGATCAGATAGCGGTCCACATGCTCGGACGGCAGATCCTCGACCAGCCGGCCGAGCAGGCGCGCCAGATGCAGGATCTCGCGATGCGCCCGGCTCATCGCCGACAGGCCATGGCTCTCCTGCAGGAGCCGCGCGAGCTTCGGATAGACCGATCCTTCGTCGTCGCGCTCATGCGCCACGACCTTGTCCTGCACCAAGCCGTTTGCCTCCATGATCAGCGCCACGGCGCCGTCCGGCGAGGCTTCGTCGAGCGCATCGACGATCGAGCGCAGGCGGTCGAGGCCGCGCAGCAGCGCCTGGTGATCATGCCTGAGCCCTCGGCCGTCTTCGGCCGTGATCCGGCCGGCCTTGCTGCGTCCAGCCGGGAACAGAGCGCGGAGCGCGTTCAGGATGACGGCGACGTCGATGGCCTCCTGGACCAGGGCCGCAGGTACCGGCTGCAGCAGCCCGAAGGCGGCGGCCCCCATCGCGACGAACGACAGGCCCATGCCGGCGAAGATGCTCTCCAGGGCGACGCGTCGGGCGCGCTGGGCGATCACGATCGCCTTGCCGACCCGATCGAGCCGATCGGCCAGAATGACCACGTCGGCGGCTTCCGACGAGGCGCTGGCGCCGCGGGCGCCGAGCGCGATGCCGACGTCGGCGCAGGCCAGCGCCGGGGCGTCGTTGATGCCGTCGCCGACCATGATGGTGGGATGCAGCCGCTGCTCGCTCCTGACCGCCTCCACCTTGTCGGAGGGGACACGGTCCGCCAGCACGGCGTCGAGGTCGAGCGCCGCGCCGATCGCCTGCGCGGCCGCGGCGCGGTCCCCGGTCACCATGACCATGCGCGCGATGCCGGCCTCGCGCAGCCAGCGGATCGCCCGCGGCGTATCCGCGCGCAGCTCGTCCGCCAGCAGCAGCGCCCCGATCGGGCGCCCCTCGACGGCGACGAAGACGATCAGGGCCGAACGCCATGACGCGCGGCGGATCGCGCGCGCCGCCCAAGCCGGCGGCGTGCGGCTGCCGAGCACGAGGTCGCGCGAGCCGGCCATCACAGGGCGGCCATCGATCAGCCCTTCGAGGCCCGAGCCCATCGTCTCCCTGACCTGTTCGGGCACCTTCAGCTTCAGCCCGCGGGCCTGGCCGGCCTGAACGATCGCGTGCGCCACCACGTGGTGCGAGGCCTGCTCGAGCGATGCGCAGAGCAGCAGCACCGCATCGGCGTCCTCGCCCGGTGCCGCGTCGACCGAGAGCAGCCGCGCGCCGCCGACGGTCAGCGTGCCCGTCTTGTCGAACAGCACGGTATGGGCACGCGCGAGCGCCTCGAGCTTGCCGCCGCCTTTGACCAGAATGCCACTTCGGGCCGCCTGCGCCACACCCGCAATGAAAGCGACGGGTGCGGCGAGAATCAGCGGGCACGGCGTTGCCGCCACCAGCACGGCAAGACTCCGGATCAGATCGCCCGAGGCCAAATAGGCGGCCCCCGCAATAGCGAGGCTTACGGGCAGGAAGATCAGCGCGTAGCGGTCGGCAAGCCGCACGAACGGCGCTTTCGCGGTCTGGGCCGTCGTCACCAGCTTGACGATGCCGGCATAGGTGCTTTCGCCCGCGGTCGCCGTGACCGCCATTTCGAACGTGTCGCCGGCGTTCACCGATCCCGACAGGATCGCCATCCCGCGCGTCTTCATCACCGGGATGGGCTCGCCCGTGAGCGCCGACTCGTCGACGACGGCGATGGTTGTTTCGACCATGCCGTCGACCGGGACGATCTCGCCGGCGCGGACCATCAGGCGATCACCGACCGCGACGCTGGCGATCGGAACGTTGTCGATCTCGTCGCCACGGCGGCGATGCGCCTCACGCGGCGCGCGATCGACCAACGCGCGCAGATCGTGCTCGGCGCGGGCGACGGCAATGTCCTCCAGCACGTTGCCTCCGGAATACATCAGCGCCACGACAGCGCCGGCCAGCGGCTCGCCGAGGATGATCGCCGCGCTCATCGACACCAGCGCGATCGCGTCGACGCCGATGCGGCCGGCCAGAAAATCGCGGACGATCGAGACGATCAGCCCCAGGATGACAGGAACGGTCGAGGCCGTGAACGCGATCCCGGCAAGATCGGGGCGACCGAGCACATGCGCGAGGCCGCCCGCGGCGAGGCCCGCGATTGCGATCACGACGAGGGTCCACCGCAGAATGCGCTCGAACATGGATACCGGTTCCGGATTGCGCCGGCACTATCGCTGCTGCCGCCCGTCGGACGCTTGAGCGAAATCAACGGCGAGAGCGACCGATCGCCGCAAATGGCCTCAGGCGGTATTGCCTGCGTCGACCGTCAGCACGGTGCCGGTAACATTGCGCCCGCCGTCGCCGAGCAGGAATTCAACCATCGCGGCCACGTCATGCGTCTCCGGCAGCCGCCGCAACGCGCTGCGGCCGGCGATGCGCCGCTGCTGCTCCTCGTCCATGCTCTGCGTCAGCTCGGTGGCGATGAAGCCCGGCGCGATCGCGTTCACGGTGATGCCGACCTTGCCGACCTCGCGCGCCAGCGAGCGCGTGAAGCCGTTGGCGGCCGCCTTGGTCGCGCCATAGACGGACAGGCCGTTATAGCCGGTAGAGGCGATGATCGAGGAGATGTTGATCACCCGGCCCTCGCCCGCGGCCATCATGTGACGAACGACGTATTTCGTCAGGATCATCGGCGCCAGCACGTTGAGCCGCACCAGTGCCTCGATCTCCGAATTGTGCATGGTCGCGAGCAGGCCCTCGGTGCCGAGACCGGCATTGTTGACGAGACCATAGAGCGGACCGAACTCGTCGCGCACCGACTTCACGAAGGCCGGTAGTTCATCAACGATGCTGAGGTCGCAGGCGCGGAAATGAATGCCGGCGCTGCTGGCGCTGAACTCGGCCATCGCGGCGCGCAGCTCGTCGCTCTCCCGGCGGGCCACCGCGATGACGTCATAGCCCGCTCCCGCGAGCCTGCGCGCGATGGCGAGCCCGATGCCACGGCTGCCGCCGGTGACGAGAACATTATGCATCGGCGCGCGCCAGCTTGCCGGCCGGAGTGACGTCGAGCGCTGGCACGACGCGGATCATCGCCGGCACCTTGTGGGCCGCGAGACGCGCGCGACACGCGGCGAGGATCTCATTGCGGACCGTCTCACTCCGTACCGGATCGGCATCCGCCGTCAGCACGACCTCGGCGACGACGATGCCGCCGGTGATCGGGCTGCGCCGCGACTTGGCGCGCGACATCCGCACCTCGGGATGGCCATTGATCACGGCTTCGATCTCTTCGGGATGGACCTTGAGCCCGCCGACATTGATGATGCCGTTGCGGCGTCCGACGAAGTAGTAGCGATCGCCGCGCAGCTCGACCATGTCGCCGGTGTCGACATAACCATCCGTGTCGGTCAGGGCGGCGGCAGAGCGTCCGACATAGGCGTGCGCCGCGCGCCTGGAGCGGATGCGCAGCGAGCCGTCGACGACCTTCATGTCGACGGCACCGCGGCCCTCGCCGAGCAGCGTCGCAGGAAAACCCTCCAGCCCATCATTGACCGCGAAGCCGACGCCGGCCTCCGTCGAGGCGTAGGCATGACCGATCGAAGCGCCGGGAAATGCCTGCTTCAATCCGTCGAGCACGGCCTGGTCGGCGATCTCGCCGGAGAGACGCACGTAGCGCGGCGCAAAGCCTTCCACCGACCCACTCATCAGCAGCTTGCGCCAATGCGACGGCGTTCCGGACATGTGAGTGACGCCGCGTGCGTTGAGGCGCGCGATGTGGTCCGTGAGCCCCTCGCCCGGATCCGACAGCACCATCGAGCCGCCGCCGACGATGGCACGCAGGAAGATCTGCAGGCCGCCATAGCGGCGAATGTCGTAGAAGGTCGCCCACACCGGCATCGCTTCGCCAGGTACGGGGCGGTCGCCGATGATCGCGCCGCACAGGCCCTCGAGCGTATGCCCGACAATCTTCGGCACGCCCGACGTGCCTGATGTCAGCATCAGCCATTCGGTGGCACGCGCCGTTTGCACCACCTCGGCGAAAGGCTGCGGCAGGGCGACCTCGATCACGAGATCGACGCCGCAGGCGTCGAAACGCTGGACCTCGTCGGTCACGATGGCGTCGATGTCAGCATCGGCGATGATGCTGGCGAGATGCTCGCCCTTGAGATCCGGCGGACACAACAACAGGCGCCGTGCGACGCCGTCGATCTCGATCAGCGCCAAGCCGGCGAGCAACTGACCGGACGTCGCCAGCAGCACCGAACGTCCGTTGAGCTCTGCGCTGCGGCCGCCGAGGCAGCTTCCACGCGACAGCTCGGCGAGCGATAGGAGGTGACGCGGATCGGAGATCGTCCGCTCGGTCAGCGCCGCCCCGAGATGGTCGCGAAGGGCGAAGATCTCACGCGGGGACATTCTCATAGGCCCCGATGAAGTCGCCTATCGTGTTGGGGAACGTCACATCCTCGGACAGGGTGAACGGATCGACGCCGAGATCGTCCTCGAGACGGGCGACCAGGATGGCGAAAGCGAGCGAGTCGAAGCCGGTCTCGTGCAACGTCAGCTCGTCGGTCAGCGGCGGCAGCTTGACCTTCTGCTCGTCCGCAATCTGCTTGATCGCTGCAATAATTCTTAACCGTACCGACATGGGCCAATCCGCTCACTGTTCAAACGATGAAACCGACCATAGGACGAGAAGGTGAAGGAAGCCGGACTTGCCAGCCATCTTTCGGGACCGTTGGTAAATACCCATCATGGCCTATGATTAAAATCATCTACAAACGAACCTCGCCGGCGAGGATCCGCGCATGGAGATCCCGATCGAGCAGACAATAGGCACCCGTCCCGGCGTCGCGCACGTAGAGCGGCTCATGCACGATCGACGGATCGAAGCCGTCGCGCATCAGCGCCTGCTTCTTCTGCTTGAATGTTTCGGTCGACTGCAGCGACGACGTGATGCGGAGCGCCACCGGCCGAGCATAGGGCGGCAATCGGCGGGCAAGTTCTAGAGAGAGGCGATCGAGATCGAAGCTGTCGCCGACGACGAGCGCAGCCATGCCGGCGCGTCCGTCCCTGCCGGGCACGACGACACCATAGGTCGATGCTTCCAACACGCCGGGACATTGCAGGATCGCCTCGTTCACCTCGCTGGTCGCGACGTTCTCGCCCTTCCAGCGGAAGGTGTCGCCGAGACGATCGACGAAATAGAAGAAGCCCTGGTCGTCCTGGCGCATCAGGTCACCGGTGCGGAACCAGGCATCGCCCTTGGCGAAGACGTCGCGCAGGATCTTCTTCTCGGTCTCGCCCGTATCGGTATAGCCTTCGAAGCGGCCGCCTCGCTGGTCCGCCGTACCGATGCGGCCAATGGCCTCGCCGATCTCGCCGCGCGCGCAGACCAGGCACCGCCCGTCGGGTCCGCGCAAGGGTGCGCGCTGGTCGGCATCCAGCTTGATGATTTCGGCGGGAAAGCGATGCGCAAGCAGCGACGGCACACGCCCGATCGATCCCACCCTGCCCTCGACATTGTAGAGTGAGAAGTTGCCTTCGGTCGCGGCGTAGAATTCCAGCACCTGGGGGATGGCGAAGCGCGCCTGGAACGCCTCCCAGACGTCGCCGCGCATTCCGTTGCCGCAGGCGAGCCGCAGCCGATGGGCGCGGTCGAAATCGGATGGCGCGGCGGCCAGCAGGTAGCGGCAGAGCTCGCCGATATATTGCACCAGCGTGCAATCGTGACGGACGATGTCGCGCCAGAAATTGCTCGCCGAAAACTTCTCGGCGAGCACCGCCGCACCGCCGGCGCGCAGCATGCTGCAAGGCGCGACGATGCCGCCGACGGAATGATAGACCGGCAGACAGTCATAGAGGCGATCGTCGGGACCTGCGCCGGTGAGGCCGGCAAACCAGCCGCCCCAGTTCATGATGCGGCGATGGCTGATGCTGGCGGCCTTGGGCAGGCCCGTCGTGCCGGAGGTGTAGATCAGCAGCGCGCGGTCGTTGATCGTCACGGCGCGGCGCTCAGTCGCGTCGAGCGCGTGCGTATCCATCGCGGCGATCGCGACGTCGAGATCGCCGCCGCCGGCAATCCAGACACGCGGCCCGCCCGCGATCAACGGCGCAACCTCCGTATAGGCTTCATGGAAGTCCTTGGAGACGATCACATGGACTGGCCGAGCCACATTGATGCAATGCGCAAGCGACGGTCCGATGAGATTGGCATTGATGAGCGCAACCACACCGCCGACGCGACTGATCCCAAGCCAGGCGGCCAGGTAGTCGGGCCGGCTCGGCATCATCAAAGCGATCGTGTGGCCAGGCCCGATGCCATTGGCCAGCGCCCAGCGGGCGTATCGGTTGATGCGCCCAGACAGGGCGGAATAGCTCAGCGTCTCGCGATCGGAGATCAGCGCCGGCCGTTCGGGCTGCTTCGCGGCCCAGTCGTCCACCACGTCGGCGAACAGCCGCGCCGGCTCTGCCTCGATGCGCGAGGTCAGCTCGATCGCCTTCAGCCAGATCTTCGCTGCCGACGGCTTCCGAGGGGCCGTGCTGAGTTCCACAGATCGATCCGACTGCCCGGAGTTCATGAACGCCCTCACCCCAATTCGGCGTGCTTATAGGCCGGGTGGCCTGACCGGCCGTTAATCGGGAGGGTTAACCGGCCGAGAGTGCGTCGCTGTTGATGCGAATGCGATCCTTTACGAAGTTCTCGGAAATGCCGGTTAGCGTACCGCTCCCAGAACATGCCAACGCGAAGGCCGGCATGCCCAAGGACACGATGACACGACGCGCCTTGCTGCGCTGCGCCGCCTGGAGCAGCGTTGCAGCCATGACTTCGACCACGGCGTTCGCCGGAGTTGATGCGCCCTATCCGGCTCGGCCCGTCACCTGGGTCATTCCGTTTGCTCCGGGCGGGGCCACCGGCCGGCTGTCGCTCTTGATCTGCGACCGGCTGACCCGCCGACTGGGCCAGCCCTTCGTGCTCGATCACCGGCCGGGTGCGGGCGGCGCGACCGCCACCAAGAGCGTCGCGAGCGCCGCGCCGGACGGCTACACGATCCTTGCGACCTCGACCGCCAACGTCATTACGGCCTCGACCGACGGCTCGCCCGGCGCCGAGGGCGATCTCATCCCCGTCGCCGGCATGGCGCGCATGCCGCTGCTGCTGCTGGTCAGCCGGCAGCTGCCGGTCGAGACGCTGCCGGAATTCCTGGCCTATGCGAAGGCCAACCCGGGCAAGCTCAGCGTCGGCTCCGCCGGTCCCGGCACCGTCCAGCTGCTGTCGGCCGAGCTGTTCCGGACCCTCGGCGGCATCACCTGGTCAGTCGTGCATTATCGTGGCTCGGGGCCGGCCCTGACCGACCTCGCCTCCGGCCATATCCACGCGATGTTCGACAACGCCGCTTCCGCCGCCGACCTTTTGCGCAGCGGCAAGGTCCGGGCGCTGGCCGTCACGACGCGCGAGCACGCCGCCGCCTTCCCCGATCTGCCGCCGGTCGCCGACGTGCTGCCGGCGTTCGAAACCTCCGGCTTCTATGGCGTCGCGGTGCCGCACGGCACGCCGAAAGCCATCGTCGAGCTGCTCAACCGCGAGATCAACGCCGCGCTGGCCGATCCCGACATCAGCAGGCAGTTCGCCGAGGTCGGCGCCACGCCGCTCACCGGCGACGTCGGCGTCTATGCCGCGACCTACCGCGCCGAGATCATGCACTGGCGCAAGCTGGTCCCGCAGGTGAGCGCGAAGAACTGACCTCCGCGCCCGGCGACCCGCCTGCCTCAGGCCCCCGCGACGCCCAGCAGCACCAGCCGGTTGAGACGGGCCGCGAAGGCGGCCGGATCCTCCGGCAGTTCGCCGTCGAGGATCTGCGCCTGTTCGAGCAGCAGGAACGACAGATCGTCGACCTTGGCCTTGTCGGCGGCGGCCTTGGCGACCGCCACGACCAGCGGATGGCGCAGATTGATCTCGAGGATCGGCTTGGTGCGCGCCCCGCGCGCCTGCTGCGACAGGATGCGCTCCAGCTCGCGATCCGGACCATGGCTGCCGGCCACCAGGCACGACGCGCTGGTGGTAAGCCGGGTCGAGACCTTCACGTCGGTGACGTGGTCGCCGAGGCTCGCCTTGATCAACGCGATCGTGTTGGCCTCGTCGGCCGCCGGCTGCGCCTCGTCCGCTTGCGTCGGCTCGGTTACCGGGATCGGGTCGAAATTGATGTCGCCCTGGCTCAGCGACTTCAGCGGCTTGCCGTCGAACTCCAGCCGTGCCGAGGTCCAGAACGCATCGACCGGATCGGTGAGGAGCAGCACCTCGACGCCGCGCGCCTTGGCGGCCTCGAGCCGCGGATTGGACTTCAGCCGCTCGATGCTGTCACCAACCAGGAAATAGATCTCGGTCTGGTTCTCCTTGAGACCCTCGACATATTGCTTCAGCGATCGCCGCTCGCCCGATGTCGTGGTGAAGCGCGACAGCGCCAGCAGCTTGTCGCGGCGCTCGAAATCCTCGTACAGGCCTTCCTTGATCACGGCGCCGAACGAATCCCAGATCTTGTCGAAGTTTTCGGCATCCTTGTCGGCGAGCTGCTCCAGCTCGCCGATCACGCGCGTGGTCACGGCCTTGCGGATCTGCGCCAGCTGCGGATTGTTCTGCAGCATCTCGCGCGACAAATTGAGCGGCAGGTCCTCGCTGTCGATCACTCCGCGGATGAAGCGCAGATAGGCCGGCATCAGGTCGGCGTCATCGGTGATGAAGACGCGGCGAACATAGAGCTTGACCTTGCCCTTGCGCGCCGGCTCGAACAGGTCGAACGGCTTGGTCGACGGCGCGAACAGCAGCACCGCGTAGGAATAGCGGCCCTCGGCGCGGTAGTGCAGCGTCATCGCCGGCTCGTCGAACGCGTGCGCAATCGACTTGTAGGCCTTACTGTAGTCCTCGGACGTCAGCTCGGACTTCGAGCGCTGCCACAGCGCGCTGGCGGAGTTGATCTGGCGCGGCTCGCCCTCCTCCGGCACCAGCATGATCGGAAACTGGATGTTGTCGGAATAGGCGGTGACGATGCGCTCGATCTCATAGGTTTCGAGATATTTCTTGGCGTCGTCCTTGAGGTGCAGCACGATCTCGGTGCCGCGCGTCACCCGCTTGGCATCCTCCTCGGACGCGGGCGCCACCTCGAAGCCGGCGCCGCCCGACGAGGTCCACGTCCAGACCTCGCTGCCGCCGGCACGGCGGCTGATCACGACGATGCGGTCGGCGACCATGAAGGCCGAGTAGAAGCCGACGCCGAACTGGCCGATCAGGCCGGTGCCGTCCTTGGCCTCGGCCAGCTTCTGCACGAACGCCTTGGTGCCGGAGCGGGCGATGGTGCCGAGATGGTCGATCAGTTCCTGGCGCTCCATGCCGATGCCGCTGTCGGCGATGGTCAGCGTATCAGCGGCCTTGTTCGGGATGATGCGGATCTGCGGCGCCTCGCCCTCGCCGATCAGGTCGGGTCTGGCGATCGCCTCGTAACGCAGCTTGTCACAGGCGTCCGAGGCGTTCGAAATCAGCTCGCGCAGGAAAATGTCGGTCTCGGAGTAGACCGAATGCACCATCAGATGGAGCAGCTCGGAGACTTCGGCCTGGAAGGAATGGCTAACGGTGGCGGTGTCGGTCATCGTCGTACGTTGGCCCATGCTATCAGGGGTGGAGAGAGACCGTCGATATAGCGCGGCGGCGGCACCGATCAAGCCTTTCGGCCGGGGGGATCATCGAGCGATCGTTCGGCGGCCGCGAGCAGCTTGTCGATGACCGTGTCGAGGGTCGCGATCTCGGCGGCCGAAAGCACGCTGAGCAGCTCGGCCTCGCGCGCCAGCGCATGGGGCACGATTCTGCGGTACAGCGCCCGCCCGGCGGCCGTCAGCGCCACGATCCGCTCGCGGCCGTCCTCGGGATCGCGGCTGCGGCTGACGATCCCGCGCGCCTCCAGGCTCTGCATGGCGCGGCTGACGTTCATCTTGTCGAGCGTCGTCAGCCGGCCGATCTGCTTGGTCGGCAATTGCGGCTGCTCGCCCAGCGCCGCCAAGATGCGCCATTCCTGGCGCGACAGCGCGAACCTGTCGCCGTAGACCTCCGCCACCGCCAGCGACACCTGCTCGGCGAGCCGGGCCAGCCGGTAGGGAAAATAGCGCTGCAATCGGAGCTCGCGCTCCGTGGCCGCCTCGCCCTGCTTGCGGTCCCGCATGTCGCTGGCCAGCTTCGTCATCGCGTCCTCTGCCCTCGTCCGTTCCGGGCGCTCGCCCCTGGCGACCTCAATCCGATCCCAATCGGGTTGATCTGGATCAAGGCGACCAGATCGTATCATCCGTTACCATCTTGCCAACCACGAACATGGGAGGAGAAGACATGCAGATCGAGAAGATCCATCACGTCGCCTATCGCTGCGTCGACGCCAAGGCCACGGTCGAGTTCTACAAGAAGGTCCTCAACATGGACCTGCTCGGCGCCATCGCCGAGGACAAGGTGCCCTCGACCAAGGCGCCCGATCCCTACATGCACATCTTCCTCGATGCGGGAAACGGCAACATCCTCGCCTTCTTCGAGCTGCCGAACTCGCCGCCGATGGGCCGCGATCCGAACACCCCGGAATGGACCCAGCACATCGCCTTCCAGGTCAAGGACATGGAGGAGCTGGAAGAAGCCAAGGCGCGCGCCGAGGCCGCCGGCCTCGACGTCGTCGGGATCACCGACCACACCATCTTCAAGTCGATCTATTTCCATGATCCGAGCGGCCATCGGCTGGAGATCGCGGCCTGGACTGCAACGCCCGAGCAGATCGCGCGGATGAAGTCGGTCGCCCACGCCATGGTCGACGAATGGGCGACCACCAAGAAGCCGCCGCGGCACACCGCCTGGATGCACGAGAAGGAATTCGCAGGCAGCGACTGAGCGATTGCTCGTCCCGACAGTCCCGACCGCAACGCGCCAGGCGAGGCAGCCATGAGCAACTATGTCTATCCGCGATTTCCCTATGTCTGCTCGGTAGAGCAGCGCAGCGGCGAGACCCGCCGCCATCCGATCGTCGTGATCGGCGCCGGGCCGATCGGCCTGACGGCGGCGCTCGATCTCGCCGCCCGCGGCCAGCCGGTGGTCGTGCTCGACGACAACGACACCGTCAGCATCGGCTCTCGCGCCGTGTGCTACGCCAAGCGCCCGCTCGAGATCTGGGATCGGCTCGGCTGCGCCGCGCCGATGGTGGAAAAGGGCGTGAGCTGGAACATCGGCAAGGTGTTCTTCCGCGACCAGCTCTCTTATCAATTCGATTTGCTGCCCGAGCCCGACCATCGCTGGCCGGCAATGATCAACCTGCAACAATACTATCTCGAGGAGATTCTGGTCGATGCCTGCAACAGGACTCCGCTGATCGATCTGCGCTGGAAGCATCGGGTCGTCAGCCTCAAGCAGACCGACGACTTCGCGCAGCTCGCGGTGGAGACGCCGGACGGCATCTTCACCATGGAGGCGCAGTGGGTGATCGCCTGCGACGGCGCCAATTCCGATACGCGGCGCATGGTCGGCGCCGAGTTCACGGGCCAGTTCTTTCAGGACCGCTTCCTGATCGCCGACGTCAGGATGAAGGCGGAGTTTCCGACCGAGCGCTGGTTCTGGTTCGATCCGCCGTTCCATCCGGGGCAGTCGGTGCTGCTGCATCGCCAGTCCGACAACATCTGGCGCATCGACTTCCAGCTCGGCTGGGACGCCAATCCGGACGAGGAGAAGAAGCCCGAGCGCGTGATCCCGCGCATCCGGGCCATGCTCGGCGAGAGCACCGAATTTGAGCTCGAATGGGTGTCGATCTATCAGTTCGCCTGCCGCCGGATCGACAATTTCCGTCACGGCCGCGTCCTCTTCGCGGGCGACGCGGCGCACCAGGTGTCGCCGTTCGGCGCCCGCGGCGCCAACACCGGCGTGCAGGACATCGACAACCTCGCCTGGAAGCTGGCAATGGTGCTGCGCGGCGAGGCGCCGGAGAGCCTGATCGACAGCTATCACGAGGAGCGCGCCTTTGCCGCCGACGACAACATCCTGAACTCGACGCGCGCGACGGACTTCATCACGCCGAAGACGCAAGCCAGTCGTCTTTACCGCGACGCCGTGCTCGACCTCGCACAGAACCACAGCTTTGCGCGGCCGCTGGTCAACAGCGGCCGGCTGTCGACGCCGACGCCCTATGTCGCGTCGTCGTTGAATACGCCTGACGGCGGCAACGTCCCCGGCGCGATGACGCCTGGCACCAATGCCGCCGATGCACCGGTGACGATCGCGGGCGAGCCCGGCTGGTTGCTGAACTGTCTCGGCTCCAGCTTCACCGTGGTCACGTTCGACCCCGCCGTGACGGCCGAGCAGCTCACCATCGACGGCATCACGGCGCAGGTGATCGTCGTCGGTCGCGACATCGCCGATGCCACGGGCCTGCTCGCGGCACGATACGGCGCCTCGCCCGGCACGACCTATCTGTTCCGTCCCGATCAATATGTCACCGCCCGCTGGCCGCAGTTCGACGGGGACGCGATCACGGACGCGGTCCGGCGCGCCTGCGGCAGGCGCGGCGCGGTCCAGCAGGAGCTTGCAGCATGAGCCTGACCCTCACCCCGAACATCAGCGATCCCGACGACTTCTATGCCGAGCTGATCGGCGGCCAGCGCGACCTCGGCGAGGACGAGGCGCTGCGCATGAACGCCAGGCTGGTGCTGCTGCTCGCCAACCATATCGGTGACCGGGCGATCCTGAGCGAGGCGATCCGGCTGGCAAGGTCGCCCGCCGGCTGACGCAGGCCGCAACACGTCACATCGGCAGCCGGCTTTGATCCGGATCAAAGCCGTTTCTCCGCATTTTGCGGCAGACAGAGAGACCAGCCGGCGAGTCGTGCGCCGGCGCAGAGTCCGCTCGCTTGCGCACATTGCGGCTCCCGATCCGATCCCGGTCGGTTTCATTGTGACAACATCATAATGTCACGCCACCTTCACCGAGGCCCTCTACGTCTTCGCCTCGTTCCACAACGGCACGGGGATTCGCATGTCGCGCTACTACAAGACGCTGCAGACGCAGCGCTTCGACGACTATCGCTACTATCATCAGAGCCGGATCAATCAGACGCTGCACCTGGTCAGCGCCGTGATCTTCCTCGTGTGCTATGCGCTCCTGTTCAAGGATCCGGCGATGGCCGGCCTGGTCGGCTGGCTCGCGATGCTGACGCGGCAGACCGGGCACTTCTTCTTCGAACCGAACGGCTATGACCACGTCAACGGCGTCAGCAACGACTACAAGGAAGCGGTCAAGGTCGGCTACAATCAGACCCGCAAGATCGTGCTGCTGACGGTGTGGGGCCTGGTGCCGGTGGCGCTGTTCGCGTTTCCGACGCTGTTCGGCCTGTTCGCCGAGCCGACCGGCCGGATGGACTTCGTCCGCCACGTCGGCCTGCTCTGGCTCGCGGTCGGCATCGGCGGCGGCCTGTTTCGCGTCATCCAGCTGTTTGCAATGCAGGATGTCTCGACGGGCCTGATCTGGGCCTTCAAGGTGCTGACCGACCCGTTCCACAACATCGCGCTGTATTGGAAGTCGCCGCTGGCGCTGCTGCGCGGCGAGCTGATCGATCCAACCATCAAGGACGCCTCGCATTGGGGCGCCGCCGAGGACGAGGCCGAAGAAGCTGCGCATCTCACCTGATCGCGAGTTCCCGCCGCCGGCCGGTCCCGCGGCGGGAGTCCTTGAGCAGACGGGCTGCAACAACATGGAACAACTCTCCTGCTGCGCCGTTGCGGCCTCAGTGCTGGCGGCCTTCAGGAGCTCCCCATGTGTGACTACAGCCTCCATACTGTTGCTTCCCGCGATGCCAAAACTGCCGACGTGCTGGTCTCCTGTCGATTTCCCGGCACGGAGACCCGCGGCTTCTGCACCAAGGACGACCCGTTGACCGCCGTCTGCCTGCGGCCGGGCACGGAGCTCGCCTTCGAAGACGATGTCCGCATCAAGGGCTTCTTCTTCCGGCGCAAGGTCGGCGCCCATCTCGCCCGCTTCCGGCAGGTCGACACCAACAAGCCGACCGAACATCACGATGCGCTCGAATTCTCCAATGGCCGAATCGTCAAGGTCACCGACCTCGCCACCGGCCAGCGCGCCCGCGTGCTGCAGATGCCGGCCGATCCGGCCGCCAAGCGCACGACCGTACCGCTCACGATCGAGCTGCGGGCGACGCAGCTCTGAAAACGTCGACATGGCCGGCGTCAGCGCCGCGGCGGCGCTGGCGTCGGGCATGACCAGCTGAAGACAATGCGCGTCGTCGGAGGCTGCGGGCCCGCCCCCTGATGACATCCTGAACATGTGATCTTGCATGCGTGTTCGCGATCCCGCGGCACGATCGGTGCCCGAGTGATGCGGCAGTCGTCCCTCTGAAAATGAGAGGGCGCGGGGAAGGCCGGGTGCTGACCGCGGCCCATGGCCCGCCTGCAACAAGAAAGCAGGCGGCAGTCACCACAGGTCGGGCCTGACAACCGGCCTCCCCCGCGCGATCGGTTTTAACGGTGTCCTTCGCGCTCTCCCTGGGGATCGGCGTTCTTGCCCCCATCGCCCGCCCCGAGCCGTCACAGCATCGAAAGCGAACTTGACCTCAGCGTCGAGAGGCCAGGACCACACGACTTCGCCGTCCGCGCCGAACTGCGCTCGTCTGGCGCAGCCGTCACGTCCATCGCAGCCCACCTCCACGTTCGTGACGACGCGTACGTCCCTCTGCACGAGGCGGGATGGGGAGAGAAAAACATGATTTCGGAAAAATAGCAACAAAAATCTTCTTCTCGGTGGCCTCGACGGGGCGATCGCGCTGAAGCAGCGATCAAGACCTGCGTTTTGGCCCGCGCTTCGCTGTGCAGCAGCGAGCGCAGCAAGCAACTGACCGCATCCATTGGACAGATCAAACGCCGTGGCTCTCGCGCGCGCTGCCGGCTATGATGGAGCAGTATGACCGCTTCATCCGACAGATTGCCCACCGGTGGCTTCGCTTCTCTCGTCCCCGAGCTCGACGTCAGTGACCTCAATGCGAGCAAGAGCTTCTGGTGCGACCTGCTGGGCTTTCGGATCGCCTATCAGCGTCCCGAAGACCGCTTCATGTATATCGAGTTGCAGGGCGCACAGGTGATGCTGATGCAGCACAACGGCAACTGGGAGACCGCCCCCCTCGAACGGCCGTTCGGACGGGGGATCAATTTCCAGATCATCATTGATGACATCACGCCGTTGCTGGCCGCGCTTGAACAAGGGAACTGGCCGCTATTCGAAGAATGTCGCGAAGCCTGGTATCGGGTGGGCGAGCGGGCACGCGGCCAACGCCAGTTTCTGGTGCAGGATCCCGACGGCTACCTGCTGCGCTTCGCGCAGGAGCTGGAATTGAAATAGGCGGCCCGCGCGCGGTCTAGTCTCTCGCCATGAACGCCCACCCGAAAGCCCACTCCGTGCAGCTCATCATCTTCGATTTCGACGGCACGCTGGTCGACAGCCGGGCCCTGATCCTCGAATGCCATCGCATCGTGTTCGCGGACTTCGGGCTGCCGGTGCCTAGCGCGCAGGACAGCTTGGCGCTGATCGGCCGCTCCCTGGAGCTCGTGCTCGCCGAGCTCGCCGGCGACGGCGCTCCAATCATGAGCATGGTGCAGGCCTATGGCCGGGTGCTGCCGCAACTACGCGGCGATGCCGCCTTTGCCGAGCGGCCGTTCGATGGAATCGGCGAGTTGCTGGGCGCCCTGAGCTGCAGGCCCGGCACCGTGCTTGCGATAGCGACCGGACATACCTCAAAGGCCGTCGTGCCGGCGCTCGAAATGCTCGGCTGGCGCGATCGGTTCAGCACCATTCAGGCGGCAGACAAGGCACCGTCGAAGCCGCATCCCGGCATGTTGCTGCAGGCGCTGGCTGAGACCGGCGTCGCGGCTGATGATGCCGTCTTCATCGGCGACACCAGCTTCGACATGCTGATGGCAAAGGCTGCAGGCGTCCCCGGCATCGGCGTCACCTGGGGCTATCACACCGCGGAGCAACTCGCCGCGGCCGGTGCAAGCCGTGTCGTGACCACGGTCGCCGAACTACGGCGCTGCCTCGACGACGCACTGTAGCACCAGCCTCCAGCGCCCAGTCTCCTCAATCAGGCAGGTTGGTAAACTTCGGCCGCCAGACGCCCAGGATGACGTTCACGGTGGCGACGCCGAGCATGACCCAGATGGCGCCCTGCTCGGTGCCGAAGTTGGGCGCAAGCGTCGCCGGATCGATCTGGCCGGCGACGGCGCGCGCGGCCTCCTCGGCGGCTTCCTGCATCGGTCCCTGCACGGCGGCAAAGCCCCATTCGAAGACGAGGATGCCGGAAGCGAGCTTGGCGAGCGCCCAGCCGGCGCTGTGCAGCGCGCGGTTGATCGCGATCGCCAGCAGGCCGGCGACCAGGGTCAGGCCGAGCGAGGGGAAGAACACGTAGCGCACGATGGCGCCCATCGCCGCGCGCATCTCGGCATAGTGCGCAAGCGACACCGACGGCTGCGGGATGAGGCCGAGCAGCACGACGAGGCAGGCCATCGCGCCCATCATGCCGATCGCGCCCATCGTGTGCAGAAACTTCATCAACCGTCGCATGGCATTCCCCCGGCGTCGTGAAGATGAGATCTGGTCCGGCAGGGATTGCGGCCCCAGCCAAGTCAGGCCGCGCTGCATGCGCAGGCTGCCGTCACCATTCATCCCTACGATCAGGATCGGCGACCGGATCATGCATCGGGACGGGAGCCTGTCTACCAGTGCCGCGTACCCGGCCCGCCCTTGAACGGTCCGACGACACGAGAGGTGATCCAGCCGCCGTAGAAATCGCCCTGTTGCGCGGCAACGCGCTCGTCGCCGACGAAGCAGGCCTCGACCCGCGAGGCATAGAACGCCAGATGGCCCGCGATCGGTGCGAATGGCGCCGTCGGCTGCTCGTAGCTCCAGGCGGCCTGCTCGGACACGCGGCCGCCGACCTCCAGCGTCCAGTAGCCGGCGACGCCCTTGAACTCGCAGAACGACCGGCCGGGCGCGCGCCGCAGCCACTGCATCGCGACATGCTGCGGCGGGATGTAGTAGACCGGAGGATGGCTGGTCTCGAGCACGCGATGGCCATCCTGCGTGTCGGCGATGGTGACGCCGGCAAATGCGACGCGCAGCCGCGCCGTGCAGCGCTCCAGCCGCGGCGGCCGCGGATAGTCCCACACCGATTCCTGGCCCGGCCCCGGCACGATGCGTCGCATGTCGCTTCTCCGTTGTGGCGCCACCGAGCGCGCCTAGCGCCCGGCCAGCGCAAGGCAACGGCCGAACGGAGACAAGGGATCACTGGAGACGGATGGGGAGCGGCGGCCGTCGTTCCGGCTTCACGAAGGTGAGGCCGCCGGCGGAGCGGGCTGAGGCTCCTGCACAGCGGTGGTGCCGGTGCCCTGCCCGATGCGGAACAGTTGGATGTAGCTGCCGAGATAGAGCGGCGTGAGTCCGGCGACCGGCTGCTCAGGGACTGGCGGGTCGAGCAACAGGACAGCATCGAAGTTCGACCGCCAGCCGGCCAGATAGCGCGCGAGCGGCAACACGTCGGCGGGCGGCGTGTCAGGTTGCAGCCAGCGCCACGCGGCGGGCTCGGCCAGCGGCTGCGCAAGACGAGCGAAAGAGGGACGGACCGTGATGGGCTGCTGGTTCGGATGGGCGAACATCAGCGGCCAGAACGCCCGCCGCTCGATCACGAGCAGCGCCGCCATATGGGAATCGACGTAGCGGAATCCGGGCAGGATCCGCTCGCGCCGGCTGGAGACGGGCTGCTCGTGGCCATGCGCGGCGATGACGCGCGCGCCGGGCTGCACATGCGCGATCGCCGCGCGCAGTTCGGCAAGGTCCACCCTGTGATCGATCCATGCCGATGCGATATCCGCGGTCCGAATCAACATCAGCCCCGAGAGGACGATGCCGACGAGCACCGCCTTCCTGCCGGACACGACCGGCTGCAAGCCGGCGAACAGCAGCAGGCCGCACATCGCGGCAAAGCGCATGTCGATCAACGTTCCTCCCAGCGCCGTCCACGGCGCGGCGACGAAGGCCGTGAACAGCGCCGCCAGCGCCAGCGGAACGCCCGGCGCGACGACGAGCTGGCGCCGGACGAGGACCAACACAGACATCACCACGACCGTCGTGATGATCGTCAGCTCGGCGCTGGTGGTCAGGAACGGCGTCATGATGCGCCACAGCTTCGGCGGTCCGTCCCAGTCGCCGAGTTGCAATCCACCCTCGCCCAGCGGACAGAGCCCATAGAGCAGCACGGCCGGGCTGAGCGTGACTCCGAGCGCACAGGCAGCGACAGCGAACTCCCGCGCCAGGACCGGCGACCGGCGCAGCCGCCACAGCCGATCGGCCTCTCCGGCGCCGATCAGAACCGCGAAGAACAGCAGGCCGAAGATGTGGCAGAGGAAGGCGGCCGCCGCGGCGATGGCGCCCCAGGCGATCGCGGGCAGCCAGCCGCCCCGACGGCGCAGCGCCACCCAGCCGGCGGCGCCGCCGAGGGCCAGGCCGAGCGAGAGCTGGAAATTCATGAAGCCGAGCAGGAAGACGCCGTCATAGGCGACGATGCCGGCCGCCAGCGGCCACAACGACAGCCGGCCGAACACCGCGCGGTGATAGGTGACGACGCCGACGAGCGGCGCGAACAGGCTGAGCGCGAGCAGGATGCGGCCGCCGACATGAACGTCGGTGACGCGCAGCAGCGCGACGCCGATCACGTCCATGCCGAGATTGGGCAGGATGCGCCAGTTCGGCGCGTATATCTGCGACAGCACGGGATCGTCGGGATGCGCCAGCACGAACAACCGCGCGAGGTGGTTGGGATAGTCGAGCACCGGCGGGACATCGACCAGCAGGAACGGCACCGCGAGCACGATGGCGAGCACCAGCGCCAACAGAATCCAGCGCCAGGACAGGTCGCCGGCGCTGGAGGCGGACACCGGATGATGGGGAGCTGATCGGAGGTCTGAATGCACGAGGAGGCCGGCCGGCACGATGGCGCCAGTCGCCGACGAGCATGATGGCAAATGCATTGAGGTACCCCATTCCGCCCGGGATACTTCGATACCATCCGACCAAAGACTGCAAGATGCGCTGAAACAACCTTCTGGTTGTACCTAATGCCCCGTTACTTTACGGGGATTCCGCAAAGCCGGCGGCTCAGGCGATCGCCTGGAGATAACGCCGCACCGAGCGATCGAACGCCGCCTTCGCATCGTCGCCGATGTTCTTCTGCCACCACGCGCCGTAGATGCGGTCGAAGGCCAGCGGCGCGACCGCATCGGCGATGCGGCGCACGGCGGCGGCGCCGAGCGGGATGTAGTTCGGATAGGAATACATGAAGCTGACGTGGCGGCGATCCATCGCCACCATCGCGATGTCACCGGTCAACAGCGCGCCCTTGCCACCGACACCTTTGCGCCAATGCAGGATGGTGGCGCCGGCAAAATGCCCGCCGGTCCGCAGCAGCACGACGTCATCCGAGATGGCAAGGCGATCGCCCGTCCATGGCACGATCGCCGGATGCGGCCGGGTGACGAAGGCGCGGTCGTCGCCATGGAGATAGACCGGCGCGTTGCCGAACGCGGCGCTCCAATCGGCGACCGCGCCATAGTAGTGCGGATGCGACACCGCGATGGCCTTCAGGCCGCCCAATGAGCGGACGCGGGAGATGGCCGCATCGGTCGCCAAGGGAATGCAGTCCCACATCACGCAGCCGTCCGGCTCGGGAACGAGCAGCGCGCGCTGGCCGATCGCAAAGCTCGGGTCCAGAGCGAGGCCGGTCAGGCCGTCATCCTCGCGCCAGATGACCTGATGCCGGCCAGCAAGGTCGTCGCGGCTGAGGAAGCTCTGTCCCTTCCAATTCACATATTGCCGCTCGTCCTCGCAGACGACGCAATGGCCGGGCGGCGCCTTCGTATCGGGAAACTGCGCGCCGCATTGAAAGCAGGTCCAGAGAGGCATGGATCACCGGTCGTCGAGATGGGATTGCGGAGGATAGCACGCGGACCATCCCGGAACACCGTCGCGCGCGGCTTCGTGATTGCCTAGTGTCGCCGGACGCCCGACAGGAGTTCTCGACATGCCGACCACGCTGCGCCGCGCCTACGTTCACCGCCTTCCGATGCGCAGCCCGGACGATGTCGGCGCGCTCGAGGCCGGAATCGCGCAAGGCGCGATCGATCCCGCCGGCATCGTCGCCATTCTCGGCAAGACCGAGGGCAATGGCTGCGTCAACGACTTCACCCGCGCCTTCGCCGTGCGCTCGCTGGAGACGCTGCTCGGCCGCTATCTCGCAGCCGACGCCGTGCGGCAGATCGCGATGGTGATGTCGGGCGGCACCGAGGGCGCGCTGTCGCCGCACATGATCGTGTTCGAGGCACGCGACGGGGATGACGCCGCGGCGCCGCGCGCTTTCCCGGCATCGCTGGCGCTGGGGCGCGCGCGCACGCCGGCGCTGCCGGGCGAGCATCTCGGCCGCATGCCGCAGGTCGAGCTCGTGGCCGCCGGCGTGCGCGCGGCAATGACCGACGCCGGCATCAGCGATCCTTCCGACGTCCATTATGTGCAGGTAAAATGTCCGCTGCTGACGATGGAGCGCATCGAGGCGGTCGAGGCCCGGGGACAGCGCACCGCCGTGCGCGATACGCTGAAGTCGATGGGCTTCTCGCGCGGCGCCTCGGCGCTGGGTGTCGCGATCGCGCTCGGCGAGCTCGCCGCCGCCGATGTCTCCGACGCGACGATCTGCGCCGACGTCTCGCGCTACAGCGGGCGCGCGGCCACCTCGGGCGGCGTCGAGCTGCTCGACCACGAGATCTTGGTGGCCGGCATGTCGGCCACCTGGAGCGGGCCGCTCGCGATCGATCATGCCGTCATGGGCGATGCCATCGACATCGAGCCGGCCCGGCAGGCGCTCGCCCGGCTCGGCCTGAACGTGCCGGGCCAGGTCGCGGCGGCCGATCGCAGCCGCATCGCCGCGGTGCTCGCGAAGGCGGAGGCGGCGCAGAGCGGCCGGCTGCGCGGCCAGCGGCATACCATGCTGGATGACAGCGACGTCTCCTCGACCCGCCATGCCCGCGCCTTCGTCGGCGGCGCGCTGGCCGGGCTGTTCGGCTTCACCGACCTGTTCGTCTCAGGCGGCGCCGAGCATCAGGGTCCCGACGGCGGCGGGCCGGTCGCGATCATCGCCGAGCGCCGCTGATCTCACGGTCGAGACCGCTGCAGATGCCGGCCCCCGCATGAAGGTCTACGCTCGGAACCTCACCAACCGCTCCATTCCGACACCTGCCACCGCGGCAACGTCCCGTTCACCCAGATCGCTCCGGGCGCCGCGTTCTACCTGATCACCACGGCGAAGTTCCGAGCCGCACACGCGCCCCGATCAGGCAACAGATTTGCCAGATTCCCGCCGCATCTCGCGACGCGGCGGGGAGCAGCTCGAACCGAAGATCGACCGAAGTGATCGTCAAGCGAACGATCCACCTCGCGAGACGACGTGAAAGACCACCAATTCTCTCATCAGCAATTGAATGACGGAGATCGGTTCAACCAGGAGGTTTCAACTGTTGCTACGGGGCGACAGTCTGCGAACAACTCTCATTCTCAGAAATGAATGGAAACTTTTCGCATTCCGGCCATCGGCGGAACCAGCTTTGGGCCGCTTTCCCCCGCTTCTTGACTTGCATTCGCAACAAGCGCGCGCCGGTTGCGGGCGTTGAAACGAACCCAAGTCAAAGTTTTGCGTAACGAATGGGGTGGTCGAGTATGGGTAAGGCAGTCTTTCCAAGGAGCTTGCGAGGGGCAAGCGGACACGAGTGGGATCCATCTCCCGAGATTTCCGGTGTGAAAGTCTCGGCAGTCGCGAGCCTGATCGCGGTTGCCTCGTTCTCCGGTGCCGAAGCCCAACAGGCGCCGCTGCCGTCCGTCACCGTCGAAGCCCCGGTGGCGCGCCCCAAGCCGGCCGCCTCGCGCCCGACCGCGGACCAGGTCCGCGCCCGCGACGCGATGCGCCGCGCCGCCCGCCAGCAACAACAGCAACAGGCCGCGGCGCCGAAGAGCAATCTGCCGCCCGACCGCAACCCCTATTCCAGCCCCGCCTCCGACTACAAGGGCGAGCGGCTACAGGCCTCCGGCAAGTTTCCGGAGAAGCTGCTCAACACGCCGAAGACCGTCACCGTCCTGAGCAAGGAGATCCTGGCGGACAAGAACTCCACCAGCCTCAAATCCGCGGTGCTCTCCACCGCCGGCGTGACGCTCGGCACCGGCGAAGGCGGCAACGCGTTCGGCGACCGCTTCTTCATCCGCGGCTTCGACGCCCGCAACGACGTCTTCATCGACGGCGTGCGTGACGCCGGCGTCTCCGTGCGCGAGAACTTCTTCACCGAGCAGGTCGAGATCCTGCGCGGCCCGGCGTCGTCCTTCGCCGGCCGCGGCACCACCGGCGGCGCGATCAACATCGTGACCAAGCAGGCCACGACCGAGAACAGCTTCTACAACATCGACACCACGCTCGGCACCGACCAGACCAAGCGCGTGGTCATCGACGTCAACCAGAAGATCACGCCGACCTTCGCTGCCCGCGTCGGCGGCCTGTTCCAGGATGCCGGCGTCGCCGGCCGCGACTACGTCACCGACAACCGCAACGGCGGCTTCATCGCCACCAAGTGGACGCCGCTGGACACCGTGACCCTGTCCGCCAACTACATCCATAACGAGGTGACCGGCCGTCCGGACTTCGGCGTGCCCTACTATCGGCCGAGCACGCTCACCGCCGGCGTGCCGTTCCCCGAGGTCGGCTCGCCGCGCAACGCCTGGTACGGCTTCGTCAACCGCGACTTCTCGCGTGTCGGACAGGACATCGGTACGTTCAACGCCGAGGTGAAGGTCACCCCAGACCTGACGATCTCCGACAAGATCCGGGTGTCGCGCTCGACCCTGAACTACATCGGCACGCTGCCGGAAGGCCCGACGCTCACCAACCCGCTGTCGAATTCGACGATCCGGGCCAATCCGCAGAGCCGCTTCCAGCAGACCGACGTGCTCGCCAACCAGCTCGAGGCGACCTACAAGTTCGATACCGGCAACTTCAGGCACACCGTGCTCGCGGGGCTCGAAGTCTCGCAGGAAAAGGCGCGCATCAACAGCTACACCGGGTTGACATCCGAGCAGCAGGGCCTGGCGTTCGCGGGCAGCGGCTCGCTCTCGGGCGTGAGCGTGTTCAACCCGCAGTTCACCAACCTACCGTTCGGCATTCCGTCGCTGGGACAATTCCCGACGAACGTGAAGATCGACTCGGCGAGCGTCTACGCGCTCGACAGCGTCAACTACCGCGATCTCGTCATCCTCAACGGCGGCGTCCGCTACGACAAATACGACGTCCGCGTCGACGGCTTCGGCACCGTCAACGGCGTCGCCAACACGCCGGGTTCGACGGCGGCCTCCAGCGGCATGCCGAACTTCAACGTCGGCATGACCTTGAAGCCGGTGCCCTACGCCAGCTTCTATGCGGCCTACGCCACCTCGTCGAATCCGGTCGGCGCGGAGTTCGACGGCCTCAGCCCGCAATATGGCGGCCTGTCGGCGGTCACCAATGGCGGCGCCAACCAGATCTTCGGGCCCGAGAAGAACACCTCGATCGAGATCGGCACCAAGTGGGAGCTGCTCGACGGTCGCCTGCTGGTCACCGGAGCGCTGTTCCAGACCGAGAAGGAGAACGCCCGCGAGTCACGCAACATCACCAGCGCCGCGCAGGCCACGGCGGACTGCCCGTATCCGGCAGGCACCATCGGCTCCGTGCCGTGTCTCTCGGCCGGTGCCGCCTACCGCATCCGCGGCATCGACCTGCAGGCGGGCGGCAAGCTGACCGACAAATGGAGCATCTTCGGCGGCATCGTGCTGATGCAGTCCGAGGTGACGAAGTCGAACATCCCGCCAGCCAACACCGCGCTGTTCACCAGCAATGTCGGCCTGCAGCTCGCCAACACCGCGCACCAGTCGTTCAGCCTGCTGACGAAGTACCAGATCAACGACACCTGGGAGATCGGCGGCCAGGCGGTGTACCGCTCGAAGATCTTCGGCGGCACCTGGCTGGCGGCGAACCAGGGCACGGAGCTGCCGAGCTACTGGCGCTTCGATGCGTTCGCGGAAGCCAAGCTCGACAAGAACTGGACGGCGAAGCTGTTTGTTGCCAACATCTTCGACAAGCTCTACTACGACGCTCTCTATCAGAGTGCCACCCCGTTCGTGCTCGTCGGTCCGGGACGAAGCGCGTCGATCGTCCTGTCCGGGCGGTTCTGATCGCACACCCAAACCTGGGCATACATCAAGTGATGAGTTCATGCTGATCTGTGTCCCCGGAGTTCTGAGCAAAGACGATGTGGCGGACTTCCGCCACATCATGGACGACAGCGACTGGGAGGACGGTCGCTCGACGGCCGGCGCCCAGTCGGCCATGGTCAAGCGCAACGAGCAGTTGCCGCCCGACAGCGAGGTGGCGCGCAAGCTCGGCCACCGCATCATTTCGGCGATGACCGCCAATCCGCGCTTTCTCGCCGCAGCCATCCCGCAGCAGATCTTCCCGCCGCTGTTCAACCGCTACAGCGCGGAGTCGGGCCACCATTTCGGCATCCACGTCGACAACGCGGTCCGCGGCGACAAGCTCACCGGCTTGCGCATTCGCACCGACCTTTCGGTCACGCTGTTTCTGTCCGAGCCGGAGGATTACGACGGCGGCGAGCTGGTGATCGAGGATCTGTACGGCTCGCACGAGGTCAAGCTGCCGGCCGGCGACCTCGTGCTGTATCCCGCCTCGAGCCTGCATATGGTCACCCCGGTGACGCGCGGCGTCCGCGTCGCCTCGTTCTTCTGGCTGCAGAGCATGATCCGCGATCCCCTCGCGCGCAGCATGATCTTCGATCTCGACACGACGATCCAGGGATTGTCGCAGCGGATGGGACGCGACGATCCGGAGATGGTGCGGCTGACCGGCCTCTATCACAACCTGATCCGCTACTGGGCCGAGAACTAGACGACCGTTTTCAACGTTCCAGCCCTATTGATGCAGATATGTAGACCCTCACTGTCATCGTCCGCGAACGCGGACGATCTGGTACGCCGTGACATCTCGGTTCATCATCTTCGCGGATTGCTGGATGCACTGCCATCGCGGAGTATGACAGCGGTCGAGATGGCAAGCGGTCGACCCGGCATCGACCGCTGTTTCCAAGGAAACGCTCGTTTCAATATCCGCCTTCGGTCGCCACACTCACGTTGAGTTCGATCGTCTACGAGCCGGGTTGCACGCATGCAGCCCGGCTCATTCGTTCGGACGATGACCGCATCGCTGCGGAGCCGTTCTCAGCCTTCGCGATGGACCACCGTCCAATCTCACAAGCGGCCGCCTGTCTCTTCCTTGAGCTGTCACACGTCCTTGACTGCCGGCAGACCGCCGCTCGCGAGCGGCACGATCTTTCGACGCCGGCAAGCGGGTGCGCTTTGCGAACTTCAGCCACCGCTCGCAGCTTGATCAGATCGCGCGCGGCCCGCTTCTCAAACAAACCTGATTCCACCGCACCCTGATTCGGATCTCGACGCTTTCGAGCCCTTTCCGGCGGCATCACGTCTCGAAGAACGCGCGTGATGCCCTCGCGTCCGCCAAACGGGACCATCACGCCGGCGCCGACTAATTAGAATTGATGGAAGACCGAACGGCGGCATTTGCGTGACAGGCAGCCGCGTTGGCGGAACCGTGCACGGCTCGTCGCGCCCCAGGTCAGGACTTTCAGGGAGTTATGACGCGATGGGCAGCATCCCGAGCTCTTACGCAGATCACACGATTCGATTTTTCATCTGGCATCGCACTCACCGGAGTGACTGCCGACATCGATGTTCCCGCTTTGAGTCAACGCGCCGTCTCAAAACAGCCGGGTTACGACTAGAAGCATTACAGAGAAGATAACTACCAAGGGGTACGCAGCAACATGTTCAGGATCGTTCTTCATGTAGGAGCGGTGATCGCAGCCGTTTCGGCCGGCGCCATGGCGCATGCCGAGCAGCCGGCCACGTCGCCGAGACCTGGCCAGGCTGCCACCGCCCCGCAGACCACAGCACCGAGTCCCACGACTCCGACCGGCGCGAAATCCGTTCAGGCTCCGACGACGGCGGCCGCCACGCAGGCGCCTGCAGCTGCGCTCGCCAACGCCGCCAGTGCGCCGGCTCCCGTCGCGCACGCAGCTCAAGCTCAGGGCGCGGCTCCGAAGCCGATGACCGTCGGACAGGCGCAGACAGCCCCCGCCGTTGCCCAGCCCGCGCCCACGGCGCAGGCGGCCGCGCCTTCGCCGGCTCCGGCCGCGACCACGCCGCAAGCTGGTGCAACGAACCCGGCACCGGCCGCCGCAACGAACGACACCCAACCGTCGACCGCGACCGAAGCCGTCACGGACACGGCAGCGGGCGACAAGGCGAAGGACCAGGCAGAGAAGCCGGCCCAGGGCGCGGCACAAGGCGGTGCGCAAGCGGCATCACACGTGCCGCATGATCTGTCGCCATGGTCGATGTTCCTGGCCGCCGACATTCTCGTGAAGTCGGTCATGATGGGGCTCGCGCTCGCCTCGCTTGCGACCTGGACCGTCTTCATCGCCAAGACCATCGAGTTCTCCATCCTGCGCCGGAAGCTGAGCGGCGCGCTGCGCAAGGTCGACGACGTACGCTGGCTGTCGGAAGCCAAGCTCGCGCTGGGATCACGCCAGAACGTGCTGACGGCTCTGATCGACGCCGCCATGCACGAGATCAGAATGTCGTCCGAACTGCCGTCTCACGGCGTCAACGAGCGCGCCGCGTCGAGCTTCTCCGAGATCGTACGTGCCGAGGGCCGGCGTTGCCGGACCGGCATGGGCCTGCTCGCCACGATCGGCTCGATCTCGCCCTTCGTCGGCCTGTTCGGCACGGTCTGGGGCATCATGAACAGCTTCATCGGCATCTCGAAGTCGCAGACCACGAACCTCGCCGTCGTCGCGCCCGGCATCGCCGAAGCGCTTCTCGCAACCGCCATCGGCCTCGTCGCCGCGATCCCGGCCGTGATCATCTACAATCACTTCACACGGGTGACGAAGGGCTACATGGAGCTCGTGAACCGGTCCTCCGGCGCCACCGCCCGGATGCTGTCGCGCGATCTGGATCGCGGCCAGAGCCACCACAGCAGCCATCACGGCGAGCACTTCGAGCCCATCCACGTCCACTCTGCGCCTCCGATGGCGCTGGCGGCGGAGTAGCTCCATGGCCGTCTCTCTCTCGGAAGGCGATGGCGACGATGATCTCGGCGAGACGAGCGACATCAACGTCACGCCCTTCATCGACGTGATCCTGGTGCTGCTGATCATCTTCATGGTCGCGGCGCCGCTGTCGACGGTCGACGTGCCGGTCGATCTCCCGACATCGACGGCCACGCCGCAGAAGAAGCCGGACAAGCCGATCTATGTCAGCATCAAGCCGGATCTGACACTGTTCGTCGGCGAGGAGCCGGTGAAACGGGCGAGCCTGGTGAGCACGCTCGAGCACATCCCCGAGGCGGCGAAGGACAAGTTCATCTTCCTGCGCGCCGACCGGGGCGTGGCGTATGGAGAGCTGATGGACGTGATGGAGCTGCTACGGACCGGCGGCTATCCGAAGATCAAGCTCGTGACTGTCGAAGGCGTCTCACAGGCCGCCGCCCAGACTGCACATTGAAACCAGTGAAACGACGGAACTGAAGAATGGTCGAACACAAGTATCAGGGAGCGTCGCGCCGCTTGTGGATCTCAGCCGCGATCGGCGCCCTCATGCTGCACGGTGGCGGCGCCGCGCTCGCGGTCGTCCATCTCAGCGGCAATGACGCGGACGGCGGTCTCGGCGCGGCCGGCGCCGAATTCGCGCTCGAGATCGCCTCGCCCCAGGTCGAGGACAACGATCTTCCGCCGGGTCCCGACAGCGACGCGGCCGAGGCTGCGCCGGAGCAGATGCAGCAGACCGCCGAAGTCAAGGAGTCCGACGCCGTCAAGGACAAGCCGACCGAGACAGAGGAGGAGGCCGATCGGGTCGTCACGCAGAACGATCCCAAGAAGCCGGAGAAGGAGGAACAGCAGCAGGCAACCCAGCAGGCCGAAGCGTCGGTCGCATCTGCTGCGCAGGAAGAATCGGCCCGCAAGGCGCTGGACGAGGCCGCGCCGCCGGCCGAGACGGCCAAGGCCCCCAATCCGGGAATGGGCAAGGACAAGCAGAAGCTGACCAACGATTGGGGCCGAAAGATCAGCGCCTATTTCGAGCTGCACAAGCGCTATCCGGAAGGCAAGAAGCACAATGGCACGGTCAAGGTGGCGCTGGTGCTGAGCCGGGCCGGCAAGGTGGTGTCTGCGTCCGTCATGCAGTCGTCCGGCGACTCGATGTTCGACGATGCCGCGCTGGCGATGATCCGCCGCTCCGACCCTGTGCCTGCGCCGCCGTCCGGACTGACGGACGATCAGTTCAGCTTCAGCCTCGACGTGAACTTCAACCAGAAGAAGTAGACCGTGCGTCGTTCGACGCGTGTATCTTGAAGACTTGGCAGCGTTCGCAATGGCGCGAGCGCTGCTTTTTGCGTCTGCTGGGCCGAGGTCGCGCGGACGAAGGAACGCGAGACCTTTCCGTATCCGGCCAGAATTCCCGCGAGACGACCTTTTCCAAAGTCTCCTCTCATATTCGGAGATGGGTATCCTCGCTGTCATCGTCCGAGGCGGACGATCCAGTACGCCGTGACGTTTCGGTTCGGCATCTGCCGCCACGGAAGTACTGGATGCCCCGCTTTCGCGAGGCACGACAGCGTTGGAGACTGCGGGGGGCTCAGCCCACCACGCGTGCCGATTGGATGGAAACGTTCGTCTAGTACTGTACCCGCGCGCCGACCTGCACCACGGTCGCCGACAGATTGTTTTCGCGGAAGTTGGAGCGCGTCTCCTCGCGCCGGACGCTGGCCCTGAGCTGCAGCAGGCGTGAGAACTTGTAGAGCATGCCGAGCTCGACCAGATAGCGGTTGTCGACCCGCGTCGTACCGGTGAACGCGTCCTCGCCATAGCCGGCGAGGAACGTGCCGACGAGCCAGGGCTCGAACTGATGCTCGATGCCGACGGTGACGTCGCGCTTGAGCACGCCGGAAATGCCGGGCTCGGTGATCTCCACCACCTGCGACTTGGCCCCCAGCGCGATCGCTGTCTCCTTGGCGAACTGCCATGTCAGATTGGCGTCGGCAATGAAGCCGTTGACCGGCTTGAGCATCGGATCCTGATAGCGGCGCGTCAGATAGCCGACGGCGACGTCGCCTGTCAGCTTGTCGGCGTAGTTGAAGGTCACGCCGGCCTCGACCGCCGTCCCGGTGGAGTCGCGGCGGATGCCTTCGGCATCGACCGCGATGTCGTGAACGCGGCGATCGACGGCGACGTCGACGAAGGGACGGATCTCCGGCGTCAGATTGTAGGTGATGCGGCTCTGCGAGCCGTATTGGACGAAGTTGCGATCGGCATTGCTGACGATCTGGCCGTCGACGAGCGGCGCGTTCTGGAACGCGACGCGGTCGATGGCGGCCTTGGTCGAGACCTCGACCTCCTCGAACCGCTTGGTGACGCCCGCCGAGCCGCCGACGGTGGAGGCGAGCGGAATCCTGGCGAACCGGCCGGCGAAGCGCGGCGTGCCGGGATCATCGGCATCGACGGCAACGTGGCCCTCGCCGTTGAGCGCAAACGTATCGGTGATGTCGTAGCGCCCATTCACCTTGGCGTCGACGGTAGGCCTGCTGAGCTGCCGGAGCTTCGCATAGTCGATGTAGCCGACGCGCACATCGGCGTTGAGCAGATGCCGCTCGAACTGAGAGCGCACGAGCAGGACCGGCGCAACGCTGACGAAGGCCGAGCCCTTGCCTTGCGGCACACGGCCGGGATTGCTGTCGAAGCCTGAGGACATTTCGAACGCAGGCTTCAGGATGAAGTTTCCCACCGTGATGCCCTTGGGCTCATAGGGGTCTTCCGCCATCATCGGCGGCTGCGGCTGCTCCTGCGGCTTCTGCCCCTTGTTCACCGGCGGCAGCCGCATCTTGGGCTTGTCCGCCAGAACGGGCGGAATCGGCTGCGCATCCTGTCGCGGAATCGGCGGCAGGTTGCGCGGCAGCACGCCACGCGTGGCCGGCGGCGGACTGACGGCGAACGCCAGCGCGTCCAGGCAGCGATTGGGCACGTTCGTGACCGACAGCCGGCCCGGCGTCGACAGGCAGCCGCCGACCAGGAGGCCGGCGGACGGTGCACCGAAAAAGCCGTTTCGAACCGGAGCCAGACGCGGCGCCGGCTCGCGGCGCGCGGCCTGCGGGAGCGCGCCCGCGCCCGCATCGATCGGAGACCGCGGCCGCGGCGGTGGAGCCTCGTCCACCTGCGTGGCCGCCTTCGGCTCCGGCTCGACCCCGCCCGGCGAAACGATCACCTGCGGAATGACCAGCGGTCCATTGCTGTTCGCCGGCCTCACCGGCTGGCGGCGGCGATTGGGTACGACCACCACCGGTCCGGCGTCGGTGGTCCCCGGATCTGCATAGGCCCTGACCTGGCTCCCCGGCGTGACGGTCTGACCGTAGGACGGCGCGACTCCGAACAGCGTCACGAGCAGCACGGTGATCGCAACCGTCTCCTCCTGGCACCGTGAGACGTCGCGACCGATGCCACGTCTGGAAGCGACCGTCTCTCGTGCTGCCCGTTCCAAAGAGCCTCGTCTCCGTCGAGTTCGGCAACCTGCGAAGCGCGGCGCCCGCGGCGTGACGCATCCCGGCATCACGGCGTCGAAGGTCGGATCACTCGATGATCAGCGCGCCCTTGTTGCCCTGATGGAAGTCGTCGAAGAATTCGTAGCGTCCCGGCTTCTGCGCCTTGACCTTCACGACGCCTTCCATGTTGGGCTTGATCACCGTCTCGAACTCCAGGGGCTCGCTCTCGAACTCGACCGGCGCGCCATCCAGATTCTTGACCTTGAACACGATCGGCGTGTTGGCCGGCGCCTTCATCTCCGCCGGCTGAAACTTGTTGTCCTTGACCGATATCTCGATGGTCGTCTCAGCCGCCCCTGCCGGCAGCGCGAACGCCGCGATCAACAGCACGGCGGCTCCTGCTGCCTGTACCTTCCCAAAGAGATTCATGCTGTATGTCCCTGTCCCGAATTCACCCGAATGTGCCGAACGTCTTCCAGCGCTCGCCTGTTTCGACGAGTCTTCGACACTTCATAGAACGACTATAAAGTCCCGAATGCGGCAATTTGCCGTGTCGAAATTTGACAACATCTGTGTGTGCGACAAAGCGCGCGAATTTATTAGTTGTACGGCGTCAAGTCGCCGCGCAAACGCGCGGGCTCGAGCATCGCCGATGCACAGCGCCGAATGACAACGACGAAAATCAGCGGTCACTGCGGTCGGTAGCAGCACAATCGCCTTAGTTCGCATCTGTGCTGATATGAGACACGACAGGTCATGCAGCGCCGTCGCGCGCCGCGAACCACACGAGACTCACGATCGACCGCCTACGCTGCGCACAGCACATGCATGATCCTCATGCGCCCGCTCATCGAGACGAGTGCGAGCGAGATGCACGAAGGGACACGCTCGTGCTGGTCTCACGCGGCATGGACCGCAATATGCGTGTGCGCCCATCCAGCTCGAGCCGTGCGCGGACAAGCCTTGCGCGCACTAGAAATGAAATCAGGCGCGGGCCTGCACGCACATATCGCCGGCGAGCGCACACGACCGATGCCCGCCGTCTCACCTGCCGACCCCCAGCCGCCTGTCGTGAATGCTGAGGGATCGCGGCATACGCGCAGGCTTCGCGGTGCCGGGGGCCGGATTCACGCGCAGGGGCGGCAGATCGGGTACAACGGATACGTGCTCCTCGTCCGCCATCGGCTCGGGCTCCGGGCTCTGGCGTGCGACGCTGCGCGCCACCGCAGGCGCGGCGCGCATGATGCCAGGCACGCGCTTGCGTCCCGTCACCATCGCGCGCATCAAATTCTCCCGCTGCAGCACGCTCATCCACACCGTGCCGAGCACATGCACGGCGATCAGGGCGATGATGGCATTGGACGACAGCGCATGCGCCTGCTCGATCCAGCCGACGCCGAAGAACCGGATCGAGACCTGCATGACGCCGCTGATGGTCGAGACGATCAGAAGCGCAAGCATCACGACCAGCATCGCGGCCCCTGCCGGGTTCAGGCCCAGATAGCGTCCCGTCTCTCCGCGCAACATGCCCACGATGTACTGAGGCGCCGCCCGCAGCTTGAGGCTGATCCGCGCAAACAGCGAATGACGGCTGCCGATCAGTCCCCAGATCAGCCTGAAGGCGAGAAGACCGATGACGGCATAGCCCGCCAGGCGATGCAGGCGATCGAACGTGTTGGGCGTGACGCAGGCGACGAGCACGAAGGCCGCGAGCGACCAGTGCCAGACGCGCAGCGGAAAATCCCAGACCACTACGGTCCCCGAACCCGAGTTCGCCGGCGTCTCGGAGAAGACGCTCCGCTGTGCCTGGCCTGCGTCACGCATGACCATCAGATCACTTCGCCTTGGTGTGCTTCAGCGCGAGGTCTTCGGGGCTGTAGAACAGCTCATAGAGCTTACCGCCCTTAACGCCGTAGACCTCGTAGCAGGTGCCCTCGATCTTGGTCTGTCGAACCTCGTAGCCCGCGGCCTTCGCCTTTGCCTCGGCCTCGGCGGTGGTCTTCCACGACGCCTTGTCGAGCTTGGTGCAATCCTTGTAGCCGTCGGCGAGCGCTGCGGAGCCCGACGCCAGACCCGCCGCCAAGACCACGCCCATCAGCTTGATGACCTTCATAATCAAATCCCTCCTCGAAGACTGCGCCATCGGCGCCAACAGCGCTCGATGCGCAGGCTACAAAGGGGAGGAGATTTCAACGAAACTTGGACATCATCAGCCGCGGCGGATGGCCTCGATCACGCAGGCGCGGCTCGAAACGTTCCGCATCCGGCCGCAATGTCGCTGAGATGCGAACTCACATGCGGTCCCGTCAGGATTGAACCGTGTCGGCAGGCTGCTGATCTTTTCAGGACTCGACAACGCGCGCGGTTCCCCGCGCATTGCAACTGATATTGATTCGCAAGGATGTAGCAGCATCATCGCGAGGCGCATGCGCTTTGCTCCCGCACAAGGCGTGGCCGGCGCTGTGTGCGGGACCACACTCCTGCCCGATTGCCGCTGTGACCATGGTGAGGCGAGAAAGGAACCGACAGCTACAAGGCTGCGACCTTAAGCCTCAGAATTTTTTTTTGAGCGTCGCCATCGTTCGCACGACCGGATCGAGATCGATGGTGGATGATGACGATGCGGCTGCTTGCGCACGCATCGTCCGGCCGTCAAACGCACATCCGTGCGGACAACGGCGCAGCCATCCTGATCCTGGGCGCGGGCGATGCCCTTGCCGACACGGACTGCCGACCAGGATGGCGAGTCGCTGCAGGAAAACGACGTGTCAGATGCCTCGGCAACGACGTCCCCTTTTGCGTCGGGATCTGCCATGGACGCGCGCCAGGACGAGCGGCCATTTGCCGGGTGAGGTGCGCTTGCGCCGCCCAGTGCGGCGCATGCCTCGCGAGCCCTGGCGCGGATTTCGACATGCGTCATTCCATCGCTGCGGCAGGGGCAGGATGATGATGGATCGTCCTTGCCGCCATCGCGCGACAAGCGCCGCCCTCAGCGATGGATCCTCGAGGAGCGAGCGAGCTTGCGTCCCACGGTCGCGCGCAAGGCGACGCGCATCACGCGCCCGGCCGTCGGGAATGGAAGGCTCGTCACTTCGTTCCGGAGAAGACGCGGCTGATGAAGTCGGAGCTCTCGGGCGACTTCGTCATCTCCGGCGACGGCTCGGGCTGGGCCGGCGGCTCGGTTGGTACGGATCGGATCTGCGGTCGGCTTCGGACGGTGACGCTGCGCGTCGCGCGCGCCTCCTGCTCGCCTCCGTTCGGCTTGCTCACCGTGATCATGATCTTCTCGGAGATCACGGGCGGATCGAAGTTGAGATGCCTGGTGTCGCCCAGCACGAGCTGCAGCGTGTGCTTGCCGGGCGACAATTCGATCCGCGCCTCCGTCTCCCCCGCTGCGTAATGAACGTGTTTCTTGTCGCGCGGAATCTCCTCGCCGGCCTGCATCGTCTCGTCGACGTCGACCAGAAGATGATGATGGCCACTGCCGGCGAAATCGTCGCCCGCATGGGTAACGCCCATGTTGCGCAGTCCGAAGCGAGCGATGAAGGGCCCGGTCACCGTCTCCCCGTCCGCAGGAGAGATGAAATAGACGCGGGCATCCTTCGCAGCCTTCGTCCCCTTGGCCGGCGCCAATGACGGCGCGAGCACGAGCGATGCGGTCAGGATGAGGCAGAGTCGCGCAGACCTCGGCAGCATGCAAATCCCCTATGGTGAGAGCGCGATGCGGAAACCCAGGGTCGGATGCCGGATGCGGCCGTCATAGCGGTCGCGGCTGCCGGCCCGCGCATCGGCGGCGCCGTTCTTCCACGATCCCGAGCGGATGACGCGGGCATAGCTACCTTCCTCGAGCCAGGCCGATCCGTCCGCCGGCGCGCCCTTGTAGTTCTTGTGCCAGCTGTCGGCGACCCACTGGCCGACGCCGCCGCCCATGTCGAACAGGCCGTAAGGATTGGCCTGGACGCTGCCTATCTTCGGCGGCTGGTCGGTCTCGGCGTCGCCCGTGCCGTTGCAGCCCTTGCAACTGGCCATGCCGGGGCGCATGCGATCGCCCCACCAATAGCGGGTGCGCTGGCCGCCGCGCGCGGCATATTCCCACTCGGCCTCGGTCGGCAGCCGGAACGACTTGCCGGTCGCCTTCGACAGCCAGGCGAGATAGGCCTGCGTGTCGTCGTAGCTCAGGTTGGTGACCGGACGATCATCCGCACCGGCCGCGATGTCGGCGCAGCTTGCCGCGGCGACACACTGCTTCCACTCGCCGATCGTCACGGGATGCTTGCCGAGCGAGAACGGTCGCACGCTGACCTGATGCGCCGGCTGCTCGGACTCGTCGTCGCCGCCCATCGCAAAACTGCCACCGGCGATCGCAACCAGCTCAGGAACGCGCAGCTTCGGCCCGGCTTCCGGCGCCGGCGCGGGCCGCGGAATGGCTGCCGCGTCGGATGATCGCGCCAGCGTCGCCTCGAGTGCCGGAGCATCCTGGCGCGGCGCGATGAAGGCGCTGGACGGCGATCGCGCGGCGTCCTGGCGCGCGCCGGCGGCTTCCAGCAGGATCCGGCGCGGCGGAGGCAGCGGCGCGGCGGACTGCGCCTCCTGCTGCGAGCTCGACGATCCGGCCGACCCAGGCGGCGCCTGAATCAGCAGCCTGATCTCGCGTAGCGGCAACAGCACGCCGCCGAGGAAGACGATGCCGAGGACCACGACGCCGAGCGCTCCGCGGATCAGCTTCTTGCGCGCACCTGCCGCCGGTGCGAACACGGCCTTCAGCCGGCCGCCCTCACCCGCCTCCTCCTGATCACCGTCGCTGCCGTCGTCCCATCTGTCTGGAAGGGACGCCGCCGGCGCGGGTGACGGGCGCACCGGAGAGACTGGTGCAGGTTCTCGTCGAGCCGCACTCTCCGGCTCTGCGATCTCCCATTCGGCATCGAGCGACTGCTCGAGCGCGCCGCACATCATCAGCAACAGCCCGCCTTCGCTCTTGCCGGTCCACCGCTCCTGCACCTCGGGACACTCGACCTGATCCTCGACGCGCAGGAAGCTCGGCGGACGCATCGGGCTGAGCGAGACCTGCACCGTGCGGCCGCAGCGCCGGCAGGCCACCGCGCGGGAATCCTCCGGCAGCGCATCCTCGGCGAGCTTGGGAGCCCGCAGCCATTGCAACGCTGAACTCTCGCTCATGCTGTCCTCGCTCGTGATGCCCGCCAACCCCGTCACTGACCCCAGCTGGCGAACACGTCCTTGAACACGCGGTCGCCGTCGGATCCCTTCTCGATCGACAGCAGCGCCCGGTTGCCGCCCTCGTAGACGATCGGAATGTCGAACCACTGCTTGCCCTTGAGAAGCATCAGGTTGCGCTTGGTATCGACCTCGTTGGCCGACAGCGCGACCATGAAGTATTTCGGTGTCACCCGGGCGGTCTGGGTCACCAGCGCCGTCCCGCGCTCGGCCTCCTCGCCCTTCAGGCCGATGCCCCTCAGGCTGGTCAGGCCGCTGACCGACTGATCCGGCCAGTCGAACTTGAGCTCCATGATGTGACTCGCCGGCATCTCCATGTCGGCGTTCCGCCGCAGCGAGATCGTGGCCTTGGTGCCGTTCTCGATCTCGATCTCACCCTTGATCGCCGGCGCCGTATCGAGTCGCGGCCCCTTGGTCTGCTCGATCGACCAGGTGACCTTGCCAGGATAACGCTTGCCCTTCGGATCCTGCGGATCCTCATGATAGAGGAACGCCTGCGCCGGCGTGCTGACCGGCACGCTCATGCCGACCGTGGCATGCTCCTCGGCCGCGGCGACAACCACCGGCTTGGCCTCAACCACCGGCTTGGCCTCGGGCGTGATCCGCTCTGCACTGACCTTATGGGCGCCCGGTTCGCTCGGCAGAGCCGACGCTGCCGTCGCACCGCTCAGGGACAGCTGGATCCATTCCGACGCGCGCTCCCAGGACACCGCCGCACCGACGACTGCCAGCAATCCGGCCGCGGCAAACGCCATCACCCGCCGGCTCGGCCGACGGCGGTGTGGTGCCGCGGCGTTCTCCGTCGCCTTGAACGCCATCGCGACGAGGGAGGGATGAATCTTGATCTCGGTCGCCGGCGCTGCAGAAGTCGCAGCAGAGGCTGTAGCCGCAGCAGCGGCAGCGGGCTCAGTGGTGGCAGAAGCCGCTGCCGCAGCGGGTGTCGCAACGACGGCAGGCTTCACGGGCTCTGCCGGCGCGGCGCCCGTGGACTCCGCCTCGATCTCCGCTGTGACCACCTTTTTTTCGGCAGGGCGCTGCGGCACCGCAGCCCGATCGGCGACGATGACCGGCGCTTCAGTGACGGCGGCCGCGCTCGGCTGGGTCGGCTCGACCGTGGCCGGCTGCGCGACGGTCGGCAGCTCAGGCGGAGCCGCAGTCACAACCGGCGCCACGATGTCCGCGGCCGGCTGGCGCGGCGGACGCCGGCGCAGCACGCGAATCTCCGGCGCGGGCTTGGGCGCAGCCACGCGGCTCTCGGCACGCTGCGCTATCGCGGGCGCGCCGGCGGCAGCCGTGACGATGTCCGTCCCCGAGCGGCGAGCCATCGACAGATATTTCGCGACGGTGGCGATCTCCTCTTCGAGCGAGTGCGTCGTGAAGACCTGCCGTGGCTGCGGCCGCTGCTTCGGCGCGGGCGCTGCCGCGCGGGCCGGCCGCGGCAGCTCGGCGGCTGGTGCATCGGCCGGTCTGGACGTATCGGCGGGCAGCAGCGAAGCTGTGACCGAGGCTGCCTCGACGCCGGCAGGGCGCGCGCGCAGCTCGATCATGCGATCGGGAAACAGGATCGCGGCGAGATCGCGCAGCGAGGCACCCGGCATCAGCAGCCGCCGCAGCGCTGGTGGAACGCGGCGCAGCGTGTTCGTCTCGGTGCGTTTGACAACAGGATCGTTGCGGCCGGCTTCGACCAAGGCTCCGTCGTCGTGACGCTCGTCGCTGATCAGAACCTTGCGGGCCCGCAGCATCGCCGTCAGTTCGCGCAGATCGGAGCGCGAGGCGTGGTCGACGACCAGAAGATCGAAGGTGCCGATCCGGGCCGGCAGCAACTCGGCGACACGCCAGGCCGGCATCACGTGACAGGGAATCTCCTCGAGCCAGCCGTCGAGAGACCTGCGCGCAGCAAGCCGAAGTCGGCGTGCGGTCGGACCGGAGCAGGCCGACGCCATCTTCTGCATCGAGTCCCTGAACCGCCTCACCGCTTGCCTGACGGCGACGCCCGCATTCTGCGCGATGCCCAGCGACATGCGGGCGCCGATCACCGCTTCGAACAGGGCCAGCGACCGCGTCTCCAGCCGCGCGCGCTGAGCCGCGAGGTCATGCAGCAGCTGCCGCTCCTCCGGACTTTCGATCCGCATCAGCACGGCCCAATTCCAGGCCGCCACCCATTCCGCGAGCGTCGCCGCATCCTTCGCCTCGCCCGCGCCCGGCGCGGACCGCAGCCGCTGCGCCAGACTCGGCGCGCCCGCTGCAGTCACCATCCGGCAGGCGGTCCTGACGAGTTCGTAGTCCGGGCTGGCCTCGCGGATCTTCTCCATGGTCGCGAGAATGCCTGTCCACCGCGTTTCGAGCTCCTGCGGCTCCGTCTCGGCGTCACCGACCCGCGACAGCACGTTCTCCTGAACGGAGACAGCGAGTTCTCCCGCCCGGGCGAACAATTCGCCGAGGCGAGCGAGTTCGATCAGCGGTCCCGATACGCGCGTCATGACGGTCCGAATCGCCGCGCCGAACGCGGCCAGCCGCTGTGCATCGGCCAGCATCGCCCTGACGTCGCCGTCCGGCACCGACAGCTTGGAGCAGGCATCGGCCACGCTGCGGACGGCGAGCGCGGCCGTCACGATGGCGGCCTCGACGCTCTTGACGATGTGCTCGAGGTCATCGAACGCCCGCGCCGATTCCAATTGAAGCGCGGGTGCACCGATCTGCGTTGCGATCGACGTCCAGCGCGCGCGCAACGCATGCAGGTCGTGGCGCCACAGCAGGAAGCGCCCGACATATTGCCAGTCCGCCGGCTTCGACGGCGCGGCACCGTCCACCGTGATCGCTTCGACGGCGGCCTTCAGCGCGCGGCGCGAGGGCGAGAACCGCGCGAACGGCTTCTCGCCGGCCGCAAGCCGCTCGACCACGCGGATCGCGTCCCTCCTGGTGAACGCCTCGACCGGCGCCTGCACCTGGCGCCTCGCGAATTCGGCGCTCCGCGACAGCTGGAACGACGCATCACGCGCCCACCCCACGACCTTGTCGAGACCTGCGGGAGCGTCAGCCTTGGCGGCGCCGAGCGGCGACAGCCGCGCGAGCCAGGTCTCCTCGGCAATGGCGCGATGGCCAGCCACCAGCGCATCGAGATCGGCCGCCAGGCGGTTGGTTGCGTCGAGCCCGAAGGTCGCGATGGCGTCGAGCGCGAGATCCTCGTCGCGGCCAGCGTCCGACGTCAGGCCTGCCTGGTGCTGCAGCTCCGCGTGCAGACGCAGGATAGCGGCGGTGTCGGGAAGCGCCGCGAGCTCCGGCAACTCGACATCGATGTGCTTGAGATCAGCGGCAAGCCGCAGCCGCGCCTCGCGTGCATTGTCGACCGCCGTCACGAGCGGGTCGGTGGCCGCGAGCAGGTGCTTCGGCCGGTCGGTGAACCAGGCATGCGCGTCCTGCTCGCCGATCAGCGCCTTGAACAAATCGAACGGCAGCTCCGGCAAGCCGCCGGCGAGCCGCAAATTGCGCCGGACGATCTCGGCGATCTCGTCGTCGAGCGATGCGATCTGCGTGCGCTTCGAGATGATGTCGCGTTCGAGCCGGCCGATCTGACCGACCTGATCGCGCAGATTTGGCGTATCCAGGATCGATTGCAGCCGGCCCGCCAGGGCTTCGGCCTTCCTGAGCACGTCCTTGTCGGAGCCGGTCGAGCTGACGGTCAGCTCGCGAATGGCCAGCGGCAGCTTCTGATGCAGCAGCGAAAGTGCAGCCTCGTCCCTGGACACGACGAGGACGCGCGAGCCGAGCGCGAGGTGATGGCAGACGACGTTGACGAGCGCAGTGATCCGATCGTCGCGTTCGACAGACTGGACCATCAGGCCATCCGACCGCGACAGTTCGCGTACGACCTCGACATCCTCCGCGACAGCGGGCAGCGGGAAGAACAGATCGCCCTGCTCGACCGCAGCAGGCTTGGGCGCAGGCGCAAGGTCGATCGGGCCGCCGACGATGCCGGACAGGTGCCGGCGCGCATTGGCGTGGCCACGTCCATCCGGCTGCGAGAGCAGCGCGCTCACGGCTCCCGACAGGCAGCACTCACTCTGCGGCGCATGCTCGATGGCGTTCTTGAGACGGTCGATGTCGCGCAGGGCGAGGCTCTCCGGCCGCCGCCGCGCGGATATGACCCAGCGTCCCGACGTGAGCGCGGCCTCCGAGGCCTCCATGGCCGGCGCATCGTCCGAAGACGCGAATTTGCGCGACGTCTTGTAACCGGACTGCGCGCCTGCGGCGCTCAGGATCTGATCGAGGCCGACCGGCGTGAACGGCGACAGCTCTGCGCGCTGCTCGAGCGCCTCGACCAGGCGATCCGGCTTGTCGCGCACGGCAAGCGCCACGTCCGGCGCCACGGCATCGAGCGCCCTCAAATTGACGGTTGCGCCGACGAAGCGCGGCCGGACCCTGACCTCGGCATCCGGACGCGCAATGATCTCGATCTCGACCGCGCGCTCGAACAGCGGCAACTCGAATTCGCGCCCGCCCTGCCGCCACGATGACAGCGCGATGCCCCACATGACCTCGATCGCCTGATCGTCGCGGGCCGTGGCCGCCATGTCGCGCAGCCGCTGATGGATCGCCATGGTCCGGCGGCGCATGCGCTCGGTGTCGGCCCAGGCGGTCCATGGCCCGCTGATATAGCGCTCGATCCGCTGCACGAGGTCAGGACGCTGCTCCAGACGCAGCCGTCCGGTCCAGGCGCCCAGCGCCGGGGCGGGCGAAAAATCCTCGGGCCGTGCGTGGCGGGCGAAGGTGAGGCGGTTCTTCTCCATCTCATCGACCGTGACCACGATGCTCTCGTGCGGCGATGGACGACGGTCGGGCTCGGACGACGGCTCGACCCAGATCTTGAGATCGTAGTCGATGGCGGGGGGCTGTGTCGCAGCAAGCGCCTCGACGGCGAGCCACACCGGACCGTCAACATCGAAGGTATTGAGCACCACGCCCGGCAGACCCGCCAGCTCCTCCTGGTCGAGCGCGAAGCCATGATCGTCGGCGAATGGATGATCCGGCTGCCGCTCCGCCGGGGAGCCCTCGGCCCGAATGATCTCGGTCAGACTGCCGAGCACGTCCTGCAACGGCTCGACGACCGATCCCGTGCCGAGCGCTTCGCTCGTCGAGAACGCCCAGGCGTCGGTCGGCGACTGCGGCTCCAGGGCCGCCGCGCCGATAGCACCAAGCAGCCGCATGCCGTGATCGGCTGCACTGCTCTGCGCCTTGCGATCGCCCGCGCCGGCCTCGTTGGGCCGCACATTCACCAGCTGGCTCATCGCACAGATCCTTCTCTGAAGTCGGCCGCGACGTCGGCGGGAGCTCGGCGAGAGGCTGACCGACAAGGATGGCCCTGCGCGTGATCGCGGTGCGCCGGGCGATCGAAGGGTGGGTTCAGAGTGGACAAGCTTGCCTCGCTGCAACGTCGACGGAACTCCCGACTCGTTGCGGAGGGGTATGGCGAAGTGAGGTCACATCAATGACCCGACAGGTAGATGAATGTGACGATTCTCGCCCCTGTCGGGGAATCGGGAAAAAATCCCGGGTCATTCGATGAGGAAAATCGTGCCTAACAAGTTTGTTAGTCTCGGCTTTTTGTGTAGCGCGGCGCGCGTGGCCGGCAACAAGCTTGGGTTGCGGACGAATACGCTGGAATGTGTCTAAGAATACTTCTAACACTCAAGAAGAAATATCCCGACGCATGCCGAACGCCCGATCTCCACGCCGCAGCGCGGCTGCGGTCCATGTTCGGCCACGAACCCGCCGCGCATGCGGCTCGCTTGCAAGGCAGGCGCCACAAGCATTGGCGCCTGCGTGCATCGCGCTGCGCGCTCCCCTCCGCAAGTACCGGGATCGCATCCGACGGAAACGGCGCTGGCAAGCGATAGCCGGACAGAGCCCGGGGAGTTGCCGGATCCGACGCGACCGTCCTGCAGCGAGCGCTGCTTGAAACACCCGCGAAGCTGAAGTAGCTGTTGTTGCAGCGACATCAACGTCATCCAGACGTTTCCCCGATCGATGGGGCTGGGACTGCATGGTGAGGCAACGGACAAGAGCTGCGGCCGCATGCGGTGCCGTGCTGTTCACGGTGGTTTCCCTGTCGTCGCGCGCGCAGGCGCAGTCTGACGGCGCGGCAGGCCGGGAGCCGGCAACGGTCAAGCTTTCCGCAACGCAACAGAAGCAGATCGGACTCCAGACCGCCGTCCTGGCGGCGGAATCCCATCCCGAACAGTTTCGCGCCTACGGCACGGTGCTGGACGTCGCCAGGCTGACCGACCTGACCAACAACTACGCCAACGCCCAGGCGCAGCTGCAGACGGCACAAGCGAAACTCGACGTCGCAAGACTCGCATTCGAGCGCGCCCGCGACCTCGTGCAGTCGGCGGCGATGCCGCGGAAGGATGCGGAGGCGGCGGAGGGCACGTTCCGGACCGATCAAGCCAGCCTGGCTGCCGCCGAATCGCAAGTGAAGACCCTGATGGCGACGGCGCGGCAGGAATGGGGCGCGGTCATCGGAAAGGGCATCATCGAGCGTTCGCCGCAGGTCGTGCAATTGATCGAACGCGAGCAGCTGCTGGTGCAGGTCACGCTGCCGCCCGGCGTGACTCTGGCCGCGCCGCCGCGCGGCGCGCTGGCGCAGGCGCCCACCCGCAGCGCCAACATCGATCTGCGCTATCTGTCGGCTGCGCCGCGAACCGATCCGCGCATCCAGGGCGTGAGCTATTACTTCGTCGCCGCCGGCGACAGCGGGCTGCTGCCGGGGATGAACACCACCGCCTATGTGCCCTCGGGCAAGTCGTTCGACGGCGTGTTCATCGAGGACACCGCGATCGTGCAATGGCAGGGCCGCTCGTGGGTCTATTTGCGCGCCGGTCCCGAGATCTTCAAGCGCCACCCGATCCGCACCGACCAGCCAGTGTCCGACGACGACTATGTCGTGCAGGACATTCCGTCGGGCTCCGAGATCGTCCTGCGCGGCGCGCAGGTGCTGTTGTCGGAGGAGGCCAAGAGCGAGCTGCGCGGCGGCGGCGACGATGATTGACGGCGTTCGCGGCGCCGCGGCCGGCCCCCAGGCGGCGCTGATCTCGTTTGCCATCCGCTTCCGCGGCATCGTGCTGGGGGTGGCCTGCACCATTCTCGGCTACGGCATCTTCTCGCTAGGCAGCGCCAATTACGCGGTCTTTCCCGAATTCGCGCCGCCGCAGGTCTCGATCCAGACCGAGGCTCCCGGGCTCAGTCCGGAACAGGTCGAGGTGCTGGTCACGCAGCCGATCGAAACCGCGATCAACGGTCTCGCGGGCGTCGAGAGCATGAGGTCGTCGTCGATCCAGGGCCTGTCGGTCATCTCGGTCATTTTCCAGCCCGGCACCGAGGTGTTCCGGGCGCGGCAGCTGGTGACCGAGCGGCTCGCGGTCGTCGCCGGTAGCCTGCCACAGGGCGTGCGGGCGCCATCGATGACGCCGCTGGTGCCGGCGGCCGGCACCGTGCTGGCGATCGGGCTGACCTCCGAGCAGCGCTCGCTGATGGATCTGCGCACGATTGCCGATTGGACCGTGAGCCGACGGCTGCTGGCCGTCGCGGGCGTGGCGCAGGTCACGACCTATGGCCGGGACGTCCGGTCGCTGCAGGTGCAGGTGCGGTCCGACGACCTTGTCCGCTTCGGCGTCGGCATGAACGACGTCGTCGCCGCCGCGCGCAAGGCCACCGGCGTGCGCGGTGCCGGCTTCGTCGACACCGCCAATCAACGGGTCATCCTGCAGACGCAGGGCCAGTCGCTCACACCCGAGCAACTGGCGCGGACGGTCCTGCTGCACCAAGGCGGCGCCAGCGTGGTGCTCGGCGACGTCGCGACGGTCGTGAACGCGCCGGAACCGCCGATCGGGGGCGCGCTGATCAACGGCCAGCCCGGCATCATGATGATGATCAGCCAGCAGTTCGGCGCCAACACGCGCAACGTCGCGGCGCGCGTCGAGGCCGCGCTGCGGGATCTGCGCCCGGCGCTCGACAGCGAGAAGGTCAGGCTGCACGCCGATCTGTTTCGTCCGGCGACCTTCATCGACGCGGCGACGCAGAACGTGCTGTACGCGCTGCTGATCGGCGGCGCCCTGGTCATCATCGTGCTGTTGCTGTTCCTCTATGACTGGCGCACCTCCGTCATCAGTTGCACCGCGATCCCGCTGTCGCTGTTATCGGCCGTGCTGGCGCTGCAATGGATGGGACAGAGCCTGGACACGATGACCCTTGGCGGCCTCGCCATCGCGATCGGCGAGGTCGTCGATGATGCCGTCATCGGCGTCGAGAACGTGGTGCGCCGGCTGCGTGAGAACCGAGGCCTGCCGTCGCCGCGCAGCGAAGCGCGCGTCATCTACGATGCCATGCTCGAGGTGCGCGGCGCGGTCGCCTATGCGACCTTCGCCGTGCTCCTGGTGTTCGTGCCGATCCTTGCGCTGCCGGGCCTCGCTGGCCGGCTGTTCGGTCCGCTCGGCATCGCCTACATCCTCGCCGTGGTGGCCTCGCTCGTCGTCGCGCTGACGGTCACACCGGCGCTGTCGATGCTGCTGCTGGCCGGCCGGAAGCCGCGCGAGGAACGCGAGCCGCCACTGGTGCGCTGGTCGCGCGGCTCCTACGAGACGCTGTTGCGGCGGTTCGGCCGCTTTCCCAAATCCGTCATGTTGACGGCCGTGCTGGTGACCGCTGGCGGCGCAAGCCTGGTTCCGTTCTTCGGCGGCACCTTCCTGCCCGACCTGAAGGAAGGTCACCTGATCCTCCACGTCTCGACGCTGCCGGGCACCTCGCTCGACGAATCGCTGCGGCTGGGCACACTGATCGCCGGAGCCCTGCAGGGCGTGCCGGAGGTCCGCAGCGTGGCGCAGCATGCCGGCCGCGCCGAAGCCGGCGTCGATACCGCGGGCACGCATTCGAGCGAGATCGAGGTCGACCTGAAGCCGGGGCTGTCCGGCGAACAGCAGGAGCTGGCGCAACAGCGCATCCGCGCCGCGCTCGCCAACTTCGCCGGCATCAACCTGTCGATCAAGACCTACCTGACCGAGCGCATCGAGGAGACGCTGTCCGGCTTCAACGCCGCCGTGGTCATCAACGTGTTCGGCCCCGATCTCGACGATCTCGAGCGTGCGGCGCGCGACATCGCGCGCGAGCTCGGCGAGGTCTGGGGCGCGATCGACATTCAGCAGCAGTCGCCGCCGGGCATGCCGCAGGTCAACGTGACCTTGCGCCCGACCGACTTGCAATCCTGGGGCCTGGATGCGGTGGAGGTGCTGGAATTGATCCGCACCGCCTATCAGGGCGACGTCGTCGGACAGGCCTATGAAGGCAACGTGGTCTTCAACGTCATCGTCAAGCTCGACCCCGATGCGAGCGCCCGCCCGACCGAGATCGGCAGCATGCCGATCCGGACGCCGAGCGGCGCCTACATTCTCCTGAAGCAGGTCGCGGACATCTACGGCACCGCGGGGCGCTACGTCGTGCTTCATCGCAATGGGCAGCGCGTTCAGACCGTGACCGCCAATGTCGCCGAGCGCGATCTCGAATCCTTCGTGGCCGCGGCCAAACGGAAGATCGCCAAGGAGGTCAAGCTGCCGCCGGGCGCGCATGTCGAGTTCACCGGCGCGGCCGAGGCGCAGGCCAAGTCGCGGCGCGACCTGCTGGTGAATTCGCTGCTGGCAACGATCGGCATCGTGCTGCTGCTGTCCTTCGTCACCGGGCACTGGCGCAACCTGGTGCTGGTGCTGATCAACCTGCCGTTCGCCTTCGTCGGCGGCGTCATCGCCGTCGCATTGACCGGCGGCGTGCTGTCGCTGGGCTCGATGGTCGGCTTCGTGACGCTGTTCGGGATTGCGCTGCGCAACTCGATCCTGATGATCTCGCACTACGAGCATCTGGTCGTCGTCGAAGGCCGCGCCTGGAATCTGGAGACCGCGATCGCCGGCGCCGCCGACCGCCTGGTGCCGATCCTGATGACCTCGCTGGTGACCGGCCTCGGCCTGCTGCCGCTCGCCCTCGGCGCCGGCGAGCCGGGCCGCGAGATCGAGGGGCCGATGGCGGTGGTCATCCTCGGCGGACTCCTGACCTCGATGGCGCTCAACCTGCTGGTGCTGCCGACGCTGGCGCTGCGCTTCGGACGGTTCGCGAGCGGCGTGCACGCCCGCCGAGATGTCGCGGCGAGCTGATCGTGGGCGTTAGACGTCCGCGACGTTCGCCGCACGTGGCTGCTCGACGCTTCACCGTGCGGGCCGGATGAAGGAGATTAACTTCCGACCCGTGTTGACGAGCTTGCCACTGGTCAACTGCAGACCTCCGCGACCGAGTCTGCGGCGTCCGCATTCAGCCCGAAACGGACGTTGGCCGACTGCTCGTACGAACCGAAAGTCTCACGTCGCGCAAATCTAACATGCGAAAACTCAGACACAATTTCGGGATTGACAGTGTACTTACCTCAGTGAGGTGCGCCCAGCACAGCACAATCACCGGAAACGCCGCTAGGCTTTAGGCTGAGGCGGTCTTATCGGCTTGGGTATTGGCGGAGAAGTAGGGCACGTGCTTATGGCCATCATCCCGGCTTCGCGCGCGACCGGCGAGAACTGCGTGGCCAAGTAAGATGATAGATAGCTGCCAAACTGCGAATAGCGATAAAGGTCGTCGGCGACCTGCCGAATGGCCGGCAACGACGACTTGAATACGGTCGTTCGGCCGTCGCGGCCCATGCTGATAATGGCGGGTTCTCGCGCTTTACCAACCGCCATATCGACCACATTGCCGTGAATGAGGGTGTTGCGATTCTCGGTCAGCGCCCGCATGCCTTTGATGTACATTTCGATGGCGCGCTTGGCGTCATCTTTCCATTCACGCATCTGAAACGATCGGTCGAGAATGGTGGCCCGTTCGGTAGGGTTAATCCGAGCGCAGAACACCGCAGCCTGATTTGTCGAAATATTCGAGACGGCCGATAGCATGTAGACGTGTGTCGTTTCGAATCTGACGTAATTGATGTTCATCACGCCGAGCGCATGAACTACGTCCTCGTTCGCAACTTCGTAGGACGGCCATTTCTCAGTCATCGGCTTCTACCGGCTTATGGCGACTCCTGATGCGGGCCTGATCGATTTTGCCCTGCTTCATCGCCCGGTATTCCTCTTGAGTGAACATGACGGTCGCTATAGCGGCTTCGATGTCGCTTTGGTATTTTCCGTAATCGTGCATGTGGCGCCAATGGGCGTCGTAATCCGTCTCTCCCTCTTGCTTGACCGTTGGAGGTGGCTTCAGGTCGAGAAATGAGGTGAGGGCCATCCGGTATAAGGGCGCCGTATAGAGGTGCAGAGGTCGTTTGCCTGGCGCCACAATCAACCGCATGGGGTCAATTGGGTTACCGTGCATGAAATCATTCCGAGCATGGTACATGGCGCCGTAGAGCCATACTGGGAGCGTTCTCTTGGGCTGGCCAGACTTGTACTTGTGTGGCTCAAAACTCGGATCAGCATTGTCCGACAGATGCCACTTGGCCCCTTCCAACAGGTTGTAGACCTGATCGGATTGTCCATCATCGGTTAGGATCTCGAACGCGCTGGCCCACAACGCGATCGAACGGCCGAGATCGTAGATAGTCACCTCGACATTGCCGGGAAGTGCTGCCGCCGACATCGCCATGTTGAGGGAGCGAAATAAGGACGTATTTTCCTTCGATGGCGTCTGACTGCCAAAGCGCTCAATCCAGCGCGCCAGCAGAGCCTCCAAGATGGGCCGGTCGACCATTCTCGGTTCGAGGTACATGTACGAAATTCCGGGTGAGGTCTGTGCCTGAAGAGCCTTAACCTCATGCCAGCCCGTCTGAGCCATACTGCTCATGACGAGACCTTCGTACTTGTTGTCGACAAGCCACGGATAGAACGCAAACCAGTTCGCGTATTTGATGTTGTGGTTGTTCTCGAAGCGCAGGACGTGGGCCCACGAGTAGGGAATTACAGACATGGCAATCGCATCTCTGAAGCCTGCCAGCGCCTCAGCCGACCTATAAAGGTCGAACCTGTCCTTATGCACCAGAATGACGCTAGGGGAAATCTGTTGGCCAAACTCGGTGGTGAAACGGTTCAGGTAGATGGCGAACTTTTCGTGGTCGGTGGCCAAAGACCGGAGCCTACCGTCATGCAGGGAAACAAGCGCAACACCGTCCACCTCGATTGGTTCTTGAATCGAGATGTTCGGGAGAGTGAACATAGGTACCCAGTCGTCGGGTGTAGTTTCTGGCATCGTATGACCGCGACTTGAAGGGCTTGCCAATATCACCTTTCCCGTGTGAACGATAGATCGGAAAGTGGCGGTTGGTGTTGGAGGCCGAGATGAAAGTCTTTTGGTCATGGCAGTCCGACCATGACGGCAAGATCTCGCATTACCTCATCAGGGATGCACTTGAGGCGGCTATCGAAAAGCTGAAGCTGCCGAAGGACATCGAGGAGCCTTCGGAGGCCGAGCGTCGCGCAAACCTCGAACTTGACCACGATACAAAGGGAGAGACCGGCTGGACGGATATCGCGGACTCGATTTTCAAAAAGATCGATAACAGTGCCGTATTCGTCGCCGATGTTACGCCTGTCGGGAGAAGCAGATCTGGCAATGGGCGTCGGAAGCCGATAATGAACCCAAACGTCGCTATCGAATTGGGCTACGCAATCAAAGCACTCACTTGGTCGAGTTGTCTGGGTGTGATGAACCTGGCCTACGGCAAAATTGATGATTTGCCGTTTGATATCCATCGGACGCGGTCATGGCCTGTGACATACTCCCTCAAGGAGGGCGCAACGAAGGAGAACATTGACGCCGCTAAAAAGGGTTTGGCGGAGGCGTTCTTCCTGAAGCTCCGTCCTATCCTGTCGAAGGCAACCGAACAATCCATGCCAGGATTCGAGCGCGTTCAACCAGCGCGACCGCCCGCTTTTTGGTTCGCCAAGGGACGCTCGGTAGGCGTGCGCGGGACGACCCCATACACGATGCCGTATGAACGAGCGCTGTTCCTCAGGGTCATCCCAACAACTGCGCCGAAGTTGATCTCGCACGAAAAAGCCGGCCATATGGCGAGTAAGTACGGTTCATTCGACGAATTTGGCAACTTGTACATCCTTCGGAATGAAGACGGCGCGGCAACGTGCGAATTGAGTGATGACATCAAAGTTGAAAGTATCGCCCAGTATTTTTGCACAGGCGAGGTTTGGGGCATCAACGCCGTCATCCTCAGAAACGGCGAAAGTCGCCAGTTCAACTATATGGATATGGCCAAGATCGAGGAGCTGTTTCGCAAGAAGTTGCCCGTCTTCATTGAGGCCATCACACATGACGGCAGGGTCAAGCTCCCGATAACGGTGGTTGGGGGAGTTATGGGGGTCAAAGGCTGGTCGATCCTGTTTGGGGGAGTGCCTGTGTCGGGATACTCCCGAATGATAAAGGGCGATGTTGTTCATGAGCGCACGCTGAATGTTGTCGATCAACCTGCACTCGATGAATATCTGCTGGGACTGTTCGAGGCGATATTCGAGGCGTCAGGTAAGCCAAGGCCGGACAGTTTCAACGGCTTTCCAAGATGAGTAGGCTGTGTGCATAGGTGAGTTGCGCGCCATAGAATGCGATCGAATCATGATCTTCTGAGGTGAGCCTGGTACGAGGGTCTAGTCGACGTCCGCATTTCGCCGATTTCGTTGAAAAAGTCAGCAGTTGCGACGCAGAGATATCGGTGATTCAGTCTGTCTAGTGGGCAGGACTGAAGGTCATGATGGGGCATCGGCAAGTCGAACAGGCTGCGTTGTTCTATGAGTTCTCGCTGGAAAGGCACATCCCAGCCGACCACCTCGTGCGGTCGATCGATAGGTTCGTCGACCTTGAGGACTTACGGCGGGAGCTGGCGCCGTTCTACAGCAACATCGGGCGGCCCTCGATCGATCCGGAGCTGATGATCAGGATGCTCTTGATCGGCTATTGCTTCGGCATCCGATCGGAACGGCGCCTCTGCGATGAAGTCCATCTCAATCTGGCATACCGCTGGTTTTGCCGGCTGGGTCTAGATGGAGGCGTCCCCGATCACTCGACGTTCTCGAAGAACAGGCACGGCCGCTTCCGTGAGAGCGATCTCTTCCGTCGCGTGTTCGAGACCGTCTTGCGCCGCTGCATCCGGGAGCGCCTGATCGGCGGCGAAGGGTTCGCAGTCGACGCGAGCCTGATCAAGGCGGATGCCAATCGGCAGAAGGGAATCGAAGGCGATAAGAGGCTTCCGCCGGAGGCTGCGGGTCGAGCGATCGACGAGTATCTTGCCGTTCTTGATGATGCCGCGTTCGGTGCCGCGACGGAGGTCACGCCCAAGTTTATATCGCCCTCCGACCCGGCGGCGCGCTGGACGGGAGCGCACGGCGGCCAAGCCTTCTTCGCCTACTCGACGAACTATCTGGTCGACGTCGAGAATGCGATCATCGTCGATGTCGAAGCGACCACGGCGATCCGCCAGGCAGAAGTATTGGCCGCCAAGCGCATGATTGAGCGTTCAATCGAAAGGTTCGATCTTTATCCAAGCCGGCTTCTCGGCGACAGCGCCTATGGCTCCGCTGAGATGCTCGGGTGGCTGGTCTACGAGCACGGGATCGAGCCGCACGTGACCGTCTTCGACAAGTCGGCCCGCACCGACGGGACCTTCTCGCGTGAGGCGTTCACCTACGACCATACCAGGGACGTCTATCGCTGCCCCGCTGGCAAACCCCTCACCACTACAGGGACGCTGGTGAACAACGACACGACGGTCCTCTACCGTGCGAGCAAGCGCGATTGTCAAGCATGCTCTCTAAGAAGCAGGTGTTGCCCCAACACCCCGGCTCGAAAAGTGCCGCGCTCGATCTACGAGGGCGCTCGCGACATGGCACGCGAGATCGCAAGCTCATGGGAAGGCCGCACTTCACGCCGGCTCCGCAAGAAGATTGAGATGCTGTTCGCGCATCTCAAGCGCATCCTCAAGCTAGATCGGCTGCGACTAAGAGGGCCGAACGGCGCACGCGACGAGTTCACCCTCGCTGCAGCCGCTCAGAACCTTCGTAAGATGGCCAAGCTGATCCCGATGCCCGCGCTGACGCCCGCGTGAACCACACCGCGCCAATTCGTCCTCGAAACAGATGGCGTTCACGACGAAACTACTGCCGACTTTTTCAACGGAATCCGCCCTTCTCGGACCTTCCGGCCGCCGCCAAAGACGTCGGCCTGCTGGGCTTGAGCGGATATGCTTCTCGAGACTCGTGCGGGCCCGGAGCCAGGCGCGCACGACCGACAAGTAGACCTCTGATGCGATGCGCCCAAAATCTGATTTCACTCACCGCCTCAAGCACATCACCCTTGTCCAGTCCTCCCACGGAAAATATTCTACTTTCGTTTTTCAGAAAAGCATGATTGACTATGCGCATCCCGTCCCGCCATGAGGGGCGCTTCGCGATCGTCACGAGACGTGGGTGCGGGATGCGGTGGGTGCATTGGATCGCAGCGCGAGCAATCGTGCGGACGAACGAGCCCGATGCGCCGGCGAAATCGTAGGGTCCTGGCCTCCCGGTGCTGAGGCCAAGCGGACGGGGATGATGATCCGTTCGTGACGGGGGCAAGACAGCCGGTCCCCGGGGAGAGGACGTATAAGCCGCCCAACCATCGCGCGGGGAATGCCGGGATGTCTCGGCTGAACCTGTGGTACCTGCCGCCTGCATTTTTTTCGCAGGCGGGCCATGGGGGCGGCCAGCTCCCGGCATTCCCTGCGCCCTCTTCGTCGATGAGGGCGAAACGACCCGCGCAACTCGGACGCACGGAGCGCCGCGAGGCCGAATGACTGCGTTCCAAGAAGCACTCATCGCAGATGTCGGCGCCCGCAGCGTCGAGGCGGCGGAGAGACGATGGACGTCCCGCATGACAGCGCGCACAAACGCTGGGACTGTCGACCATTGGCCCGGTGGATTTCGGCGCCGAGTTGCCTCAGCCGTTCAGCCGGTCGATGTGCACCTTGCCGGCCTTCATCACCAGCGGAATGTGATCGCCCTGGCCGAGCAGGCACGAGACGTCGCGCAGCGGATTGCCCTTGACCACGAGCAGGTCGGCGAAGGCGCCGGGCGCGATGCAGCCGAGCCTGCCCTGCATGCCCAGCACCTCGGCGCCGATCACGGTCGCGCTGGCGATGACCTCGCGGGCGCCGAGGATCTCGGCGCGGATCCGGAATTCATCGCTCTGCAGGCGCTGGGACGGTCCCAGGAGATCGCTGCCGAAGCCCATCTTGACGCCGGCGTCGCGGTAGATGCCGAGCGAGCGCAGGCCGGCATCGCGCACATCGGCGATCTTGGCGACGCTCTCCGGCGGCAGGCCATACTGCGCGCCCTCATTGGCGAGCGCCTCATAGGTGACGAGCGTCGGGATGACATAGACGCCCTTCTCGGCCATCAGCCGCGCGGTCGGAAGGTCGACCAGATTGCCGTGCTCGATGGTGCGCACCCCGCAATGGACGGCGCGGGCGATGGCTTCCGCCGTGTAGGCATGCGCCAGGACGTAGGTCTGCCGCGCGCGGGCCTCGGCGACGATGGCGCGGATCTCGTCCTCCGAGTAGCCGAACGCACCGACGGGATCGGTCGGCGAGGCCACGCCGCCGGACGCCATGATCTTGATCTGGTCGGCGCCCATCTGCAGCTCCTCGCGCACCGCCTTGCGCACCGCATCGACGCCATCGGCCACCCGGGCCAGCGCGCCGACGCGCACGCAGCAGGGACAAGGGGCGTTGTCGGAAAGGAAATCCGTCCGCGCCCGCATGTCGCCATGGCCGCCGGTCTGGCTGAGCGCCCGGCCGGACACGAACAGCCGCGGGCCCTCGGTGAGGCCGGTGTCGACGGCCTGCTTCAGCGGATAGCCGGCGCCGCCGGCGTCACGCACCGTCGTGAAGCCCCGCCGCAGCATGCCCTTGAGCAGCAGCGCCGAGCGCAGGGTCACCAGCACGTTCGGCATCTGCACCTGTTGCGCAAGATTGAGCTCGACCGCGATCGCATGCACGTGCAGGTCGATCAGGCCGGGCATCAGCGTCTTGCCCTTGAGATCGATGGTCTGATCGGCGCTCGCCCGCAGCGGCTGATCCGACACCTCCTTGATCAGATGGTCCTCGACCAGCACGTGCTGCCCCTCGAGCAGCTCCGGCTGCAGCGGGTCGAGCAGAGCGGCATTCTTGAACAGGATGGTCGACATCAAGGTGTCCTCGATCGGAGCGAAGCGTGCGTCAGCGGGCGGAGCGGGCCGACGATGACGGTGTTCTCCCCTATCCTGTCCTGGGGCCTCGAGCCAGCCCGGGACGGAATACCTGTCTTCTCAGCCGATCGACATCAGGCTGGCATTGCCGCCGGCGGCCGCGGTGTTGGTGGAGAGACTGACCTCGGTGACCAGCCGGTCGAGATCGTAGCAGCCGTCGCTGGCGCGCGGCGTGACGAGCGGGACGATCGGTCCGGGGCGCGTGGCGAGGTCGCGGCCGAGCGCGATCAATTCATCCGCATTGCCGTCCGAGAGCACGGCCTGCAGATCGCCGAGAGCCCGCCAGCTGTCGACGATCCGCAGGCGGCCGCGCAGCCGGCTGGCGAGCGGTCCCAACACGGCACAAGCAGGGCTGGCGCGTTCGACGAACGCGTCGTTTCCGGTCATCAGAATGACGCCGATCTGGACCAGCAACGCCTGCTTGCTTCTCGCCAGTGCAGCGACGACGCCGCGCGCGGTGATGCGATAGATGTTCTGTTCGCCGACGGGTCCTGGCAACTCGATCTCAAGCCCGGCCAGCACCTGGGGCCCATGCGCCTCGCACGCCAGCGCCGCCTCGGCATGTCCGCTTGCGCGCAACCCGTCGAGGTAAGAGCGCAAGACCGCGTCAGACTGCGACGCCATGAGCCGCTGGCGCGGCGGCATCGCGAACAGCCGGCGCAGATACAGCGGACCGCCGGCCTTCGGCCCGGTCCCCGACAGGCCGGAGCCGCCGAACGGCTGCACGCCGACGACCGCGCCGATGACGTTGCGGTTGACGTAGATGTTGCCCGCCGCGCTGCGGCCCGACGCCCGCGCAATTGTCTCCGTGATCCGCGAGTGGATGCCGAAGGTCAGGCCATAGCCGGTGAGATTGATCGCGTCGATGAGGTCAGCGAGCTGCTCGCGACGGTAGCGCAGGACGTGGAGGACGGGGCCGAACACCTCGCGCTCGACATCGAAGATGTTGGCGATCTCGATGATGGTCGGCGCAACGAAAGTCCCGTGCGCCGCCTGCGGCGGCAGCGGCAGCTCGTCCACCGCATGACCGCGGGCGCGCATCGACGCGACATGAGCGGAGATGGTGTCGCGTGCCTCGTCGGAAATCACCGGCCCGACGTCGACGGACAGCAGGCTCGGATCGCCGAGCTCGAGCTCGGCCATCGCGCCGCGCAGCATCGACAGGATGCGATCGGCGACATCGTCCTGCAGGCAGAGGATGCGCAGCGCCGAGCAGCGCTGGCCGGCGGAGTCGAAGGCGGAGGTGATGACATCGGCGACGACCTGCTCGGCGAGCGCGGAGGAATCCACGACCAGCGCGTTCTGGCCGCCGGTCTCCGCGATCAGCGGCACGGGCTGTCCATGGACGGTGAGGCGCTCGGCAAGCTGTTTCTGGATCAGCCGCGCGACGTCGGTCGATCCCGTGAACATCACGCCCTGCACGCTGTGATCGCCGACCAGCGCGGCGCCGACGCGGCCGTCGCCCGGCAGCAATTGCAGGACATCCGCTGGAACGCCGGCCTCATGGATGATGCGGACGGCCTCGGCGGCGATCAGCGGCGTCTCCTCGGCGGGTTTCGCCAGCACCGGATTGCCGGCCGCGAGTGCGGCCGCGACCTGGCCGGTGAAGATCGCGAGCGGAAAATTCCACGGGCTGATGCAGACCACGGGGCCGAGCGAGCCGGGACTATCGCCCTCGGAGAGACGTTCGATCTCGCCCGCATAATAGCGCAGGAAATCGACGGCTTCGCGCACCTCGCCGACGGCGTTCGCAAAGGTCTTGCCGGCCTCGCGGACGCTCAAGCCGATGAGGACGAGGCGACGCGCCTCCATCGTCTCGGCCGCGGCGCGCAGGCATGCGGCGCGCGCGCGGGGGCTGGTCGCGGCCCAGGCCGGCGCGGCGTTTGCCGCACGCGACAGCGCCGCCTCGATCTCGGCAGGCGCGGCATCCCTGACCGCGCCGACGACGTCACGGCGGTCGGCGGGATTGCGAATGCGGCGCGCGCCTTCGCTGGTCGTCGCTCCGGGCGCCGCAGCCGTCCAATCGAGGCTCGCGCTCGTGACCAGGCCTTCGCCGAGACGCGCCAGCGCGCGCTGATCGGAGAGATCGAATCCGGCCGAGTTCACGCGGCCCAGGCCGAACAGCTCAGGCGGGCGCCTGATCTTGTCATGCGGCGCGCCCGGGCGTTCCGACGCGCGAACGATGGCGACGGGGTCCGCGATCAGATCGTCGACGGAGACGGCGGGATCGGCGATGCGATTGACGAAGGAGGTGTTGGCGCCGTTCTCCAGCAGCCGCCGCACCAGATAGGCCAGCAGCGTCTCGTGCGAACCGACCGGCGCGTAGATGCGGCACGGGCGGCCGAGCCGTGCGGGTCCGACAACCTCCTCGTAGAGCGGCTCGCCCATGCCGTGCAGGCATTGGAATTCGTACTGGCCGCGCTCGTAGCTGGAGCCCGCCATCTCCACGATCGATGCCAGCGTCCGGGCATTATGCGTCGCGAACTGCGGAAACACCGCGTCGGGCGCGCCCAGCAGTTTGCGGGCGCAGGCGAGGTACGACACGTCGGTATGGTGCTTGCGCGTGAAGACCGGAAAGTCCTCCAGACCATCGACCTGCGCGCGCTTGATCTCGCTGTCCCAATAGGCGCCCTTGACGAGCCGCACCATCAGCCGCCGCCGCGTGCGCCGCGCGAGGTCGATGAGCCAATCGACCACGAAGGCGCAGCGCCTCTGATAGGCCTGGATGACAAAGCCGATGCCGTTCCAGCCGGCGAGGTCCGGATCGATACAGAGCGCCTCGAGCAGATCGAGGGACAGGTCGAGACGGTCGGCTTCCTCGGCGTCGATGTTGAGGCCGATGTCGTATCGCCGCGCGAGCAGCACCAGCCGCTTCAGTCGCGGCAGCAACTCGTCCATGACGCGGTCGCGCTTGATGCTGACGTAACGCGGATGCAGCGCCGAGAGCTTGATCGAGATGCCCGGCCCGTCGTAGATGCCGGCACCGGCCGCATGCCGCCCGATCGCATGGATCGCCGCCTCGTAGGCGGCGAAGTAGCGCGCGGCGTCTTCCGCCGTCGTCGCGGCCTCCCCGAGCATGTCATAGGAGTAGCGGAAGCCCTGCGCTTCCCATGGACGGCCGTTCGACAGCGCCGCGTCGATGGTCTGACCGGCCACGAACTGTTCGCCCATCAGGCGCATGGCGAGCGTGACGCCCTTGCGGATGATCGGCTCGCCGCCGCGGGCGATCAGCCGTGTCAGCGCCGACGCCAGGCTGTCCTCGCTGGCCGCGGCCGTCAGCGTGCCGGTGACGATGAGGCCCCAGGTCGCGGCGTTCACCAGCAGCGACGGGCTGTGCCCGATATGGGCGCGCCAATCGCCGGTTGCGATCTTGTCGCGGATCAGCGCATCCCGCGTCGCGGTGTCCGGAATCCGCAGCAGCGCCTCGGCCAGGCACATCAGGGCCACGCCCTCCTGGCTCGACAGCGAATATTCGTGGATCAGTCCCTCGACGCCGCCGGATTGCGCCTTGCCGCGCAGACGCAGGACCAGATCCCGCGCCAGACCGGCCGCTCGTGCCGACGATGCCTCCGGGAGCGCGGCGAGATCGAGCAGCGGCGCGATGCACTCCGGCTCGGCGCGGCGATAGGCCGAGGTGATCGCGGCGCGCAGCCCGCTCTGGCGCTGGACCTGGGTCGCGAACGCGGCGAACGGTCGTGGCGGCGACTGCGACATGACCCGTCTCCTCTGAAGCGATCCCCGTCACTCGCCGCGCATGCACGGGACCTGAGAGCAAGGGGCGAGCGACGGATAACGCTACCGCCCGATCAGCTGATCGGCGTAGTAGCCGATCGTCTTGCGGTAGATCACCGCCCTGTTCCACTCGCGCATCGCGTCGAAATTGGCCGAGCCCTCGTCGTAGGGCTGGCCCATCTTGAAGCCGTTGCTGTGCAGCAGGTTGGCGGTCGAGGCCAGCACGTCCGCGGTGGAGTGGCGCAGGTCGACGCGGCCGTCGCCGTCGAAATCGACGCCGTATTTGATGTAGGACGACGGCAGGAACTGGGTCTGGCCGATCTCGCCGGCGAAGGCGCCCACGAGGTCGCGCAGAGTGAGATCGCCGCGCTGCACGATCTTCAGCGCCGCCAGCAGCTCGCCCTGGAACAGCTCAGTGCGGCGGCAGTCATGCGCCAAGGTCGCAAGCGTGCGGATCACCGGCAGCTTGCCCATGTCGCCCTTGCCGAAATCGGTCTCGAGTCCCCAGATCGCGACCAGGATCTGGCGCGGCACGCCATATTGTTGCTCGATGCGCGACAGCAGCGCGGCGTGCCGCTGCAGCATGGCGCGGCCGCCATTGATGCGGCCCGCGCCGACGCGGGTCGAGACGTACTGCTCGAAGCTCTTGTTGAAGGTGTAGCGCTGGCGGCGGTCGAAGGCGAGCACGGCCGGATCGAGCGTCACGCCCGACAGCGCCTGGCTGATCGTGCCGCCCGAGACGCCGGCGCTCTGCGCCTCCGCCGAGACGCCCGCGATGAAGGTATTGAAGTCGCCGCCGCAGCGCGCGGCCAAAGCGGGAGAGGCAAAGGAGAGGATCGCGACGGCAACAAGGAAGCGGACAACGGACATGAGGAGAAAGGTCCCTGCATGAGAGCATGATGACGGCAGTCCGGCGGCGGACGCCGTCACAATGCCTGATTTGGCGGTACCAGGCCAGCCGGCGGGCGATAGCCACCGAACCGCACCCCATCGTCATCTTTTTTTGAACGGTCGGCGCGCTCGTCGCCACTCATGCAGGGCGTGCCTCGTCCGACGTCGCGCCGTTTTCGCGCGCCGATCCAAGCGCGCGTTCTGAAAACCACGAGCGTTGGCGCCACTTTTCGGGAGAGGTCCCCATGACGATGATGTTCCGGCTCGGCACACTGGCACAGCTCACCTTGGTCGCGGCCCTGATGTGTCACGGCCTGGCGCCCGCGGCCGCTCAGCCGGGCGATGTGGCGGGCGCAAAGGATTACCCCGGGATCGGCCGCTTCGCCGGCAGCGTGATCACCGGCTATGTCGCCAAGGATTTCGATGCGGTGCGGCTGCAGGCGGCGCCGTTCAAGGCGGACAAGGCGACCGACGAGCGACGCCTGGAGGGTCGCGTCGTCAGAATCGCCTATCGCACCGCGCCGGGTCCCTCGATCCTCGAAGTGTCGCGCAATTTCGAAAATCAGCTCGCCAAGGCCGGCTTCGAGAAGCTCCTCGCCTGCGACACCGACGCCTGCGGCGGCATTCCCTTCACCGAGGCGATCGACCTGCTGCCGGTTCCGCAGATGTGGGCCGATGGCTTCGACTACCGCTATTTTGCCGGCCGCAAGGAGGCCGGCGGCCGCGAGACCTTTGCCAGCGTGCTGGTCAGCCAGAACAACCAGCAGATCTACGCCCAGCTCACCGTTGCCGAGCTCGGCGCGATGGAGAACAAGATGGTGAGCGCAGCCGAGATGGCGAAGGGCCTCGGCGACAAGGGCCACATCGCGCTCTACGGCATCTATTTCGACACCGACAAGGCGACGATGAAGCCGGAGAGCCGGCCGACACTGGAGCAGATCGCGCAGTTGCTCGCCGGCCAGCCGCAGCTCAGCGTCTTCATCGTCGGCCATACCGACAACCAAGGCAGCTACGACTACAATCTCGATCTGTCACGGCGGCGCGCCGAGGCGGTCGCCGCCGAGCTTTCGCGCAGCTATCGCATCGCGCCAGCGCGGCTGCGCACCGCGGGCGTCGGCCTGCTCGCGCCGGTCGGCAGCAATGCCACCGATGCGGGCCGCGCGCTGAACCGCCGCGTCGAACTGGTGGCGCCCTGAGGCGCTGCGCCGGCGCGGCCGCTTGATCCTCGTCAACACCGTGCCATCATGACGCCCTAAGCTCCGCGGCCGAAATGGAGATCGCCATGATCGGGATTACGCTGTCGACCGACCAGATCCGCTCGGCGCCGCCGGAGGTGCGGCGTTGGATCGAGCATCAGGTGCTGTCGGGTCTCGGGCTCGGCCCGGAGGCGCCGCTGACGCCTACCCTCCCCGCCCAGAGCGCGCATCTCGTCGCCTGCAGCGTCGAGGATGCGGCCAAGGTCCTGGCGCAGATCCAGAGCGCGCTGCCCGCGGTGAACGTATTCTTCGAGTTCGGCCGGCCGGGCATCGCGATGGGCCAGCCGCCGATCATGATGTTCCGCCTGATCGACATCCTGCATCACACGCGGCTGCAGAACATCGGCCAAGTGATGGCCTCGCTGGAGATGATCAACAAGGCGCTGGTCGAGGTGAGGCACGATCCTTCGGTGCGCTTCTGCGGCTTCGACAATGAAGGCCACTGCCTGATCGCGCCGGAGACGCAACGCGCGATCGCCAGCGTCTGGCAGAGCGTGATCGCCAGGCAGCACGGGGTGGCCGAGGGCGAGGCGGCGTGAGGCCGCGGCTCCGGTTTCAATGAGGCGTCATCCGGAGCGCGCGGGGGCCCGGAATGACGGAGCGAGATGTGCCGCGGGCGCCTCGTGCGCGCGAGGTCCGCGGACAAGAGAGGGCCGCCGGGACACTCCCGCCTCCTGTCCCAAATCGGCGCGCCGCACGCGGCGCAGCCATGCCCGCCCCGAGCGGCTCCGGCCTTGAGCCGGTCGCGGACGGTGCTACGATATCGTTGTCGTTCACGATCCCTCGGGAGATCGCCGATGCAGCACAATCAACGCCAGCGCCGATTGCTCCAGATCCCTCTGTTCCGCCTGCTCGCGATCAATCTCGCGCTCGGCCTCGGCATGGCCGTGGTGCTGGTCGGCGGATTGCTGCTGCTCGATCCCTGGGGCCTGCGTCACCTGATCTTCGCCGACCACTCGCCCGTCGTCGCCATCGGTCTCTTGCTCGGCTCGTTCTTCGTCACCTTCGGCTCGACCGCGATGGGCACCGCGATCATGGCGCTCGGCCGCGGTGATGATGACGACGGCCCGCACGGCGGCACGCGGGTGCATGCGCGGGTGAAGGTGCGGAGGCGGTAGAGGCGAGCTGTTACCACGCGCTCGGTGCGCTCCCCTCCCCGCAAGGGGGAGGGGAGTCGACCGCGCCAGCGGCCGAAGCCTTGGCTCAAGCGGCAGCTCTCGCTCACCAATGCCCCCTCCGCTTGTTCCAGGCGAACAGCACATCGGCAAACCGGTCATAGCCGAACCGCGTCAGCGGCCGCACCAGGCGGTTGCCGAACAGGGTCGCCAGCCAGCCCTCGCCCGGCGTCAGCGCCCACAGCAGCAGCGCCACGTCGGCGCCGGTGATCAGCTCGCCGTCCTCGTCGGTCGCGTGCAGGCGGCGGCGGACGGCGTCGACATCGGCGCCGAATGCGGCCAGCGCGTCGGGCTGCTCGTTGATGTCCTTGAACGCGACCCGCCCCGACTTGACCAGCGCCAGCAGCTTGTTGCGCTGCCAGTCGATGCCGGCGTCACAGACCGGGCAGCGCGTGTTGTACCAGATGGTGAGTTGGGGCATCGACATGGGCTGCATTCGCGGCGGGGTGAGACGTCCACGATGAACGCACTTTCATCCGGCAAAATCGAGGTGTTTCGGGACCCCGCCGGCCGGTCCGTGATCGCTCCGGCCGCCCTGCCGATTCGGCGAAAACCATATGACGAAAAAGTCAAATTCGGGCAGCGGATAAGCATTTTCTGGCATTGACCGGACCGGTCCCGCCGCCGTAAAGCGCCATCCATGGCGAAAAAACCCGGCTCCAATCCCAAAGGCGAATTCGCCTTCTTCAACGTGACCTACGAGGACGGCTCGCAGCGCTCCAACCGGCGCGTCCCGGCCGAGCTGCTCGGCGGCCTCGACGGCGACGAGCCCGCGCGCGGCTTCATCATGGAGCAGGACCGCGAGATCGCCGAAAAATCCGGCCGCCCGCCACTTCAGATCAAGTCGCTCGAGCGCGTTGGGGCGAAGAAGAAGTAGGCCGGCCGAGCTGCCGTAGGGTGGGCAAAGCGACCGCCGCCAGGCGGCCGCGTGCCCACGATCAGCCGCGTACCACGAACGACCTCATCATGGGTTACGCGTCATGGCCGGGCTTGTCCCGGCCATCCGCGTCGTTGACGTCGCAATGACGTGGATGGGCGGGCCTTCGCCGCGACGAAGCGGCTTCGGCCGCGCAGGCGGGACAAGCCCGCGCACGACGCGGAGATATCTCGACCCACATCCGACCGTCACGCCGCCTCTCGCTCCGGCTCGACGGCGGCCGGCCTCACCGCCCTGCCCTGCTCCATCGCCCTCGGTCGGTTGATCAGGCTGACCAGCGTGTAGCTGATGATCAGCAGCAGAAACCACGAGCCGAGCTTGGCCGGCGACACCATGGCCCAGCCATGGGCCTGCTGCGGATAGAGCCAGACCCGCGTGAAGGTGCCGATGTTCTCCGACAGCCAGATGAACAGCGACACCAGGACCAGCCCGAGCAGCAGCGGCATCGACCGGTGCACGCGCCAGACCTTGAAGTGAACGGTCGCCGGTGCGAACAGCAGCGCCGCCCAGCCGAACAGCACGACCCGCAGATCGATCCCGTAATGGTCGGTGAAGAAGTTGAGGTAGATGGCCGCGCTCAAGCCGATCAGCCAGCGCCGTGAGGGGTGGCCGGTGAAGCGGAAGTCGAACAGCCGCCAGACCCGGCAGAGATAGCTGCCGATGCAGGAATACATGAAGCCGGAGAACAGCGGTACGCCGCCGAGCTTGATGAGGCTTGGCTCGGGATAGATCCACGAGCCGGTCGCGGTCTTGAACAGCTCCATCGCGGTGCCGACGAGGTGATAGATCAGGATGATCTTCGCCTCCTCGAATGTCTCCAGACGCGCAGCGAGCAATGCGGCTTGGACGCCGAGCATGCAGAGGAAGAGAAAATCGTAGCGCGCGAGCGGCGCGTTCGCCGGATAGAACCGCCACGTCAGCAGCATCAGCGCCACCGCGATGCCGCCGAACAGGCAGGCCCAAGCCTGCTTCACGCCGAAGCGGAGGAATTCGTAGAGGGCTGCAGTCCAGGGCTGCTGCGCCGCGCGGGCTGCGAGCCGAGCTTCGGCGGCAATGAAGGGGCGCTGCGGCGCCCAGATCGCGGCGGCGCTGTCGTGCGCTGCGGCCGATGAGAACTCGTCGTCATGCATGGGATAGGCGTCCGGTGAGGCGCCAATTCCTAGCAGCCGATCGCCCAACGCCGTCTGCGCAAAGTTCGGCCTCTTGCAGCAAGGACACGGACATTTGCGGACAAGAGGTCGTGTCGGCTAACCCGGACACCTCAGCGCCGCCCCTCGTCATTGCGAGCGAAGCAATCCAGAATCGTACGCGCAGCTCTGGATTGCTTCGCTTCGCTCGCAATGACGGACAACCGGAGCATGCAACACGAACTACGCAGGCACCGCGTCCAGCGATGATTGGATGCGCATGCTCACTCCCCTTGAGACTGCAAAAAGAGCATCAGCTCTTCGTAGCCGCCCTCTACACTCTCGTCGCCGCGGAAGCGGCTGAATTCGAGATGGCCATCTTCGAACACATCGATCTCGAGCCGCTCGCCTACCAACGTCACCGACAGGCGGATCGTATCGGGGCGCGTTCGTTCAATGAAGAAGTGAAGGCCGAGTTTGTCGAGCAGGCGCATGCTCGCGAACAGAGTCGAGGACATCGGAAGCTCTTCTTTCGTGCGCTGGAACCATGAGCAGAACAAACAAAAAGACGGGCCTTTCGGCCCGCCGTTGATGTCTCGATGGATTGCCGGGTCAAGCCCGGCAATGACGACCAATCGGTGGCCGAATTAGTTATCCAAGAAGCTCCGCAGCTTCCGCGACCGGCTCGGATGCTTCAGCTTCCGCAGCGCCTTTGCCTCGATCTGACGAATGCGCTCTCTGGTCACCGAGAACTGCTGGCCGACTTCTTCCAGCGTGTGGTCGGTGTTCATGCCGATGCCGAAGCGCATGCGCAGCACACGCTCTTCGCGCGGGGTGAGCGAGGCGAGCACGCGGGTCGTCGTCTCGCGCAGGTTGGACTGGATGGCGGCGTCGATCGGCAGGATCGCGTTCTTGTCCTCGATGAAATCGCCGAGATGAGAGTCCTCCTCGTCACCCACGGGGGTTTCGAGCGAGAGCGGCTCCTTCGCGATCTTGAGGACCTTGCGCACCTTCTCCAGCGGCATGCCGAGCTTCTCGGCGAGCTCCTCCGGGGTCGGCTCGCGGCCGATCTCGTTCAGCATCTGGCGTGAGGTGCGGACGATCTTGTTGATCGTCTCGATCATGTGCACGGGGATGCGGATGGTGCGGGCCTGGTCGGCGATCGAACGGGTGATCGCCTGCCGGATCCACCAGGTGGCGTAGGTCGAGAACTTGTAGCCGCGGCGATACTCGAACTTGTCGACCGCCTTCATCAGGCCGATGTTGCCTTCCTGGATCAGATCGAGGAACTGCAGGCCGCGGTTGGTGTACTTCTTGGCGATCGAGATCACGAGACGGAGATTGGCTTCCACCATCTCCTTCTTGGCCTGACGGGCCTCGCGCTCGCCCTTCTGCACCGAGTGCACGATCTTGCGGAACTCGCCGATCTCCAGACCGGTGAGCGCGGCCATGGCCTGCACCTCCTGGCGCAGGTCCTTGATGCGGTCCTTCTCGTAATGGACGAAGTTCTTCCAGCCCTTCGCGGAGAGCTTGGAGACGCGGTTGAGCCAGCGCGGGTCGAGCTCCGAGCCCTGGTAGTTGCGCAGGAAGTCCTCGCGCGCGACGCCGTGGGAGTCGGCCAAGCGCATCAGCCGGCTCTCGAACGAGACCAGCTTCTTGTTGATGTCGTAGAGCTGCTCGACGAGGCTGTCGATGCGGGCCTGGTTGAGGCGCAGCGACTTCACCTCGACGATGATCTCGTCCTTGAGCTTCTTGTACTTGCGCTCCTGCGAGGGCGACAGCGACTCGCTCTGCAGCTGGTTGGCGATGTCCTGCTCCTGCAGGCGTCGCAGCTTCTTGTACTCGGACGCGATCTTGTCGAAGGTCTCGACCACCTTCGGCTTCAGCTCGGCCTCGATGGCGGCGAGCGACATCTGGTTCTCGAACTCGTCGTCGTCCATGTCGGCTTCGGCCGCCGCCTCGCCGGGATCCTTCTCCTCGGCGGGCGCGCCGTTCGGCGCGGCGCGGAACGGCGTCGGCTGCTGCGGGGCGGCCGGCGGCGCGACCGCGGCCTGGACCTCGCCGCCCTCGGCCGCAGCGCCCTCGCCATTCACCGGCGCGGCGATCTGCGGATTCATGCCGCCCTTGGCCTCAGGGCCGGCATAGGTGGCTTCGAGATCGATGATGTCGCGAAGGAAGATCTTGCCTTCGTTGAGCTCGTCGCGCCAGATGATGATGGCCTGGAACGTCAGCGGGCTTTCGCAGAGGCCCGCGATCATCGCCTCGCGGCCGGCCTCGATGCGCTTGGCGATGGCGATTTCACCCTCGCGCGACAGCAGCTCGACGGTGCCCATCTCGCGCAGATACATGCGCACGGGATCGTCGGTGCGCTCGCCGGGCTCGGACTTCTTGACCTCGGTGACGGCCTTCTGGGTGATCTCGACAAGCTCGTTGTCGGTCTCGTCCTCGCCGTCGTCCTTCTCGTCGGACTCGTCGGCCTCCTCGGCCTCGGTCACGTTGATGCCCATGTCGGAGAGCATCGACATGATGTCTTCGATCTGTTCCGGCGAGGTGGTGTCGGAAGGCAGGACCTCGTTGAGCTGATCAAAGGTCACGAAGCCGCGCTTCTTGGCCTGCTTGATCATCTTCTTGACGGCGGCGTCCGACAGGTCGAGCAACGGCGACGGCGCATCGGCGGCGTCCTTCTCGGGAGCGTCCGCGGCCTTGTCGTCCTTTTCCTTGTCCTTCACCTGCAGCGTCTTTGCCTTCGTGGCCATTCATTGCTCCCGAAACGCGCCCGCTCCGCCCGTGGCATCGTAGCCCTTGGCATCGCGGCGCCCGCCTGCTCTACTCAAACTGTTCTCGACGCGGAAAGGGCGGCGCACTTTTAACGTCGCCACCCCCTGAAGCCCGTCGCTCGTTTCGTCCTACGCTGGTGTCGTCCCGTTTTCGGACCGGCGCGCGTTTCTTGCAAAAGCGATACCGGTTTTGCAATCGAATCCGGCGCCCGACATGCAGGCGCGGTGTCCGACAGCGAAACCAACCCATCTGCCGCAGAAAATGCCCCGGACCTCTTAAACTTCGATTAACCCTGTTTTTGCAGCCAAACCATGGATTTGGCGAGTCTTTTCGCGCGGACCTGATACCGCGCGGGCGGATCGGGCCGAAATGTGCTCAACTGGCGACAGGGCGCCGGGCGTCCCATCTACACGTTGCGGTTGGTGCGTCCGGACAGTTCCCCGAAGCCTTCGATCAGCGCTTCGGTGCCGTCCATCTCGGCCATCCTGGCCTTCACGTCCCTCAACCAGCCCATGTTCGGCTCGCTCGGCTCCTCGCCCAGCGCCAGCTCGGCATCCTTCAATTCCCTAAGTAAGGAGTGCCATTGCCGATGCAAGGCAACCAGCTGATGCCAGGTCGCAAGAACGTCATCGCGCGCCGCGCCCGATTTGGTCGCCCACACCGCCGCCGTCGTGATCGCGCGCTCAACCCGTTGAAGAAGCTCGGAAAAGCCTGCCTTCTCCAGATCGGCCCGCATCTTCTCGGCCTGCTCGTCCGGATCCGGCGAATGGTGATGGTCGTGGGCGAAGGCGGCGATGATGGCGGCGCGGAGCTTGTGCGCCTCGGGATGGGCCAGTTCCAGCGCGGCGACCTCCTCCAGGTGGTCGTGCAGGAGCCAGGGGTGGTTGATCAGGCACTGCAGGATCAGGGCCTCCCGGCGCGAGATCGCCGAGCGCTGGCCGCGCATGATCGGGCTCATGGCGAGCTGCGGGCTGGCCGCCTGGTAGGGGCCGCGGGCCATGGCCTGGCCTGTGGATGGCGGTCCGCCGCGGCGACCGCCTCCTGTGGATAACCGCCCAGGCTGTCCGGAACCGGGACTGCGGGGAGCAAAACGCCGTCCTGATTCGGCACCGAAGCCGCGGCCAAACCCCCGGCCGCCGTCCGGGGCGAACGCCCGGTACAGCCGGTCGCCGAGATCCTGCTTGTAGTAGCGCCGTACCACCTCGTCGGCGATGCCGCCGGTGAGCTGGCCGATCCGCGCCTCCAGCGCGGCACGGCGCTCCGGGGTGTTGAAGCTGCCGCCCTCGATCTCGCGCGACCAGATCACCTCGGCGAGGGGTTTTGCGATTTTGAGCACCTCCTCGACCGCGCCGCGACCGCCGGAGCGGACGAGGTCGTCGGGATCCTGTCCCTCGGGCAAGAGCGCGAAGCGCAGGCTCTTGCCAGGCTTGAGATGCGGCAAAGCAAGGTCTGCGGCCCGATAGGCCGCCTTTTGGCCGGCGCGGTCGCCATCGAAACACAGGATCGGCTCGTCGACCATCTTCCAGATCAGCGAAAGTTGGCTCTCGGTCAGCGCGGTGCCGAGCGGCGCCACGGCGCCGGCAAAGCCGGCCGCGACCAGCGCAATGACGTCGACATAGCCCTCGACCACGATCATCGGCGCGCCGTTATGGGCGGCCTGACGGGCGCTGGCGAGATTGTAGAGGTTGTCGCCCTTGTGGAAGAGCGGCGTCTCCGGCGAGTTCAGGTATTTCGCCGGCACGTCCTTCTGCAGCGCGCGGCCGCCGAAGGCGATGACGCGTCCGCGGAGATCGGTGATCGGGAACATCACGCGGTCGCGGAAGCGGTCATACGGCACGGGAATGTCGTCGCCGCCGACCAGCAATCCCGCCTCGACCATGTCGGCCACCGGGACGCCCTGGGCGCCGAGATATTCCTTCAAGCCGAACCGATCCGGCGGCGCGTAGCCAAGCCGGAATTGGAGCTGCGTCTGCGGCAGGATCGCGCGATCGGCAAGATAGCCGCGGGCGCGCGCGCCATGACGGGACGCCAGCGTGTCAGAAAAGAACTTCGCCGCCAGCTCCATCACGTCGTACAGCGTCTTGCGCTGCCGCTCCTGGCGCGCCGCGTCGGGCGTGACCGCGGGCAGCGCCAGGCCGGCGATTCCCGCGAGCCGCTCCACGGCTTCGGGGAAGCTGCAGCCCTCGGTCTCCATCACGAAGTCGAAGATGTTGCCGTGCTTGCCGGACGAGAAGTCGTGATAAAAACCCTTCTGGTCGTTGACGTAGAAGGACGGCGTCTTCTCCTGCTGGAACGGCGACAGCCCCTTCCACTCGCGCCCGGCCTTCTTGAGCTTCACGCGCTTGCCGACGACGTCCGAGACCGGAAGCCGGGCGCGCAGCTCATCGAGAAATTCCGGCGTGAAGCGGGCCATGAGCGGGCTGGTCCTGTGGTGGTGGCCTAGGCATATAGGCACCCGTGTACGAAATGTGAACTTCCTCCGGCTTGTCCGGGCTATTCACAGGCACGGCCCTCTCCTCTCGTCATTCCGGGGCGCCCGCAGGGCGAGCCCGGAATCCATAACCACGACCAGTCGTGAGGCGGGACGGCCGCGCCACTGCGTGTCCTCGCACCGTTCGTGGTTATGGATTCCGGGCCCATCGCTGCGCGATGTCCCGGAATGACGGCGCGGAGAGACTTAGGGCGCCAAAAACCGTCCCGAGGCGATGCGGGCGACCTCGTCCACGGGCCAGTTGTACACGTAGGTCCAGGCCTCGCGGGCCGCGCCGTCGGCCAGCGTCACGGCGAGGCACCGGCGCAGATATTCGGTCGGCGCGGCGAAGCCTTCGCCGCAGGCCTCGTACATGTCGAATTCGCGCAGCATCGGCTCGGGCTGGCGCAGCCGGAACAGTTCGCCATGGACGAGATCGGCCGCGTCATCGGACGGCACCAGGCCGGGATAATGCTGGATGCGGTACAACCGGCCGCGGCAGCTTGCCTCGGCGACGAAATCGGCATTGGCCGACAACAGCCGCGCCATCGGATGGTCGAAGCCGCGCATCAGCGTGCCGTAGACGAACAGGAGATCGGTGGTCATGGCCCGTCTATAGCGGCGATCGCCGATGATGCGAAGCGGCGGCCGGCCGCGCCTTTCTCTGCTCAGGCGGCCGCGATCTCATCGCTGACGACGTGGAATTTGGTCAGGGTCATCAGGCCGAACGAGGTCGACAGCGCGACGTCGGCGGCGTCCCGTCCGGTCGCCATCAGGATGCGGCCGATGCGCGGCACGTTGTGGCGGGCATCGAACGTGTACCACCGGCCCGAGAGATAGACCTCGAACCAGCCCGAGAAATCCATCGGGACAGGGTCCGGCGGCACGCCGATGTCGCCGAGATAACCGGTGCAATAGCGAGCCGGAATGCCCATGCAGCGGCAGAAGGTCAGCGCGAGGTGGGCGAAGTCGCGGCAGACGCCGGCGCGCTGCTGATAGACGTCGTGCGCCGACTTCATGGCGTGGGCGTGCTCATAGCCGAACGTGACGTGGCTGTGCACGAAGTCGCAGATCGCCTGCACGCGCGCCCATCCCGCCGGCGCGCTGCCGAACAACGACCAGGCGACCTCGGCCAGCTTGTCGGTCTCGCAATAGCGGCTCGGCATCAGATACAGCAGAAGCTCATCGGGCAGCTGCTCGATCGACAGTTGCTGGGCGCCGGGATCGATCGCGTCCGGCCGCCCGCTGTCGCGGACGATGGCGCTGCCGTGGAAGGTGACCCCGCCGGCCGGCGCCACCAGCCGTCCACAGAGATTGCCGAAGCTGTCGTTGTAGAATTTGATCGGCACCTTGGGCTCGGTCGTGATCGTCTCGGTGCCGACGATGTCGGGAAAGCGCGACGGATGGATCGACAGCATGATCACCATCGGCGTTGCCGCCGGAGCCGCATAGGCGATCTCAAATCCAACCTTGATCAGCATGAAGGCTCCTTCGCCCCGTTCGAGCGGCACGATGCGCCAGCCTCATCCAGCCCGGACCGTAGGCCCATTGCGAACTTCTGTCTTGTGAATGATCGCCAGAATCAGCATCGTTTGGGCGACCATCATGATGTCCGCCGGCCCAATCCTCATCCGTCTGCCCAATCCGAGATCGGTCTGCCGCTTCATGAAGCAACGGGAGGCAGCATGACCGTGTCCGGCACGAGCAACACTCATCGACTCCTCCAGCCAGACGAAGTTCCACCCGTGCTCGAGCGCAACGCCGATGGGGCGTCGGCCTTGTTCTTCACGTGCGATCACTATGGCCGCCTGCTGCCGCGCGCACTCGGCGATCTCGGCCTGCCCGAAAGCGAACTGGAGCGGCACATCGCCTGGGACATCGGCATCGCCGGCGTCGCGGAGGCCGTATCGCGGGCGCTCGATGCGCATCTGATCGCGCAGCGCTATTCGCGGCTGGTGATCGACTGCAACCGCTCGCCGAAGGCGCCGAACGCGATTCCGATGATCAGCGAGCGCACCACGATCCCCGGCAATGAGGGTCTGACGCATGAGGACGCCGAGCTCCGGCGCCGCGCGATCTTCGATCCCTATCACGACCGCATCACCGAGGTGCTCGATGCGCGCAAGGCCGCGGGGCGGCCGACCATCCTCGTCTCGCTGCACAGCTTCACGCCGGTCTATGCGGGCATCGCGCGGCCCTGGCACATTGGCACGCTGTATCAGCACGACCGTGTGCTGCCGCCGCTGCTGTTGAGGGCGTTGCGGGCCGAGCCCGATCTCGTGGTGGGCGACAATCAGCCCTATGCGGTCGGCGACGGCACCGACTACACCATCCCCGTGCATGGCGAGGCGCGCGGGCTGATCAATTCCGGCATCGAGATTCGTCAGAACGAAATCGCCGAGCCCGAGGACCAGCAGCGCTGGGCCGAGCGGCTGATCCGCATTCTCGGCGAGATCGAGGTCGAGCTGCGCAGCAAGGGTCTCGCTTAGCCCGCTACTCCGTCATGTCGGAGGCGTCGTGATGGGCGAGCAGGCCCGCGAGCCGCCACAGCGCCGTGCGCAGATCGTCATGGCTCGGCAGGCCGAGCGCGAGCCGCACCGCGTTCGGTGAATGGCCGTGCGCCACCGCAAACGCGCTCGCCGGCGTGATCGCGATGCCGGCGCGCGCGGCCGCGGCGGTCAAGGCTTCGGCGCGCCAGCCCTCCGGCAGATGCAGCCAGACATGGTAGGAGCGCGGATCGGCCTCGATGTGATGGCCGGCGAGGCACTCGGCGACGATCGCCTGCCGCACCAGCGCGTCGGCCCGCTTGCGCCTGGTGATCTCGGCCGCCGTGCCGTCGGCGAGCAGCCCCATGCCGGCGGCCAGCGCCAGCGACGTCACCGACCAGGCCCCGGTGCGCACCGTGGCGGCGAATTTTTCGCGCATGCTTCCCGGCACGTAGAGAAAACCGACCGCAATCCCCGGCGCGAGCCGCTTGGCAAGGCTGTCGACCACGACGACACGCTCCTCGGCCTGCGTCGCCAGCGAGACCTGATCGCTGAGGAAGCCGTAGACGAGGTCCTCGATGATCATCAGCTCGTGCTTGCGCACCAGACGCACGATCTCCTCGCGCCTCGCCTCGCTCATCGTCAGGCCGAGCGGATTCTGCATCACCGGCTGGATGTAGATCGCGTTGAGCGCGCTCGCGCGGTGCGCCTTGGTCAGGGCATCCGGGCGGACGCCCTCGCCGTCCATCGCGAGCGGCACCAGGGTCACGCCCAGCCGCGCCGCGATGCCCTTGATCATCGGATAGGTGACGGCCTCGACGCCGAGCCGGCCACCGACCGGCACCAGCGCCGAGATCGCCGCAGCCAGCGACTGCCGACCACTGCCGGCGAAGACGAAGTTCTCCGCGCGCGGGCGCCAGCGCTCGCTGGCGAAGAAGGCCGCGGCGGTGCGCCCGGCCTCGGCCAGCCGCCGCTGCGTGATCGGCGCCAGCACCGGCGCCAGCTTCTCCGGCCGCTGCCATGCGGCAAGCGACTTCGCGATCAGGGCCGCCTGATCCGGCAGGGTCGGGAAATTGAACTCGAGATCGATGCGGCCATCGAACGGCTCCAGCCGCAGCGAGGGTGGTACCGGTACCGCCTCTCCCGCGACGAAGGTGCCGCGCCCGACCTCGCCCACGACCAGACCCCTGCGCAATAATTCGGCATAGACGCGCGCTGCCGTGGATGCGGCAATTCCCCGTTCATAGGCGAACTGACGCTGCGGCGGCAGCCGGTCGCCGGCCTTCAGCCTGCCGTTGGCGATGTCCTCGGCAATGTCGTCCACCAGGGCCGTATACGAAGCATTCATGCTATATTGCACCGAGAGCAATGTTTCGATTGCACCGAGATATGTACTGCGCGATTGCTCTTCGAACAACGCAATTGAAGAGCGATAGGTGACTCATGGCATATTCCCTGGCGCAGCGTTGGGCAACTCCGCAGGTTGCCCACGGAAAGAGCAATTTGCTCCAGGTCCCGCAACTCTGGCTGCGGCGCCTGTTCTGGCGGTCCGAACTGGCGATGCTCGATCGCGAGCAGATGCGCGACTGCGGCCTTGATCCCGTGGTCGTGCAGGAAGAGGCCAACAAGCCGTTCTGGCGCGACTGACGCCGACATCGAGGAGGGCACCGCAATGCTCGCGCTTCCGTTCCATCAAGTCGACGTGTTCTCCAAGGTCGCCTTCAAAGGCAACCCGCTCGCCGTGATCGCCGAGGCCGACGGCCTCGACGATGCAGCGATGCAGGCGATCGCCAACTGGACCAATCTGTCCGAGACGACCTTCCTGTCACGCGCTCAGAATCCGGGCGCTGATTATCGCGTGCGCATCTTCACCCCGCAGCGCGAACTGCCTTTTGCGGGCCATCCGACGCTCGGCTCATGCCACGTATGGCTCGCGCTCGGCGGCCGGTCAAAGGGCGAGCATGTGGTGCAGGAATGCGGCGCGGGCCTCGTGCGCATCAAGCGTGACGGAGATCGCCTCGCCTTCGCCGCCCCGCCCCTCCGCCGCTCCGGCGCCGTCGATGCCGAGCTGACGAGCAGGATCGCAGCAGCGCTCGGCATCCCAACGAGCACGATGCGCGCCGTGCAGTGGATCGACAACGGCCCGGGCTGGATCGGCGTGCTGATCGACTCGCGCCGCGCGCTGCTCGACATCCGCTACAATCCGGCGTCGCTGCCGCAACAGCCGATCGGCGTTGTTGCGCCATGGGATCGGGCGCAAGATGGCACAGATGCCGACTACGAGGTCCGCGGCTTCATGTGGGGCGGCGGCGAGGACCCGGTGACGGGCAGTCTCAATGCAAGTCTGGCGCAATGGCTGATCGGAGCCGGAATTGCTCCGAAGCAATATGTCGCCTCCCAGGGCACCGTGCTCGGTCGCGCCGGCCGCGTCCATGTCGCGCAGGACGGCGACACGATCTGGATCGGCGGCGACGTCGCGCCGGTGGTGAAGGGGACGATCAGCCTGTAGCGCGCGTCAGCAGACGGCGATGCGGCCGCGGGGCCGAACGCGTGCTCACCGTGCCCGGGTCAGCGCCAGCCACACGCCGCCGCCGATCATGAAGCCGCCGGAGATGCGCGACACCAGCCGCGTCCGCCTGGCCGAGAACAGTTTTCGCGCACGGCCCGCGAGCAGCGCATAGATCGCGTCGGTGAGACCCGCGATCACCATGAAAGTGACGCCGAGCAAACCGACCTGCGGCACGTGGTCCCGGCTCATGTCCATGAACTGCGGCAGGAACGCGCCGAAGAACACCATCACCTTCGGGTTTGAGAGCAGCACCAGCAGCCCCTGCAGGAAAAAGCCGCCGCGCGGCGGCGGTGGCGGCGCCTCGCCCGCAGAGATCCCCTCGATCGGCGAGCGGATGAGCTGAATTCCGAGCCACACCAGATAGGCCGCACCGACCAGCCGCACCCATTCGAACCAATAGCCCATCGTGGCCATCAGCGACGTCAGGCCGACGGCGACGATGCCGATCGCGATCGCCAGCCCGGTCTGCACGCCGGCGATATTGATGAGCGCGGCGCGGGTCCCGTGGCGCAGACCGTTGGCGATCAGCAGCGTCACGACGGGACCCGGCAGCAGCGCCAGCCCGATACAGGCGGCGACGAAGGCGAGATAGACTTGCAGGGACATGAGGCGCCTCGATGCGAATGAGGCGCTCACTAATGCACGACATGTCTGCAGAGGAAAGCCCGCTTGTCCTCGCGCGATCCACAGCGCAGCGTTCTTGACACGCAACCATTTGGTTGCCTATTCTTTCTCACATGGATGATGTCTTCAAGGCGCTTGCGGACGGCTCACGACGCGCCCTGCTCGACAGGCTCCACGCGCGGAACGGGCAAACCCTGACCGAACTCTGCGACGGCCTCGCGATGACGCGACAGGCCGTGACCAAGCACCTTGCCATTCTGGAAGCGGCCAATCTGGTCGCGACGATCCGGCATGGCCGCGAGAAGCTGCACTATCTCAATCCGGTGCCGATCCATCACATCGGGGAGCGCTGGATCAGGAAATTCGAGCGCGGCAAGCTCGCCGCGCTCAGCGAGTTGAAGCGGCAATTGGAGGAGCGCGATGAGTAAGCCCGAATTCGTCTACGTCACGTATATCGCGACGACGCCCGAGAAATTGTGGGAAGCGCTGACATCAAACGAATTCGCAAAGCGCTACTGGTTCGGCACCGAACTGCATTCCGACTGGCGCGTCGGCTCGCCGTTCACGCTGGTGACCGACGGGATGGCGACGGATGTCGGCCAGATTCTGGAGTTCGATCCGCCACGCCGGCTCTCCTACACCTTCCAGCACGTCCTGAAAGACGAGTTTCGCAACGAGCAGCCGACCAAGGTCGTGTTCGCGATCGAACAGCACGGCAACTCCGTCAAGCTGACCCTGACGCATGAAGGCTTCGAAGGGGCACGGAGATTGCTCGATGCGGTTTCCAACGGCTGGCCCGCGATCATGTCCGGCCTAAAAAGTCTGCTTGAGACCGGAACGGCGCTGGTGATCCCGATGTCAGCGCTCGGCAAGGGAGTCTGAGCGATGGATCTTGCAAAGTTCAAGCCCGCCACCGTCTACACGATCTACATCGCCGCCAGCCCTGAGAAGGTGTGGCAGGCGCTGACCTCCGCCGAGTTCAGCCGGCAATATTTCTTCGGCTTCGCCGTGGAAGCCGAACTGAGGGCGGGCGGCGCCTTCATCGTGCGCGCGCCGGACGGCTCCGAACACATCAGCGGCCAGGTGATCGTCTGCGAGCCGCCGCACCGGCTGACCGTCACCTGGGACGTCAACTGGCCCGGCCTCGTCGAGGCACTGGGCCGCACGCTCGTGACCTATGAGATCGAACCGGCCGGCGACGCCGTCCGTCTCACGATGACTGAAGCGCATGAGCGGCCGCTCTCCGACGACATCCTGTCTGGCGGACGCCAGGGCTGGCCGGCCATCCTGTCGAGCCTCAAGAGCGTGCTCGAGACGGGCAAGCCGCTCGCGGTGAAGATGACGCCGCCGACGCGCATGCTGGCGGCCCTGAAGGCGATGGGGATTGCAGTACCTTAAACGACAAGGCCTGCTACGACACCGCGGCGATCTGTGGGATGCTGGCGAGGACGGCGCCGACCTGGACCGCATTGCTCAGCATGCCACCCCAATGTAACCAACGCAGCCGACGCAGGGCCGTCGCATCGCCAGAATCCCTGTCGCGGATACGCGCGTCCATCTGCCGCAGAAACCAGCGGCGCGAGAGCAGCGCGAACGCCGCGATCAGCCCAATGCCCAGCCCCAGAACGGGGCGGCCGTCGGCCAGCACGGCGAGCGCGCCGATGCCGCCAGCGATCGAAAGCGCCACGAAGTAGGAGTCGAACATGCCGCGCAGGAGCCGGGTGACCGGCACGATGTCGAGCCGCACCAGCAGAAAGGCCGGCGCAGCCAGCAGCAGATAGAACATCGGCAGCAACAAGACGATCGTGGCAAACAACGCGATGTTGTCCGGCATCATCCTCCTCCGACATTGGGGCCGGCCGGACCACCGGCGAGCCGCGTTTCGAAACGAGCCCGTTCGACGGCGTCCATGCGCCATCGAACCTACGTCGCGGCTCGCCCTTGCCTTATGCCGGAGCTACGATCCGGCGGTACAGATGCCAGGTCGCATGGCCCAGCACCGGCACAGTGACCAGCAGCCCGAGGAAGTACGGTAATGCCGAAATGATCAGCAGCACGGTGATGACGGCGGCCCAGCCGATCATCGGGCCGGGACTCGTCACGACCGCGCGCACGCTGGTGATCATCGCCGTCACGAAATCGACGTCGCGCTCCAGCAGCAGCGGAAACGACACGACCGTGAGCGAGAACAGCACCAGCGATAGAGCGGCGCCGTCGAGATTGCCGATCGCGAGGAAGAGCAGACCCTCGTTGGTCGTCAGCACCACGGTCATGAACTCCTTGATGCTGGAGAACGAGGCATTGAGCCCGAGCAGCAGCGCGATCAGGAGGCGCACCTGGTACATCCAGATGATGAAGAAAAATAGCGTCACGAACGCCATCCAGCCGATCTCGCCGCGCGAAGTGATCGTGCGCCAGATCCCGCCATAGGAAATCGGCTGGCCGAGTTCGCGGCGGCGGCTGACCTCGTAGAGACCGATCGCGACGAACGGGCCGATCAGCGCAAACCCTGCGGCCAGCGGATAGGCCAAGTAGACCATCCCGAAGGCGGTGACGCACAGCACGATGCTGATGCCGCCGAGTACATAGATCAGCCCGAAAGCAAGGCCGAACATGGGCTGAGCCTGAAAATCGCGGAGGCCTTGCGTCAAGGCTTCGGCAATATCGGCCGTGGTGATGCGGCGCACCACGGGATCGGATCGTCCCGAGACGGATGCGGTCATCGGCGGTCCCTCCTGAATGTTGTTGTTGCCGTGATGCTAACAGCGGGAGGGCGGGGATTTCAATTTCAACTTGTGGGCAGAGGGGCGGAGCGATCACATATGACGATGCAGTTTTGCACTCGTCTGTCGCCATCCGTCGTGCCGCGCGGGACTGCCAGCGAGGCGAGGGAGCCAGGCGCACCATTGGGCACCCACGAACGGGAGCCCCCTACCCCCGCGCCCGCAACTCCCGCCTCAGCACCTTGCCGGTCGCCGTCATCGGCAGGGTGTCGGTGAATTCAACGTGGCGCGGGTATTCGTGCGCGGCAAGCTTCACTTTGACGAAGTCCTGGATCTCTCGCGACAGCGTGTCATTTGCAACGAAGCCAGGGCGCAGCACGATCCACGCCTTGATGGCCTCCGTGCGCACCGGGTCGGGAATGCCGACGACGGCCGCCAGCGCGACTGCCGGATGCTTGAGCAGCGTGTCCTCGATCTCCGCCGGGCCGATGCGATAGCCGGCCGACGTGATGACATCGTCCTCGCGGCTCGCATACCAGAAATAGCCGTCGTCATCCTGGGTGCCGAGATCGCCTGTCAGCAGCACGTCGCCCGCGAACTTCTTCTGCGTCGCCTCCGGATTGCGCCAATATTCGATCATGGTGCAGGGATTGGGCTGGCGCACGCCGATGATGCCCCTCTCTCCGCGCGGCAGCTCCTCGCCCTTGTCGTTGACGATCAGCACCTCGAAGCCCGGCGTCGCCTTGCCCATCGAGCCCGGCCGGATCGGAAACAGCCTCGCATTGTTGCCGACGACGAGATTGCATTCGGTCTGGCCGTAGATCTCGTGCGCATCGATGCCGAAGGTCGCGCGCACCCAGTCGAGCAGCTCGGCGCCGAGCGACTCGCCGCCGGTGAGGATGCTGCGCAGCTTGACGCCCTCGTGCTTGACATTGGCCTGGCGCATCAACTTCAGCGCGGTCGGGGGCAGGAACACGTTGCGGACGGCGTAGTCCGCCATCAGTTGCATTGCGGCCTGCGGCTCGAATTTCCTGGCGCGATAACCGATCATCGGGATCGCGTGATACCATGCAGGAAACAGCGCATCGAACAGGCCGCCGATCCATGCCCAATCCGCCGGCGTCCACATGACGTCGCCGGGCTTCGGCAGGAAGCCGTGCACCATCTCGACATTGGGCAGGTGGCCGAGCAGTACGCGATGGGCGTGCAGCGCGCCCTTGGGATTTCCGGTCGTACCCGAGGTATAGATGATGATGGCAGGGTCGTCGCTCGACGTGGCGACGGTCGGGAATTGATCGGAGGCGCGCTCCAGCGTCGGCCAGAAGGCTTGGGCGCCGAGGCCGTCGCCGTCAGTGACATAGATCGTCTTGAGTTCCGGCAGGCGGTCGCGAATGCGCGCGAGCTTCGCAAGGCCCGTGGCGTCGGTGACGACGACCTTGGCGCCGGAGTTCTGCAGCCGGAATTGCAGCGCGTCCTCGCCGAACAGCGTGAACAGCGGCACCGAGACGAGACCGGCGCGGAACGCCGCCAGATGGACGATCGGCAGCTCCAGCGACTGCGACAGGAACACCGCGACGCGGTCGCCCTGCGCGAGACCATCGGCCTTCAATACGTTGGCGAAGCGGCAGGAGTAATCGCGCAGCTCATCGAATGAGACGCGCCGTGCGGCGCCGTCCTCTTCGACGACGATCAGCGCCAGGCGCCCCGAGCCGTCGGCGTGGCGATCGCAGGTCGCGACCGCGATGTTGAACTGCGCCGGGATGTCCCAGCGGAAGTCGCGAGTGAGCTGGTCGTAGTCGGACGTTTCCTTGAGCATTGTTCTCTCCGTCATGGCCAGGCGAAGACCCGCCTGCGGGGCCGAAGCCCCTTCGGCGCGGCGAAGGCCCGGCCATCCACGTCTTTCTTCTTGATGACAGTCTTAAAGACGTGGATGCCCGGGACAAGCCCGGGCATGACGATGTGGGGATGCATGGGCGCTTCGCGTCGCGCGGCCTAGCCCGACAGCGCCGCCTTCACCAGCGCGCTCGCCTTGGCGAAATCCATCTGCCCGGTGTACTTGGCCTTCAGCACGGCGATCACCTTGCCCATGTCCTTCATGCCGGCGGCGCCGGTCTCGGCGACTGCAGCGGAGATGGCGGTCTTCACCTCGTCGTCGCTCATCTGCTTCGGCAGATAGGCCGAGATGACCGCGATCTCCTCGCGCTCGCCGGCGGCGAGCTCAGCGCGGCCGCCCTTTTCATACAGCTCGACCGACTCCTGACGCTGCTTGATCATCTTCTGCAGCACCGCGAGCACGTCGGCGTCGGTCAAGGGCGGCTTGCCTTCGCCGCGCGCGGCGATGTCGGCGTTCTTCAAGGTCGAGTTCACCATGCGAAGGGTGGACAGCTTGCGCTCGTCCTTGGCCTTCATCGCCTCCTTGACCGCATTGTTGATGTCGTCGCGCAGCATGCTCTCGCCCTCTCAAAATCCATTGGCGCTGGTCTAGGCGGTTCGCCCACCCGAAACAACACGGTTCCGCATCCGTTCCGGTCGGATGCCTCGAAACTCCGGCCGAATTGACCGAAATCGCATGTGAATCGGCCGCTTCCCGCTTTGACGCCGCGCGCCTGGGGCACTATGTAGGGGCCTCATGACACACATCGATACTGACGCCGCCTGGCCGGACCATAAACCGACCGCGCTCCTCGTGCTCGCCGACGGCACGGTGCTGGAAGGCTACGGCCTCGGCGCCGAAGGCCACGCCGTGGGCGAGGTCTGCTTCAACACCGCCATGACCGGCTATGAGGAGATCCTGACGGATCCGTCCTATGCCGGCCAGCTCATCACCTTCACCTTCCCGCATATCGGCAATGTCGGCACCAACGACGAGGATATCGAGACGGTGAACATGGCGGCGACGCCGGGCGCACGCGGGGTGATCCTGCGCACCGCGATCACCGATCCGTCGAACTACCGCGCCACCCGCCATCTCGACCAGTGGCTGCGTGCGCGCGGAATCATCGGGCTGTCCGGCATCGACACCCGGGCGCTGACCGCGCTGATCCGCTCCAAGGGCATGCCGAACGCCGTGATCGCGCATGCCAAGGACGGCAATTTCGACCTCGACGCCCTGAAGAAGGAAGCGCGGGAATGGCCCGGCCTGGAGGGCATGGACCTCGTGCCGATGGTGACCTCCGCCCAGCGCTTCACCTGGGACGAGACCCCCTGGGTGTGGAACGAGGGCTTCGGCCGACAGGTCAATCCGGAGTTCAACGTCGTCGCGATCGACTACGGCATCAAGCGCAACATCCTGCGCCTGCTCGCCGGCGTCGGCTGCAAGGTGACGGTGGTGCCGGCGACGACGCCGGCCGAGGACATCCTGGCGATGAAGCCGGACGGCGTGTTCCTGTCGAACGGACCCGGCGATCCCGCGGCGACCGGTAAATATGCCGTGCCGGTCATTCAGCAGGTGATTTCGTCGGGCACACCGACCTTCGGCATCTGCCTCGGCCATCAGATGCTCGGGCTTGCGGTCGGCGCCAAGACCAAGAAGATGCACCAGGGCCATCACGGCGCCAACCATCCGGTCAAGGACGAGACCACTGGCAAGGTCGAGATCACCTCGATGAACCATGGCTTCGCGGTCGACCAGGACACGTTGCCATCGGGCGCGACGCAGACCCACATCTCGCTGTTCGACGGCTCGAATTGCGGCATCCAGCTCGAGGGCAAACCGGTGTTCTCGGTGCAGTACCACCCGGAAGCTTCGCCCGGCCCGCGCGACTCGCATTACCTCTTTCAGCGCTTCGCCGAGCTGATGCGCGAGAAGAAGCGCAGCGCAGCCTGAGGTCGGCAGCTTGACGACACTCGACATGCCCGGGCTGGTCCCGGGCATTTTTCTGTCCGCAATCTTGTGATCGCCGGCATCTGTTTTGCCCTCGATCTTTTCGCACCGCATTCATATGATGATCATCATATATTGTAGATCGACAATATGAGCGAGACGGATTCGCGCGCTGAATTCGGCGTGGTGCCCCTGGCGGTACTGGCCTCGATGCCCGGGCTCGATTTCGTGCGCGGCATCTTCGCCGGGACCTTGCCGCAGCCGCCGATCATGCAGACCGTCGCGCCGTTCGACTGCAGCGCCGAGCCCGGCCGGGTCGTCATGCACAGCGTGCCGGCCTTGCGGCACTACAATCCGATCTGCTCGGTGCATGGCGGCTACACCGCGATCCTGCTGGATTCCGCGATGGGGCTCGCCGTCCCACGATGTGCCCGCAGGGCAGCGGTTACACCACGCGGGAATTCAAGGTCTCCTTCATCAAGGCAATGACCGAGACCACCGGCATCGTGAGAACGGAGGGCAGGACGCTGTCGTTCGGACGCCGCGCCGCGACCGCCGAGGCACGCATCGCCGATTCGCAAGGGCGCCTGCTGGCGCACGCCACCACGACTTGCCCGGTGCTCGAGCTGCCCAAGGCGTGAGCCTGGAACGGCGGCCGCGCAGGCCGATTGATAGGGCGAGGCCCCATCCTTTGTTCCGAGGTCGCCATGCCTGCCGCCCCCTCGCCCCGCGTCAAGTCGATCGAACCGCTCAGCATCGTGTTCGCGGATGACGGCCTGGTGCCCAATAATCCGATGCCGTTCCTGGTCTACAAGGCCGTCATCGATCTGGGTGGCGCCGATCCGGCGGCCGACATCGAGCGCGTGTTCGCCGCCAATGGCTGGGGCGACATGTGGCGCAACGGCGTCTACGACTATCTGCACTATCACGCGACCGTGCATGAGGCGCTGGGTGTCGCCGGCGGAACGGCGCGGGTCCGCTTCGGCGGCGATCAGGGCCGGGAGCTGGAGCTCAGGCCGGGCGACGTCGCCATCCTGCCGGCCGGCACTGGACATCAATGCATCGCTGCCAGCAGCGATTTCTGCATCGTCGGCGCCTATCCGCCCGGACCGAAGATGCAGATCACGCGGCCGACGCCGGAGAACCACGCCCGCGCATCGAAAACCATTCCGGAGGTGCCGCTGCCCGCGACCGATCCTGTGCTCGGCGCGGGCGGCCCGCTCACGCGCCTGTGGCACCAGGCGCGCTGATCAGGCGCAATACAGCCGATACAGCGTCTGCAGGATCTCGCGGACCTCCCGGCTCGCCAGCCGATAGTAGATGGTCTGGCCATCGCGCCGGGTGGCGACGAGATCGAGCGCGCGCATCTTCGCGAGATGCTGAGACAGCGCCGCCTGTCGCAACCCGACCTGTTCGGCGAGATCGCCGACCGCGCGCTCGCCGTCGATGAGGTTGCAGAGCACCATGAGGCGCTTCGAATTCGCCATGGCAGCGAGCAGGCCCGCCGCCTCCTCCGCCTTGTCGTCGAGCGCCGCCACCATGGCCTCACGGGTTTTGCGCCTGGCCTGTGTTGTCATGATTGTTACTTCTTCATTTTCGTATATATGCAATAATGCACATGACAGCCGATTGCAACATGCCCCCGACGAGGGAATCAAGGACGATATGATCACGGAGTATACAGCGGTCACGGCGCTCGCAGGCGGCGCCCTCATCGGCGCTGCAGCCGTCATGCTGATGGGCCTGACCGGCCGTATTGCCGGCGTCAGCGGCATTGCCGCGCGGCTGTTGCCGCCCTGGGACGGTGCGCTCGCTGGCCGGCTCGCCTTCATAGGAGGGCTGGTCGCCGCCGCCCTTGCAGTCCGCATCGTCAGCGGGAGCCTGCCGCCGCTGAAGCTGGAGGTCGGTCCGATCGATATGGTTGCAGCCGGGCTGCTGGTCGGCTTCGGGGCGGTCTGGGGCAACGGCTGCACCTCGGGTCATGGCGTCTGCGGCATCGCCAGCCTCTCGCCGCGCTCGATCGTCGCCACGCTGGTGTTCATGGCCACCGCGGTCGCGACCACCTTCCTCGTTCGCCACGTGCTGTGAGGCACCATGATCATTTTCGTCCAGTTCACCGTCGGCCTCATCTTCGGACTCGGGCTGCTGCTCTCGGGCATGTCCAATCCAGAGAAGGTGCTCAACTTCCTCGATTTCGCGGCGATCCGCTTCGGCGGCTGGGATCCGAGCCTGATCCTCGTGATGGCTGGAGCGGTGGGGGTCACCTTCGCCGGCTTCCGACTGGTTTTCCGGCGCCGGCGTCCCGTCCTCGGTGACCAATTCCACCTGCCATCCTTTCAGACGCTGGATTGGCGGATCGCAACCGGCCCTGCGATCTTCGGCATCGGCTGGGGCCTCGCCGGCATCTGCCCGGGCCCGGCCTTCGTGGCGCTCGGCTACGGCTCGCCTGCCATCGTCCTGTTCGTCACGGCCATGATGATCGGAATGGCCGCAGCCCGCATGCTCGCGAGCCGCCGGCCCTCGCTCGCCGCAGTCGCTTCAGAATGAGGGAGGCTTGAATGTCCGGCATTCCTCATCCGGTCGACCTGTCAGTGAAACCCGAGGTCACACCGTTCTTCGATCGCGCCACCAACACCGTCAGCTATGTGGTCAAGGACCCAGGCTCGCGGGCCTGCGCGGTGATCGATTCGGTCATGGACATCGACTATGCGTCGGGGCGCATCGCGCCGCATTCGGCCGACGAGATCATTCGCCTGATCGAGGATCGCGGCTGGCAACTGGACTGGCTGATCGAGACCCATGTCCATGCCGACCATCTGTCGGCGGCGCCCTACATCCAGTCAAGGCTGGGCGGCAGGATCGGCATCGGCGCCAACATCAGGATGGTGCAGGAGACGTTCGGCAAGATCTTCAACGAAGGCACCGAGTTTCAGCGCGACGGCAGCCAGTTCGACCGCCTGTTCCATGATGGCGACACCTACCGGATCGGCGCAATCACCGCCTTCGCCATGCATACGCCGGGGCACACGCCGGCCTGCATGACTCATGTGATCGGAGACGCCGCCTTCGTCGGCGACACGCTATTCATGCCGGACGGCGGCTCGGCACGCGCCGACTTTCCTGGCGGCGATGCCCGCACGCTGTATCGCTCGATCCGCCGGGTGCTGGAGTTGCCTGACGCGACGCGGCTGTTCATGTGCCACGACTACGGTCCAAACGGCCGCGACATCCGCTGGGAAACGACGGTGGCCGAGCAGCGCGCGCACAACATCCACGTCCGCGACGGCATCACCGAGGATCAGTTCGTGGCCGCCCGCGAGGCGCGCGACCGCACCTTGGACATGCCCAAGCTGATCATCCCCTCCCTGCAGGTGAACATGAAGGCGGGACGGCTGCCGACGCCCGATCAGGACGGCCGGCGCTTCCTGAAAGTCCCGCTCAACGCACTCTAGGACCCCCCTCGCCCCACCGACCACGCGGCAGACGTCGCGGCTCGGCTTTCCCATTTGGCAACGGCCGGGCACCGGCGCGGCACGCCACTCCGGAGCATCGCAGGATGACCTTGTCCGCTGCCCAGCTTGCGCTCGGCTCGCTGTCCGGCTCTTTCGTCGGATTCACGCTCGGCCTGATCGGCGGGGGCGGATCGGTGCTGGCCGTGCCGCTCATGGTGTATCTGGTCGGCGTCGGCAATCCCCACGTCGCGATCGGCACGAGCGCGGTCGCCGTGGCGATCAACGCGGCGGCCAATCTCGCCAATCATGCCGGCTCCGGGAACGTCAAATGGCCTTGCGCGCTGGTGTTTGCTGCAACGGGCGTGGTCGGCGCCTTCGCTGGCTCGACGCTCGGCAAGATGGTCGACGGTCAGAAGCTGCTGCTGCTGTTCGCCCTGGTCATGATCGTGATCGGCCTCTTGATGCTGCGCAGGCGCGGCACGAACAGCCAGCTGGACGTCAAGCTTTCGCGCGACAATCTGCTGCCGCTCTTGGCATTCGGTTTCGGCACGGGAACACTGTCCGGCTTCTTCGGCATCGGTGGCGGCTTCCTGATCGTTCCGGCTCTGATGTTTGCGACGGGCATGCCGATCCTCTACGCGATCGGCTCCTCGCTCGTGTCCGTCACGGCGTTCGGACTGACGACCGCAGCAAACTACGCGCTGTCGGGACTGGTCGACTGGGCGCTGGCGGCGACCTTTCTCGTCGCCGGCATCGCCGGTGGCCTGGTCGGTGCGAAGCTGGCGGCTCGCCTGTCCGGTACGCGCGGCACCCTGAACAAGGTGTTTGCCACGGTGGTGTTCGTGGTGGCGGCTTACATGATCTATCGGAGCTGGTCGGCACTCGGCCACTCCGCATAGCCTGGCATGGTATGAGCCGGAGGCCGGCATCGAGGCCGGACCGGCGCGCCACGTCCTCGCAGCGCGCCCGGGACCTCAACTCGACGCGGGCCCGCCTATGCCGCGTTGCTGCCTTCCTGGCGGCTGGCTTCGAACAAGAACCAAGTGCGGCGCTCGGTCTCGTCGATGAAGGTCTCCAGCAATCCCGCGGTGGCGGGATCGTCATTGTCGTCGCACAGCCCGTGCGCTTTCCGCATCGCAGCCGCGACGTGCTTGTTGTCCTCCATCAACTCCCGCAACATCTCGCGCGGCGGCACATACTCCTCGTTGTTGTCCTTGATGGTCTGCAGCTTGCTGATCTGGCTGATCGATTTCAGCGTGGTGCCACCGAGCTTGCGCACGCGCTCGGCGAGCTGGTCCGTGGTGGCAAAGATCGCGTCCGACTGCTCGTCGAGCATTTCGTGGTAGTCATGGAAATGCCGTCCGCTGACGTGCCAGTGGAAGTTCTTGGTCTTCAGATAGAGCGCAAAGGCGTCCGCAAGCAGCGTGTTCAATGCCGTCGAGATCTTGTTCACGGCATCCGGGGACAGATCGGTCGGGGTATCGAGCTCGGGGGCGGTCTTGTCGGTCTTTGCTTTACTCACGGCTTGGCCTTCCTGTTAGAAGCAGCGATGGACACGGATGATCGGACCCGTTAACGCTCGCTGACCCCTCCAGTTCCGATCAAGGAACTGTGTTTGCCGGAACCCGCCATGGACGACTGGATCGATTATTACGATTCCACGCACACGATCTATGCGAGCAAGCTGCATCGCGACCTGCACTTCGAGGGGATCGCGCGCGACATCGTCGGCTATATTCCCTCGCCCGACGCAGTCGTTCTCGACTATTCCTGCGGAGAGGCCCTGTCGGCCGCCAAGGTCGCCGACGCCTGCATGACGCTCATCCTGGCCGAGCCGGCGCCGGGCGTGCGCGGCCGGCTGATCGCGCGCTTCGCCCCCAACACCAAGATCCGCGTGCGGTCGCTGGACGAGCTGCGCAACATGCAGGAAGGCTCGATCGACCTCGTGGTCATGAACTCCGTGGCCCAGTACATGAGCGAGGCGGAATTCGATGCAGCCCTGGCCGTGATCAGGCGGCTGCTGAAGCCGTCGGGAAAGTTCGTCCTCGGCGACGTCCTGCGTCCGGACGTCGGCATGGGCCGTGACGTGCTCGCGCTGCTGATGTTCGCGGCGCGGGACGGCTTCCTCAAGGATGCCCTGGTCGGGCTGGTCGCCACTGCCCTGTCCGATTACCGGCAGTTGCGGACCAAGGTCGGCCTGCAGCGCTACAGCGAGGCCGAGATCCTGGCACGGCTGAAGAAGGCCGGCCTCTCTGCCGTCCGGGCGCCGAAGAATATCGGCCACAATCCCTGGCGCATGACCTTCGTGGCGCAGCCGGCAATGGGAACCGTGTGACCGGCCGAGCCGACCAACCCCACGCCGTGGCCCAACATCGAGCAACCGGATTAGGGTTAACTGAAACACGGGCTGGCTCACGCGGCCGTGAGAGGTAAGATCACCCCCGGCCCGGTGGCGGAAGCTACGACGCGAAGAGCGGTGCAACGCTCTTGAACCTGGTTCAAGTCCAGGCCGGGCCTCCAGCCGTCGCTGCTGCGCAGCTTCGGCTCGGCGAGCCAGCGACGGCGCCGTGCCCCTCAGACCCTCTTCGGCCAAATTGGCCGTTGATTTCGGCCCAAAACCCTTTTCGCTCAGAGGAAACTGGTCTAAAGACCGCTCGCGCGCGAGCAATGGTCGCGCCTTGGCCTTCGGGGACGCGCGGCACGCGCGCCCTTTTTTTGTGCCCAATTCCTGCCCGTTTCTTGCCCGTGAGCTTGAATGCCGAAACGAACCGACATCTCGACCATCCTGATCATTGGCGCCGGTCCGATCGTGATCGGCCAGGCCTGCGAATTCGACTATTCCGGTACGCAGGCGGTGAAGGCGCTGAAGGAGGAGGGCTATCGCGTCGTCCTCGTCAATTCCAATCCGGCCACGATCATGACCGATCCGGAATTGGCCGATGCGACCTATATCGAGCCAATCACGCCGGAGATCGTCGCCAAGATCATCGAGAAGGAACGCCACGTCATCCCCGGCGGCTTCGCACTGCTGCCGACCATGGGCGGGCAGACCGCGCTGAACTGCGCGCTGTCGCTGCGCCGGCAGGGGACACTGGAGAAGTTCGACGTCGAAATGATCGGCGCGACGGCTGACGCGATCGACAAGGCCGAGGACCGCCAGCTGTTCCGCAATGCGATGGAGAAGATCGGGCTGCAGACCCCGAAGTCGCGGCTCGCCAATGCGTCGGCGCTGAAGAAGCAGTATCGAGACAAATACTTGGCCGAGCGCGAGACGCTGTCGGGCGCCGCGCGCGACGAGCTCGACCGGCAATGGACGCTCGGCGAGAACGAGCGCCGCAAGCGCTATCAGGAGCATGCGCTGGGACAGGCGCTGATGGCGCTGTCCGAGATCGGCCTGCCCGCGATCATCCGTCCCTCCTTCACCATGGGCGGCACCGGTGGCGGCATCGCCTACAACAAGGAAGAGTATCTCGACATCATCGAGCGCGGTCTCGATGCCTCCCCCACCAACGAAGTGCTGATCGAGGAATCGGTGCTCGGATGGAAGGAGTACGAGATGGAGGTCGTCCGCGACAAACACGACAACTGCATCATCGTCTGCTCGATCGAGAACCTCGATCCGATGGGCGTGCACACCGGCGACTCGATCACGGTGGCGCCGGCGTTGACGCTGACCGACAAGGAATATCAGATCATGCGCGACGCCTCGCTGGCGGTGCTGCGCGAGATCGGCGTCGAGACCGGCGGCTCCAACGTGCAGTTCGGCGTCAACCCGGCCGACGGCCGCATGGTCGTGATCGAGATGAATCCGCGCGTGTCGCGCTCCTCGGCCTTGGCCTCCAAGGCGACCGGCTTCCCGATCGCCAAGGTCGCGGCCAAGCTCGCGGTCGGCTACACGCTGGACGAGATCGCCAACGACATCACCGGCGGCGCGACCCCGGCCTCGTTCGAGCCGACGATCGACTACGTCGTCACCAAGATCCCCCGCTTTGCCTTCGAGAAATTCCCGGGCGCCTCGACCACCTTGACGACCTCGATGAAGTCGGTCGGCGAAGTCATGGCGATCGGCCGCACGTTCCAGGAAAGCCTGCAAAAGGCGCTGCGCGGCCTGGAGACGGGCCTCACCGGCCTCGACGAGATCGACATCGAGGGGCTCGGCCGCGGCGATGACAAGAATGCGATCCGCGCCGCCCTGGGCACGCCGACCCCGAACCGCCTGCTCCAGGTGGCGCAGGCGATGCGCCTCGGCTGGTCGGACGAGGACATCTTCAACTCCTGCAAGATCGATCCGTGGTTCCTGGCGCAGATGCGCGGCATCGTCGAGATGGAGGACAAGGTTCGCCGTCATGGCCTGCCGCCGAATGCCAGCGGCATGCGCACGCTGAAGGCGATGGGCTTCTCCGACGCGCGGCTCGCGGTGCTCGCCAACACCACCGAAGCCGAGGTCGCCGCCAAGCGGCAGGCGCTCGGCGTCCGTCCGGCGTTCAAGCGAATCGACACCTGCGCAGCGGAGTTCGCTTCGCCGACCGCCTACATGTATTCGAGCTATGAGACGCCGTTTGCCGGCGCTCTCGGCGACGAGAGCGCGCCGTCGGACAAGAAGAAAGTAATCATTCTCGGCGGCGGTCCGAACCGGATCGGCCAGGGCATCGAGTTCGACTATTGCTGCTGCCATGCCTGTTTCGCGCTGGCCGATGCCGGCTACGAGACCATCATGGTCAACTGCAATCCGGAGACGGTCTCGACTGACTATGACACCGCCGACCGGCTGTATTTCGAGCCGCTGACGGCCGAGGACGTGCTCGAGATCATCGCCACCGAGCGAAAGAACGGCACCGTGCATGGCGTCATCGTGCAGTTCGGCGGCCAGACGCCGCTGAAGCTCGCGCGCGCGCTCGAAGCCGCCGAGGTACCGATCCTCGGCACCTCGCCGGAAGCCATCGACCTGGCCGAGGACCGCGACCGCTTCAAGCGCATCCTCGACAAGCTGCATCTGAAGCAGCCGAAGAACGGCATCGCCTATTCGGTCGAGCAGGCGCGCCTGGTGGCGGCCGATCTCGGCCTGCCGCTGGTGGTGCGCCCATCCTATGTGCTCGGCGGCCGCGCGATGCAGATCATCCGCGAGGACAACCAGCTCAGCGACTACCTGCTCGGCACCCTGCCGGAGCTGGTGCCGGCCGACGTCAAGGCGCGCTATCCCAACGACAAGACCGGCCAGATCAACACGGTGCTGGGCAAGAACCCGCTGCTGTTCGACCGCTACCTGTCGGACGCCACCGAGATCGATGTGGACTGCCTTTCCGACGGCAAGGACACCTTCATCGTCGGCATCATGGAGCACATCGAGGAGGCTGGCATCCATTCCGGCGATTCCGCCTGCTCGCTGCCGCCGCATTCGCTCGACGAGGCGACCATCGCCGAGCTGGAGCGGCAGACCCGCGAGCTGGCGCTCGGGCTCGACGTCGTCGGCCTGATGAACGTGCAATATGCGATCAAGGACGGCACGATCTACGTGCTCGAGGTCAATCCGCGCGCCTCGCGCACGGTGCCCTTCGTCGCCAAGGTGGTCGGCACGCCGGTCGCCAAGATTGCGGCCCGGATCATGGCGGGCGAGAAGCTCGCCGATTTCGGGTTGACCAAGCGCGCGCTCAAGCATGTCGGGGTGAAGGAATCAGTCTTCCCGTTCGCCCGCTTCCCCGGCGTCGACACCGTGCTCGGCCCGGAGATGCGCTCCACCGGCGAGGTGATGGGCATCGACCGCTCGTTCGCCGTGGCGTTCGCCAAGAGCCAGCTCGGGGGCGGCACACGCGTGCCGCGCAAAGGCACGGTGTTCGTGTCGGTGCGTGAAAGCGACAAGGCGCGCATCACCGAGGTGGTGCGGATGCTGCACGAACTCGGCTTCAAGGTGGTAGCGACTTCCGGGACCCAGCGCTTCCTGACCGACCAGGGCGTGCCGACCGAGAAGATCAACAAGGTGCTGGAAGGCCGGCCACACATCGTGGACGCCATCACCAACGGCGACATCCAGCTGGTCTTCAACACCACCGAAGGCCCGCAGGCGCTGGCCGACAGCCGCTCGCTGCGGCGCGCTGCCCTCTTGCATAAAGTGCCGTATTACACCACTCTTTCGGGTGCCGTGGCGGCCGCGCAAGGCATCCGTGCCTATCTCGGGGGAGACCTTGAGGTCCGCACCCTGCAGAGTTACTTTTCCGAAAACTAATCGCAGCGCGCGGGCGAACGCCCGCTAAGCGGTTGGCAACAATCGGCAATAGAAGCTTTCAGGAACTCGCCGCCCCGTTCGATGTTGTACCGGCCTTTGACGGGACGGTCTTGCCGGGCCTTGAGGCTTTGCTTTGAGCCGCAAAGGCCTATTCTGAAGATGCTGATCGTGCGCGCCCCCGCCCGCACGACTGAAGGACGAGAAGAGATGGTGGAAAAGGTTCCCATGACTTCGATGGGCTACGCCGCGTTGGAGAACGAGCTCAAGCAGCGCCAATCGGTGGACCGTCCGCGCATCATCGAACATATCGCGGAAGCGCGTTCGCATGGCGACCTGTCCGAGAACGCGGAATATCACGCCGCCAAGGAAGAGCAGTCTCACAACGAGGGCCGCATCGCCGAGCTCGAGGACAAGCTCGCGCGCGCCGACATCATCGATGTGACCAAGCTCTCCGGCGACACGATCAAGTTCGGCGCGACGGTGACCCTGATCGACGAGGACACCGAGAAGAAGACGGTCTGGCAGATCGTCGGCGAGGTCGAGGCGGACGCCAAGAAGGGCAAGATCTCGATCACCTCGCCGCTGGCGCGCGCGCTGATCGGCAAGAAGATGGGCACTACCGTCGAGGTCATGGCGCCCGGCGGCGCCAAGTCCTACGAGATCGCCAAGGTCGAGTGGCGCTGAGGACCCGAGGCACCGGAGCGGTGCCTGTGACCGTTCGGACGAAACCAGGGCTGCGCGAAGGCGCGGCCCTTCGTCGTTTGGCCGGCCGCACTGCGGCACAATGGCGTTCGGCAGCACACGGTCAATTCATCGGGCTCCAGGCCACACGCCGGTGACGGGCTTTCGGGAATGAGCTAGTGCAGAACCGACGAGCCGTGCCGGGAGGATGGGTCCGGTCCGTCGCATCATGATGGCTTTGATTGGGGGATGATCGACATGGAGCAGATGTTCTCGAAATGGCAACCGGCTGTACTCAGCCTGTTTCGCTTCGTCACGGGTCTGTTGTTGTTTCAATACGGCGTGGCGAAGATCTTCAAGTTTCCAGTGCTTCCGTATTTCGCAAACATTCCGCCGCTCATCTATACGGCCGGCCTGATCGAGCTCGTGCTGGGCGGATTGCTGATGGTGGGTCTGCTCACGCGGCCCGTCGCGTTCATTCTGTCGGGTCAGATGGCCTTCGCCTATTTCCTCGGTCACATGTTCAAGACAGGTGAGCCGGTGTGGCTGCCGCTCCTGAACAACGGCACCGCGGCAATCGCATTCTGCTTCTCATGCCTTTATCTGGCGACGGCCGGCGGGGGTCCGATCAGCCTCGACGCGATGCTGCGTAAGAAGGCGTAGGCTTTCACTCACGGTCATTCCGGGGCGCCTCGAACGAGGCGAACCCGGAATGGCGGTGGGCCTAGCTGCGTCCCTTGACCTCGAGCGGCACCGCCGCCTCGTATTTCGAGTTGTGCAGCACCAGGGACGTTCGCACGTTGCGCACGTGAGGTGCCGCCGTCAGGTGGGTCACGAACTCCTGAAACGTCGCCATGTCCGGTGCCACGCATTTCAGGATGAAGTCCACCTCGCCGGACAGCATCCAGCATTCCCGCACCAGCGGCTCGGACCGCACGAACTCTTCGAACGCCTTCAGATCGGCGTCCGCCTGGCTCGACAGGTGGACCGAGGCGAACACGGTCACGTCGAAGCCGAGCTTGCGCGGGTCGAGCAGGCCCCGGTAGCCGGTGATGTAGCCTTCCTCCTCCAGGGTCCGCACGCGGCGCAAGCAAGGCGGCGGCGAGATGCCGACCCGCTTGGCGAGCTCGACATTGGTGATCCTGCCGTCGGCCTGAATTTCGCTCAGGATTTTGAGATCGATCTCATCAAGATTCTTGGACACGGGGATTGTGGGCTCTGGCGGAACAGGAGGAGGCGCAGGGGGCGCCGGGCGACGATGGGCAACTCTCTTAGCGCAAGCCGGTCAATCCACGCAATTTTATTGCTTTAGATTTCCCCTGTTGACCGGCTCGTGAAGGGAAAATTCGCCGAGATGCGTTGCAATTCTTGCATAGCTTGCCAGATGGCTTAGACTTGGATTTGACATTTTCGATGGGGCTTCGGAGCGTTTCTTCAGCGCATTCCGCTCGCTGCGTCGGTAATCCTCCCTTTTCCAGCGAGTCTTCGGCCACATGCAAGCTCCGATCCATGCCAAAGTCGTCATCATCGGTTCCGGCCCTGCTGGCTATACGGCGGCGATCTACGCGGCACGAGCTATGCTGGAGCCGGTGCTGATTCAGGGCATCCAGCCAGGCGGCCAGCTCACCATCACCACCGACGTGGAGAACTATCCGGGATTTGCCGACGTCATCCAGGGTCCCTGGCTGATGGAGCAGATGGAAAAGCAGGCGACGCATGTCGGCGCCCAGATCAAGACGGACCTCGTGACCAAGCTGGAGCTGGGACAGCGTCCGTTCCGCCTGACCTGCGACTCCGGTGACGTCTACCTCGCCGAGACCGTCATTCTGGCGACCGGCGCCCAGGCGCGCTGGCTCGGGCTGCCGTCGGAGGAGACGTTCAAGGGCTTCGGGGTCTCGGCCTGTGCGACCTGTGACGGCTTCTTCTATCGCGGAAAGGAGGTCGTCGTCGTCGGCGGCGGCAACACCGCGGTCGAGGAAGCGTTGTTCCTGACCAATTTCGCATCGACCGTCACCGTCGTACACCGGCGCGACCATTTCCGCGCCGAGCGCATCCTGCAGGAGCGGCTGTTCAAGCATCCCAAGATCAAGGTCGTCTGGGACAGCGCCCTCGATGAGATCTGCGGCGCCAGCTCGCCATCCAAGGTCACGCATGTCCGGCTCAAGAACGTCAAGACCGGCGCGCTCACCGAGCTGCCCGCCGATGGCGTGTTCGTTGCAATCGGCCACGCGCCGGCAACCGAGCTGGTCGCGGGGCAACTGAAACTGAAGCCTTCCGGTTACGTCGAGGTGGCGCCGGGCTCGACCGCGACCTCCGTTCCCGGCGTGTTTGCGGCCGGCGACGTCGCCGATGAAACCTATCGGCAGGCGATCACCGCAGCCGGCATGGGCTGCATGGCCGCCCTCGAGGCCGAACGCTTCCTCGCCCACGCCGCGAGCGAACGCGCCGCGGCGGAATGAACTGACGATGCCACGATCACGGGATGGATTTACGGATATGGATTGGGACAAGCTGAAGGTGTTTCACGCAGCGGCGGAAGCAGGCAGCTTCACGCATGCCGGGGAGCAGCTCGGGCTGTCACAATCGGCGGTGTCGCGCCAGGTCAGCGCGCTCGAGCAGGAGCTCGCAGTCTCGCTGTTCCACCGCCACGCCCGCGGGCTGATCCTGACGGAGCAAGGCGACCTCCTGTTCCGAACCGCGCATGACGTCTTCATGCAGCTGCAGGCGGCGCGCGCCAAGCTGACCGATAGCCGCGAGCGCCCGAGCGGCGACCTGAAGATCACGACCACGCCGGGCGTCGGCATCAACTGGTTGATCCCGCGACTCGGAGAATTCACCGCGCTCTATCCGGAGATCCGGATCTCGCTGATCGTCACCGACGAGGAGCTTGATCTGTCGATGCGCGAGGCGGACGTGGCGATCCGCACCCGCAAGCCGACCCAGCCCGATCTGATCCAGCGCAAGCTGTTCGCGATCAGCTTCCACGCCTATTGTTCACCGGAATATGTCAAGCGCTTCGGCACGCCGCGCACGCTCGACGAGCTCGATGATCATCGCATCATCATGCTGGCCGACGGCCAAGTCGCGCCGCATCTCCAGAACCGCAGCTGGCTGGTCGATGCCGGCCGCAACGGCTCCGGTCCGCGCGAGGCCTATTTCAGGGTCAACAACATTCTCGGCCTGGTCCGCGCCTGCCAGCAAGGACTCGGCATCGCCGCGCTGCCGGACTACCTCGTCGAGGAAAACAGCCGTCTCGTGCAATTGTTTGGGGAGTCGGATTCGATCCAACTCGACACCTACTTCGTCTATCCCGAGGAATTGAAAACGGTCGCTCGCGTTCAAGTGTTCCGTGACTTCGTCGTGAGCAAAGCGCAGCGCTGGCCGGCGTAAGATTGTGCATGTCTGACATGCGGCTTGCATGGTTGCTGCGACGCCATGCGAGAGCCCATACTGAGGATGTGCTGAGCGTTGGCGTTGCGCATTGTCCCCCTCCTCCAGTGGCGCGAGCGTTCAGAAATCCCTCTTGGAAGGTGATTGTGTCGGCCGCTTTGGCCAATACCTCCAGCCGGGCTCATTTGGGCCCGGCTATTTTTTTGCCGAATGTTTCCGTGTCGTGCCCGATGCGGCGTTGACAGCATCGCCCGCACCGCGCATCTAGATCTTATGTCCACGTCTTCGCACGCCAAGTTGTCGTCGAAAAAAGCTCCCCTCCCGGGGACATGTGGACGCGCGCGCTAGAATCTCTCGAATTCACCGCCGCATCACCAGCCCCGCCGCGAGGACGGGGCTTTTTTTGCGTGTCCCGTCTCCGGCTCCTGCCAACCCAAGGAGATGGACCATGACCGACGTTACGACCCGATTGCAGGGCCTCTGGCTGCCCCTGATCACGCCGTTCCGCGATGGCGCGCTCGACGAACCATCCTTACGCAGTCTGGTTCGGCACTACGCCGCCAAGCGGATCGATGGACTGGTGCTCGGTGCCACGTCAGGCGAAGGACTGGCGCTGTCATGGGACGAGCGCGCCCGTCTGATCAGCGTGGTCCGGGACGAGCTCGACACCACCGGCCGGTCGCTGCCGATCTGTCTTGGTGTCGGCGGCGTGGCGACGGCCGAGGTGATCGAAGCGCTCGACCGAACCGCGTCATGGCCGATCGACTTCTATCTGATCTCGAGTCCGCCTTACGTGCGTCCGTCGCAGCGCGGCCTGCTGGCGCATTTCACCGCGTTGGCTGACCGCACCGCCCATCCGATCGTGCTCTACAACATTCCCTATCGGTCGGCGGTCGGCCTCGACAACGAGACGTTGCTGCAGCTCGCCGAGCATCCCGCCATCGCTGGGCTCAAGGATTGCTGCGCCAACCGCACGCAGACGCGCGACCTGATCACGCGCCGGCGCGCTGGCTTTCATATCCTGACGGGCGAAGACGCCCAGAGCTTCGATGCGCTGCAGGCCGGTGCCGACGGCGCCATCCTGCTCTCGGCACATCTGGAGACCGAGACGTTTGTCGCAATCCTGCAGCACGTGAAGGCCGGCCGTCACGACGCGGCAGCAGCGTGCTGGGCGCAGGTCGAGCATCTGACGCGGCTGCTGTTCACCGAGCCGAGCCCCGCACCGGCCAAGTACTGGCTGGCGCGCACCGGCGTCATTGCGAGCCCCGAAGTGCGGCTGCCGATGGTGGAGGTTGGCGACGACCTCGCCGCACGGCTGGATCAGCAGATCGAGCGGCGCCAGCCGACGACCACGCAGAACCGCGTTGCCTGAGCACGCCCCAACCTATTCGCCGGCTCTGCCTTGCCTTCCCGATCGGAACGGCCAGGCAGAGCCGCGCCGCCGCTGCGGAGCCGGAGCAGAATCTCCGTGGTTAATCCGAGCTAACAAACGCGATCAAAAGCGGCGCAGTCCGCAACCTCGTGTTTAAAGATGTTCCGCTATGGATGTTGAAAACATCAAAGAGCGCGAGGGCGTCGTGGCTTTGCAGGATCATCCATACCCTGAGCACCAGGGGTTCAGCGTCGAAGACATTCTCTGGGCGGTCGGGATCTGGTCCGTCATCCTGACCCTGACGCCGGCAATCGCCTTCTATTTCCTGATGGTTGCCTGACCTCGCCGCGCCCTCGCGCGCGGCGCGAGGTCGGCACTCACGCCAGATCGTGTGACCCGACGCAAAAAACGCGCGGAAGACCGCGCGTCGATGCCTCATCTGATGCCGCGATCAGGCCGCCTGCTTGTGCATGGCGCCGTTGGCCGACACAGTCCCGCGAATCGCCCGCACCGAACGCTCGATCGCAGCCCAGAGGCGTGCGATCTCGGCCGCAGCCCGGCCCTCCGCATAATATTCCCGCACGCCTTCACCCTGGCCCAGCGCCATCAGCAGATCGGCGCGGTTGGTGATCTGGCCGCCCCACACCGGGGCCTTGAACTTCGCCAGCGCCTCGCGGGCGATGGTGACGATCGGGCTCTCAGCATCGTCGCGGCGCGCCGGCGCGCCATTGAGAACGACCGCGTAGGGCTTGCGCGCGGCGCGGCAGGTCTGGATCGTCTCCTGTACCGCGTTGACGTCGAACACGCCGGGGCGGGCCGGGATGATCACCATGGTGGCGTTCTTGATCGCATCCTCGACGACGGCCGAGATGGTCGGCGGCGTATCGATCAGCACCCATTCGACGCCGTCGCGGCGGGCGGCGGACACGATCGCGCTCACCGAGTTCACGGCCGTCTTGATCGGCGGCTCGTTGGTGCCGCGCAGCTTGTGCCAAAGCGTCAGCGACCCCTGCGGGTCGGCATCGATGAGCAGACAAGACTTGCTCGACTTGATCTGCGCAGCGAGATGGGCGGCCAGGGTGCTCTTGCCTGAACCGCCCTTACGCGATGCGAAAACAATAACGTTCATACCTTGGCCTCCAGATTGACCCCGGCAGCGAAAATGAATCAGCGGACTGATTCGCGGAAGATAAATTTAGCGATCGATAAGACGTAACTCCTGATTGCCGAATCGCATTGGTTTTTGAGTCACACCAAAGCAGGCAAAACAGCAGATCAGGCCGCGATGTTCGACAACATCCGGTCATGCCCCATCGCATTTACATGTTGAGGCTGCGCGTCGAGGACCGCCATCATTCCCGGTGCCGCCAAATGCGGCCATCGGCATCGCTCAGGTCGCGTCCGGTCGCGTCGACTTCTTCGATTTGCCGGCGCGCGCAGTGACCGGCTTCCTGGTGACAGGACGAATGCTCATCGGCCGCTCCGCGCGGCCCGATGACGCTGTCTGGCGCTCTGGCGGCCCGAATTGGGCGCGGCATGGCGGCGACAGCTCGGCCTTGCGGCGGACCATGCAGGCGGTGACACGATCGACATCGGGAATGTCGGAACTACAAAGCCGGAACGCATCGCCTGTGCACGCCTGCTCCTGCTCGGCGGTATAGGCCCGTGCGGTTACGGGGACTAACAGCGCGGCTATAGCGATCAGTACGGCAGAGATGCATGGATCGAGATCAATCCCTCTCATCGCCCCCTCCCCCTCGTTGCCGCCAACTGTGATTGAAGGAGATCGGATTCGCAAGCAACGGCGCCACGCCGTGCTACCGATCCGGCGCAGCAAAACCGCAAGCGAGCGCACGATCCGGCGATATATCCGTCGAAATACGGAGACGGGGCTCGGGCTTCCGCGACCAAAGCTCTGCGCCCCACGCCCCGGCCCTGCGCGAGAGGTCGCGACGGGGCTACAAATCACGGCGCAGGATCAATGGGGCGCGGAGCACGGATGGAGGTGAGCTTGCGAACGGCACAGCGATGGGGGTGGCCATGGTACAGTTGGGTGGGCTCGAACCACCGACCTCCTGTTCCACAGACAGGCGCTCTAACCAACTGAGCTACAACTGCATCCGCATGGGACGGCCCACGAGGGGGCGTCCGAACGGGCCGGAAACTAGGTGCAACGGGCGAATTTGGCAAGGCCGAGAACGGATAAAGTCCCCTGCCGTGACGGCGTTTTTTGACGCCGCTTCGGCCCGAACGAGCCCCCGTGCAAACGGCGAGCCCCAGAAAGCAAACCCGGCCGCGAACGCGCCCGGGTCATGGTCTCCCGCCGTCCATGCCGGCACACGGCCCGTACCGCGCACCCGGCGAGACTTGAGGCTGGCCCTCAGGCCGCCGTCTTGAACAGCTTGGTGGCGCTTTCCTTGATCGGCTCAACCGTCTCGGCCGCAACCTTCTGGCCGAGCTCGCCTAGCTCCTTGGCCTGGGCCGTCAAGGTCTCGAACTGCTTGCGCGCGAAGCCCGTCCACAGCTCCATCGCCTCCGACGGCGACTTCACGCCGAACAGCTCCTGGGCGAAGTCGAGCGAAGCCGTGGTATTGGCCTTCGTGAATTCCATGACCTTGGACGAGTAGGCGCCGGCGCCCTTGCTGGCGTTGGCGAAGAAGGCCTCGATGGCCGAATTGTGGGTTTCCGCTGCGTCCTTGAACTTGGCGTAGTTCTCGCGGGCCTGGGACACGCCCTTTTCGGCGAACGCGCGCACCTGCTCGGGAACCTCGAACGGGATGATGGACGCGGAGAAAGGATCGGTGGCATTGGTCATGGCATGCATCCTTCGAAACATTGAGACTGGACCGTCCCGGCAATCGGGACGTCACTTCGGATCACGCAGAGGAACCGCCCCTGGGAGGTAACAACCTCGCGTAGAGCTATATCGTGGCGCTTTTGTGCAACGCAACGGAAATTCCACTATCAGGAACTGTTTGCCGCACCCGCTTCCAGATTTTTCGGGAGCGGAGAACGTTCCGTCAGGCCTTAGGCTTTGTGGCGTCGATCGCAACCTTGCCGATGGCCTGCCCCATTTCGCTTGCCTGCTCGGCGAGCGACCGCATCTGGCCCTGAACAAATTCGCCGTGCAGCCGCAGCACCTCGGGCAGGTCCTTGGCGTGCACCAGCGATTGGGCGTAGTCGAGCGACGACTGGACGTTCTTTTCAGCGTAGGACAAGACCTTGGCGCCGATGTCCTTGGCCCCGGCCCGCACCGTCGTGCTGCGGTGTTCGAGCGAGCCGGCCGTCGCCTCCGCTCCAGCCAGGAACTTCTCGAACGTCTGACGTGCCTGGTTGAAGCCTGCCTCCGCCATCGCCCGCATGTCTTTCGGAATCTCGAATCGTCGCCCGTCGTCGGTCATGGTTCCCTCCTTCTGACGTCACGATCGGCTGGCGCCCTTAGCGCCCCGTCCTCGCGGTGACCGTCCCGTTGCCCGCGCAGCTCTCGACCTGCCCAGGTATCATCGTGGTCCCCAACAGGGGGTTCGCCGCGATTCCGCGCGCTGCGGCTCACGAGGAACACATTAAGGTTATCCAAGCTTTAGCAGGACAGGAGCGCGGCCCCGCCGTGGACCTCGGCCCTCAAAACGCGCGATAGTAACGAATTCTTAACGCGACCAGTTCCGACCGCCGATCAACGTCGGCCGATCAACATCACAAGAGCCGTTTGCCGTCGTCGCCCATGACCTACGCCGATCTCGAATTGCAGGCCCTCAGCGACCCCCGGCTGGCCGTCCACGCCGCCGGCAGTCTGCCGGCCTGGCTATGGTCGGCGGATGGCAGCCGTGTGCTGTGGGCCAATGCGGCCGGGGCGCGCGCCCTCGGCGCGGCGAGCGCAGCGGCGCTGATTGCTAAGACGCTCGGCCCTGCCGACGCGCATCGTCGCCAGGTCGCTCAATTGGGACGGCGGCTGCCCGAGACCGGCGCCTTGCGGCTCGAACGCCTCCGTGGCTTCGGCGCGCCGCTCGGCACGCTCGCGACCTGCGGCTGCGCCCGGATCGATCTGCCGGATGGCACGCGCGCGGTGCTGATCACCGGCACCGACGGGGGTGGACGTAGCTTCCCCCTGGCGGATCGCCTGAAGCGGCTCGTGGAGACGAGTGAGCATGCGCTGATCGCATTCACCCAGGACGGTCAGTTCGCCGGCATCAGTTCAGCCGGACGGCGCCTGTTTGGCATGCGCGACCTGAGCGAGCCGGATTTCGTCGGGATACGCAGGGCGGCGCTGGCCGATGGCATGGCCGAGGTGACGTTCGGCACGGAGCGCGCAGCGCTCTACCGCATCGGCAGCGGCAACCAGGTCGGGCTGGTGGCCGTCCCGATGCCGGCCCCTGCCGAGGAGATCGAGGCGCCGGGCACGGCGCCAATACCTGAGCCAACCGCGGATGCCGCCCCGGCATCACCAGCCCCCGTGGATGTTCCCGCTGGGCCCGCGGTCGTGACTTCGCCTCCTCTTCCGATGGACGCAATGACTGAACGCCAAACCGAAGACGAATCCCGCGCGCTGTCGAACGAAGCGTCGGCCGAGTTCCTGCTGATCGACGATCCGGCCGAGGCCGACCTGTTCAAGGCGTCGGCGCCGCAAACGGAAGATCACGCGCATCCTGCCGATTCCGGCGCGGCGGACCCTTCAGTCGGCCGCCGCCATCCGCTCCGATTTTCCTGGCAGATGGATGCCGAGGGACGGTTCTCGATCGGCTCCGATGAATTCACCCGCCTGATCGGGCGGCACAGCGCCGCCAAGCTCGGCCATCCCTGGCATGAGCTCGCTGCATCGCTAGGCCTCGATCCCGAAGGGCGAATCAGTGCCGCGATCGAAACGAAAGAGACCTGGAGCGGGATCGTCGTCAGCTGGCCCGCGGAGGGCGAGCGGCTTGCGGTCGAATTGTCGGGACTGCCTGTCCTGACGGAGGACAGAACCCATGCCGGCTATCGCGGCTTCGGCGTCTGTCGCGACCTCGACGCCCTGGACCGGCTGGCCGCACTGCGTCGCCCCGCATCGACCGATGCAGCCGCGACTGATGCTCCGGACGCCGACGAAACCGAACCTGCCCAATCCGACCATGTGCAGGCCGCAGATGTGCCGCCGCAGCAGGACAACGTCACTGCGTCATCGCGTGAGGCTTCCATTGCGCCGGACGTACACCACATCGACGGCATCGGGCTCGAAACGACCGGGAACGTGGTCCCGTTCCGCGCTCCGGGCGAGTCCAAGCATCCGGTGCTCACGCCGGTGGAGAACAGTGCGTTCCATGAACTCGCGCGTCAGCTGTCGGCTCGGCTCGAAGGCGAGATCCGCAACTCAGCCGCGGGCGTCGCGAGTGCGGCGCTCGAGCCGGGATCGCGCGTGAGCGATCCGTCGGTCCCGCCGCAGCAGCAGGCTCCGTCGGCGACGGAAACGGCGACCGATCATGGCGCGGAGCTGCAGACCGAATGGCTCAGCCCCGAGGAGCCGCCGGCCCAGGGCGACAGTCAGCGCGACCGCATCCTGCTCGACCTGCTGCCGACGGGCATGCTGATCTACCGGCTCGATCGTCTGCTCTATGGCAATCCGGCCTTCTTCAGGCAGATGGGCTACGCCGATCTTGCGGCCCTGGAGCAGGCAGGCGGGCTCGATGCGCTCTATGTCGAGCCAGGCGTGTCGTCCGCGTCGAACAAGTCGGAGGCCGGCACCCCCGTCACGATCTCGGCCGCCGACGGCTCCTCCAGCGAGGAGGTGAAGGCGGAAGCTCGCCTGTTCACGATCACCTGGGACGGCGATACCGCCCATGCCCTGATCTTCGCTCCGGTGCCCGGAACCGCAGCCGCGGTTCCGACGGCGGCCGACGCCGCACCGATGTCGGCGCAGGCCTCGGCTGCACCGGCCCCCCTGGTCGTGGCCCCGCCTCCGGCCGCCGGCCACGCCGAAGCCGAAGATCTTGCGGCGATCCTCGACGTCACAGCCGAGGGCATCCTGATGTTCGACGCCGGCGGCAACATCCACGCCTGCAACCGCAGCGCCGAGGCGCTGTTCGGCTACGATGGCGCGGCGCTGGTGCGCCGTAACCTGATCGAGCTGTTCGCGCCGGAAAGCGCCCGCCTCGTGCTCGATGACCTCGACAGCGTGCAGCAGGCCGGCGCGTCGAGCGGGCTCGATCAGGGCCGCGAGGTGCTCGGGAAGGTCGCTCAGGGCGGCGTCATTCCGTTGTCGATGGCAATTGGCCGGACCCGGCCCAACGGTCCGAATTTCTTTGCCGTGTTCCGCGACCTGTCGCAACTCCATCGCGGCGATAGCGAGTTGCTGCAGGCTCGTCGCGTGGCCGATCGGGCCGCCAACGCCAAGGCCGACATGCTGGCCCGGATCAGCCACGAGGTGCGCGCGCCGCTGAACGCGATCATCGGCTTTGCCGAGGTCATGATCGGCGAACGTTTCGGCACGATCGGCAACACGCGCTACGCCGAATACATGAAGGACATCCGCGCCTCGGGCGAGCGCGTCGTCTCCCTGATCGACGATCTCTTGGAGCTGTCGCGCATCGAGACCGGCAAGCTCGAGCTCACCTTCACCAGCCAGAACCTCAACGAGCTGGTGGAGAGCTGTGTCGCAGTGATGCAGCCGCAGGCTAACCGCGCCCGCATCATCATCCGCACCTCGCTGTCGCAACTGCTGCCGCCGGTCATCGCCGACACAAGGGCGCTGCGCCAGATCGCGATGAACCTGATCTCGGCCTCGATCTCGCTGGCAAATCCCGGCGGCCAGGTCATCGTCTCGACCGCGCTGACCGATTTCGGCGAGGTCGCGCTGCGCGTGCGCGACACCGGTCATGGCCTGAACGATCAGGAGGTGGCCGCCGCGCTCGAACCGTTCCGTGCGCCCTCGGCTTCCGAGCAAGGCCCCGATGGCGCCGGTCTCAGCCTGTCGCTCACCAAGGCGCTGGTCGAAGCCAACCGGGCGCAGTTTCATATCAAGGCGGCGCCGAAATCCGGCACGTTGATCGAGGTGGTGTTTCCCCGCGCCGTGGCGCGCAATCAGAGCACCGGCTGAGCCGATCCCGCCCGCCGCACGGCCAGTGACCGACGCTTGAGACCGAGCAGAAGCGGACCGAACGCCAGGACGAAGCCGGCGAATGCGACGATCCAGGCCAACGCCGCGACGTGCAGCAGCACCTCGCCGTGCGCCGGCGCCACTGCGGCGCAGACCCGCGTCACCGCTGCGACGATGATCGCCAGATAGATCGCCTGGGTCGCGGGCGCGGCCGTCAGCGCCTGGCCGGTGTGGCCGAGCGTGGCCCGCGTCATCACGGCAAGCGTCGTGATGCCGGCGGCTCCGACCATCCAGGCATGCAGCCCGGCGCTTGGCAGAATCCATCCGAGGCTGGCGGCCGCCGTGAGCAGGAAGCCGAGCGGGACGAACATGTAACCGACATGCAGGATGACCAGCAGCCGTTCGCGCAAGGTGCGATCGCCGGCCCAGCGCGCGAGCCTCACCACATGCAACATGCCGGCCGCAGCCAGCGCGAGCGCGGTCGGCGCGCTCTCAGGAACCAGGATCCAGCCGAGCAGGCCCAGCGCGCTGAACAGCACGACCGCGATGTCGAAGCGGCCGAACGGCGCCGGCAGCCGGCCGGGATTGTGCTTGACCAGCCAGTTGCGCGTGAAGCTCGGCGTGATGCGGCCGCCGATCAGCGCGAGCAGCAGCACGATCACGGCAACGCCGACGCGGATCGCGTAATCGGCCGAGCCACGCAGATGGGCCTCGACGTGGAAGGCGATGTTGCCGACGCACAGCACCGTGACGATCGCGACCACCGGCAGATTGCGCCAATTGCGCCCGGCGACGATCTCGCGCGCCGCGGCCAGGACGACGAGCACGAGGAAGCTCGCATCGATCAGCAGCGCGGCCCACCAGGGACCCAGCGCAGACACCGTGACGGCCAGTCGTCCGGCTGTCCATACGAGCACCAGGGTGAGCAGCGGCAGGCCCCGGATCGGCAGCCGTCCGGTCCAGTTCGGGATCGCCGTGAACAGGAAGCCGGTGACGATGGCCGGCAGGTAGCCGTAGAGCATCTCGTGCACGTGCCAGTCTCGGGGGGCAAAGCCCGAGCTCAGCTTCAGCTCACCGTAAAAGGCCGGGAGCCAGATCAGGATCGCCAGCGCAGCCTGGAGCGCGCCGAGCAGGAAGAACGGCCTGAACCCGTTGGCGAGGACGGTCCAGCCCTGATAGTTGCGTGGAATGGCCATGTGCATGCTCGCTCGATGAAGGACGGGAACCGCACCGATCGCGGCGCTGTGCTTAACATGTAGTTGCGGGTCGCCCACCATGGCTTGCGCCAGCACAAACTTCCGACGGATCGCAAAAACGTGCTATTGAGCGCCGCAAAATTGAGCCGAATCCGGCCCCGGAGAACACCATGGCTTCCATCGACCGTTCGCTGGTCGCGCATCTGCCGCTGTTTGCAGGGCTGTCCGCTGAGGATCTCACGGACGTGCTGCGGGAAGCCCGCTCCCTTCGCGTGCCCCGCAACGGCGCGGTGTTCGAGCAGGGCGCCGATGCGACCTCGTTCTTCCTGCTGCTCCACGGTCATGTCCGCGCCAGCAAGACGACACCGACCGGCGACCAGATCGTGGTGCGCTATGTCGTGCCAGGGGACACGTTCGGCGTCGCCCCCGCCATCGGACTCCAACATTATCCGGCGACAGCGACCGCCGTCGATGACAGCATCGTGCTGGCCTGGCCGTCCGCCTCATGGCCGCGGCTGGTCGCGAAGTTCCCATCGCTGGCGGCGAACACGCTGCAGACGGTCGGCCAGCGGCTGCAGGAAACCCACGCGCGCGTGATCGAAATGTCGACGCAGCAGGTGGAGCAGCGCATCGCGCATGCGCTGCTTCGGCTCGCCAACCAGGCCGGCCGCAAGCTCGATCATGGCGTGCAGATCGATTTCCCGATCAGCCGGCAGGACATTGCGCAGATGACCGGGACGACGCTGCACACGGTGAGCCGCATCCTCTCCGGCTGGGAGCAGCTCGGCCTGGTCGAAAGCGGCCGTCAGAAGATCGTCCTGCGCGAGCCGCACAAGATCGTGCTGCTGGCGCAGCAGGGCGCCGGCGACGCGGCCGCATCCCGCACCTGATCACGTGCAGGCACACAGGGCCGCGAGGAAGGCGTCGGGATCGACGGCATGCTCGTGGCAGGCATCCGCGACGTTGTGAAAACAGGCGATCGGGCAACCGACGCAACGCATCTGGAAAGCAAGAAAGACGCCGATCGTCTCCGGCCTTCGCCGCATGACATCGTCGACCAGTTCATCGAAGGAGATTGGCATGCGCGCCTCCATTCCAGCGCGAACGGTAGCGGGCATGCCCTTTGCGGTCTTTGTCGCGGCACAAGCACCGCGGCACCTCGACAGTCAGACCGCCCGGCTGTGCAGCTGCTTCGACGCGTCGAGATGCGCATCGAACGCCGCAGCGACGCTGCGCACCAGGAACCGGGAATGCTCGGTCACCGCGAGCGCACCGCCGTTCAGCTCGACCACACCGTCGGAGATCAGCGATTGCAGTCGCGGCGCCGATCTCAGCATGTCGTCGGTGTCCGTGCCATGGCGGGTGCAGATGACGTCGAGATCCACGCCGTAGTCGCACATGATGCGCTCGATGATGTCCGCCCGCAGGCGGTCGTCATCGGTCAGTCCATAGCCTTTCACGGTCGCGAGGCTGCCGGACGCGATCTTCTGCTCATAGGCCCGGACCTGCGGCGCGTTCTGGACATAGCCTTGCGGCAGCTGTCCGATCGCCGAGGCGCCGAAGCCGAGCAGCAGATCATTGGCATCGGTCGTGTAGCCCTGGAAATTACGATGCAGCCGGCCTTCGCGGAACGCGATGGTCATCGGGTCCGTGGGCAAGGCGAAATGATCGAGCCCGATCTGGACGTAGCCTGCGTCCTTCAGCGCGTCAGCAATCGCGCAGGACTGATCGTAGCGTTCCAGACTGTCCGGCAACGCCGAGTCCTGAATCTTGCGCTGGTGCGTCTTGAACGATGGCACATGAGCGTAGCCGAACACGGAGAGCCGGTCGGGGCGCAGGTCGATGGCGCGCCGGACGGTGTCGAGACACGACTCGACGTTCTGATGCGGCAGTCCGTAGATCAGGTCGAAGTTGATGCCGGCAACGCCGGCCTGACGCAACCCGTTCGTGGCCGCCGCAGTCTGCTCGAAGCTCTGCACCCGGTTGATCGCCTGCTGCACCCGCGGATCGAAACTCTGCACGCCCAGACTGGCGCGATTGACCCCGCTCACCCCCAGCGCCGCGATCATCTCCGCCGTCAGCGTGCGCGGATCAATCTCGATGGCGATCTCCGCCGATGGCAACACGAAAAAGGAATGGCGCAGAGATCCGACGAGATCGACGAAGGACTCCGGCGCCATGATGGTCGGCGTGCCGCCGCCGAAATGGATGTGCCCGACCTGCAGCCGCCGGCCGATCTGGCGCGCCACCATGTCGACCTCGCAACGTAGTGCCGATTCGTAGACCGCAATCGGCTCGTCGCGTTTGGCGACCATGGTGTTGCAGCCGCAATACCAGCACATCGAGCGACAGAAGGGCACGTGCAGGTACAACGATGCCGTCGCGCTTGCTGGTATCGCGCGCAGCCATTCTGCGTAGGTGGACGGGCCGACCGCGTTGGAGAAATGAGGCGCCGTGGGATAGCTGGTGTAGCGCGGGAGGCGCTCCTGTCCGTAGCATGCTGCAAGATCTGGTCTCATGTCCTGCCTGTCACCTGAGCGTGTCGACCTGGGGTTCGGAGGTTCTTGACACAAGGCAAGAGGGACGACCTTGAGCTTTCTCAAGGCGCGGCCGGCAGATACCCTGTTGGAGCAGTAGAACGCCGGTGATCACCGCGGACTTTGCGCTTCCTCAAAGTGGCCGGCTCATTTCCCGTCATCATCGAATCATCGACGATTCGAGGAAATCGCAATGGAAGCTGTGCAACTGCTGATCCGTTCATTTGCTCTCCTCGCCGGCATCCGCGGCCATATCCCCCAGTCCGACGGCTTCGAATCGTTCCGCGACGAGTCGGGGCCGACAGGCCTGCTCGGCAACATCGCCATGTTCATGACCACGGTGTTTTGCATCGCGGCGGCAGTGGCCTTCGTCGTGTTGCTGGCGGTGCGCTGGCTGAGCTGACGAGTTCGGGAGCCCATCGTCGATCGGTCCAGAGCTGCGCTCTGAAGCGCGCATCATAGCGCCCGCGATTCTCGTGCCGTATGGGCAGACGGACAGATCCCATCATCTTATCGCGTCGTCGCGCGGGACAGTCCGGCCCGCTTTGCTCCGCACCCTGTCCGGCCTCCCACGAAACTGCGCGCCGATGCAACTCATTCGCGCGCTGCGCGGGCGCAGCCGCGCCAAATTCGCTCAAGATCTGCCGCCTGATTCCGCAATTGCGAAGTTGCTTGTTGCAGCACAAACAAGCCGAGTTCCAACGGGAGCATGATGATTGCGGCACTACAACAGATCCAATGAAGGAGCGATCCATGTTGACCCGCCGCACCGCCATGTTCAGTGCAGCCATCGCCGCGATGATGCTTGCGGCTCCCGCGATGGCCGAGGACCTCAAGCTGCCGCGCCAGAAGGTCGATCTGGTGGCTCCGCCGTTCGTGCATGCGCACGAGCAGGCGACGAAGCAGGGGCCCAAGATCATGGAGTTCAAGCTCGTGGTCCAGGAAAAGAAGATGGTGATCGACGAGAAGGGCACCACCTTCCAGGCCATGACGTTCAACGGCTCGATGCCAGGCCCGCTGATGGTGGTCCATGAGGGCGACTATGTCGAGGTGACCCTGGTCAATCCCGCGACCAACAGCATGCCGCATAACATCGACTTCCACTCCGCGACCGGAGCGCTGGGCGGCGGCGCGCTGACCCTGGTCAATCCGGGCGAACAGGTCGTGCTACGCTGGAAGGCGACGCGGACCGGCGTGTTCGTCTATCACTGCGCCCCCGGCGGACCGATGATCCCCTGGCATGTCGTCTCCGGCATGAACGGCGCCGTGATGGTGCTGCCGCGCGACGGTCTCAATGACGGCCGCGGACACGCGCTGCGCTACGATCGCGTCTACTACATCGGCGAGCAGGACCTCTACGTCCCGCGCGACGAGAAGGGAAACTTCAAGTCCTACGACTCGCCCGGCGAAGCCTATAGCGACACCGAGGAGGTCATGCGCAAGCTCACGCCGACCCATGTGGTGTTCAACGGCAAGGCCGGCGCGCTCACCGGAAAGAATGCGCTCACGGCCAATGTCGGCGAGAACGTTCTGATCGTGCACTCGCAGGCGAACCGCGACAGTCGTCCGCATCTGATCGGCGGCCACGGCGACTATGTCTGGGAGACCGGCAAATTTTCCAACGCGCCGGAGACCGGGCTCGAGACCTGGTTCATCCGGGGCGGCTCGGCAGGCGCCGCGCTCTACAAATTCCTGCAGCCCGGCATCTACGCCTACGTCACCCACAACCTGATCGAGGCGGCCAATCTCGGCGCGACGGCCCATTTCAAGGTCGAAGGCAAGTGGAATGACGACCTGATGACGCAGGTCAAGGCCCCGGCGGACATTCCGACCGGCACGACGAACTGATCGGCCCTGGGGGCCGGCGTATCCGGCCCCCACTCTCCTGAGTGTGCTGCCATGCTGCTCGCTTTCAAGCTCAAGCTCACCATCGCCTGCGTCGTCGGATTGGCTGGCCCGACCGCAATGGCACCGATCCTTGCCGATCTGCCAAACCGCGTTGCGGACTTCGACGGCCCCGCCCTCACCGAGATCGCACCTGGTACGATCAGCTACCGCGACTCCGGTGACCATCTCCGCAGCGGGCGGCAGGCCGAAGCGCCCATCACGACGGTCCGCTTTGATCATCCGCTGACGATCATGACGAACCAGGTCAGTGCCGCGGACTACCACGCCTGCGTCGAAGCGCATGCGTGCCGCGCGCTCGATCGCAACGTTCCCATCGCCAGCGATCGCCCGGCCGTGCAGGTGAGTTGGCATGACGCGGTGGCCTACGCCGAATGGCTCTCACACCGGACCGGCCACAGCTATCGTCTGCCGACCGATACCGAGTGGGCCTATGCAGCGGGCAGCCGCTTCAAGGACGATGGCGTCTCGATCGACGACGCCGATCCCTCCCGACGCTGGATTGCCCGCTACGAGCGGGAAGCCGCGCTGCAAGAGGACTCCGAGACGCGCGGCTTCGGCAGCTTCGGCATCAACGAGCACGGCATTGCCGACCTCGCGGGTAATGTCTGGGAGTGGACCTCGACCTGCTTCACACGCAAGATGCAGGATAGTGCAGGTCGCGTCACCAAGACCGTCAGCAATTGCGGCGTGCGGCTGGCCGAAGGCGCGCATCGAGCCTACGTGACCGACTTCATCCGCGACGCGCGCGCCGGCGGCTGCGCCTCCGGCACGCCACCTGCCAATCTCGGCTTCCGGCTGGTCCGCGAACAGCCCTCATGGAGCCGCAGCATGACGCAGCGTCTCAGCCGGCTCCTCGGCGCCATTCGCGCCTGACGCGGCGTGCTCAGCGTTAAGCACGCTCGACAGCAACCCACGCCGGTGCCGGATCGGCGGTGCCCTGACACTGGCACAAATGACAGTCACGCAAAATCAACTTTCGATTGCGAGATGCAAGCTACAAACGTTAGACAATTTTCGTTGAGAGACGCGATAAGCGGACCAGGAGGCGAGTGTGAATTCTCGACATCCGCCGGTCTTCTTCACGTCCGACCTGCATGGTTACGGAATTGGCAACACCAGCTGGTTCGACGACGATTCGCCCCGCGCACTGGCTGGACGCTGCCTCATCGACGCGCTCGAATATCTGCGGACGTCGCCTAAATTCGCCGCCAGGGACTGGCACGTGGTGAATGCGGGCGCGGCGCGTCTCGTGCACCAATGTCTCACGGACGGCGCGCTGGCGCGCAAGGATATTCTCGATCGCGTGGCTCCCGCCATCGAACAGGCTTGCGCACGGATCGTCGCGAGCCGCCAATATCGCATTCCGTTCTATGGCGACGACTTCTGGGACTGGGCCAGTGTGGTCGACGGTTTGTGCGAGGTGCAGCAGGTTTCGGTGACCGCGGCCCAGGTCGCAAGACGCGAGCTCGACCAGTTTCGCAGGACCGTCCACATCCGCATGCCGAGCGGTCTCTCGGTCGGCGACCCCGAGCACGAATGGTTCGGACCGGCGATCGCAACACGCGCCTATCGTCTGCTGGATTCCCGCGCATCGGGAATAGATCCCGACCTGCGCAACGAGTTGCAGGCGCAATCGCTCGAACGCATCGAGCGCGGCAGGTATCGCGGACGGCAGGTGACGCCGTGGCAATTGAGCTGGCACTACGGTCAGGTCGTCGGCGAATTCCAGCGCGCCGCCAGCGAGCAGGCGGCCGAGCTGGCTGATTTTGCCTGGCTCGCCGTTCCGCTCGAACTTGGCAAGCGCGCCCAGGTTCTCGCGCGCATCCTGCAAGGAGCCTACGCCGTCAAGGACCGCAGAACCGTCCTGCAGGCATTGGAGGAGCTCTACCGTTGCGAGACACCCGGCCGCCCGCTCGGCCAGGGCGTGATCGGCGCCGGCATCGAGGCCTCTCTGGACGTGCTGGAAGCGCTGTGGCAGCAGCTCGATGGTCGGGAGAAGGCCAGCATCAACGCGATGCTCGACGCGCTGCGATTTCTCCATGCCAAAGCCAACACGATCGGTTTCCTGGTCGAAACGCCGGAGGATATCGAAGCCCTGGTCCAGGCCATGGGCCCGGGCACACTGATTGAACAGCGCAACGCGGCGCGCGCCATCATCAGGCATTCCTGCTTCCATGCGGTCGTGTGCCTCGGGCGATCGATGGCCGAGGTGGCGAGCGCGGCCGCAGTGGCGATCGAAGAGCATGGGGCGCAGTGGCTGATCATGCCGGGACGGGCCGAAGCACTGGGCCCGAATCTTCCGCACGCGGCCCGCGGCCCGCGATTCGTCGGCGCCGGCCCCGGTGATCTCGTCATCGCCACCTCGGTCGCGCCATTCCGGATTCAGATCAAGCTGCGCGACGCGCTCAGCATTGCCGAGCCGCCCTTGGTCGATGACAGCGGAATGATCATTCCGGCCGATCCCGAGCTTTGCCGCCTCGCGCACGAGGCCGCGGATGGCATGCTGGATGACATCGGCGTGTTCTTCGAAGGAATGACGGTGACGTGCGATGGCGACGGCACGAATGCCGAGATCTCGGCAGCGTTTCCAGGCGCGCTTGCGACGGATAACATGGCCTATGCGATGGGGCTGATCTGCCTCAGCCGCAGTGTGCCGTGTCTCATCATTCAGGGGCTGGCGGAGACCGCGCAGTCCACTGCTGCGAGCCCGCCGCGGCGAGCGGCATGCCGGCTCGCCGTCAAGGTCGCGGAGATGCTGTGCCGGCGCTGGTAGCCGCGCCCTCAGGCATTCTTCAGCGCGACCCGGAACTCGGCTTCGGTCTTGGCCTTGACCTCGTCGAGCGTCACGCCGTCGGCGAGCTCGATCAGGGCCATGCCGTCATTGCCGTGCTTGTCGATCGTGAACACCGCCAGATCGGTCACCACCATGTCCACCACGCGCTCGCCGGTCAGCGGCAAGGTGCACTGCTTGAGCAGCTTCGGGCCGTCCTTGGCGCTGTGCTCCATGACCACGACCACGCGCTTGACGCCGGCGACGAGATCCATCGCGCCGCCCATGCCCTTCACCATCTTGCCGGGGATCATCCAGTTGGCGAGATCGCCGTTCTGGGCGACCTGCATGGCGCCGAGGATCGACAGGTCGATGTGGCCGCCGCGGACCATGGCGAAGGATTCGGCTGACGAGAAATAGCTGGTGATCGGCAGCTCGGTAACGGTCTGCTTGCCGGCATTGATGAGGTCGGGATCCTCCTCGCCCTCATAGGGGAACGGACCCATGCCGAGCATGCCGTTCTCGCTCTGCAGCGCGACGTCGACGCCCGGCGGAATGAAGTTGGAGACCAGCGTCGGAATGCCGATGCCGAGATTGACGTAGTAGCCGTCCCGCAGCTCCTTGGCGGCGCGCGCCGCCATCTGCTCTCGCGTCCAGGCCATCAGACTTCCTCCCCGGCTGCGGCGGCGGCTTCACGTTTGCGCACGGTGCGCTGCTCGATGCGCTTGAGCGCAGTTCCGACCTGGATGATGCGCTTCACGAAGATGCCCGGCGTATGAATGTGGTCGGGATCGATCTGGCCGGCCGGCAGCAGATGCTCAACCTCCGCGACCGTCACCTTGGCCGCAGTGGCCATCATCGGATTGAAGTTGCGCGCGGTCTTGCGGTAGACGAGGTTGCCGGCGGTGTCGCCCTTCCAGGCGTGCACGATCGCCAGATCGGCAAACAGACCGCGCTCCATCAGATATTTCTCGCCGTCGAACTCCCGCACCTCCTTGCCCTCCGCGACCAGCGTGCCGACGCCGGTCTTGGTGAAGAAGGCCGGGATGCCGGCGCCGCCGGCGCGGATGCGCTCGGCCAGGGTGCCCTGCGGGCAGAATTCGAGCTCCAGCTCGCCGGCCAGATATTGCTGGGCAAACAGCTTGTTCTCGCCGACATAGGACGAGATCATCTTCTTGATCTGCCGCGTCTCCAGCAGCCGGCTGAGGCCGATGCCGTCCACCCCGGCATTGTTGGAGATGACGGTGAGGTCCTTCACCCCGGACTCGCGAATGGCGTCGGACAGGGTTTCTGCGATGCCACAAAGACCAAACCCACCCGACATGATGGTCATGCCGTCCTTGAGGAGGCCGGCAAGGGCGGATTTGGCGTCCGGATAGACCTTGTTCATACGGGAATGACCTGATGGAGAGCGGCGACCGCGCGGATATCGACCGGATTATTAGGCGAAATCTTCGCAATGCGTCAATGATGCCTTCCCAACGCGCACATCCTGCTTTAGCTGTCGCACCAGCCTGCGCCTCCGTGGCGATCCGGAGTCCGGAATATCAGGGCTCCGCCGCAATCCGGCCACACCGGCGGCGTGGCCTTGAAAGCGTCAAGAAAGCGCATCAAGTTGTTGATGTTGGCAGTGGTTTTCGGCGCACCCTGCCCATCCCGCGTAACCAGCGATCCGACGATCCCAGGACATGTCCGTGACCATGGCCCAAGGAATGAGGCGCCTCGGCACACCGATCGCGGTGCTGCTGGGCATCGCGTTCGTGGCCCTGCTGGCGAGCTCCTGGCTGGTCAATCGCGAGGCACTGCGGCAGGCGGTGGAGAGCCAGATCCGCGCCGTGACCGGGCTCGAGCTCGTCGTCAAGGGACATATCGACGTCTCCTTGTTTCCGGGCAGCTATGTCTCGTTCCACGATGTCGGCCTGAAGGGCAGCGGCACCGCGGATCCGGCCCTGCGCGTCGACGTGCTGACCGCCAATCTGCAGTTGTTGCCGCTGCTGCTGCAGCGGTTCGAAATCGCCGATGTCATGATGCTGCGGCCGCAGATCAACGTCACCCGCGAGGCCGACGGCAACAGTAACTGGACTCCCTTCATCGAGACCATCGCGCGCACGATGCGTCCGGGGCCCGACAGCCAGATGTCGTTCTCTGAGATCCGCATTCAGGACGGCATCCTGGTCTACGAGGACACCGACCACCACGCTTCCGAGCGGCTCGACGATATCGACCTGTCGCTCGCCTGGCCGTCGATCTCGCGCTCGTTCGCGGCGACCGGGCAGTTCGATTGGCGCGGCCAGCGCATCGAGGGCTCCATCAGCGTCAGCGACTTCCTGGCTGCGCTGTCGGGGGACCGGTCCGGCTTGAAGATGCGGCTCGCCAGCGCGCCGCTGAAAGTCGCCTTCGACGGCACGGTCGCGAACCGCACCAGCGCGCTGATGGAAGGCATGCTGACGGTGGATAGCCCTTCGCTCCGCGATGCGCTGCGCTGGACGGGGCAGACGCCGCTCGGCGGCGGCGGCTTCGGGCGCTTCGCCTTGCGCGCCCGCGCCAACGTGGTCGGCGCCTCGATCGCCCTCACCAATGTCAACGTCGAACTCGACGGCAACACCGCCGAAGGCGTGATGACCTACGCCAATAACGGCCGGCAGACGCTGCAGGCGACGCTGGCGGCCGACGCGCTCGACTTCACCCCCTACATCTCGACGGTCCGGCTGCTGGCCAATGGGGCCCGCGACTGGAATCGGCAACTCTTCGACCTCAAGGCCTTGTCCACCACTGACCTCGACATGCGGCTATCGGCCGCAAAGGTCACGGTCGGCTCCTCGAAAATCGGACGCACGGCCTTCGGCGCCAACCTGCGCAACGGCGTGCTCGCCCTCTCGGTCGGCGAGGCTCAGATGTATGGCGGCATCGTGCGCGGCTCGTTCGGAATCGCCCGTGCCGACACCGTGGCGGACGTGAAGGCTGAGCTGCAATTCAACGATGTCGATCTTCAGGCCTGCGCGAACGAGATGTTCGGCGTGTCGTCGCTGTCGGGACGCGGCAATCTCAACGTCTCGCTGACGGCTTCGGGCTCGAGCCCGTTCGGGCTCGCCCAGTCGCTCGACGGCAGCGCCAACCTGCAGGGCCGCGATGGCGCGATCTCCGGCTTCAACGTCGAGCAGCTCCTGAAGCGCCTCGAGCGCAGCCCGCTGTCGCGCGGCGGCAATTTCCGCTCCGGTTCGACGCCTTACGATTCGCTGACGATCGCGGTCAAGTTCTCCGAGGGTATCGCGACCGCAGAGGACATCCGCGTCGAGAGCCCGACCGCGCGCATCACGATGACCGGTACGGCCTCGGTGCCGACACGGGAATACGATTTCAAGGGCGTCGCGAGCCTGCTGTCGTCCGGCAACGGCAGCAACGGCTTCGAACTGCCTTTCGTCGTCCAGGGCCCCTGGGAAGATCCACTGATCTTTCCCGATCCGGAAAGCCTGATCCGCCGCGCTCCGGCCGCCGCCCCTCTGCTCGATGCGGTCAAGGACCGCAAGACGAGGGATGCGGTGCGCTCGGTGTTGGAACGATTCACCGGCGGCGGATTGCGCCCGGCGCAGCCAGACACTGCGCCGCAGGCTGACGCCCCGACGGGCGACCCTCCCACCAAGCAGAACTGACCGACGCGGCTTGCTTCGCGTGCCGATACGCGGCCGCCGTCACGACCTATGTCTGATATATTACTTCTGGATCACGTCGGGTCCCTGGGCTAGTGTCCGGCCGCAACCGATCAAGCAAGATCGGCGGATCAGGGAGAGACACGTGAAATCCAGGGGAATGGGTGCGCTTTCGATCGCAGTCGCAGCCGCCGGGCTTTTTTGCGCTGCAGCACCAGCCATCGCTCAGGACACCATCACGATCTGGTGGAGCAAGGGCTTCTACAAGTCCGAGGACGATGCGCTGCTCAACGTCGTCAAGAAGTTCGAGGCCAAGACCGGCATCAAGGTCGAGCTGTCGCAATACGCGATCCAGGACATGATTCCGAAGACGGTCGCCGCGCTCGATTCGGGCACCGTGCCCGACGTGGCCTATGCCGACACCTACGACGTTCAGGCCCAGGGCAAGTGGGCCTACGAAGGCAAGCTCGAGGATCTCACCGACATCCTGGAGCCGATGAAGTCGGCGTTCGCTCCGAACACGCTCGAGACCGCCTACCTCTACAACAACGTCACCAAGAAGAAGGCCTATTACGGCTTCCCGCTGAAGCAACAGAGCATGCACGTCCAGATCTGGGGCGACCTGCTGAGCAAGGCCGGCTTCAAGCAGAGCGACATCCCCACCAAGTGGGAAGACTACTGGACGTTCTGGTGCGACAAGGTGCAGCCGGCGGTCCGCAAGGCCACCGGCCAGCGCATGTATGGCGTCGGTCAGCCGATGGGCGTGGAATCCACCGACTCGTTCCAGTCGTTCTACACCTTCATGGACGCCTACAACGTCAAGCTGGTCGACGACGACGGCAAGCTGCTGGTCGACGACCCCAAGGTGCGCGACGGCCTCGTCAAGGCGATGAAGGATTATACCGACACCTACATCAAGGGCTGCACGCCGCCCTCGTCCACGACCTGGAAGGATCCGGACAACAACGTCGCGTTCCACAACAAGACGATCGTGATGACCCACAATTTCACGATCTCGATCGCGGCCAAGTGGTTCGAGGACTCCACCAACCCGGCGCTGACGCCCGAGCAGCGCGCGGCCGGCAAGAAGGCCTATGAGGAGGACATCATCACCGCGTCCTTCCCCAACAAGCCGGACGGCACGCCGATCAAGTACCGCTCCGACGTCAAGACCGGACTGATCTTCGCCAATGCTCCTCACAAGGCGCAGGCCAAGGAATTCATCAAGTTCCTGATGCAGGAGGAGAACCTCGGCCCCTACATCGAGGGCGCGCTGGGCCGCTGGTTCCCGGTGACGACCGCAGGCCAGAAGAGCCCGTTCTGGCAGGCCGACCGCCATCGCAAAGCCGTGTACACCCAGTTCACCGGCGGCACGACGCCGTTCGACTTCACCAAGAACTACAAGTTCACGATCCTCAACAATGAGAACGTCTGGGCGAAGGCGATGAACCGCGTGGTCAGCGAGAAGGTGCCGGTCGAGAAGGCCGTCGACGAGCTGATCGCGCGGCTGAAGGAGGTCGCCGGCTAGTCTCTCGCCTCGCGAGGCACCAGCTCGAGATCCTGACAACGACAACAAAACCCGGCCGCAGCGCATGCGGCCGGGATGGCTTATAGGCGGGAAGAGACGACCCGGGAAAAACGACCATGGCGATCACGCTCTCAGCTTCCGATTCCGCACTCGCGGAGGCGCCGCGCCCGGTGCTGCTCACACCGTCACAGGTGTGGGGCATCGTCATGCTTGCCCCCTATCTGCTCGTCTTCCTCGCCTTCGTCGTCTATCCCGTCGGCTACGGCCTGTGGCTCGCCCGGGAGCCGGCCAGCTATGTCGCGCTGTATAACGACCCCATCTTCGCGCGCGCCGCCGTCAACACGCTGATCTTCCTTGTGGTCGGCATCAATCTGAAGATGGTGATCGCACTGTTCCTGTCCGGCTTCTTCATTCAGCAGCGCGGCTGGATCAAATGGCTGTCGGTCATCTTCATCCTGCCCTGGGCGGTGCCTTCGATCCCGACCATCCTGTCGGTGCGCTTCATGCTCAATCCCGAATGGGGCGTGGTGAACCAGCTGATCTTCAAGTTCACCGGCGAAGATGGCCCCAACTGGCTGAACGATCCGACGGTCGCGCTGTCGATGGCGATCGGCATGCACATCTGGAAATCGCTGCCGTTCTGGACCCTGATCCTGATGACCGGGCGGCTTGCGATCTCGCAGGACCTGTTCGAGGCCGCCGAGGTCGACGGCGCCACCTGGTGGCAGAAGTTCCGCTTCATCACCTGGCCGTCGATGCAGACGCTCTACATCACCTGCACGCTGCTCTCGATGATCTGGACGCTCGGCGACTTCAACAGCGTCTATCTCCTGACCGGCGGCGGTCCCGCCGATCTCACCCACGTGCTGGCGACGCTCGGCATCCGCTATCTCCGGCTCGATCAGCTCAGCCTCGCGATGGCCTCGATCGTCTGCGCGATGCCGCTGGTGCTCCCCCTGGTCTATTTCATGATGAAGCGGTTGTCGCGATGAAGCTCCCCACCCTGCGCGAAGTCGGCACCGAGGCCCGGCTGCTGCTGATCGGCATCCCCGTCTTCATCTGGACGATGATCCCGATCTACCACATGTTCCTGTTCGCGATCTCGCCGAAGGAGGACGCGTTCTCGGGCAAGCTGTGGCCGGACCATCCGACGCTGCACAATTTCTCGATCGTGTTCCACCAGCAGCATTACTTCCTGCGCGATTTCTGGATCCAGTTCGGCAACTCCGTCATCATTGCCGCCGCCGTCGGCGCGCTGACCCTGGTGATCGCGACTTGCGCGGCTTACGCCATCTCGCGCCTGCGCGTGCCCGGCAGCCGGGTGGTGATGAACCTCGCGCTGTTCACCTATTTCATCCCGGCGGCGTTCCTCGCGGTGCCGATGTATCGCACCATGGGCAAATACGGCCTGCTCAACAACGACTGGTCGCTGATCCTGGCGATGGTGACGATTGCCTCGCCCTACGCGATCTGGGTGCTGAAACAGGCCTCCGACAAGCTGCCGGTCGAGCTGGACGAGGCCGCCGTCATGGATGGCGCCAGCCCGCTGCAGATCTTCCGCCTCGTCTATGTGCCGCTGATGATGCCCTCGCTGGTCGCGATCGGAACCTATGCGGTGCTGCTGGCCTGGAACGAGTACCTCTACGCGTTCCTCCTGCTGTCGAACGACAAGGATATCACGCTGCCCGTGGCGCTCGGCAACTTCCTGGCCGCCGACGATTCGCCGTGGGAGCTCCTGATGACCACCGGCTTCATCTACGCGCTGCCGCCCGCGGCGGTCTATTATGCCTTCAAGCGCTACATGGTGGGCGGCCTGACCGCCGGCGCCGTGAAGTCGTGACGGAGCGATGAGGGTCGGATTTCGTCAGGGACGGTTCGCCGACGCTTCGCGGCCGAACTGGGACGACGACGGGCCGCGGCCCATCGACTGGTTCGCCTGGTATCCGGCCGCGGATAGCGCGATCGAAGCAGCGCTTCCGGTCGCCCCATGGCCGCAAGGATGGTTCGAGGCGGGACCTGCGGCGCTGGATGCGCCGCTCGGTCCCAACGGGACTTGCCCGCTCGTCGTGTATTCGCATGGCACCGGCTGCAACGGCCTGCAGTTCGAATGGCTGGCGCGCGAGCTGGCGTCCCGCGGCTTTGTCGCGGTCGCCGTCAATCATCATGGCAACAGCAACGCTGAACCCTACCGGGCAGAGGGCTTCCTCTGCTCATGGGAACGCCCGCGCGACGTGTCCTCGCTGATCGACCACATCGCCGCTCATCCCGATTTCGAAGGCCGTATCAACCCCGACCGCATCTACGCCGTCGGCTATTCGCTCGGCGGCGTCACCGCCACCGCCTTGCTCGGCGCCATCATGCTCCGCTCGCCGTTCGAGCCGGGCGCCAATCTGGGCCGCGGACCGCGCGAGTTTCCCGATCTCGTCGATCATCTGCCGCGGCTGATGGAGAAGAGCCAGATCTTCCGCGACTCCTGGGGGCGGATGTCGGCCTCCTATCGCGATCCCCGCATCAAGGCCGCGCTGCTGCTGGCGCCGGGCCGATCGGTGCAGGGCTTCTCCGACGAGAGCGTCGCCGCGATCAGCGTACCCGCACGCATCATGGTCGGCGGTGGGGACGCCCTGCTGCCATCCGCGCGCTGGCTGCATGAGCGGCTCAGCGGCAGCACCTTTGATGTCGTTGCCGACGAGGCCGGCCACTATGTGTTCCTGCCGAAGAGCACCGCGCTCGGACGCAGCGCCGACCCGGCGTGCTGCGTCGATCCGCCGTCGGTCGACCGCGGCGCGATCCACCGCACGGTTGTGGCCGCCGCGTTGCGGCTGTTCGAGGCCTGAGCGACGCTGCCGCAGCATTCTCCGTCATTTTGAGCGTAGCAAAGCAATCCAGAGTCCTGGCGCGGCCCGGATTGCTTCGCTACGCTCGCAATGACGACCTCTATAATGGCGCAGCGCTCTCGCCGCGATCACTCGACAGCTTCGAAGCTAACGACGCCACGACGATCACCACGGCAATCAGCCCGATCACCAGCGTGCAGATCGCGTTGATCTCCGGCTTCACCCCGAGCCGTACTTCCGAATAGATCCGGATCGGCAATGTCGCCGAGCCCGGGCCGGTGGTGAAGCTCGCGATCACGAGATCGTCGAGCGACAGCGTGAAGGCGAGCATCCAGCCGGCGACCACCGCCGGGGCGATCAATGGCAAGGTGACCATCACGAACGCGCGCAAGGGATCGCAGCCGAGGTCCATCGCGGCTTCCTCCAGGCTGCGGTCGAGCGAGACCAGCCGCGACTGTACGATCACCGCAACGAAGCACATCGTGAGGGTCGTGTGGGCGAGCGTCACCGTCCAGAAGCCGCGCTCGGCCTCCAGCGCCACGAACAGCAGCAGCAGCGACAGGCCGGTGATCACCTCGGGCATCACCAGCGGCGCATACAGCATGCCGGAGAACAGCATGCGGCCGCGAAATCCCTGGCCGCGCGACAGCGCCACCGCGGCAAGGGTGCCGAGCAAGGTCGCCACCGTCGCCGAGGTGGCGCCGACGCGCAGGCTCATCCAGGCTGCATCGATCATCGCGCGGTCGTTGAAGAACTCGTGATACCAGCGCAGCGACCAGCCGCCCCAGACCGTGACCAGCCGCGAGGCGTTGAACGAATAGATCACCAGGATCAGGATCGGGAGGTAAAGAAAGGCGAGCCCAAGCGTCAGCGAGGCGACGTTGAAGCGCGACAGGCGGGAGGGATTAGGCACGATCTCCTCCTCCCTCAATCCCAGTGAAACCCTCTCCGTTCCCTCCCCCCTTGTGGGGGAGGGTCAGGGAGGGGGGCACCCAGCAAAGACCGCCGATGCGGACCCCCACCCCCAACCCCTCTCCGCAAGGGGGAGGGGAGCGAGAGAACGTGCCTTGCTGTACGCCATCCATCACCTGCTCTCCTCCAACTGCCGGCGCTGCAGCCGGTCGTAGAGCAGAAGCGGAAGCAACAGCACGACCAAGAGGACCACGGCGATGCTGGAGGCCACCGGCCAGTCCTTGTTGGTGAAGAATTCAAGCCACAGCGTCTGGCCGATCATCAGCGATTTCGAGCCGGCGAGCAGATCGGGAATGACGAACTCGCCGACGATCGGAATGAAGCACAGCAGCGCGCCGGCGCCGACACCCGGCAGCGACAGCGGAAACGTCACCAGCCAGAAGGTCTGGCGCGGCGAGGCGCCGAGATCGGCGGCGGCCTCTTCCAGGGCCGGCTCCAGCTTCGTCAGCGTCGCAAACAGCGGCAGGATCATGAAGGGCAGATAGGAATAGACGATCCCGACATACATCGCGCTGTCCGTCGACAGCCACACCACCGGCGCGGACACCAGATGCAGCGCGAGCAGGATCTGGTTCAACAGGCCGTCATGCTGCAGGATGTTGACCCAGGCATAGATGCGAATCAGGAACGAGGTCCAGAACGGGACGATGACCAGCATCATCGCGATGCCCTGCCAACGCCTGGGCAGCCGCGCCATGCCATAGGCGATCGGGTAGCCGATCAGGAGCAGGATCGCGGTCGACGTCGCCGCGACGACGACGCTGCGCAGATAGGACGCGAGATACAGATCGTCCGACAGCAGCAGACGGAAATTGTCGAGCGACAGCGCCGCAAATGCATCCCGAAGCGACGACAAACCATCAGCCAGCGAGAACACCGGCGTATAGGGGGGCTGCGCGATCGCAGTCTGCGACAGGCTGATCTTGGCGACGAAGGCGAACGGCACCAGGAAGAACAGCACCATCCAGACGTAAGGCGCGATCGCCGCAAATCGCGCCGGACGCGAGAAGATGCGGCGCGCGCTCATCGCTCCAGCACCACGCAATCATCGGGCGTGAACCAGGCCACGACGCGCTGGTTCAGCCCATAGCCGTCGGCGTCGAGCCGGGCCGTGTTGGCTTGCGACGCGTGCAGGACAGCGCCGCCGTCGAGCTTGATCTTGTACACGGTCTTGCCGCCGAGATAGCTCGCATCGGAAATGGCGCCCTCGACACAGTTGATCGCTGCGGCATCAGCCGCCGGCCGGCGAAGCGCGAGGCGGATCTTCTCGGGACGGATCGCGACTGCGACCTTGCTCTCGCTGATCGGAGTGACGGGTTGCGCCGCGGCGAGCTCGCCGGCAGCGGCGGTCGTGATCCGGAGCCGGTGCGACTCACGCGCGGTCACCTCGCCCTCGAACAGGTTGATGTCGCCGACGAACTCCGCGACCCACCGCGACACGGGCTCTTCATACAGGCGGCGCGGTGCAGCGACCTGCTCGAGCCTTCCCGCGTTCATTACCCCGATCCGGCTCGCCACCGTCATCGCCTCCTCCTGGTCGTGGGTGACGATGATGAAGGTCATGCCGAGCTTGCGCTGCAGCTCCATCAGCTCGAACTGCGTGCTCTCGCGCAGCTTCTTGTCGAGCGCCGCCATCGGCTCATCGAGCAGCAGCACCTTCGGCCGGCGCGCCAGCGAGCGTGCCAGCGCGACGCGCTGCTTCTGTCCCCCGGACAGTTGATCGGGCTTGCGCTTCTCCAGGCCTTCGAGCCGGACCAGCGCCACCATCTCCGCGACGCGGGTGGCGATCTCGGCGCGCGGCATGCCGGCGCGCTTCAGGCCGAAGGCGATGTTGTCGCGCACGTTCAGATGCGGGAACAGCGCGTAGTTCTGGAACATCATGTTGACGGGCCGCTGATGCGGCAGCACCTGCGCGATCTCCTCGCCCGATAGCAGGATGCGCCCTTCATCCGGCGTCTCGAAGCCGGCCAGCATGCGCAGCAAGGTCGTCTTGCCGCAGCCGCTGGGGCCGAGCAGCGCGAAGAACTCGCCGGCTCGGATGTCGAGCGAGACGCCGTCGACGGCGCGGAAGCTGCCGAAAGTCTTGACGACGTTCTCGATCCGCAGGATCGGCGGCTGAGGATCGGGGCGCGGTTCCGGCAGTGGTGATGCCGCCGGCTCCTCGGCGGGCGCTGGATTTGCGATGTCGTCAGCCATGTCCTGATCAAATCACCCTGCCCGGCCACAACGCCCGGCCGGTCGGCAAGCTAGCCGCCCATGGATTGCAGCTCAACCGCACGGGCCGGACTATCCCCGCTCGCGTCAGCGGCCTGCGGCGAGCCCCGGCCACAGGCGACCGTCGCCATGAACGCGGCGAGCGCATCGCGTTCGGCAGCGGGAAGCGTCAGGCCCAGCTTGGTCCGCCGCCATAGAACGTCGTCGGGAAACCGCGCCCATTCGCGCGTCATGAGGTAGCGGACCTCCGCCTCCGTCAGCTTCGGCCCGAACGCCTGTCCGAGATCGGCCCGGCATCTCGCCCCGCCGAGGATGTCCGCCAGCCGGGTGCCATAGGCGCCGACCAGCCGCCGGGCCTCGGCTTCGCCGAGAAAGCGCCAGCGCTCCCGTGCGTCGTCGACGAGATCCTCGAACCGATCCCAGGCGAAATCGCCACCCGGAAGCGGCGCGCTCGCAGTCCAGCGCGGCGACATCGGGTAGAAGCGCGCAAGCCGCGAGACCGCCCGCTCGGCCCGGTACCGGGCTGTCGTGACATCGCCGCCGCACATGGTCAGGAGCGGCGCCTTGGCGGGCTCCTTGGCGCGGCCGGCATCAAGGCTCACGATCGTTTCCAATTCCCCGCTGTCGGCAGCACGCAGCACCATCATGTTGGCGCCGGACACGCTCCGGACCACATCCGCGGGCTGGACGTCCGAGCGGAAATAGCGGTTCGCCGCCTTGCAGAGATAGGCCACGTCTGCCGCCGGCACCGCCACCACGGCTGTGTCGCCCTTGAAGCCGTGGGCCACCGTGCCGATCAGGGTGAAATCTTGCTCGTAGGGCTGGGCAAAGATCAGCCTTCCATCCGAATTCTGAAACACGTAGACCGCTTCGACATCGAACAGCCGCGGCACGATGATCTGGCTGACCTGCCGCGCGGTGACCCGCGGCGGCGGCTGACGCAGCACGGTTTCCGCCGTCGAGACGCTCCACGCGCCGGTGGCGTTGGCGAGCGCGCGCGAGGTGACGATGCGGCGATGGCCGCGGTCGATGATGGCGAGCCGCCATAGATGGTCACGGTCGGCTCGCACGCAGCGGGCGCCGGTGCGGATCTCTGCGCCGCGCTCGGCGGCATCCATCGCGGTCAGAACCACCAGGCGGGAATCGTCGACCACGCAGTCGGAATAGTCGAACGCCGTCCCGATCGGACGCTTCAGGGCATCGCCGATCGGATGATGCGTGACGTCGAGCACCGACGCGGCCGGCAGCCGGTTGCGCGTAGCGAGGCGATCGTAGAGCCAGAGCCCTGCGCGCAGCTGCCATGGCGGCCGCTCATTGGCGTGAGCCGGAATCGCAAAGCGGATCGGCCGCACCAGATGCGGCGCGACCGTGAGCCAGACGTCGCGCTCGGCGAGCGCGCGGCGCACGCGCAGAAAGCCGCGGCGCTCCAGCGCCGCGAGGTCCCCGTGCACCAGCCGCGACGTGGCCGACGAGGCGGCGCCGCCAAGATCGCCCTGCTCGATCAGGATCACGCGCAAGCCGCGGCCGGCCGCATCGCGTGCCAGGCTGACGCCGTTCAGACCGCCGCCGATGATCGCAAGATCGTAGTCCGCCATACGCAAGGTCTTCGAGCGTGCCAGGGCGAATGATCGTAGACCGGCGGAAATGATTCTCGTAGCGGCCGAGCTGTCGTGCGCGCGGATAAATTCGCGCTGTTGCGCAACAGCCTCTGACCGGCGTGCCTGGTCAGCCCGTCTTGCGAACGGACGCGACGTCGTCGTCGTGAGCGCGACCGACAATGCCGTCGTATTTGTTGATCGGCAGGGGCTTGCCGAGCAGATAGCCCTGAACCGAGTCGCAGCCCTGCTCGGCGAGGAAGCCAAGCTGCTCGGGCGTCTCGACGCCTTCCGCCACGATCGACATGTTCATGCCGTGACCCAGACCGATGACCGCACGAATGATCGCCGCCGATTGCGGATTGCGGCCGATGTTCATGACGAAGGCGCGGTCGATCTTGATCTTGTCGAACGGGAATGCCTGCAGGTAGCTCAGCGACGAGTAGCCGCTGCCGAAATCGTCCATCGAGACGCGAACGCCGAGCGCCTTCAGCCGGCGCAGCAGCGCGACACCGCGATCGAAATCCTCGATCAGCACACCCTCGGTGATCTCGAGCTCGAGCCTGCCGGGTGCGAGCCCCGTCTCGATCAGGATCGAGTGGACCAGCGCAACGAGGTCGCCATGGACGAACTGGGCCGGGGATAGGTTGACCGCGACCTGCAGCGGCTTGGGCCACGACGCCGCCTCGCGGCAGGCCTCGCGCAGGATCCACTCGCCCATCTCGACGATGAGGCCGCTCTCTTCCGCGAGCGGAATGAAGTCGCTCGGCGGCACGAAACCCCGGACCGGGTGCTGCCAGCGCGCCAGCGCCTCGAAGCCGATGATCTCGCTGGCGTCGACCGTGCGGCCGGAGACGGCCTGCGGCTGGAAGTACAGCGACAGTTCGCCATGCTTGATCGCGACAGACAGCTCCTGATGCAGAACGCGGCGGTCGCGAATCTGCTGATCCATTTCAGGCTCGTAGAAGGTGATGCTGCCGCGCGATTTGGCCTTGGCGCGGAACAGAGCGGCACCCGCATTGGCGAGCAGCGACGCCGGATCCGAACCATTGTGCGGGAACACCGAGATGCCCGTCGTCAGCGCGGTGCGGATCGACTTGCCCTCGATCTGGAAGTCCACCGCGATCGCCGCCGCCAATTGCTCGGCCAGCGCCCTGCCCGTTTCCGGTTGCTTGCCGTCGATGATCAGCCCGAACTCATCGCCGGAGAGCCGCGCGACCACCCCGCCCCGGGCAACTGCATGGACGCGACGGGCGACCTCGATCAACAGCTTGTCGCCGATGGCGTGGCCGAAGACGTCGTTGACGTCCTTCAGGCCCTTGAGATCGACGTTCAGGACCGCGAACTCCTCGTCCGTATCCGCGCAGGCCTCGATCATCTGGCTCAGGGCCTGCAGGAACGCGGCGCGGTTCGGCAGATCGGTCAGGCCGTCGTGATAGGCCATGTGCGCCATCCGCGATTCGGTCTGGCGCCGGTCGGTGACGTCCTCATAGGTCTTGATCAGATATTGCGGCTCGCCGGTCTCGCCCAGCACGGTTGCCCGCCGGGTCAGGAACAGCCGCAGGCCGTCCTTGGTCGAGATCGGATGTTCCTCGGTCAGAAGGCCGCGCTTCTTGATGGCGGCTTCGTCGCGCGCCGTGATCAGTCTGGCCTCGCGCGGATTGAAGATGTCGGCGGTGGTCAGGCCCGTGGCGTCCTCGCGCTTGCGGTTGAGGATGATCTCGGCGCTGCGGTTGGCGAGCAGATAACGGCCGTCGCTGACGCTCTCGACGATGAGCGAAACCGGAATGTTGTCGACAACCAGTTCCAGGAACTTCTTGCTGTTCTCCAGCTCGCGGCTCAGCGATCGCCGCTCCGTGGCATCGTCGAACAGCGCGATGAGGAATTGCGGTTCGTTCTTGTCGTTGCGTGCAACGACCCGGTGGGCGTCCAGGATGCGCTTCTCGTCACCGCGTTGAACCACGAGTTCGCTGCAATAGGTGGTGCCAGGCGCCAGCATCGCTTCGCGATCGGCCGCCGCGATGTCGGCCGCGGTCTCCTCGCCGAACAGGTCGCTCGGGCACCGTCCGATGATCTGATCCCGCGGCACCTGCGCGAACTGCTCGAACGCCCGGTTGGCGAAGATGTAGCGACCGTCCTCGATGTTCTTGGCGGCGACGCAGACGGGAACCTGATCGACCACCGATTCCAGGAACTGCTTGGTCGAGGCGAGCTCGCGCTCCAGCCGGTGCTGCACCGTACAGTCTTCATGGATGCCGATCGATCCTCCGGTGGGAAGACGGAAAATCTGGGCACGCACCACACGTCCGTCGGGCAGTTCGGTCAGGCACCCATCCGGAGCCCGCGCCTGGCGAGCATAGTCCTCGACCGTCAGATTGAGCAGGCCACGCTGCCGCCGCAACTCGACCAGATCCCGGCCGGTGCAACCGGGCGGAATGTCGGCCCGGCTCATGCCGTAGATCTCGAGAAAGCGATGGTTGTAGAAGACGACGCGGTTGGCGGCGTCCGTCAGCATCAGCCCCTGGCTCAGATTGTTGAGCGCGGAGCTGATGAAAACATTGCGCCGCAGTTGTGCTCGCTTGGCGCGCCGCAAGGCCGAATGGATCCAGATCACGACCGACGCGAGGAAGGCGCAGACGACAACGCCGGCGATCAACACCTTCCAGAGCACGTCCGGCTCGATGGTGGCCAGGTAGCCGGAGGGCGAGAAATCGGAGGAAGCGGCCCAGGCTCGGGTCGGCGCAGCCGCCCACGCTGCCATGGCGGCCACCGAGGCCGCAACGACACGCGCAGAAAACGCGTTTCGGTCGCTCGCCTGCCAATTCTTGCCAGCCATCAATCACCCGCGGTATTCGGCGACAGTATCTGGCTTCACCTATTGGGATCGGGTAAACGGGTTCTGCAAACTTCGAAAAAGACGAAGCAAATTTGGTCAATGGCGCCTTATGATGAATGGTTTGCTAAGGGCCCTCGCACTCCGGACCGGGGTTCCGCCCACCAGGGATTGCAGCGAGGCATGACTTCTCCCAATCGTCTCAGGACTATGCATGGATAGAGTGGATTGCGTCGTCGTTGGCGCCGGCGTCGTCGGACTTGCCGTCGCACGTCAATTGGCGCGGGCCGGACGCGAGGTCATCATTCTCGAGGCGGCCGAGGGTATCGGAACCGTCACTTCGTCTCGCAACAGCGAAGTGATCCACGCCGGCATCTACTACAAGGCCGGGAGCCTGATGGCCCGCTTCTGCGTGGCTGGCAAGCGCCTGCTTTACCGCTATTGCGACGACCATGGCGTGCCCTACCGCAATTGCGGGAAGCTGATCGTTGCGACCAATACAGCCGAGACCGAGAAGCTGCAGGGCATCCGCGCGCACGCCGAAGCCAATGGTGTCGAAGGTATGCGGCTGCTATCCGGAACCGAAGCGCTGGCGCTGGAGCCGGCCCTGGCCTGCCAGGCGGCGCTGCTGTCGCCGTCCACCGGCATCCTCGACAGCCATGCCTTCATGCTGTCGCTGCGCGGCGAGATCGAGGATGCCGGCGGTGCCTTCGCCTTCCACACGTCGTTGCTGCGGGCCAAGGCGACCGGGGGATCGATCGAGGTCGATGCGGGCGGCGCGGAACCGATGACGCTGAGCTGCCGGCTGCTGGTGAACGCCGCCGGCCTCGACGCGCCCGAGCTGGCGCGGCTGATCGACGGCATGCCGTCGTCGCTGGTGCCGACGGCCTATCTCGCCAAGGGCAACTATTTCAGCTGCAGCGCCCGGGCACCGTTCAGCCGGCTCATCTACCCGGTGCCGGAACCAGGCGGCCTCGGCGTGCACCTCACGCTCGACATGGCAGGCCAAGCCAGATTCGGCCCCGACGTCGAGTGGATCGACCGGATCGACTATACGGTCGATCCGGCGCGCGCCGAGCGCTTCTACCCGGCGATCCGCAAGTACTGGCCGTCGCTGCCGGATGGGGCGCTGATGCCGAGCTATTCCGGTATCAGGCCGAAGATCGTACCGCCGGCCGTGGCGTCGCAGGATTTCGTCATTCAGGGCCCGCGCGATCACGGGGTGCCCGGACTCATCAATCTGTTCGGAATTGAATCGCCTGGATTGACGTCATCGCTCGCGATTGCGGCTCACGTCTGCGATCTCGCCTCGAGCTGAAGACCCCAGATATCGCGATGAACGGCGTGTCGCGATAGATGCGCTGGCAGACAACGCAGGCAGATGCGTCCGCCTCATCGTATATCGCAACTAATTTGATTGGAGTTGCGTCTGGGATGGACTCGTCACCATCCCAGGCGCACGGTCTTACGATCAGATGGTACGGCGGATGATGGTCACATGTCAGTGAAGTGTTTCGCTGGTTACCTGTCTCAAGCGCTCGATCTCATCCTTCACCATCAGTTTGCGTCGCTTCAGTTCGACAATTCGCAGGTCGTCCGTCGATGGATGCAGGAGAGCTTGATGCAATTCGTTTTCAAGAACTTTATGCTTACGCTCCAGTTCAACGAGATGCGCCTGAATGGCCATTCGAAACCTCCTCGGTAGGTGAACCTGAGATTCGACCAGGGCTAATGAGTGTACACAAGTCGCTTGACCTGTCGATGGGGCCAAAAGACCGCACATGCAAATTTGAGCGCCGTGTGTAACGAAGCGTGAGCAGATCCGGACGAATCTAAAGCCGGCGCCAACCTGAAATTCACGGGACAGCTGCACCGATCTTGAGAGTGCGACTTGCTTATCAGCTTCGCAGGCGCAATATTTGCGCCCGCCTTTCGCAAGGCTTTCCACTTCCTTCCGCTTTTTTGCTATCATAGATCATGGCTGACCAAGACGAGCGCGAACTGCAGGCCGAACTCGCGCGCCTGCAGCAGGAGCACCGCGATCTCGACGCGGCGATCGACGCTTTGCATCAATCGCCCGCCCCCGATTTGTTGCGGCTGCAACGACTGAAGAAGCGGAAGCTTCTGCTACGCGATCGGATCGCCTTCATCGAAGACCAGATCACGCCCGACATCATCGCCTGAGGCGAAGCGTCAGCACGGCTGACCGTATGCACATAAGCAATACGCAACAGAGGTGCAGGATTTGCCGAAGCGCCTTGACAATAAGAACAAAAAGAGAACAATCGGACCATCCCTCGTAACCCCTGACGACAACAAGGATGGTTGTGATGCCCGCCTCCTTCTCCCCACAGGATCGCCTCTATGAACAGGCCTGTGACCAAGCCATCGCGATGTGCGACGGCAATCTGCGCTCCACGATCAAGGCGCTGATCATGGCGAACGAGTATCTCGAGCTGGAGCTGCAGGAGCTGCGGGCGGCAATCTCCTGCGGCTGCATGCCCAACACCATTTCGGACGATGCGCAGAACAATGCGGCCTGAGCCCTAGGCCGTCGAGGCTTTCCGGACGATTGCCACCGCGCTCGCTCGCAGCTTCGACGAAGGCCGGGAGGTGCGTGCAATGCCTGACATCACCTATTACGTCGCCATGCCGTTCAGACGGGACGAGACTGGGATGCTGGTCGCAGGCGCGGCGGAGGAATGCCAGAGCTCGTCCGCAGCGCTGCGTCGTGCCGAAGCGATGTCGCGCTTGCCGGACAACATCGGCGCCATTGCCTTCAGCCGCAGCGGAGATCCCTTGCTGGGGGAATTCTGCGACGCCCGGCTGCTGCACAAGTTCGGCGAGTTGCCCGACGATCTCGGCGAGTTGTGAGCGCCGTGCACCGCAAGCTCTGTCATCGGCGCGAACGGCCCACGAGCGTCACCGCTGGTCGCCCGACAGGGCTGTGCCGTGCGCGGGGCTCTCGTACCTCCGCTGGGCCTTGCGCATATACATCGCACGGTCGGCTTCCTCCAACGCACGCACTGGGTTGACGCGCTTGTCGAGAAGGGCAATCCCGGCCGACGCGCCGGCACGCACGGTCTGATCGCCGAAGGTGAAGGTCAGGCTGTCGATGGCCTGTTCCAGCTCCGTCGCCTTGGCATGTGCGTCCGCCGCGCTGAGGTGCCAGAGCAGCACGCCGAACTCGTCGCCGCCGAGCCGACCGATCACGTCGGAGGATCGGACATGCTCGCCGAGGACACGCGCAACCGCCTTCAGGACCTCATCACCGGCGGCATGGCCGAACGTATCATTGATCGGTTTCAGCCGATCGACGTCGAGCACGATGAGAGCACCGGTCGCGTCGTAGCGCTTGATGAAGGCGATGGAACGATGGAGTTCGCGGGCGAAGCCGCGACGATTAAAGATGTCGAGCAGGAAATCGCGCTCAGCGGAGGCCGTCAGCTCGGCGATCCGGGCCTGTGCTGTCGCCAACTCGGCCTTGAGGCGTCGGATCGTGTGCCGCGCGCCTGCCGGTACGGAACCGGGTTCAGGAGCCCGCGCGCGCCGCGAAGGCCGATGACGGTAGCGGGTTCTTCGCTTCCCGGCTCGCCACGCGGCCGCCATGCGCTTCTTTTTCATCGGACACCTGCCGCGCCATCGTTTGGGCTTGCCGGGCTTGACCAAGACAGGATAGTCCATTCGGACCTCCATGCCATGGCTTGCCGCTGTCAGGACCGATCCTATACTCCGGCCCATGCTGATGGATTCCCGAGAAGAATTGAGGTCATGACCGCCCCGATCGCCATCATCATGGGAAGCCAGTCGGACTGGGATACCATGCGCCATACCGCCGAGACGCTTGACGCCCTGGGCGTGAGCTACGACGCCCGGATCGTCTCGGCGCACCGCACCCCGGACCGGCTGTATGCTTTCGCCAAGGGTGCCAAGGCGGCGGGCTACAAGGTCGTGATCGCCGGTGCCGGCGGCGCCGCCCATCTGCCGGGCATGACGGCCTCGCTCACGGAACTGCCCGTGTTCGGCGTTCCCGTCGAGTCGAAGGCGCTGTCGGGGGTCGATTCGCTGTATTCCATCGTCCAGATGCCGGCCGGAATTCCGGTCGGAACGCTCGCCATCGGCAAATCCGGCGCCATTAACGCAGCGCTGCTGGCGGCCAGCGTGCTCGCTCTCTCGGACTCCGCGCTCGCCGGCCGTCTGTCGGCTTGGCGCCAGGCGCAGACCAATGCGATCGCCGAACGTCCGGAGGGCACGGCGTGACCGACTCCAATCGGGTGAAGCTCAAGCCCGGCGACACCATCGGTATTCTCGGCGGCGGCCAGCTCGGCCGCATGCTGGCGCTTGCTGCGGCGCGGCTGGGGCTGCGCTGCCAGGTGTTCTCGCCGGACCCGGACTCCCCCGCCTTCGACGTCGTGCTGAACGCAACCTGCGCCGAATATGCCGACGTCGAGGCGCTCGAGCTGTTCGCCAATGACGTCGACGTCGTCACCTACGAGTTCGAAAACGTCCCCTCGGCTGCGGCCCTGGTGCTGGCGGCCAGACGCCCGGTGCTGCCGCGGCGTTCGGCGCTCGAGACCACCCAGGATCGCCTCACCGAGAAGGATTTCGTCACCTCGCTGGGCATCGGCACCGCGACCTATGCGGATGTGTCCTCGGTCGCCACCTTGCGCGAAGCCGCGTTCCGGATCGGCTTACCGGCCGTGCTGAAGACGCGGCGATTTGGCTATGACGGCAAGGGTCAGATCAAGATCCACCAGGGTGACGATCTCGAGCGGATCTGGGCCGAGCTCGGCACCAAATCGGCCATCCTCGAAGCGTTCGTTCCGTTCGAGCGCGAGATCTCGGTCGTGGCGGCCCGAGCGGCCGACGGTCAGGTCGAGTGCTTCGACGTGACCGAGAACGAGCATCGCGATCACATCCTGAAGGTGTCGCGGGCGCCGGCGCGTATCCCTGATGCGCTCGCCGACGAGGCCAGGGACATTGCCAGCCGGATCGCCACCGCCCTCGACTACGTCGGGGTGCTGGCCGTGGAGATGTTCGTGGTGTCGGACGGACCCACTCCAGGCGTCCTGGTCAACGAAATTGCCCCGCGGGTGCATAATTCCGGCCACTGGACCCTCGATGGCGCCTCGATTTCCCAATTCGAACAGCACATCCGGGCGATCGCCGGTTGGCCGCTCGGCAAGCCGCTGCGGCACGGTCACGTCACGATGACGAACCTGATCGGGGACGAGATCGACAGCTACGAGCAGTGGCTCACGGTTCCTGGCGCCACCGTGCATCTCTACGGCAAGGGCGCCGCTCGTCCGGGCCGCAAGATGGGACATGTGACCCAGGTCTCGCCACTGCCGCCGAGGCAGGGCTGAAATAAACCGCTCCGGCGGGGTTAAACTTGCGGTCAAGAGCCCGTCAGCGGGTGGACAGCGAGGATGTCCTCTGATACACGGGCGCGCTCAAGGTCAAGGGCGCGGCCATCTGCCAGCCCTGGCTTCACCAGATTTCAAACCGATAGACTGAGAAAGAGGATGCCGCGTGCAGGTTCTCGTTCGCGATAACAATGTCGATCAAGCCCTCAAGGCGCTCAAGAAGAAGATGCAGCGTGAGGGCATTTTCCGCGAGATGAAGCTTCGCGGCCATTACGAGAAGCCGTCCGAGAAGAAAGCCCGCGAGAAGGCCGAAGCCGTGCGTCGTGCGCGCAAGCTGGCCCGCAAGAAGTTGCAGCGTGAAGGCCTGCTGCCGATGAAGCCGAAGCCGGTGTTCGGCGCTGGCCCCGGCGGCGACCGTGGTGCTGGTCGTGGTCCGGGTGCAGGTGCCCGTCCCAGCGCGCCGCGCTGATCTGGCCAGATTGATCTGACGTCGTCTGAAGCGCGGGCCTTTGGCTCGCGTTTTTGTTTTGGGCGCCTCTCTTTGATTTCATGCCTCCTGCCATCCGGCGACCGGGGTCAATCCGGGTTGCGCCGCCACTCCTCGCATCGCTGCAGAGTTCGCCACTCCAAAGAAAAAGCGGCAGACCGCCCGGGCCCACCGCCTCGATCACGTCGGCGAACGATTCGGTCAGCTATTTCGGCAACACCGAGTGGAACACCGATTTGGCTGCGGACATCATGTCCTGCGCCACGTTGGACATCTGGTCCTTGATCGATGGATCAGTCTTGTCGGCGCGCAGGTCGAGCGGACGCAACTGCTGGACAGGGATCTCCGCCGGAGGCGTCGGGCGCCCGTCCGGCTGCAATGATCCCGTGTAGGGCGGGCTCGAGGCCGACGGCAAGGCAAAGCCCTGCTCGACCGGTGGCGCAGACACCGTCACGGGCGGCGGCAGCGGACGGACCGGCGACACCGGTGGCGCGACGGTCGCGATGCGCGGCGCCTCGCCAGCGCCCCGGGGTGCGTCGCTCGACGGCTTCTCGACAGCCGCCTTGCCGGTACCTTCGCTCGCGCGCAACCGCTCGATCGCCGCGCGGGCGAGATCAGCGGCATCCCGGCGATCTTCCTGCTGGGTCGCTGGGGCCTCGGCCGGAGTACCGCGCGCAATCAGCTTTTCCCGCGGCGACGCAGGATGGCGCGAGGCCTGCGGATCGGCCGGGAGGCTCGCCGTTTCGGCCGGCTTCACTTCGACCGCCTTCTCTGCAGCCTTGTCGGCCAGCGACTTCTCGGACACGCCCTTGGCCTTGATGCCGGGAGCGGGAATGCTCGAGACCTCGTTCGACGTTTCCGCCGGCTTGGCGTCAGACTTGGGATCGGCCTTCGCTTCCAGCTTGGCAGGGTCGGTCCCCTTGCCCGTGGATTTCGGAGCGTCGCTCTTTGAGCCGGTGAGCTTGGCGTAGGCAGCCGACGCCACCGACGCCACGGTCGATGGCGGCGAGTCCGGCTTGGTGTTGATGTAGTGATTGACGATGTAGGCCCCGATGATGGTGGCAACCACCGACGGGATGATCTCCATGGCGAACTTTGTGAGATATTTCAGCATGCTGACCACTCCCGCGCGGTATTTGCGGGAACTTTGAGGCACAATTAAGGGACCATCCCACACCTTCCGAAGCTCGCAGACTGCACTCCGCGCAGACGCGACCGCCGAAAAGTCGTTTCCTGAAATCCTTTGAAACCGGAGCCAGCAATCCCAGGGTGTTGCCACAGCTTCCGGATCGCCGGCTCAAGATACCACAATCAGCGGCATCCCGGTAAACAATTGGTTACGGCTTCAATTCAACTTCGAGGAAAACGATCTCGGAACCGGTCTCGTTCAGCACATCGTGTTCGACACCGGCCTTTCGGAAATAGGATTTGCCGACCGCGAGCTGCGCCTTCGAGCGCTCGCCGGACGGCGCCACGATCGTCATCTCGCCCGCTGTGACCGGCACGATCACGTAATCCATCTCATGAACGTGGCGCCCCGTGGCACTGCCGGGCAATAGCCGCCACTCCGTGACGCGGACTTCGGGCGTATCGACCTGGACGTCGGACTGAGCGCTGAGCATGGGGGATCTCTTGAATCAGGGGACGAAGAGCAGGAACACGAATATCGCGAACACCACCATGTGCACCAGCCCGAACAGAATGTTCGTCCGACCGGTGCCGAAGGTCAGCATGCTCAGGACGAAGGTCAGGACCAGCAGCACTGTTCCCTGCGGGTCCAGCCCGAGGACGAGCTGCCTGTCGAGCACATGGGCGGCGACCGCCACTGCCGGGATGGTCAGCCCTATGGTGGCGAGCGAGGAGCCAAGCGCGAGATTGATGCTCTTCTGAAGGTCGTTGGTGCGGGCGGCCGAGAGGGCGGCGACACTCTCCGGCAGCAGGATCAACAGCGCCACCAGCACGCCTGCGACCGCCTGCGGCGCCCCCGTTGCGGCAACGCCGGCGTCGACCACCAGCGAGAACTTCTTGGCAAGCAGGACCACAGCGAGCAGTGCGACCAGCAGCAGCCCGACACTGAGCAACAGCTTCGCACGCGGCAGCCGGACATCGTCATCGGCGAACCCAGCCGAGCCGCCGACGAAATAATCCCGATGGCGGGTGGTCTGCGTATACAGGAACACCGCGTAGAGCAGGATCGTCACGACGCTGACGAAGGCGATCTGCACGGCAGAATACACCGGACCAGGCGACGTCAAGGTATAATTCGGCAGCACCAGTGTGATGGTTGCCATCGTGAACAGTACGCTGAGATACAGATTGGCACCGGAGACCAGCACGTCCTGCTCGCGATAGCGCAGGCCGCCGATGAAGATGCAGATGCCGGCCAGGCCGTTGCACACGATCATGACGACCGCGAACACGGTGTCGCGGGCCAGCGCGGGCGCAGCCTTGTCGCCGAGCATGATGGTGGCGATCAGCGCCACCTCGATCACCGTCACCGCCAGGGTCAGGAGCAGCGTGCCGAACGGCTCGCCGATCTCATGCGCGATCACCTCGGCATGGTGCACGGCCGCGAACACCGTGCCGAACAGGATCACCAGCAGCACCGCGGCGAAGACCACGCCGGCGGCCGAGGGCGTGAAGTCATAATGCGTCGCCGTGACGATCGCGACGAGCGCGACCGCCAGGCCGGGAAAGATCACCGATGATGCGGGCGTTGCGCCCTTCACGCTCATGATTCGCGTCCTTCGATCCGTTCTGTCCGACTATGCGCGACCGCGAGGCGATCGTCACGCGGTCCGGCCGTGACCGGGTCAACCTGGACGGTCTCTGAAAGTGCCGTCGATCAGGTCAATGCGGGCTGAGCAGCGGATGGATCGGAAGCACGGTCAGCAGCACGAACAGCGGAATGAGGACGGCACCTGCCCGCAGCATGTAGCCGAAGAAACTCGGCATCTTGATGCCGCGCTCATTGGCGATCGCTGCGACCATGAAGTTCGGCGCATTTCCGATATAGGTCAGCGCGCCCATGTAGACTGCGCCCATCGAGATCGCCGCCAGCGTTCCCGAGAGTTCGCCCATCAACACCTTGGGATCGCCGCCCGCCAATTCGAAGAACAAGAGATAGGTCGGGGCATTGTCGAGGAAGGCCGACATCAGCCCGGTGAACCAGAAATAGGCGACCTCCCGCGGCGCGCCGGCGGGTGTCGTCACGGCATCCAAGAGCCAGCCGAAAGAGCCACTGCGCCCCGCATTCAGCATGGCGATGACCGGGACGATCGCGGTGAAGATCGCCGCGAACAGTTTGGCGACCTCTCGAATCGGCTCCCAGTTGAACCCGTTCGCCTCGCGGTGCTCGTCCGGCGTCAGCCACAGCGACAGTCCGGCGATCGTCACGAGGACGGCATCGCGCACGAGGTTCTGAAGCTCGACATGCGTGCCGAAGACGTCGAAGGAGATGCCCGGCTTCCAGGTCGCCGATAGCAGCGTATTGGCAACGATCGCGGCGATCAAAACGACATTGATGAGGCCGCGAATGCGCACCGGTTCCTTTGTTACGGACGCTTGCAACGCAAGCTTCTCCGCGCGGAAGCGCCACCAGTCGGTAGCGGCAAAGACGATGAGCAGCAATCCGGCGACGATCGCGGTCTGCAGCCAGAGATGTTGCGTCGTCCAGAAGAAGTCCACACCACGCAGAAAACCGACGAACAGCGGTGGATCGCCGAGCGGGCTCAGTGCACCACCGACATTGGCGGCCAGAATGATGAAGAAGATCAGCACATGCACATTATGCGGCCGGCTCAGATTGGCGCGGATCAGGGGGCGCACCAGGATCATCGCGGCGCCCGTCGTGCCGACGACGCTCGCGATGATCGTGCCGAGTGCCAGGATGGCCGTATTTGTCGCAGGTGTACCTCTGATGTCGCCGGTCACCAGGATGCCGCCGGCCACCGTATAGAGGGCGAACAGCAGCACGATGAAGCTGAGATACTCGGCGAGCAGCGCGTGGACGAAGGCGTCGAGCGCCGTGCCGAGCCCTGCATTCCAGGTCAACGCCGCCAACGTCACCAAGGCCCATGCCGCGGCGATCTTTCCGTAGTGATGATGCCAGAACCTGGCAAACAGCAGCGGCCCGAGCGCGATCGACAACAGCAGTCCCGCGAACGGCAGCGCGAACGGCCAGGTCATCGCGGAGCCGTTCAGCCCGGCCGCATGCGCCTGCACCGGCAGGCTCGCAAAGACAAGGAGCAGGATGGTCCCGCGCAGGGCCGGCCACCGCGATCCACGGACGTTACGGATTGTCGATGAAGCTCTTTGCCGTCTCAGTCGCACCGAAAAGATCCAGGTCGTTATGTCCGCCGCCGGGAAACCGTACGAAGCGCTTGGGGTCATGCGCAAGTGCGAACAATCGTTCCCCGAAGCGGATCGAAATCGCCGGATCCCGTTCGCCATGCATGATCAGCAGCGGCACATGCACATTGGCGATGCGCTGGTCGGAATGGAAGCTGTCGCGCATCAGCAGGCTGACCGGGACGACCCTGAGCATCGCGGAGGCGACGTCCACGGTCGACGTATAAGGGGCTTCGAGGATCAACTTGGAGATCGGGTGCTCCGCCGCGATGGCGGTGGCGACACCGCTGCCGAGGGAAAAGCCCCAGGCGACGATCCGTCCCGCCTCGTAGCGCTCTGTCGTGAACGCATAGGCGACTGCGGCATCTTGCAGCAGCCCGGGCTCACTGGGACTGCCGCTGGACCCCGCATAGCCGCGATAGGAAAGCGCAACGAGACCGGTACCGTCGGCCGTGAGCGCCTTGAAGCGCGACGCCACGCCGGCAAGAAAATCGCCATTGCCCGGGAAGTACAGAACGACCTTGCGGCCCGGCTTCGCCGGCACATGCCAGACGATGACCCGCTCGCCATCGGCCGAGGTCAGCACATGCTCCTCAGCCTGAGGAAACCCGGCTGCAGCCGGTGCCGTGCGGCCGACCGGCGGAATGGGAAACAGCATCGCACGCTGGCGGACGAACAGGGCCGCAAGCACGATGCCGTAGACCGCCGCCACGACGATCAGGAGCCATTTCAGAAACGTCATGGCTCCCGACGCCGTGGGCTACATGCCCTTGACGATGTTCTCGGTCATCTTCTTGGCGTCGCCGAGCAGCATCATCGTGTTGTCGCGGTAGAACAGCGGATTGTCGATGCCGGCATAGCCCGAGGCGAGCGAGCGCTTGATGAACATCACGGTGCCGGCCTTCCAGACTTGCAGCACCGGCATGCCGTAGATCGGCGAGGACTTGTCCTCCTCGGCCGCCGGATTGGTGACGTCGTTGGCGCCGATCACGAAGGCGACGTCGGCCTGGGCGAATTCCGAGTTGATGTCCTCGAGCTCGAACACCTCGTCGTAGGGAACGTTGGCTTCGGCGAGCAGCACGTTCATGTGGCCGGGCATGCGGCCCGCGACCGGATGAATCGCGTATTTCACCTCGACGCCTTCCTTCTTCAGCGTGTCGGCCATCTCGCGCAGCGCGTGCTGCGCCTGGGCGACCGCCATGCCGTAGCCGGGGACGATGATGACCTTGGAGGCGTTCTTCATGATGAAGGCGGCGTCGTCGGCCGAGCCGAGCTTGGCCGGCTTCTGCTCGCCTGTCGCCCCGCCGGCCGCTGCGGTCTCGCCACCGAAGCCGCCGAGGATGACCGAGATGAAGGACCGGTTCATCGCGTGGCACATGATGTAGGACAGGATCGCACCGGACGAGCCGACCAGCGCGCCGGTGATGATCAGCGCCGAATTGCCGAGCGTGAAGCCGATGCCGGCCGCGGCCCAGCCCGAATAGGAGTTCAGCATCGAGATCACGACCGGCATGTCGGCGCCGCCGATCGGGATGATCATGAGCACGCCGAGCGCCAGCGCCAGCAGCGTCACCATCAGGAAGTCGAAGCCGCCGCCGGTCATCACCAGGCGGACCACGAAGAAGACGAGCGCGACCGCGAGCGCAATGTTGATGATGTGGCGCGCCGGCAGGATGATCGGTGCACCGCTCATCCGCGCGGACAGCTTGAGGAAGGCGATGACCGAGCCGGTGAAGGTCAGCGCGCCAATGGCGACGCCGAGCGACATTTCGACCAGGCTCTGCGGATGGATGTTGCCGGGCGTGCCGATGTCGAAGGCTTCCGGCGCGAAGAACGCGCCGGCGGCGACCAGCACCGCGGCCATGCCGACCAGCGAATGGAACGCCGCCACGAGCTCGGGCATCGACGTCATCGGCACCCGGCGCGCAATCACCGCACCGATACCGCCGCCGATCGCAACGCCGAGGATGACGAGCACCCAGGCGATCGCATCCGCCGGTGGATGCCCGGCCAGGGTGGTGGCGACCGCAATCGCCATGCCGGCCATGCCGAAGAAGTTGCCTTGCCGGCTCGAGGCCGGGCTCGACAGCCCGCGAAGAGACAGGATGAACAGCACACCTGCCACGAGATAAAGGAGTGCCGACAGATTGGCGTTCATTGCAGATGCCCCGTTGTGCCTGTCATCCCGCGTCGTGCGGCGTTGTTACCTGGACTTCTTCTTGTACATCGCCAGCATGCGCTGGGTGACGAGGAAGCCGCCGAAGATGTTCACGCAGGCGAAGATCAGCGCGACGAAGCCGAACGCTCGCGCCAGACCGCTGCCGCTCGAGAGCATGGGAACGCCGACCGCCAGCAGCGCGCCGACCACGATCACCGAGGAGATCGCATTGGTCACCGACATCAGCGGCGTGTGCAGGGCCGGCGTCACCGACCACACCACGAAGTAGCCGACGAACACCGCCAGCACGAAGATCGACAGCCGGAAGACGAAGGGGTCGACGGCTTGGACGACATGTTCCATGGCTCTGCTCCTTAGGCCTTCGGCTGGAAGTTCGGGTGGACGATGGCGCCATCCTTTGTCAAAGCCGTGGCCTTGACCAGCTCATCGTCCCAGTTGACCGCCAGTGTCTTTTCCTTCTTGTCGATCATCGTCTCGATGAAGGAGAACAGGTTGCGGGCGTACAGGCCGGAGGCGGACGCTGCGACCCGGCCGGCGAGATTGGGGTAGCCGATGATCTTGACGCCGTCGATCTCGACAGTCTCGCCGAGCTTGACACCCTCGACATTGCCGCCACGCTCGACCGCGAGGTCGACCAGGACCGAGCCCGGGCGCATCGACTTCACCATCTCCATGGTGACGAGGCGCGGCGCCGGACGGCCGGGGATCAGCGCGGTTGTGATGATGACGTCCTGCTTCTTGATGTGTTCCGCCGTCAGCGCCGCCTGCTTGGCCTGGTACTCCTTGGACATCTCCTTGGCGTAGCCACCGGCCGTCTGCGCGTTCTTGAACTCCTCGTCCTCGACCGCCAGGAATTTGGCGCCGAGGCTCTCCACCTGCTCCTTGGTGGCGGGGCGCACGTCGGTGGCGGAGACCATGGCGCCGAGCCGGCGCGCGGTTGCGATTGCCTGCAGGCCGGCGACGCCGACGCCCATCACGAAGACCTTGGTCGCCGGCACGGTGCCGGCCGCAGTCATCATCATCGGGAAGGCGCGACCGAACGCCTCGGCGCCCTCGATCACGGCGCGGTAGCCGGCGAGGTTCGCCTGGCTCGATAGCACGTCCATCACCTGGGCGCGGGTGATGCGCGGCATCAGTTCCATCGCGAACGAGGCAATGCCGGCATCGGCCATCGCCTTGAGCGCGGTATCGTTGCCGTAGGGATCCATGATCGCGAACACCAAGGCGCCACGCCGGTAGTTGGCAAGCTCGGAGGCTTCCGGCCGCTTCACCTTGATGATGATGTCGGCGTCCTTGAGCGCATCGGCGCTCACGGATGCGCCCGCCGCCGTGAACTCCGAATCCGGCAGGCCGGATTTGATGCCGGCGCCGGGCTCGACCGCGATCTCGGCACCCAACGCCTTGAACTTCTTCACCGTGTCGGGAGAGGCGGCGACCCGCGGCTCCAACGGGTCGATTTCCTTGGCGACGGCAATCTTCATGAGGCCTCCGGCGCGAATGCGCGCGCGAGCTTTAAGAGGGCGGGACGTCCATGGGCTACAGCGTGACGCCTGGTCAGCAATCGGCTTCGGCAGTCAGCTGAAGGCCCGCCAGCGGGGATGCCGGCGGGCCGATCGCGACATTAAGCGAGGAAAATAGCCATCAAGATGACGATGAGAGCGACGCCGATCGTGCCGTACTTCACCAGCCTGATGAAGCCCTCGTAGGTGGCCTCATGCGCCAGATAGTCGTTGCCGTCAGCCGTCGAGTAGGCGATCTCGCCATGGTTTGCCATCGGGGTCCCCCAGAGAAAATATGCTTTGTTAAGGTCGCATACCCCAAAGCCGATGCAAGGGCAACGGCTGGCATGCAAGGCAGTTTTATCACCTTTTCCGATCGCCCTATTGGCAAGGCCAATTATCACGGATCCAGCGCGTCAGGCTGGCCTCGCTGACCTCGCCGGCGCGCCTCTTCGACCCGTTCAACACATGTTATACGCCCCTACCCCATCCGCTCCAGCTCGTCGATCATCCCGGCGATGACCGAGAGACCACCGTCCCAGAACCTGGGGTCCTTGGCGTCCAGGCCGAACGGGGCGAGCAGCTCCGAATAGTGCTTGGTGCCGCCGGCCGCGAGCATCGCCAGATAGCGCTCGGCGAACCCCTCGGCGGCATGCTCGTAGACGGCGTAGAGCGAGTTCACGAGGCAGTCCCCGAAGGCATAGGCGTAGACGTAGAACGGCGAATGGATGAAGTGCGGGATGTACATCCAGAAGTTCTCGTAGCCCGGCTTGATCTCGATCGCCTCGCCGAGGCTCTCGGTCTGCACCGACAGCCAGATCTGTCCCAGCCGCTCCGCGGTCAGTTCGCCGTTCTTGCGCTCGGTGTGGACAGCACGCTCGAACGAATAGAACGCGATCTGCCGCACCACCGTGTTGATCATGTCCTCGACCTTGCCGGCGAGCAGCGCCTGGCGCTGCCTCGCGTCCTTGGTCTCGGACAGCAGGCGCCTGAAGGTCAGCATCTCGCCGAACACGCTCGCGGTCTCGGCCAGCGTCAGCGGCGTCGGCGCCATCAACGCACCGTTCTTCGCTGCCAGCACCTGGTGCACGCCATGGCCGAGCTCATGCGCGAGCGTCATGACGTCGCGCGGCTTGCCCTGGTAGTTCATCAACACATAGGGATGCGCCGAGGGCGTGGTCGGATGCGAGAACGCGCCCGGCGCCTTGCCCGGCCGCACCGGCGCATCGATCCAGCTCTGGTCGAAGAAGCGCTGGGCGATGTCGGCCATCTCGGGCGAGAAGCCGCGATACGCCGTCAGCACCATGTTCTTGGCCTCGGGCCAGGCGATGGTGGCATTGGCGGCGAAGGGCAGCGGCGCGTTGCGGTCCCAATGCGCGAGCTTCTTCTTTTTGAACCAGCGCGCCTTGAGCTGATAGTAGCGATGCGACAGCTTCGGATAGGCCGCGCGCACCGAGGCCACCAGCGCATCGACCACCTCGCGCTCGACGCGATTGTTGAGATGGCGCGAATCCGCAACGTCCTGGAAGCCGCGCCAGCGGTCGGAGATGTCCTTGTCCTTGGCGAGCGTATTGGTGATCAGCGCGAACGTTCGCTCATTGGCCTTGAAGGTCTTGGCCAGCGCCTCGGCGGCGGCCTTCCGCTTGGCGCCGTCACGGTCCTGAAGGAAATTCAACGTCGGCTCGATCGCAAGCTCCTTGCCACCGACTTGAAACCGTAGACCGGCGATGGTCTGGTCGAACAGCCGGTTCCAAGCCGAATAGCCGGTCTGCGACTTCTCGTGGAACAGCTGCTCCACGCGATCCTCGAGCTGATACGGCTTGTCCTTGCGCAGATCCTCGATCCACGGCCGGTAGTGACCGAGCGCGGGCGTCTCCATCGCGCGCGCGATCACGGCGTCGTCGATGCGGTTGAGCTCGAGCGGAAAGAACAGCAGGTGCGTCGACGCGGCCGTCAGGCGCTCCGAGATGTCCCCGTAGAATTTCGAGATCGCGGGATCGACGCTGTCGCCGGCATGCGCGAGACCCGCGAAGGAGCCGAGCCGTCCGGCGAGGTCGTCGATGGCCTCGTAGCGCCGCACGGCTTCTGCGAGCCATTCGCCACCGTCTTCGCGCGCCACATGCTCGGCAAGCTTGCCCTTGTAGTCGGTCTCAAACGCGACGCATTCGGCATCCATCTTCGCGAGATCGTGAGCGATCTCCGGCGCGTCGATGCCCATATAAAGATCGCCGAGATTCCATTCGGGCAGCGTCCCGATCCCCGTCTTGGCCGCGACCACCTTCTTCGCCGGCTTTGCAGACGATTTGGCCGTCGCGCCACGCTTGGTCTTGGCGGCTGCCTGCCTCGACGGAGTCTTGACGACGGACTTCTTGGCCGGCTTGGCCTTGGCAGTCTTTGACGCGGTTTTGGGCGGAGGAGCAGCTTTGGTCGACTTGCGAAGGGCAGAAGAGGCGCGCGAGGTCATCGGATGGGTAACCTGTTGTTCGAACGTTTATCCCGATCAGCGAGGTTTAAGGTTGCGTTAATCGGCGTCGGCGAGAGTGCCCCGATTCGAGACAGATAGTCGTAGCGTGCAAGGAAAGCCATGGCTGCCAGCATTTTGATTGCCGATGATGATCCGGTCCAGCGCCGGCTGGTGGAGAACATGGTGCAGAAATGCGGCTACGAGGCGGTCGTCGTCGAGACCGGCGACGCCGTCATCGAGAAGCTGACGAATCCTGATGCCGGCCCCATCGACGCCATCGTGCTCGACCTCGTGATGCCCGGCCTCGACGGCATGGGCGTGCTCTCCAAGATGCGCGAGACGGGGATCTCGATACCCGTGATCGTGCAGACCGCGCATGGCGGCATCGACAACGTGGTCTCCGCGATGCGCGCCGGCGCGCAGGATTTCGTCGTCAAGCCGGTCGGCATCGAGCGGCTCCAGGTCTCCCTGCGCAATGCGCTCAATACCTCGGCCCTGAAGGGCGAATTGCAGCGCATCCGGCACAGCCGCGAGGGGCGCCTGACCTTCGCGGACATCATCACCCGCGCCGAGGCGATGGCGCCGATCCTGCGCATCGCGGAGAAGGCCGCGACTTCGTCGATTCCCGTGCTGATCGAAGGCGAATCGGGCGTCGGCAAGGAGCTGTTCGCCCGCGCGATCCACGGCACCAGCGAGCGCAAGACGAAGCCGTTCGTCGCCGTCAATTGCGGCGCGATCCCGGACAATCTGGTGGAATCGATCCTGTTTGGCCACGAGAAGGGCGCATTCACCGGCGCGACCGAGCGTCACATGGGCAAGTTCGTCGAAGCCCATGGCGGCACGCTGTTCCTCGACGAGGTCTCGGAGCTGCCGCTCACCGCCCAGGTCAAGCTGCTGCGCGCTCTGCAGGAGGGCGCCGTGGAAGCCGTCGGCGGCCGCAAGCCGGTCAAGGTCGACGTGCGCATCATCTCGGCGACCAATCGCAGGCTGCTCGACCGCGTCAAGGAAGGCCACTTCCGCGAGGATCTCTTCTACCGGCTGCATGTGCTGCCGCTCACCGTTCCGCCGCTGCGCACCCGCCGCGAGGACATCCCGCATCTGTTGCGGCATTTCCTCGCGCGGTTTGCGGCTGAGGAGAACCGCGCCATTTCGGGCATCACCGGCGAGGCCGTCGCCTATCTGACCAAGCTCGACTGGCCCGGCAATATCCGCCAGCTGGAAAACGCGGTCTACCGCGCCGTCGTCATGGGCGAGAGCGACCAGCTCGGCGTTGCCGATTTTCCGCTGATTCCCACCCACGCGCCGCCGGTGGAGCCTGCGCCGGCCCTCACCGTGGAGCGGCCCGTTCCTCCCCTGCCTGCGATGGTGCCGGGGAGTGAAGTCCCCATTGCCCCCCTGCCCTCGCATGGGTTCCTGCCGCTGCTCACCGCAAGCGGCGAGGTGCGGCCGCTCGAGGAGATGGAGCATGAGATCATCCGTTTCGCCATCGCCCATTACCGCGGCCAGATGTCTGAGGTGGCGCGCCGCCTCAAAATCGGACGCTCGACGCTCTACCGCAAGCTCGACGAGGCCAATGGCGAGACGCCCGCGACGGAAAGCCCGCCGCTCGGCTGAGCCGCTCGGATCCTCACCATGGTCGCGCTCGGCTGTCGTCCGAAAAAGGCCGCAAGTCTTGGCAACACTGGAACATCTGAACCGTTGCCTTGCGGTGACAGACAAAGGAAATAACGCGTGGCACAAACGCACGATCGGTTTGGCCGGGGTTTCCCAAGAGTCAGTTTGTCGTGAGTTGTCCCGTGTGGCGCTGGCCGCAGAAGTGGGGCTTGAGTATCGTTTGGGCGTGAATCATTGCGTGCAGACGTGAACCATCCTCACCGGCGGTACCGACGCCGAAGCTGGCAGATCGACCTTGTTACACCTGTTCCAGCCGGGACAGATCATCCGAGGGATTGACGATGCGAGATTGTGTGACCACCCGTGGCGGATATGACCGCGTGCTCATGGCTGTCGCGGCGACCTTCCTCGCGGTGTCCTCGACCTCTGCTTTCGCCCAGAGCGATCCGCCCCGCAGCAGCGCGGCCGAGCTCGCCATCGATGCTGCGATCCCGTTCCCCGAGCCGGCCAACGTGCCGCCACCGACCGCCAGCGACTTCAAACTCGACACCACCGCCACCGTGTCGCCCGACCCGGCCAAGGCGCCGGAGACGACGACCAAGCCGCTCGACTCTGCCGCGGCGCCTGCGGCCGATCCCGCCAAGACCATCGCCACGCCGCCTGCAGCAGCCCCTGCGACCGCGACAGTCCCAGAGCCGGTCAAGGCCGCCAGCACCGTTCCCGCCGCCGATCAGCCGGTTGCCGACCGTCTGCGCGACCTGATGGCGACCAAGGCGACAAGGTATTTCGACCGCAAGGCCGAACGCGCCGCCGTCGAGAAATTCTACACCGGCCGCGACTACGCGCCGATCTGGACCCAGGGCGGCAACCTGACGGCCGCCGCGAAGGGCGTCATCGCCCGTCTCAAGGATGCAGCGGCCGATGGCCTCAATCCCGGCGACTATCCGGTGCCGGACTTCGCGGCCGCAGCCTCCGCACCGGACGCACTGGCGGAGGCCGATCTCAGGCTCACCGAGAGCATGATGGACTACGCCCGCCAGGCGCAGAGCGGCCGCATGCACTGGTCGCAGGTCTCGGCGGACATCCAGTATCCCGAGCACCCGATCGACCCGAACGAGGTGCTGGCCAACGTCACCGGCGCCAAGGACGCCTCCGCGGCGCTGGAGAGCTACAACCCGCCGCACCGGCTCTACAAGCTCTTGAAGGCCAAGCTTGCCGAGCTGCGCGGCGTCACCGACGGCGCGCCCGTCATCATCGACGAAGGCCAGCCGCTGAAATACACCCCGGCCCGCGGCAAGAATGCGCAGGAAGCCGAGGCGCAGATGTCCGACCCGCGCGTGCCCAAGCTGCGCGCCAAGCTCGGTCTCACCGAGAATGCCGACGACATCCGCTACGACGCCAAGGTCGCCGCCGCCGTCCGCAAGTTCCAGGAGAGTGTCGACCTCAAGCCGACCGGGGTGCTCGACGACCGCACCGTGAAGGCGCTGAACACGCCCAAGCGTGACAAGCAGATCGATACGGTCCTCGTCAACATGGAGCGCTGGCGCTGGTTGCCGCGCGACCTCGGCGCGCCTGCGATCGGCGACGCCTATGTGATCCTCAACATTCCCGACTACACGCTGAAGGTGATGCAACACGGCGCGCAGGTGTGGACCACCCGCGTGGTGACCGGCAAGCCCGGGCAGCATGCGACGCCGCTGCTCAGCGAGACGATGAAGTTCATCACGGTCAATCCGACCTGGAACGTGCCGCCGTCGATCATCTACAACGAGTATCTGCCGGCGCTGCAGCAGGACCCGACCGTGCTGGACCGCATGGGCCTGCGGCTGGAGCGCGCGCGCGACGGCTCGATCCACATCTCGCAGCCGCCGGGCGAGGCCAACGCGCTCGGCCGCATCCGCTTCAACTTCCCGAACAAGTTCCTGGTCTATCAGCACGACACGCCGGACAAGAACCTGTTCGCCCGTGACGAGCGCGCCTTCAGCCACGGCTGCATGCGCGTGCAGTATCCGGATCAGTACGCGTCGGTGCTGCTCAACATCACCATGCCGAACGAGCGCTACACGCCAGAGCGCATCCGCAGCATGTACGGCCGGAGCGAGATCGACCTGAAATTCCCGACGCCGATCCCGGTCAACATCACCTACCAGACCGCCTTCGTCGACGATGCCGGCAAGCTGCAATTCCGCAAGGACATCTATGGCCGCGACGCCACCATGATCGCGATCCTGAAGAACAACCGCGGCAAGGATCTCGAGAACGTCGTCGCCCACGCCCAACCCAGCTACGCGCGTCCGAAGGGGGCGCTGCCGAACTCGGTCAGCCTCAGCGACAACAGCTTCTCCTCCGGCCCGAACTTCTTCGAGCGTCTGTTCGGTGGCGGTGGCCCGCCGACGCCGCCGGCGCCGGTCGGCCGTCCTGCCCGGCGGGTCTTCACCCGCTGATCAGGCCGCCAATCACGGTCACAATTTCCGTTTGGAGATCAAAGGCCTCGCCGATCGGCGGGGCCTTTGCTTTAGGTTAACCACAAGGATCAACCAAGATTCGATGGCTCTTTTTCGCCACACTCAAGAGTATATGTTAAGGGTAATTGGGGGGCGGGCCGGTCAGTATCCCTTAACCATCCCGCCTTAGGTAAGCGTTTCCTCTCTCTTCCGCCGGACGGGCCGCAAGAGGGTAATCGAGTAAACGCTCGTCGACGGGGTGGGCTGCATCTTGCTGTCTGTTTTCGCGCGCCAATCTGTTTCGCTCACGAGGGCGGGTTGGAAGGCTGGATGCCAATGCGGGCTGGCGGCGCTGCTGCTGCTCATCGGCGCCGGCTCGGTGCATGACGCAGCGGCGCTGAATGAAACCCACACCCTCTCCTTCCACCACACCCATTCCGGCGAGGACCTGACGGTCACCTTCAAGCGCGAGGGCCGCTATGACGAAGACGCGCTGAAGAAGCTCAATCACTTCCTCCGCGACTGGCGTACCCAGGACGAGACGGTCATGGACCGCCGCCTGTTCGACATCCTCTGGGAAGTCTATCGCGACGTCGACGCCAAGCAGCCGATCCAGATCATCTCGTCGTACCGGTCGCCCGCCACCAATTCGATGCTGCGCCGTCGCTCGGCGCATTCCGGTGTGGCGCGGCACAGCCAGCACATGCTGGGCCACGCGATGGATTTCTACATTCCCAACGTGCCGCTGGAGCAGATCCGCTTCGCCGGCCTGCGCCTGCAGCGCGGCGGTGTCGGCTTCTATCCGACCTCCGGCTCGCCTTTCGTGCACCTCGACACCGGCAACATCCGGCACTGGCCGCGGATGACGGCTGACCAGCTTGCCCGCGTCTTCCCGGACGGAAAGACCGTTCACGTGCCGAGCAACGGCGTTCCGCTCAAGGGCTATGAGCTGGCGAAGGCCGAGATCGAGAAACGCGGCAATGGCGATGACGCGTCGTCCAGCCGCCCCAACCTGTTTGCACGGCTGTTCCGCGGTCGTCCGAGCGAGGATGACGACGAGTCTGGCGAGAGCGAGAGCAAGGCCGACGCCAAGCCGGTCCAAACCGCGGCACTCGCCGCCAAGCCGGCTGACAAGAGCTCCGACAAGGACAGCCGGACCGCCGAGCGAGCGGTGGACAGCAAAGCCGCCACCGCGCGTGGCAAGATCGCCAATGCGCTGCAGTTGGCCTCCGCGGATGCGCAATCTGCCGCTCAGCCCGTGGCGACCAGGCCCGAGACGAAGTCCGAAACGACGGGTGCTGTCGGCAGCAAATCCAGGGACGGCGCGCCGCAGAGCGTCGCCGACATCATCAATTCGCGCGGCTTCTGGGGTGACAATCCTGGGACGCCGAAGCAGGCAACCCCCGAGCAGGTTGCCGCGATCACGGCGCGCCGTGCGCTGTCGTCGATCGATCAGCAACAGACCGCGAGCCTGATGCAGGCCATGGCCTTCGCGCCCCCGGCCTCCTCTCCGCTCGATCGCGCCAATGCCGCCTCCACGACCGCCATCCCGGTGCGAAACTCCCGCCCGGCGACCCGCAGCGTCACGCCGGCGCCGGAGCCCGCCCCGGTGGCCGCGAAGAACGGGCAAGGTCAGGACGGCGCCATCACGATGGCGACGCGAATCTCCGCGGCCAAGGGCCCCGATTCGACCTGGATGCGGGCCATCATGCTGACGCCGAGCGCATCGTCATCGATGTCCGTGACGAAAATGGGCGAGGTCGACCTCACCGTGATGCGCAGCTATTTCGTCAAGCCGCAGGTCGCGCTGGCGATGAGCTTCGCCGCCGAGCCGACGCCGGGACTGAGCTATGACCAGTTCACAGGGCCGGCGATCATCAAGCTCGAAACCAAATCCTTCGCCATGCGCGCGGCAGCCTTGCGCTGACGCCGAGGCGGCCGGCTTCGTCGTTCTCCTCAGCATTGACGCGTTTGGAGTGCGGCGTCGATCGCCGCAGCACGCGCATGCCGCCGGCGCGCCGAGCCGAATCGCGAGAAAGCGAATGCCCCGTCAGGGGCCGGCGGAGGTCTCCTGCTGGTGAGCGAGGCCGGCTGCTCAGATCATTCCGAGCGCCTGCATATAGGTCTCGAGGATGCTTTCCTCTTCCTGGCGCTCGTTCGGGTCCTGCTTGCGCAGCCGGATGATCGTGCGCAGCGCCTTGACGTCGAAGCCATTGCCCTTGCTCTCGGCGTAGACGTCCTTGATGTCTTCGGAGATCGCCTTCTTCTCCTCCTCGAGACGCTCGATCCGCTCGATGATCGACTTGAGCTGGTCTACGGCAAAGCGGGTCGCGGGCGAGTCGTCGTCCTTCGCGGCGGCGGAGGTGGCCATCTGATACTCCTGAGTGGAACTCTGTGTCCAAGGAAGGCGCCAAAGGGCGCTGCGTGTTCGCCGCGACCCTCAAATCTGGCGTGCCCTGCGTCAAGGCGACATCGACCTCATCCACAGAGCGCCCACATCTTGTTGGCCTGCGCAGCGTCAAGCCCGCGCAAGCCGCCCGCGCCACTTGTGTTTCGTCGCCATCGCGCGCAGCACCCGATTCGCCGTTCGAAGCCCCTGCCAAGTCTGGACTCGCGCGCGCAGGGCAACACAGCGCATCTCCTGCGCGCTCGTTCCGGATTCAGTGGCCCGGATGCGCCTTCTTGAACGCTTCGTGCTGCTCGGCGCTCGCCTCGCGCTGGTACTTCGCCTTCCATTGCTCGTAGGGCATGCCATAGACCGCCTCGCGGCTCTCGTCCCTGGTCATTGGTGCCCCCTGGGCGTCGGCGGCGTCCTTCAGCCAGTTGGAGAGGCAGTTGCGGCAGAAGCCTGCCAGATTCATCAGATCGATGTTCTGAACGTCGGTTCTGGTCCGCAGATGCTCGACAAGCCGGCGAAAGGCGGCGGCTTCGAGCTCGGTCCGGGTGGTGCTGTCCATCGTCATCTCTTTGTTCCCTGTTCCGCGCCGTGACGGATGTCTGCTATATAATGAGGCTTCGTCGCAGATTTGGCCATATCGCAGCACCGTCAGGAGGAGCGAGGCGCTGGATCGCAGCGGCTTCGCACGAGATCGTCATGACGTTGACAGCCGCAGCCAAGCCCAGCGACATCGTTCAACGGTTGATATAGCGTCGCGCAATGATCCCGAAAATCTCCTCTCTCTTGCATCGCAATCCCTTCCGCCCCGGTTACGGACTGCTTTCGCTGCTTGGGTTGGCCGCGCTCTGTCTGTGGTCGTCCCCGGCGGCCGCCGATTTTCGGCTCTGCAACAACACCTCCAGCCGGGTCGGGATCGCCCTCGGCTACAAGGACGCCGAAGGCTGGACCACGGAAGGCTGGTGGAACGTGTCGTCACGCAGCTGCGAGACGCTGCTCAAGGGCACGCTGGTGGCGCGCTATTATTACATCTATGCGCTGGACTATGACCGCGGCGGTGAATGGTCGGGACAGGCCTTCATGTGCTCGCGTGACAAGGAATTCACCATCAAGGGCACCGACAATTGCCTGGCCCGAGGCTTCGACCGCACCGGCTTCTTCGAGGTCGACACCGGCGACCAGCGTGCCTGGACCGTGCAGCTCACGGAGGCCAATGAGCAGCCGGCGCAGCAGCGCGTTCCAGGTATCCCGGGCACGCTCGGGCCCGGAGGCAACGTCCCCGGTCTGCCGAATGGGCCGCAGGGCACGCCGCCGGCGGCCGCGCCGGCCCTGCCGCCAGGACAAGCACCCAAGCCATGAGGCGGCTGCGACGCATCAAGATCCTCGCCACGCTCGGTCCCGCCTCCTCGGACAGCACGATGATTCGCAAGCTGTTCGAGGCCGGAGCCGACATCTTCAGGATCAACATGAGCCACACCTCGCACGACAAGCTGCGGGAGCTGGTGGCCACGATCCGCAGCGTGGAGGCGAGCTACGGCCGCCCGATCGGCATTCTGGTCGACCTCCAGGGCCCGAAGCTCAGGCTCGGCACCTTCGCCGAGGGCCCGGTTCAGCTCAACAACGGCCAGAGCTTCGTGCTCGATTCGGACAAGACGCCGGGCGATGTGACGCGGGTCCACCTGCCGCATCCGGAAATCCTGGCCGCCCTGCAGCCGGGACATGCGCTGCTGCTGGATGACGGCAAGGTGAGGCTGATCGCCGAGGAGACCTCGCCGACCCGCGCCGTCACCCGGGTCGTGATCGGCGGCAGGATGTCCGACCGCAAGGGCGTGAGCCTGCCGGACACCGACCTGCCGGTCTCGGCGATGACGCCGAAGGACCGCGCCGACCTCGATGCAGCCTTGAACATCGGCATCGACTGGATCGCGCTATCCTTCGTGCAGCGCGCCGACGACGTGCTGGAAGCCAAGAAGATCATCCGCGGCCGCGCCGCGGTGATGTCCAAGATCGAGAAGCCGCAGGCGATCGACCGGCTCAACGACATCATCGATGTCTCCGATGCCTTGATGGTGGCGCGCGGCGATCTCGGCGTCGAACTGCCGCTGGAGCGCGTGCCCGGACTGCAGAAGCAGATGACCCGGCTGGCGCGCCGCGCCGGCAAGCCGGTGGTGGTGGCGACGCAGATGCTGGAATCGATGATCCAGTCGCCGGTGCCGACCCGCGCCGAGGTCTCCGACGTCGCGACCGCCGTCTATGAAGGCGCCGACGCCATCATGCTGTCGGCCGAGTCGGCCGCCGGCAAATACCCGGTCGAGGCGGTGTCGACCATGAACCGCATCGGCGAGGAGGTCGAGCGCGACGTGGTCTATCGCTCGGTGATCGCGGCGCAGCGTCCCGAGCCGGAATCGACCGCGGGCGATGCGATCGCCGAGGCCGCGCGGCGGATCGCCGAAAATCTCGATCTTCCTACGATCATCTGCTGGACCTCGTCCGGCTCCACCGCCATCCGTGTCGCGCGCGAGCGGCCGAAGCCGCCGGTGGTCGCGATCACGCCCAATCTGGCGACCGGGCGCCGCTTGTCGGTCGTCTGGGGCGTGCACTGCGTGGTGGCCGAGGACGCGCGCGACCAGGACGACATGGTCGAGCGCGCCGGCTCGATCGCGTTCCGCGACGGCTTCGTCCGCGCCGGGCAGCGCGTCATCATCGTCGCCGGCGTGCCGCTCGGCACGCCCGGCACCACGAACATGGTGCGGATCGCCTATGTCGGGCCGTCGAGCGACGCCCATATCTGAGACGACCTATTGGATCGTATCGATCGCGCCCAATCCGGCCGTGGACGGGGGCTTGAGCCGCGCGATCACCGGACAGGCCTCGATGGCAATGCCGGCGGCGCCAGGAATGCGCTCGCAGCCACGCGACGCATCGATCTGGAGGTCGTAGTCGGCGAGCACCTCGAGCCGCGGCGGGTTGTCGGCCGGGCTTCTGGACAGATACAGCGCCCATACGCCTCCCGGCAGCGGGTTGGCGAGGCCGTTGCGAACCCGGCGGTCCAGCACGCCGCCAGGCACGATCGGCACCACGAGCTCGGACAACTGATAGACGCGCGAGCCCTGTGGCAGGAACGACGTGACGTAGCCGAGCGGCTTCTGCAGCAGCAGGAATGTCGCCGGACGCTGCAGGTTGGCCGCGAGCTGCGGCCGATAGGGGTCCGACCACGACCGCCGCATCCAGTCGGTCGGCTGCGACGCCAGCGCGATGCCGAGCGCGGCCATCACCGTGACGGCCTGCGTCATCCGCCGCGATGGTGACGCGACCGGCCCAGCGTCTGCACGCCAAGCATCGACCAGGCGGATGAGCAGCAGCACGATCAGCGGCGCCGACAACAGCTCGAGCGGCATCAGATAGCGCTGGATCGAGAAGGCCAGCATCCACAGGACGTAGCTGAGCCAGAAGAAGATCAGGAGGCGCCGCTCGCGCAGCGGCAGCACTTCACGCCGCTGCCATAGGCCGGTGACGATCAGCGCGATGAGCAGCACGATCACGACGGCGAAACGCGGATCGCGGAACGGCCATTCCGACGAGGGATGCTTGCCGATCACCCAGTAGAACGGATAGGCGAGCGCATCGAGCACGCCGGACGGCATGAAGCGCGTATCGGCGATCGAGATCTGCGGCGCTTCGGGCGAGCGGAAGACCGTGTTGTAGAATGGAAACAGCGGGCTGCCGTAGTCGCGCGCCATCTTCAGCGCCCACGGCCCCGCGGTCACGATCGCGCCGGCCGCACTGCCGGCCCCGAACGCGACGATCGCGCGCCACGGCCGCGCCACCAGCAGCAGCGACACGCCCGCTCCGACCAGAAACGTCGCATTGGTGAGCTTCAATCCCGTGGCCGCGCCGATCAGCAGGCCAGCGGCGACGAAACGTCGGCCGCGCTCATCGTCCTCCCCGAAGATCAGCGCGATGCCGGCGAGGATCGGAATGGTCGTGAGAATGTCGGCGAAGCTGGTGCCGACCTCGGACAGCGCCATCGGACTGAGGGCGGCGATGATGAGCGCGGCGCCGAGCGTGAACGCGTCAGCCGCGCGCCCGAGCAGCACGCGCGCGAGCCAATAGACCAGCGCGAGATTGAGGCCGTGCAGCGCGCCCAGTGCGACGCCCCACCACGGCGCATCGAGCCCGTGGCGGACCGCGTAAGGCAGCAGGTAGATCAGCGGATTGAGGAAGCTCTGAAAGCCGCCGGGCGCCACATCGACATCGAAGCGGCCATGCAGCAGCGCGAAGCCGGCATAGTCGTGATAGTTCTGCCAGTCCCAGTTGATATCCTCGCCGGCGAGATACGCATAGACGGCGCCGGCGGCGGCCGATCCGGCGATGACGAGGCGCGTCGCCAGAGGGTTGCGTGCAATCGACATCGTCCGAGGAGACACCTGGAGTGAGGCAAGGGCGGCCCTCTCGCGGCGCGCCAGCCCCCACCATCGCCGCGACGGGTGAATCCTTGCTTAAGCGCGGCCTTGCCCGACAGGCATGGGTGACGCGGACTACGCGCCGACCAGGCTCCTGACCGGCAGCACGGCCTGCACGACGAGACCGCGCGCACGCGCATCCATGACGCCGACCGCGCGCAGCGCCAGCAGGGTGACCGCCTGAACGGTGTCGCGGAGTTTGGCAGGGTCGTCGGGATTCTCGGTCGCCAGCGGCCCCACCAGCGCCTCGTGCAGCGCGCCGAGCAGCGCGGTCGCGGCCAACTGGGTGTCCTGCGCCGGAAGGTGGCCGGCACGGACGGCCGCGTCGATCCGCGAGGCGATCTCGCCGACGATCTCGCGGCGGCTCGCGATCCGTGACGCCGTCACGTCGACGTCGACCGGCTCGGCCAGGATACCCCAGGCAAGCTTGCGCTGCGACAGGATGTGCACTGCCACCGTGGATACCGCGGCAGCCAGGGCCGAGGACGGACCGGGCGCGGCATCGGCGGCGCGCCGGACGGCAGCGAGTTCGTCGCGCGAGACTTCCGCGATCAGCTCCGAGATCAGATCGGCCTTGGAAGGAAAGTAGCGATAGACGGTGCCGGCTGCGACATTGGCCCGGATCGCCACCGGGGCGATCTGGACGGCCGACATGCCGCCTTCTGCAGCAGTCTCGCGAGCGGCTGCCAGAATCGCACTGCGGCGGGCCGCCAGCCGCTTCACGACCTGATGGGTTCGCCGATAGACCATGGCGTTTCTCGTCCCGGACGCGCTCGTCCAGGGCACCCGGCGAACGCTGGTTCAGTGTTTTTGGAGGATCGACCTCACAAATGGCTGGGAAGAACTGAACACTTGTTCACGCGATAAGACAAGAGAAATCATGACCCTGTGCTGCGCGATCGATGCGTCAGGCGTGCGCGAGCGCCGTGCCGGCGGGCGCCGGCTGCCGACGCCACCACGAGCCGGCGCGCGCCAGCACCAAGCCGGCCATGATCAGATTGGCGGCGAGCCCAAGCGGAATCCCGGACAGCATGAACGTGATCTGAAGCGCCGCGATGCCGCCGAGCGCGGGCAGCTCGTAGCGGCGAAAGCCCTCGGCGAGGCCGATCCGCACCAGCCACGCCACGGCGATGGCCTGAACCATCATGTCGTACATGAACAGATAAGGCGTCGTCAGCAGCAGTCCGACGGCCAGCGCGGCCGCCTTCAGAGCATAGCGCACGGGGCTGCGCCACAGCATCACCAGCACGATCGCAACGGCCGCGGTCAGCACCCATTGGAAGGTCCAGCCGAGCGCTTCCGAGCCGCCGAAATAGCGTACCAGCGAAAACAGACTCTGCAGCTTCCACCAGGTCGCCTTGCCCTCGGTCAGGAACGCCTGCGAGAACATCGGCAGCCAATGGAAGAAGGCCTGCCAACTCTCCAACCCGAAGGCGAGCCATGACAGCAGCGCCAGCACGATGGCGGTGACGCTCGCAGAGATGAAGGCTGTCCAGCGCTGGGTGGCGATCAGCACGATCGGGAAGAGCAGGCCATATTGCGGCTTGTAGGTCAGCAGGCCGAGACAGATCCCCGCCAGCACCGGCCGCACCGGCAGCAGATAGAGTGTGCCGCCGACGAGCGCGGCGGTGAGGCATCCGTTCTGCCCGACCAGAGCGTTCGAGAACAGGGCCGGAAAGCCGGCTGCGAGCAGCAGGCCGAAGCCGCGGCCGACGATCGCGCGCATCGCGAGCGCATAGGGAACGAAGCTGGCATAGACCCAGCCGACAAAGGCGAGCGTGTAGGGAAATTGCGCCAGGAACGCCGCGACGAACAGGAATGGCGGCGGGTAGTGCCAGGCGAAGTAGCCCGGAAAATCCTGCCGCAGCAGAGCGAGCTCGACCTGGCGCTGCACGTCCCAGTCCCAGGCCAGCGCCGGATGTCCCTGCAGCGCGAGCTTGCCGGCCGCCCAGACATTGACGAAGTCCGTCGGAATGCCGAGCCCGGCCTGGTCCCAGATCCAGGTGCCCGACCACAGTCCGGCCGGGAAGAACGAGGCGTTGATGCAGGCGAGCGCAAAGCAGGCCGCGAACAGGCCGAGCGGAACGTCACGACGCTGCGATGGGATCGCGGCGGCATCAGGATTGTCGGCCATCTGGACCTCGCCCCGCGCTGCATGGATGCATTCCCGATCGAGACATAGGCGCGGACGCTTGAAGAAGGCTTAAACGCGGGCAACGGCGCGCGACTGCCGGCGCCGCACCGATTGTTTACTCGCAAACTGTATCGCAGGGTCCGAATGCAACCAACGGCGGCAGGCCGGGGAGATCCCATGTTCGTTCATCGCGCTCTCATCGCACTGCTCGTCTGCGTCATTTGGCCGGCCGCAACCCGCGCCCAGGACAAGGGGCCCGTGCGCGTCTCCTCCGACGTCAGCTATGAATATCTGGCCCGCTGGGACGTCGCCCGGCTGAACACCATCCTCACCGTCGACACGCCGAAATTCGCGGGTCTTTCGGTGACCTACACCCCGGCCCGCAACGCCGTCCGGCTCTATCGCGTCACCTATGCGTCCGTCATCCCCGAGCGCGGAAACAAGCCGATCACGGCGAGCGGCCTGCTCGCAGTGCCCGAGACCGGCGAGACCAGCCTGCCGATGGTGTCCTATCAGCACGGCACGGTGTACGGAAAGCAGGAGGTGCCGTCGTTTCCGGAGCAGTCGCCCGAGACCCAGCTGATGATCGCGCAGTTCGCGGGACAAGGCTATCTGCTGATCGGCGCCGATTATTTCGGGATGGGCATCTCGACCGAGCCAGAAGGCTACATGGTGAAGGCCAGCCATCAGCAGGCCACCTACGACATGCTGCGGGCGAGCCGCGCCGTGCTCGACCAGATGAAGCTGACGAGCGCCGGGCTCGACATCGCCGGCTGGTCGCAAGGCGGCTTCGTGACCATGGCCTTTCTCGAGAAGCTCGAAAGCGCCGGCCTGCCGGTGACGGCGGCGGCGACCGCGAGCGCTCCTGTCGACGTGTCCGTGGCGCTCAACGGCTTCCTCAGCTTCCCGCGCAAGAACGACGCCGCCTGGGTCAATTCGCTGTTCATCCTGTCGGCGTTCGCGTTCGAGAACTACTATGCGGTGCCGGGGCTGGCGCGCTCGGTGATCAGCGACAGCTACTACGATGTGGCGCGCAAGGCCTATGAGCGCGAGCCCTTCAACGTCGCCGACGTCCCGACCGATCTGCACAAGCTGCTCAAGCCCGACTATTTCGATGCGGAGTATTTCGCGGCGTCGGCCTACGGCCGCCTGGTCGCGCAGACGCAGGCCTATCGCTGGATCATCAAGACGCCGGTGCGCAACTATTACGGTGAGACCGACGAGGCGATCTCGACCGGTCTCGGCCGCCTGGCGATGACCTACCAGCAGGCGATCGGGGCCGGTAACAGCAAGGTCGAGGCGGTGTCGACCGGGCCGACCAGCCATCGCGGCACGTTCGCGACCGCCGTCCCGCAGTGGAAGGCCTGGTTCGACAAGCCGTGATGCGCGCGGCGCCGCTGGATGCGGTCCGCGGCAACCCCGTCAACACACGGACTTCTCCCACGCTCATAACCTGCGGTTCGGACCACCGCCGGCACCGATCTCCAAGCAAACAAAAGGCCCGGCTGCAAGCCGGGCCTGTCGTTTCTCTTAATCTTCCGGATCAGACGGGCTGACCGCCGGATGTCCGTTGCATATCAACCCTGGCTCACGCCTGAGGCTGCGGCTCCAGGCCCGGATCGGGCCGCGGCCGCGGCTTGCCGGCCGGCGGCACGGCCGACGCCCGTGGCGTCGACGGCTCGATCGCCGATTCGCGGTTCGGCTTCTTGCCCTTCAGGAGGTCGTTGATCTCCTCGCCGGTCAGCGTCTCGTATTCGAGCAGCGCCTGGGCGATCGCTTCCCAGTCGTCGCGCTTCTCGGTGATGATGCGGCGCGCCTCCTGCTCGCCGGCCTCGATCAGGCCGCGAATTTCGGAGTCGATCAGGCGGGCGGTATCGTCGGAGATGTTGGTCGAGCGCGCCACCGAATGACCCAGGAAGACCTCCTGCTCGTTGCTCTGGTAGCGGACGCGGCCGAGCTTGTCGGACATGCCCCACTCCATCACCATCGCACGAGCGAGGTTGGTGGCCTGCTGGATGTCGCCGGTGGCGCCGTTGGTCACCTTCTCCGGACCGAACTTCTGCACCTCGGCCTCGCGGCCGCCGAACATCATCGCAAGCTTCGAGACGCACCACTCACGGGTATGCGAGTGGCGGTCGGCCTCGGGCAGCGACTGCACCATGCCGAGCGCGCGGCCGCGCGGAATGATGGTCGCCTTGTGGATCGGGTCGTGGCTCGGGACGTTGAGGCCGACGATCGCATGTCCCGCCTCGTGATAGGCGGTCAGCATCTTCTCTTCCTCGGTCATGACCATCGAGCGGCGCTCGGCGCCCATCAGCACCTTGTCCTTGGCCTCCTCGAACTCGGACTGCGTTACCATCCGCTTGTTGCGGCGAGCGGCGGTCAGAGCAGCCTCGTTGACGAGGTTCATCAGGTCGGCGCCGGAGAAGCCGGGGGTGCCGCGGGCGATGGTCTTGAGGTTGACGTCCGGCGCCAGCGGCACCTTGCGGACGTGAACCTTGAGGATCTGCTCGCGGCCGATGATGTCGGGGTTCGAGACCACGACCTGGCGGTCGAAGCGGCCGGGACGCATCAGCGCCGGATCGAGCACGTCGGGCCGGTTGGTGGCCGCGATCAGGATCACGCCCTCATTGGCCTCGAAGCCGTCCATCTCGACCAGCAGCTGGTTGAGGGTCTGCTCGCGCTCGTCATTGCCGCCGCCGAGACCGGCGCCGCGATGACGACCGACGGCGTCGATCTCGTCGATGAAGATGATGCAGGGCGCGTTCTTCTTGGCCTGCTCGAACATGTCGCGGACGCGGCTGGCGCCGACGCCGACGAACATCTCGACGAAGTCAGAACCCGAAATGGTGAAGAACGGCACGTTGGCTTCGCCGGCGACGGCGCGCGCGATCAGCGTCTTGCCGGTGCCGGGAGGGCCGACCAGCAGCACGCCGCGCGGGATGCGGCCGCCGAGCCGCTGGAATTTGCCGGGATCGCGCAGGAATTCGACGATCTCCTGCAGGTCCTGCTTGGCCTCGTCGACGCCGGCGACGTCCTCGAACGTCACCCGGCCATGCGCCTCGGTCAGCATCTTGGCGCGCGACTTGCCGAAGCCCATCGCCTTGCCAGCGCCGCCCTGCATCTGCCGGGAGAGGAAGATCCAGACGCCGATCAGCGCGATGAAGGGCAGCCACGACACCAGCAGCGACACGAACCACGGCACGTTGTCGCCGGGCGGCTTGGCCTGGATGTTGACCTTGGCGTCGTACAGGCGCTTCACGAGGTTCGGATCGCTCGGCGCGTAGGTCTGGAACGACGAGCCGTTCTTGAAGGTGCCGTGAATCTCCGGCCCCTGGATCACGACGTCGCGCACATTGCCCTGATCGACCTCGGTCAACAGCTGCGAGAAGTTGATGTCGGTCGACGACGCGCGTTGCCCCGGGTTCTGGAAGAGTGTGAACAGCGCCAACAGCAACAGGACAATAATGACCCAAAGGGCGAAATTGCGCAGATTGGCGTTCATCGATTTTCCTTCGTGGTCGCGCGGATCGCGGCCGTTCGTCCTCGGACTCATCCCTGGGTAGCCACGAGGGAATCCCCCGGTCGACCATCTCGTAATCTAGGTACCACTCGCCGCAATGCCAAGGGAACTAGAAAGGACTATTTATCGCATCCTAGCCCGATTCCCGCTCAAAAAATGGCGCGGGAAAGCGCCGCCAAGGCAGGTGGTTAAGCGTCCGCGAAGGCGGTGAACCGCTTCAGACCCCGCGCGACCGCCGCGGCGGCGCGGGCGTGATGCGGATCGTCTCTCTCGTCATGCTTACCAGTGCACCAGCCAGGGTCTGTTTTAGCCTGCCCGGAGCAGACGTACCACCATCTGCGATCTCCGCAAGAGTCCGGTCCAGCCGCGCCAGCAGCGACTCTGCCTTGCCGAGTTCCACGGGACCTTCGGTTCCAACGCGGTTGATCGCGCGCATCAGCAGCCTCAGCCTGATTTCGGCTGGAAGTGCGACAAAGGCGCGCGCCTCGAAGGTCTCGCCGTGAATCGCGCCCACCGGCCTGCTCCCGGCCGCGCGCAGTGCAAGATAGCGTTCGGCGCCATCCACCATCAATTCGATCGCGGCATTGGCCCGTCCGAGCCGGTCGGCCAGCGTCGCCAGCGTCCGGGCATCGCCGCCCTCGGCGGCCAGAGCCGGCATCAGGGCGCGCAGCCGCGGCCGGGTGAAGGCGGGATCTTGATTGGTCGGGTCATCTGCGAAGGGGATGCCGGCCGAGCGCAGCGTCGCCACCAGCCTGGCCTTGGCAACGTCGAGCAGAGGCCGCGCCAGCAACAACCCTTCACGCTCGCTGAGCGGTGCCATCGCCGCGAGCCCCGCGATGCCGCTGCCACGCAAGAGCCGCATCAGCACGGTCTCGGCCTGGTCGTCACGGGTGTGGGCGGTGACGACGTGTCCGGCGCCCGCCTGCCGCGCCGCGCGTGCCAGCAGGCGGTATCTTGCCAGGCGCGCCGCTTCGGGAATCCCAGTGTCCGGCTTCTCATCGTTCCAGCGCAGGGTCCGATGTGGAATTGCCAGCCGGCGCGCGGTCTCCTTCACCATGCGGGCTTCACGGGCGGACTCGCGCCGCAGCGCATGGTCGACCGTCACGGCCACAAGGCGCGGCCCCTGCGCGAGCCCCGCGCGCCACTGCGCCGCGAGCCACATCAGAGCCATCGAATCCGGACCGCCCGACACGGCGAGCACCAGCGCGGGCGCCCCCGAAAGCGGGGCGAACAGGCGCTCGGCTTCGGCTGCGGAGATCGCAGGATCGGCTTCGGAACGGGCCTTGGACATGGCGCCGCAGCCTACCCGCCTCGCCGATTATAGGCGAGAGGCTACCCTCGCCCGGGGACGTTCAGCACTTCACCCGCTTCTGCTCGCGATCGACGGTCGCCTTCACGCCCGCCGAGGCGCGCGGATATTTACGCGTCACTTCGCCGAACGCGGCGCAGGCGGCCTCCTTCTCCTTCAGCGCGGCCAGCGACTGGCCGAGCCGGAGCAGCGCATCCGCCGCCTTGCCCGACTTCTCATATTTCGTCGTCACGGCGAGGAAGACCTCGGCGGCATCGCGATATTGCTGACGCTGGTAGAAGCTCTCGCCGAGCCAGTATTGCGCGTCGCCGACCATCGGATCGTTCGGATATTTCTGGGTGAAGTTGCGCATCGTCTGCTCGGCCAGCGCGTAGTCGCGGCGCTGCATGTAGCCGATGCCGAGGTCGTATTCGTCGCGCGGCGTCTGCCGCGGCGGCGCGGTCTCCAGTCCGCCAGCGCCGGGAGCGGCGGCCGGCGGAGCACCCTGGGGATAGCGACCGCCCGTGTTGGCGAGAGTCGTGGGATCGCCGGCGGGACGGCCGGCGGGCTGGCCGCCACCCGGCTGGATCGGCAACTGGCCGCCGCCGAGCGCTTGCGGGGCGCCGGGAGCCGTCGGATTCTGGCTCGGATCGAACGCATCGCCGCGGCGGCCCCGGCCAGGGGCCGCGGGCTCCTGGACGATTTGCACCGGCGCGCCGGCCTGCGGCTGCGCGTAGCCCGGCTGCTGCTGGGGATAGGCCTGTTGCGGCTGGCCGTACGGCTGCTGGCCATATTGCTGCTGGCCGTTGGCCGGCTGAGCAGCCTGGCCGTAGGCGGGATTGGCCTGCGCCGGCGCGGCCGCGGTCGGCTGCGCCGCGGCGGCGCCCCCAGGTGCTGCGCCCTGCAGTTGTCGCAACCGCTCCTCGAGCTGGCGATTGCGATATTGCAGCTCCTCGTTCTGACCGGTCAGTTGCCGGAGCTGATTTTCGAGCCGCTGAATCCGGATCTCGGGATCATCATCATCGGTCTGGGCGAGCGCCCGCGACGAAAATGCCTGGCACGAGAAAATGACGAGCGCGGCGAGGATCGCGGCGGCGCTCCGTGGAAGAAACATGAACGACATGCTGCCCTGACGACCAGATCGGCGAGACGTTGAAAACAGGCCTGTGAGCGTGGCTGTAAAGCAGAAATGCGACGGATACAAATGACGTTCAAGCGAAGAAAAAACCAAGTCCGGCCGAGACCCGCCGACAACAAACGATGAAGCCGGCGTCGATGGGCGACGCCGGCTTCATCAGCAACGGATTCGTTCAGCTTTATGAACTGGCGTTCAGGACCGTCACCGCACGGCGGTTCTGCGACCAGCACGAGATGTCGTTACAGACCGCCACCGGCCGCTCCTTGCCGTAGGAGATCGTGCGCATGCGGCCCTGGTCGATGCCGCGCGACGCCAGGAAGTTGCGGACCGACTGCGCGCGCCGCGCGCCCAGCGCAATGTTGTACTCGCGGGTGCCGCGCTCGTCGGCGTGGCCCTCGATCGTGAAGGAGTAGCGCGGATAGCTCTGCAGCCACTGCGCCTGCTTCTCCAAGGTCGCGATCGCCTGCGGCGTGAGATCGGTCTGATCGCTCTCGAAGAAGACGCGATCGCCGACATTCACGACGAAGTCCTGCTGGCTGCCTGGAGTCGCAGCGCTGGCCATCGCCCCGTCGGCCCCGGTGAGATTCTTGTTGGCGCAGGCGCCCATCGACAGCGCCACGGCCAGCACGGCGGCCAACTTCAATCCCTGGAGGATACGCATCTGATATTTCATTCCCGGAGCCTCCACGCTCACGTTCTTAGACTGCCATCCGGTCTACAGGGCGATGGTTAAGCGAACGTTCCGTCAACCTTGATGGGGTCTTGCCGAACCCCGTCAAATGCTAACGAAACCCGAAAAGCGACCGCGATGGTTAATGGGTTGTAAATGTGGCGCCAGGGTGAAGGCAAGCCGCTCAGCGCCTGCAGCAGGGCGCTTTTTCGCTGATTTTTGCATCGCTGCCACGGTGCGAACCGGCCGGACGGCCGAACTGGCCCCGATATCGGCCGATGATCAGCCAGCCCTCGCGACCGCGTGAATCCTGAACGAATCAGTGAAGGCGTCCGGCGCCGGACGATCGAACAGCATCCGTCGCTCGAACGCGCTCGATCGCATGAACGGAAAGCGCTGGAACACGCGATCGCGGATCGAAGGATAATGCGCCGCCACCAGGCCGACCGGCTTGGTGAGGCCGGAGTAGAGCCGCGGTTCACCCCATGGTTCCTGCAAGAACACCTTCTTGTAGAACGCACGATGCTCGGGGCGCACGTTGGCGAGACCGATATCCGCATTGAAATGGGCGCAGGCAACGTAGCCGAGCCGGACGGTCACATAGGGAAGCGCCGGAAACAGCCGCGCCTTCTCATGGTCGGCGACGAACCGTGTCGGGTCGATGATGACCTTGCCGCGATCGAGCTCGGGATGCAGCAGGTCGGCGAACATGTCCGAGGACAGCGATCGGCGCCATTGCGAGTTCAGCACGCTGATGCGGATCGAGCTGTAGAGCTCGCCATTGACGTAGACGCCGAAGATGAAGCTGTTGGGAAGATCGTCATATTCGTCGCTGACGCGTTCGCTGGGCGACGGCAGGATGGCGCCTTCACGCAGATAGGCGCGGTAGCGCAGCCGATAGATCTCGTCCTTGTCTTCAGCAGTCAACGCCAGTCGATAGTCCACGTTCTCCAGCACATCCGACTTCTGCTCAGCAACGGCACTCACTCTAGCCGCCGACTTCATCCGCAACCCCTTTTCACACAACTCCTACGAGCAGTATGAGCTTAACAGCGGGTTAATGCCGACGCAAAGCTTTCGCCGGTACAAAGTTAACGGCACGTAGAATCCCGGAGGCGTAACCGTGACTTACGGGATTGGATGCTACGCTGGACGATTGCTTCGGATCACTTGCGTATCAAATCGAAACGGATTCGCTTGGCATGCACGTGCGATGTTTCCGAACGATGCGACGTGGGGTTGTTACATTGCCATTCCCATACGAGCCATGCTCGGACCGGCGGGATGCTGCGCACAGAGCCGCCTTCAGCACTGGTCGGTCTTTCCCGGCACCACCGCATCAAGGCGGAGGTCGGGCGATCAAGCGATCGAACGTGTCCCGCCGGCGGCCGCGATCGCCCCGTCGCTCGAACGGCGCCCATGCGATGCATTCAGGAGCTGCCGGATGCGGATGGCGGGGACGGGCCGGCTGAACAGATAGCCCTGCGCCTCGGTGACCGTACCGTCGGCGCTGACCAGTTCGAGCTGCTCGTTGGTCTCGATGCCCTCCACCACCACCGACATGCCGAGATCGGCGGACAATCTTGCGACACCGCGCAACAGGGTCAGCGGCCGATCGCTGTCGATTCCTTCGAGGAATGAGCGATCGATCTTGACCTTCTCCAACGGGAAGTTGTGCAGATAGCTGAGGCTCGAATAGCCGGTGCCGAAATCATCGAGCGAAATACGGACCCCGAGCATGTGCAGCTGCGACAGCACATCGTGGGTGAGCTGAGTGTTGCGCAACAGCGAGGATTCGGTGATCTCGATCTCGAGCCGATGCGGCGGCAGCCCGGACACTTCGAGCGCGTAGCGGACCTCACTGAGCACATCGCGCTGATGGAACTGCTGCGGCGAGAAGTTGACGGCGACGCTGACCGCATCCGGCCATTTCATGCATTCCAGGCAGGCCTTGCGCAGGATCCAGCGGCCGAGATCAACGATCAGGCCCATGTCCTCGGCGACGGGAATGATGTCGACCGGCGAGACCGTGCCGCGCACCGGGTGGTTCCAGCGCAGCAGCGCCTCGCAGGTCGAGATCTTGCCGGACTTCAGGTTGACCAGCGGCTGGTAGAACAGCTCGAACTCCTCGTTCGCCAGCGCCTTGCGCAGGTCGAGCTCGAGGATGCGGCGTGCTTCCACCGTCTGGGCGAGTTCATCGCGGAAGAAGCAGAAGGTGCCGCGTCCCTCCGCCTTGGCGCGATACAGCGCCATGTCGGCATTCTTCAGCAGGGTGTCGGCGCTGATCCCCGGCGCGGTCATGGCGATGCCGACACTGGCGCCGATCTCGACCAGGTGATTGTCGATCTTGTAGCGCTCGCTGAGCTGGTCGACGATCCGGCGCGCCAGCATCGCCGCGTCGTCGTTGGAGCGGATGTTGCGCTGGAACACCACGAACTCGTCGCCGCCGAAGCGCGCGACGAAGTCTTCAGGACGCAGCATGTCGCGCAGCCGCTCGGAGACCGCGCAGAGCAGTTGATCGCCGCAGGGGTGGCCGAGCGTGTCGTTGACCTGCTTGAAGCGGTCGAGATCGACGAACAGCAGCGCGGACAATTCGCCGTGCCGCTGCGGAATCCTGAGCAGCCGTTCGATCTCGTCGCGGAAGCTGACGCGGTTCGGCAAGGTCGTGAGCTCGTCGTAGCGCGCCAGATGCGAGATGCGCGCCTCGGCATGCCGGCGCTCGGTGATGTCCTCGAGCAGGACCACGGCGCCGCCGTCGGCCATCGGCTGGAAGGTCCAGGACAGCGACCGGTCGCGCGCGACGTCGGGATCGCTGGTAATGACATTATGGGTCTTGGTGTGCTCGATCTCGGCCAGGATCAGCCGGCCGCTCGAAGCGGAGATCGAGCCTGCAATCACGCAGGCGTTGATGATGTCGGCCGCCTTGCCGCCACGCTGCAGGATGTCATCCGGCAGGCTCATCATCTGGCCGAAGCGATGGTTCATCACGGCCAGACGCCCGTCGGAGCGGAACATGCACAGGCCGTGCGGCATGTTGTTCAGAGCCGTATCGAACTGCTTGGCCAGTGCGGCCTCGCTTTCGCGCGCCACGAAGGCCTGGACGAAGATCCGCTGCAGGTTGGTCGAGATGTGTTTCAGCGACACGAAGAACAGGACGCAGAACGCCGCCATGCCCAGGTAATAAGGGCTGCCGTGGATCGCGAGGGCCACTGCGAGCGGTCCGCAGGCGAGCAGGATCTGGACGTGGAAGATCCAGGGCCGCCCGTAGGTCCGGCCCGCGCCCGCCGACATGTAGCAGAGCGTCACCGTGATCGCGATCAGGTGCACCACCGGGTCGCTGTTGTCGACCAGGGCGACCACGCACCAGACGCCGAGCACCAGCGCATAGATCATGGCGCCGATCTGGTAGCGAACCTCCCAGCGCTCGACCGCCTCCTGCGTGAGGCGGCCGTTGTCGCACAGGCTTCGATAGTAGCGCATGTCGAGCGAACGGAACGCCCCTGCGATGATCAGCATCGCGGCACACGGCCACAGATTGACGTCGCCGCTCTTGATCGCGGTCATGACGGCGGCGACGGCGGCGCAGAGTGCGCCGGCGAACATCGGGCCGGGATCCTGGAAGAGGGAGTCGACGAGAGCCGCCTGGATCGCAGGCGACAACTTTCGATCGTCTTCTCCGTTCTGAGTGGCAAGCTGCATTCGTGCGCACGCGTCCTGTTCGGTGCACAAACATTACCGCTCGCAGGTGAAGTCTTTCTGAGGGAACATCGTTAGCGGAGCGTTTCCGCGTTCGCGAAGTGCACGAATTCGCTCGAAAATTCAGAGAACTAGGCAAACACTACCCGGCTACTACAACTAATAGTTCTGCCTTTCCATAGAACACGCATCGCGCGACTGGAAAAATCGCGTCCACCACGACGTGAGCGGGCCCAGAGGCTCGCTCCATCACGACAGCAGCGGCGACCAAGCCGGATCCGAGGCGAAGCCCGGCGTCGGCACCTTCTGCTCGAAGCGGCCGGAGACGTCGATCGAATATAGCGACGGACCAGCGGTGCCGCCGGGGTCACGGAAGAACATCAGCACGCGGCCGTTGGGCGAGAAGGTCGGCCCTTCGTTGTGGAAGCCGGCGGTGAGGATGCGCTCGCCCGAGCCGTCCGTCTTCATGATGCCGATCGCGAATTGGCCGCCGCCCTGCTTGGTAAAGGCGATGAAGTCGCCACGCGGCGACCACACCGGCGTCGAGTAGCTGCCCTCGCCGAACGAGATGCGCTGCGCTGCGCCGCCACTGGAGGACATTACGTAGATCTGCGGTTTGCCGCCGCGATCGCTTTCAAAGCAGATCTGGCTGCCGTCCGGCGAGTAGCACGGCGAGGTGTCGATCGCCGGCGTGTCGGTGAGCCGCGTCGTCGTGCGCGAGCGCAGATCCATCACGAACAGGTTGGAGTTGCCGCCCTGCTGGAGGCTGAGGATGATGCGCTGGCCGTCCGGCGAGAACCGCGGCGAGAACGACATGCCGGGGAAGTTGCCGACGATCTCGCGCTGGCCGGTCTCGATGTTGAACAGATAGACCCTCGGGTCACCCTGCCCGAACTCCATGTAGGTGATTTCCTGGCTCGACGGCGAGAACCGCGGCGTCAGCACGAGGTCGGCGCCGCGGGTGAGGTAGCGGACGTTGGCCCCGTCCTGATCCATCAGCGCGAGCCGCTTGACGCGCCGCTCGGACGGGCCGCTCTCGTCGACGAACACGACGCGGCTGTCGAAATAGCCCTTCTCGCCGGTCATCTGGGTGTAGATCTGGTCCGAGATGATATGTGCGATGCGCCGCCAGTATTCCGGCGCCGTCACATATTGCTGGCCGGTGAGCTGCTGGCCCGAGTTCGGGTCCCACAGCCGAAACTCGGCCTTCAGCCGCCCGTCCGGCTGCCGCGTCGCGCGGCCGGTGACGAGCCCGCGCAGATCGAGCGGCTTCCAGCTCGCGAATTGCGGCGGGGCCTCGAAATTGCTGATGCGCTCGGGAAAGGCGGCCGGGTCCACCGGCGCGAACAACCCGCTGCGCTTGAAATTGTTGGTAATCACCTGTGCGATACCGTTGCCGACATCGGCGTCACCGGCACCGCCGGGCACGAATGGCGGAATCGCGATCGGGATCGGCTTGAACTCGCCAGGGCCGATAATCACACGTTGCGCGAACACGGGCCCCGCGCCCAAGGCTGCCATGGCGGCTCCTCCGCCCAGCAGAACCTGGCGCCGCGTGGTGGATCCTATCTTGCGCGTCGGAGGTGTCGTCAAGTTCGGCCTCGCATCGAATTCATCATTTTGAGGTTGAATGTCGCGGGTATCAACTTCCACTCATTGTACCGGTTCTTCGGCAGAAACGCGTAGGGCGCACAGTTCTCGACCGCACGCTTGGCATTTTCCGCCATGGCCAGGCTGACGGTACGGGACGGTCCGGTCATGCCGACGACGGCGGGAGCAGCAAAGAGCGATCCATCCGGCCGTAGCTGGATATCGAGATCAACGGAGATCTTGTCTTCATCCACGCCGCTATAGGGCGCATTGAAGCAGCGGGTGACCGCCTCCTGGAACGCGGCCTGCCAGCTCGCGACATTGGCCTCTGCCGTTCCTCGCACCGAGCCCAGCGCCGCATTCGCATTGATCTCGGATCCCGTGACCGCCTGCCGCGTCGGATCTTTCTGATTGATCAAGCTCGCCATCTTCTCGGCGTCGAACTTGCGCTCGCTCTTGTGCTTGGGCGGCTCCGGCGGCGCGGCGGCGGCCTGCGGCTTCGGCGGCTGCTTCGCCTTGTCCTTGTTGAGCACGCTGGCGATCTGGTCCGGATTGAACGGGTCCGGCTTCTTCTCCTCCGGCTTCGGCTTCTCGGCCGGCGCGGGCTTCGGCGGCTCCGGCTTCTTCTCGGCCACCGGCTTCGGCGTATCCGGCTGCTTCTCGACCGGCTTCGGCGGATCGGGCTTCTTCTCGACCGGCTTCTCCGGCTTGGGCTGCGGCTCAGGCGCGGCGTCGGTCTCGGTGACCTGCTTGGTATCGACCTTGCCGACGATGTCCTCGGTCGGCTTCTTCTCGCCGATCTTGTCGGCCAGCAGCTTCTGGGATTCCTTCTTGCCCGTCAGCGCGCCGGCCTTGGCCTTCGAGCTGTTGTCCTCCGAGATCACGTCGACCGGCACAAGGTCCTCCGGCGGCGCCACCATCGAGCGCGCGGAGAAGCTGAACAGGCCCCAGCACAGCACGAGCACGTGCAGGGCGACGGACAGCACTGTCCCCTTGCGCGTGCGCACGAACCGGATGAGGTCCTTCGACGTCATGAGCCCTGATCCGGCAGCACGACGATGCTGGCGCGATAGCCGGCATCGCGCGCCAGGCCCAGCACCTTCATCATGTCGGAGTAGCAGGCGTCGCGATCGCCGCGGATCTTGACGACGTTGTCGCCGCCGCCGGCGCCCGCCTCCTTCATCGCCTTGATCTTCGGCCCAAGTTCGTTGATCGCGATCGGCGAGTCACCGAGATACACGTCCACCTTCGACGCGCAGCCGCCGCCGGTCTTCTTCACGGTGACCTCGAGCGGTGGCTTGGCGTCGGCCGTCGAGGCCGAGCCGCCTTGCGCCTGGGGCAGGTCGACCTGGATGTTGACGGTGAGCAGCGGCGCCGCGACCATGAAGATGATCAGCAGCACCAGCATGACGTCGACCATCGGCGTGACGTTGATCTCCGCCATCACGGCCGCCTTGCGCCGACCGCGGCGACCACCGCCGCCGGACGCGCTGCCCATGCTCATGCCCATGCTATGGTACTCACGATCCGGATGCCACTATACCTGCCCTCATCCCCGCTCGTCGATCTGACGGGACAAGATGGCCGAAAATTCATCTGCGAAGCCTTCCAACCGCTGCGCCTGCCGGTTCACCTCCGAAGAGAACTTGTTGTAGAAAATCGTCGCCGGGATGGCCGCGATCAGGCCGATGGCTGTGGCGAACAGCGCCTCCGCGATGCCCGGCGCGACCACCGCCAGCGAGGTGTTCTTGGAGGCCGCGATCGCCTGGAAGCTGGTCATGATGCCCCAGACCGTGCCGAACAGACCGACGAACGGGCCGGCGGAACCGACCGTGGCGAGCACCAGGAGACGGCGTTCCAGCCGCTCGACCTCGCGCGCGATCGACACGTTCATCACCTTCTCGATGCGCATCTGCAGGCCGGCGAAGGAGCGCGCGTGGCCCTCGAACGAGCGCTTCCACTCGCGCATCGCCGCCACGAAGCACGCCGCCATGGACTGCGTCGGCTTCGCCGATAGCACCCGGTACAATTCCTCGATGGATTCCCCGGACCAGAAGGCCTGCTCGAACCGGTCCATCGAGCGGCGGGTCCGCGAGAACAGGAACATCTTGTCGATCGCAATCGCCCAGACCCAGATCGAGCAGGAGATCAGGCCGAGCATGATGATCCGAACCACCCAGCCGGCATTGCCGAACAGATCGATCAGGGACAGGCCGCCGCTATCGACAGACATCTGCAGTATCCTCTCAACCAATCATCCCGGGATGCCCGGGACCATGCAGCCGCCGTTCCATGCCGGATGCCGTCGCGGCGGAAAGCGCCTGCGCGAGAAAACCCTGAACTGATCGCTTTAAGAGGCCCGCCGAAGCCATAAGCGGCCTGCTTCCTCTGCCAACGTGTCAAAACAAGGGCTCTTGGCGCGCGTAAGCGCCCCTTAACCAAACCCCCTCCGGGGTTAAGGCGGGGTTACCGCGGAGTATTGCCGAGGTCAAAGGTCCAGCCGGACCAGCCAGATAGAGCCTTTGTGATCAGCCGCTTGACCGTTTTGGCCGGCGGCGGACAGCGGCCAGCCGCCGCAGGCGGGCGGTATCGGAGAACGCAAAACGCCCGCCGGCGGGGGAACCGCAGGCGGGCGTCTTGTGCCGTCAGGGCGGGGGCTGAAAGCCCTGCGGCGTCAGGTGAGAGGCGATCAGCTCTGCGGCTGGTCGTTCGGCGGGGTCGGACGCGGCTTGTGCTGGGCCATGAACGCGTCGAACTCCTCCTTGTCCTTGGCGTGGCGCAGCCGGGTCAGGAAGTCACGGAACTCCTGCTGCTCCTCTTCGAGCCGCCGCAGGGTCTCCATGCGGTACTCGTCGAAGGCGCGGTTGCCGCTCGAAGCCGGCTGCGAGAAACCGAAGCCGAAGCCGCGGCGCTCCATCTTGTCGCGCATGCGGTCCATCTTCCACTGCATCCGTTCCATCTTGTTCGACCAGCGATCGCCGCCGTTCCAGCACGACATCTTTCTGCTCCCGAGTGTGAAAAAGAGAAGGGCAAGTCCGATCGGCCACCAGATGATGAAGCCGATCACGGTCACGGCGATCCAGCCGGGATGCCAGGGCGACTCCATCATGCGGGGCCGGTACCTCTGCTCCTCCTCCGAACCGCGCCAACGATTGACATCTGCGGTGTAGGCCATCTCCCTCTCCATTCGCGGCGCCATGCCGTGTGAATGTAAATAACATTTACATAGCTAGCTCAACCCGGGATTTTGTCAAGGCGACCGCCTGACGCGTCGCTCGAATTATTTTTCGGCGTTCTTTGAACCTTATTTCGGGCGGCCCCAGGGCCCTGCCGGCTTGTCATCGTCCGGCAGCGGCGGCGGCTCGGCAGCGGAGGACGGCGCAGGCCGGCGGTCGGTCGGGAAGCCGAGCCCGCGCAGATAGATCAGCAGCTCGGCCTCCAGCAGCTCCTCGGGCGACATCGGCAGCTTGCGCCGGGCGGCATCGCCGCGCGCGAACAGCGAGGCGATGCCATGCGCCATCGACCAGATGTGCAGCGCCATCATCAGGGCCGGCGGCCGCGGCATCCCGGGCGGCGCCAGCGCCGCCAGCCGCTCCGCGGCGGCCCGAATGACGCCGAAAGCGCGCTCACCCGCCGCCAACAGGCCCGCGGTGGAGTCCGCCGGCACGCCGGATTCGAACATCGCCGAGTAGAACGCAGGCTCCGAACGGGCAAATGCCAGATACGCCTTGCCGACGCGCTCGAACGCCGTGACGGTGTCGGGCCGGCCGTCGTCCCACGCCGCCGAGAGCTGCGCCTCGAACTGCTCGAAGCCGCGCTGGGCGATGCTCGACAGCAGTTCATCGCGGTCGCGGAAGTGGCGATAGGGCGCGGCCGGGCTGACGCCGGCCATGCGGGCCGCATCGGCAAAGGTGAAGCCGGCAGCCCCCTTCTGCGCGATCAGGTCGAGCGCCGCCTGCAGCAGCGCCTCCTTGAGGTTACCGTGATGATAGCCGCGCTCGGCGCGGCGCTCTTCCTTGCGCCAGCTCATGTAAATGGCTTTTACATGAGCCGGGTCGAAGGAAGCCAGCGACTTTTGGGCGGGGTCAGCCGCCGACTTCCGGGACGCTCTATCGCGCCGTTCGGTTAAGCCCCCCGCGAACAGGTGCCACCCTCGCCCCTTGAGGGCCCCCGCAAGGGGCAGGGTGGCACCGAAGTCGCCGCGGGATCAGCGCGCCCGGCACAAACGCCGGGCGCCCGCAGCAAGCGGGACGTTCACCTCGGCCGACGTGCTCCGCCCTGCAGGCCGCTCAACTAGCCGCCCGGAATCGGCAGCACCGGCATGATCTCGACCCGCTCGCCCGGGAAGATCGCAAAATGCGGATGGTTGACGAACATCTTCGCGGCATCCTCATGTGACGCGGCGCGGACCACGGTGAACGCGCCCATCTCGTTGGCGATGTCGTTGACGCCGCCCTTGTCGACCCGCTTGGTCTTGCCGAGCGGCCCGCCCATCGCGACGATCGCGTCCTTGTGTTGGTCCACCCAGGCATGCCAGGCCGCCATGCCCTGCTGTCCCCTGGCATTGCGCTCCGTCTCGGACAGCGCCTCCCAGGCTTTCCAGACCGGACTGGTCTTGCTGCCGAGAAAGACGGCGAGATAGGTGTTGCTGTTGTCGCTCATTGCACTTCCCTCTCCTGCTGTGAAACGGATCGATCAGACACGGCCGGCATGCGGCAGCTCGGCGAAGCCCGCCGCCGCCTGCTGTACCTCCTCGGAAAAGTCGGCCATCTCCTGGACCTGGCGAATCTCGATGATCTCGTTGTCCGAGGCCGGGCACTGCCTGGCCCAGGCGATCGCCTCGTCGCGCGAGGCGACCTCGATCATCCAATAGCCGCCGAGCACCTCCTTGGCCTCCGCGAACGGGCCGTCGGTCACCACAGGCTTGCCGCCCGCGAACGAGACCCGCGCCCCCATCGACAGCGGATTCAGGCCCTCCAGCGTGATCAGCACGCCGGCGTCCTTCAGGGCCTCGTTGTAGCGCATCATCGCTTTGACACGCTCGGGATCGAGCTGCACGTCCGGCGGCGCACTCTCATAGCCGAGCGGGATCATCAGCATCATGAATCGCATCGCGTTTCTCCTCCTCTCCTGATCAGGGTCGGTTCAGCTCTTGGCGGCCTGCGCACGCAGCCGTTCGACCCGCTCACGCAATTCGGGCGTGAACGTCTCGCCGAAATCCTCCGCGGCATAGACCTGGCGGATCTCGATCTCGCCGCTCGGGAACGGCGCCCGCTTCATGTTCTCGATCACCTCCTCGAGCGAGCCGGCCTTGAGCATCCAGAAGCCCGCCGCGAGATCGCGGGAGAGATCGAACGGACCGCGCGCGACGCTCGGCGTCCCGTTCGAGAAGTCGATGCGCGCCCCCTTCGCGGTCGGATGCAGGCCCTCGCCGGCCTCCATCATGCCGGCCTTCACCAAGCCCTCGTTGAACCGGCCCATCGCCGCGAACTCCTCGGTGGTCGGCAGGATTCCGGCTTCCGTGTCCCTGGTCGCCTTCACGATCACCATGAACCGCATGGCTGCTCTCCCCTGATGCTGTCCGGCAGGACTGCCCTGCCCTCATCAGTAGGACGATCCGGCCCCGGCACGGCCGACACGCTCCCGCAATTATTTTGGCCGGGTTCCCGGTTCAGCCCGGCTCTTGCGGGAACATGTGGAAATAAGGCTGGGCGTCGGCGAGCACCCGCGCGACGGAGGGCCGCGCCTTGAGCCGGTCGAGATAGGCTGTGACCCCAGGCAGCCCATCACCCAGCGGCTCCACTCTGTCGGCGTAGAACAGCGCCGGCAAGGCCGCGCAATCCGCCAGGGTGAAAGGGTCGCCCATCGCCCAGCCACGCGGCGGCAGCTCGGCCTCGAGCATGGCGTAGGACGTGCGGAGCCGGCTTCGGGCGTCGGCGACGCCGAGCGGATCGCGGGCATCGGCCGGCCGCAGCCGGTCGAACACGACGGTCTGCGTCGGCATGTGCACATAGAGGTCGAGAAAGCGATCGCGCAGACGTGTCCGCAAAGCGAGATCGGGATCATCGGGAATGAAGCGCGTCCTGCCCGCATAGTGCTGGTCGAGATACTCGATGATGATGCTCGATTCCGGAATCGTGCGCTGCTCGTCGCGCAGCACGGGAAATTTACCGATCGGCCACAGCTTCAAGAACGCCGCGCGCTCATCCGCGTCACCGAGATTGATCAGCTTCGGCGTGAACGAAACGTCGTTCTCATACAGCGCGATCAGCACCTTCCAGCAGAACGACGACAGCGGATGATAGTAAAGGGTCAGGGACATCGTACGCTCCTGCTGAGTTGAGTGAGAACAAGTCGTTTGGTCCCGAACGCGCGGCCGCAGGACGGTGCGCTCCCGCGGCCCGCTGTTCACGGGGAGAGGGTTGAGGTGAGGCCCTTGACGCACGGATGATGTGAGTGGAAAGACCTGCGCTGCCCCGGAACCCGGAGCGCGCCGCGAGATATGGGCTCACACGCCCCGAACGGGGGCATAGCGCGCGATGACAACGCCGTTGGACAGCGCCCGGCTGTCGATCAGGCTGAGCTTCAAGGCCTGCCCCGGCTTGAACAGCGGCCGTCCGGCGCCAAGCACGCGCGGATTGATCGCGATTCGAAGCTCATCGATCAGGTCGTGTGCCACAAGCGTCGAGCCGAGGTCGGCGCTGCCGAACAGGAACAGGTCCTTGGCATTCTCCTGCTTGAGCTTGTCGACCTCGGCCGCGAGCTCCGGACCCAGCAGATGCGCGTTTGACCATGCCAGGCGAGACAGCGTGCGGGAGGCGACATATTTGGGGATGCTGTTCATGACGTCGGCGATCACGCCCTTCTCGGTCGGCCAATAGCCGGCCATCAGATCGTAGGTCACCCTGCCGAACAGCAATCCGCCCGCCTCGTGCAGCTGCGTCTCGGAGATCTGCTCCAGCTCCGGGCCCCACACATCCTCGTGCCAGGAGATGTCGCCGTTCGGGCCCGCAACCATGCCGTCCAGCGTCATCATGTTCCACATCACCAGTCTCGCCATCGACTGCCTCTCCCTGACTGCTTTCATTTTGCAAGCAGTTGGAGAATGCCCAGACCGGTGCAATATTGCAAGCGGTTTATGCGCGATCCCTGCTCACGAGACTTCGATGTCCGACCCTCAGCGCTCCGGCTGCCCGATCAACCTGTCGCTCGAAGTGGTGGGGGATAAATGGAGCCTCTTGATCATCCGCGACATGATGTTCGGAAATCGCCGGCACTATCGCGAGCTGCTCGGCGGCTCGGAGGAGGGCATCTCCTCGAACATTCTCGCCGACCGGCTGAAGACGCTGCTCGCGGCCGGCATCATCAGCCGTGAGGACGATCCGAGCCACAAGCAAAAGGGCATCTATTCCCTGACCGAGCAGGGCATCGAGCTGTTGCCGATCCTCGCGCAGATGGCGGGCTGGGGTTACAAGTATCTGCCCGTCTCGGAGGAGCTCGGCATCCGCGCCAAGCTATTGATGGAAGGCGGCCCGAAGATGTGGGCCGAATTCATGGACGAGCTGCGCGAAACCCATCTCGGCGCGAAACGGCGCAGGAGGGCTGGACCGAGCGTCGGCGAGCGGCTGCAGGCAGCTTACCAGAAGGTCGTCGCTGCCAAGAAGGCCGAGGCAGGCGGCCGATGATCGCACGCCTCGCGACGCGCACGGATCGTGCGCGCCGCTTCCCGCATCAGAACCGCGTGTTGTCGGCCCTGTAGCGCGATGATTTGCGCGGGGCGCGTTCGGGGGCCTGCTCGAGCTGCGCGATCGGACGGCGATAGGTCTCGGCGCGACGCAGCCAGCCCGCCTCCCACACGCGGTTCGAGGGCAGATTGCGAACCCGCTGTTGCAGCACGACCTGCACCGCGTCGGAATATTCGGCGAGCACGGCCTTGGACTCGGTGGTGGTGCCGTTCATCTTGAGCAGCACCTGCTTGAGACCCCAGCCCTGGCGCTGGCCCGTCTCCTTGTCCACGGCCGTCTCGGACGGATTGGTGCCCTCGCCCTTGAAGTTGATGTAGTCGATCAGCGGGTAGAGATCGTTGGAGGCGCGCACGACCCGCGAATATTGCGCGACGATGTGCTCGCGTTCGGCGCTGTCGGGCGTGTTGGCGAGGATCTTGTCCATCGCGCCTTGCGCACGCGCCACCAGGAACTGCGTCTGCTCCGCAATCGTGTCGAGCAGGAACTGCCGCAATTGCCGCATTTGCGGCGAGTTGAAATTCCGCTTGAAGTCGGCCCGGCTGGTCCACGGGCATGCCGGAATCGGCGTCTTGTCGAGCCATGCAGGCAACGGCGTCCTGCCCTTGCGCAGAAATGCGATCAGCCCCGGAAAACCCTCCTCATAAGGCGGCTTCGCGGTGGACGGGTACCAGATGAAATGCCCGATTCCCAGCGAGGCGAATTCTTCACCCGCATTCCACGACGTGATCGCGTCGCGCCGTCCCCCGGCCTCGTTGAGCCAGATCTTGCGGCCGATCATCTGCGCGACGTCGGCCGGCAGCGCGCGCTGAGGCACCGACAGATTCTTCGTGGTCTTGGCGTCGCTCCGCGGGTCGCCCTTGCGCTCGACCGCGATCGGCTTCGCAGGCTCGGTCGGTGGAACGACCACTTTCAGAGCCGGCGTCTGCACGTCCGACGGCCGCCCCACCGTCTCGGGCTCCGCCGTCTGCGGCTGCTGCGGCGGCGCGACATCGTGCGCAGCCTGCTCGGTCTCTGCCGGTTTCGCAGCAACGCTGCCATCCGCTCCGGCGGCGCCGGACGCCGCGAGCCCGAGGACAATGCACGACAGCAGCAACGCGCCGCACCCGCGCCTCAGACCATTCGACCCGTGCGACAAAGCGTGCAGCTCCGTGGTTCTGACGAGGGTGATTCGCCGGCTGATGAATAGATCGCCCATGTCGATTCTACCGAGACTCTTAAACTCTACGCTACCGGTTCAGATTCGTCCCGGACACGTCCGAGAGCCACCCGACAACGGGCAAATCAGCCGACGGCGGGACTGTCCAATTCCACGGGGAAATGCGCCTGGAGAGGCTGCTCTTTTCCTGAAGACTTTCAAGTCGATCACCCTTGTCCAGTGCTTCCCGTAAAAAAATCCCTCTTTCGCCTTTCCAGAATTCATGCTCCTTTAGCCACGTCCTGTTCCCGATCGAGAGGGACGTTTCGCGGTCGTCACGAACGTGGGGAGCAGGATGGGGTGGACGCGTCGATGTTGCAGCGTGGAGCATGATTCGGAACCGGAGGCCGTTGACGGCTATTGCGCCACAGCTTTCCGACAAGATCATGCTCATATGAGGACACGCAGACGAACAACGCGGCGCGTACGGCGAAATCATGTGGTCCCTGGCATCCCGATGCTGATGCCGTGTCCGATGCGGGAGCGTATTGTGGCGGAAACGGGGGCAAGACAGCCGGTCCCCGGGCATCGCGCAGGGAGGGCCGGGATGTCTCAGCCGGATCTGTGGTTCCTGCCCCGTGCATTTGTCCCGCGGGGGCCATGGGGCGGGCAAGCTCCCGGTCTTCCCTGCGCCCTCCGACCCGAGAGGGAGGCCAGGGCGAGCACGACTCGGGTGCTTCGACACCGCGCGAATTGACGTCGTCGTTACCACCCCTGGCTGTTTGACAACGCCCACGAACTTCGCTGGCTATACGCATCGCGCGGAGCTGGATTGAACGTACTCTGACAGATGTGACGGCCTTCACAGCCGATCCGGGCAGCGCATGTTAGGACTCAACGACGAGAAGAGCCGGGCTGCCGGCCCGAGGAGTCGACCCCCGTGACGGAAACATCGACGACGACGCTGACTGACAAGGTCGCCCTGATCACCGGGGCGGCACGCGGCATCGGGCTGGCGACGGCAAAGAGATTTCTGCACGAAGGCTGGCGCGTGGCGCTTCTCGACATCGAGAAGACGCTGCTCGACGACGCCACATCGGCACTCAAATCCCCCGATCGAACGCTCGCGCTGCATTGCGACGTCGCGGACGCGGCGATGGTCGCCGATGCGTTGGCGCGCATTGCCGGCCGTTTCGGTCGTCTCGATGCACTGGTCAACAATGCCGGCGTGGCGCGTTTCGCCCCGATCATGGAAACCAGCGAAGCCGACTGGCAACGCATCCTCGACGTCAACCTGACCGGGCCGTTTCTGTGCACGCGCGCCGCGGTGCCGCTGATGCGCGAGCACGGCGGCACCATCGTCAACATCACCTCGATTTCAGCCGTCCGCGCCTCGACGCTGCGCTCCGCCTACGGCACCAGCAAGGCGGCGCTGGCGCATCTGACCAAGCAGCTCGCGGTCGAGCTCGCTTCCGCCGGCATCCGCGTCAACGCGGTGGCGCCGGGCCCGGTGGAGACCGCGATGGCCAAGGACGTGCACACGCCGGAGATCCGCCGACTATCACGACGCCATTCCACTCAACCGTTACGGCCTCGAGGACGAGCTCGCCGAGGCCATCTTGTTTCTCAGCTCCGAACGCTCCAGCTATATCACCGGACAGATCCTGGCCGTCGATGGCGGCTTCGATGCCGCGGGAATCGGATTGCCGACCTTGCGCGGCCAACGCAGGAACACATGAAACGATGCCGAGCCGGACGCGCATCATCCTGACCTTGCTGCTCGCCGTCCTCTTGTGGGGGATCGCGACGATGCTGGCGCGCGCCGACGTCCGCATCATCTCCTCGCCCGGCGGCGAGGTGGGACCGTTCCTCGATCTGTTCGAGAAGGTGCGCGCCTCCGGGGAGCGTGTCATCATCGACGGTCCCTGCCTGTCGGCCTGCACGCTGGTGCTCAGCGTCGTGCCCGAGGACCGCATCTGCGTGACGCGGCGAGCCTCCCTCGGCTTCCACGCCGCACGCTCGGTCGACCGGCGCGGCCGCGTTTATGCGGAACCCGAAGCCTCCAAGCTGGTGCTGCAGACCTATCCCACGCCGGTGCGCGGCTGGATCGAGCGCCGCGGCGGCCTGACGTCGCGGCTTCTGTTGTTGCGCGGGCGCGAGCTCAAGGCGATGTACCCCTCGTGCCGCTAGCGGCGTCACGCCGCATAGCCTTCCGCCGGGGAATTGATCATCCACGGAATGCCGAAGCGATCGACGCCCATGCCGAAGCCCTTCGACCAGAAGGTCTTGCCGAACGGCATGGTGACGGCACCGCCTTCGAGCAGCGCGTTGAACTTGCGCTCGGCCTCGGCCGGGTCTGCGATCTGCAGCGAGACCGAGATTCCGTGCGGCTTGCCTTGATAATATTCGGGCGGCGAATCCGAGGCCATCAGGACGCCGCCGCCGATCGAGAAGCGGACATGCATGATCCTGTCCTTATGCTCCGGCGCACACGGCATCTCCGGCGGCGCCTCGCCGTTGCGCATCATCATCTCGATCTTGGCGCCGAGCACCTCGCTGTAGTGCTTGAGCGCCTGCTCGCAATCGCCGTTGAACGTCAGATAGGGACAGATCATCGTCATCCTCCTTGGTTGAAAGATCATTCGTCAGCGCGGCAGCGGCAGCGGCAGCAGCGCGCGCAGCCGGCGATCGCGCAGCCACAAGCCGCCCCACAGCATCAGCCCGAGATAGAGGCCGAACAGGACGTGGCTGAACAGCGGACTGCCGATGCGGACATGAGAAGCGATGGCGCCGCCGAGATAGCCTGTCAGCAGGATCGCCCCGACGAACGACGTCGGCGGCAACGCATAGAGCACGGTGCAGACGATCGTGATCAGACCGAGCGCGCGGGCCGTGCCGTCACTCGCGCCATAGCCCATCTGATCCAGCGTCTGGGTGACGACGGGCAGAGGGACGAGCTTGATCGCGCCGTCGAACAGCAGGAACAGGGTCACCAGCCCACTCAGGATGCGGCCGCTCCACAATTCGGCGCGCGAGACCGGTTCTTCCAAGGTGATCGTCGTCATCTGCAGCTCCTCCCCGTAATGCTGCTCCAAGGACGAATGAAGGAGCGTGCCGCCGACAGCCCGGTTCAAGATTTTGGATCGAATCTCAGCGGAATGTCACTGGCCGACCTGGACCTGAGCCGTTGCGCTGTCGCGCATCAGGCGATCGAGCTGCATGCGGATATGCGCGGCCTCCGCCGAGCTGTGCGCCAGCGCGATGGCGCGGTCGAAGGCGGTCCGTGCCTCGTCGGCGCGTCCGAGCTGCATCAGCAGCGCGCCGCGCACGCCGAAGAAATAGAAATAGTTGGCGAGCCGCCCTTCGAGCGGCGCGATCAGGTCGAGCGCCGCCTCGGCGCCGCGGACCTTGGACACCGCAACGGCGCGGTTGAGCGTCACCACCGGCGAGGGCTGCACCACTTCCAGCGCGCCATAGAGCAGGTCGATCTGCGTCCAGTCGGTGTCCTCCGGGCGCGCGGCGCGCGAATGCAGCGCCGCGATCGCCGCCTGGATCTGGTACGGACCGCTGCGGCGATGGCGCATCGCCTTGTCGATCAGGGCTGTGCCTTCCGCGATCATCGGCTGGTTCCACAGCGAGCGATCCTGATCCTCCAGAAGAATCGGCAATCCCTCGGCGTCGAAGCGGGCGGCGGAGCGGGCGTGCTGCAACAGCAGCAGCGCCGTCAGCCCCATGATTTCGGGCTCGCTCGGAAACAGCCGCAGCAGCAGCCGCGCCAGCCGGATCGCCTCCTCGGACAGCGGCTGGCGCTGCGCGGCGGTCTCGCCGCTGGCCGAATAGCCCTCGTTGAAGATCAGGTAGACCATGGCGGCGACCGCGGTCAGGCGCTCCGACCGCTCGACCGCGCCAGGGGTCTCGAACGGCACGTTCGCCTGCGCGACGCGCGCCTTGGCGCGGGTGATGCGCTGCTCCATGGCGGCCTCGCTGACCAGGAAGGCCCGGGCGATCTGCTTCACCGTCAGTCCGGACACCACGCGCAGCGCCAGCGCGATCTGCTGCGTCGCGGGCAGATCCTTGTGGCAGCAGATGAACAGCAGGCGGAGGATGTCGTCGCGATAATGCGAGCCGTCGAGCCGGTCGGCCAGCGCGCTCTCGGCGTCGTCGAGATCCGAGATCGCCTCGTCCTCCGGCAGCGGCTGCTCGCGGCGGACACGGCGGACATCATCGATGGCCGCGTTGCGTCCGACCATGATCAGCCACGCCGCGGGATCGCGCGGCGGCCCATTCTGGGGCCAGCTCTTCAGCGCGCGCAGGCAGGCGTTCTGGAATGCCTCCTCCGCCGTGTCGAGGTCGCGGAAATAGCGCAGCAGCGCGCCGACGGCCTGGGGACGTGCTGATGTCAGGGCTGCATCGATCCAGGCCGTATCGGTCATGCCAGCGCTCCACCCGGCCTGAACGTGCCGACGGGACGGATCTCGTAGGAGCCGCCTGGATTGGCCTCACCGAGTTCGCGCGCGACCTCGAGCGCCTCGTCGAGATTGGCACAGTCGACGAGATAGAAGCCGAGCAGTTGCTCCTTGGTCTCGGCATAGGGGCCGTCGATGACGAGCGGCGGATCCTCCTTCCGGAGCGTCGTCGCGGCCGTGGTCGGCAGCAGCCGCGCCACCGGCCCGAGCCGCCCCTGCTTGGCGAGCTTCTCCTGGATGACCGCAAGCTTGGCCATGACCGCGGCATCCTGGTCCTTGCTCCAGGCGCAGACGACATCCTCGTCATGATAGCAGAGCAGCGCATACAGCATCGGAAGTCATCTCCATTCGTCTTCAAGACGGCGGAGTATGCCTCCGGCCGACAGACCCACGAAGTATTTTCGCGGGTTCCGCCTGCAGGAACAAGCCGCCTACCAAGAGATGCCGTACTTGGCCGCGATGTTGCGCGCCCGCGTTTCCTGCGCGCTCTCGCGCGGCTGCCTGGCTCGGCCCGTCTGGCGCTGCGACTGGCCTTGGCCCTGCCCCTGACCTTGCCCTGCGGCACCTTGGCCGCCCGCACCTTGCGCCATGCCGTCCGCGGCGCCCTGTTGACTGGCGGCCTGCGGCTGACCGCCGCCCTTGCCAATGGAAATGCCGTTGGCCGACAGGATCGACCCGACATCGATGGTCTGAGCCTGGACCGAGGCGGATGCGATGACGAAAGCGGCGGCGAGAAGCAATTTGCGCATGACGATGTCTCCGTGTTGATGGCTGGAGATTGGCCTGCGCGCGCGATCTGGTATGTGGAACACGTCACATAAGCTCGAGGACCCCCCGATGACCAAAGGCGCGCTGGCGCTCCTGATCCATGGCGGCACCGATAACTGGTCGCCGCAGCGCTGGAAGGCGCGTTTCGACGACGTCTGCGGCGACCGCCCGGTGGTGCTGCTGCCGGATGCGAGCCTCGATCCGGCGGAGGTGCACTACGCCGCGGTGTGGAAGCCGGTCCCCGGCGAGCTCGCCGGCTTCCCGAACCTGCGCGTGATCTTCAATCTCGGCGCGGGCGTCGACGCACTGATGGCCGACAAGACGCTGCCGAGCCTGCCGCTGGTCCGGGTCGCGGTCGATGATCTTACGGCGCGGATGACCGAATATGTCGTGCTGCACGTGCTGATGCATCATCGGCAGGAGCTGTATCTGCGCGAGTCGCAGCGCGTGAAGCGCTGGGCGCCCAAGTATCAATGGCCGGCGGCCGCGATCGGAGTCGGTATTCTCGGACTGGGTACGCTCGGCATCGATGCGGCCGAAGTGCTCAAGCGGCTCGGCTTCCAGGTCGCCGGCTGGAGCCGCAGCGAAAAGCAGGCGGACGGCATCGAGTGCTTCCACGGTGCGGCGCAGCTGGATGCGTTCCTGGCGCGGACCGACATTTTGGTGTCGCTGCTGCCGCTGACGCCCGACACGCGCGACATTCTCGATCGCAAGATGTTCGCGAGGCTTCGGCGCAGCTCGCCGCTCGGCGCCCCCGTCATGATCAATGCCGGGCGCGGCGGCCTGCAGAACGAGGCCGACATCCTCGCCTGCCTCGACGACGGCACACTTGGTTCGGTCTCGCTCGACGTGTTCGGCCAGGAGCCGCTGCCGGTCGACAGCCCGTTCTGGAGCCACCCGAAGGTGGTGCTGACGCCGCACAATGCGGCCGACACCGACGCCGACGCGATCTCGCGCTACGTCGCCGAGCAGATCGCGACCTTCGAGGCCGGCGGGGCGCTGCGCAATCTGGTCGATCGCGTCAGGGGATATTGAACCGCTATTTGTTGCCGACCATCACATCGATGGCGCCGGCGACGATCGCCTCCAGCTCCTGACGCGGCGCCCGCGCGCGCGCCCGGACAGCGATCGAGTGGATCGTCGCCGACGCCAGACGCGCCAACACGACGGGATCGGCGTCGGCCGGCAGCTCGCCTTTTTCCTTGGCGCGGCGGAAGCAATGCGCAAACGCCTTGTCGAGCTCGGTCAGCGCGTTCTGCACCATGGCGCGGATGTCGGGGTCGGCGACCGCCTCCGAGCCCGCCGTCATCACCGTGAAGCAGCCGCGCGGTCCCTCCTCGCCCGACAGATAGATGTCGAGCGCCGTGGCGAAGATCTGCTCGAGCTGCCGTCGCACCGGCCAATCGTTACTGAAGACGTCGCCCATGAGGGCGCGGGCATTGTCGCGATAGCGCTGATAGCTCTTGATGTAGAGCTCGCGCTTGTCGCCGAACGCGCCATAGAGGCTCGGCCGGTTCATGCCGGTGGCGGCGCTGAGATCGTCGAGCGAGGTCGCGGCGAAGCCGGTCGACCGGAACAGGTCGAGCGCCTTGCCGAGCGCGACATCCGGCTCATACGCCCGCGGCCTCCCGCGCCGCTTCGGCTGGTCGGGGGCACCCGCCTTTTCTATCGGACGGTCGCCCTGCGGCGGCCCTTTCTTTTTTTGTACCATTTCGCACTAAATTCCTTGACCGAGCTCATATTATGCGAGACAGTATAAAAATCAACCAATGCTCCGGTCCGGAGCCCGAGGGAGACGTCCATGGACCTGTATTTCTCGCCGCTCGCCTGCTCGCTCGCCACCCGCATCGCGCTCTACGAAGCCGGCGCGAAGGCGAACTATCTCGAGGTCGATCCCAAGACCAAGATCGTCCTCAACGACGGCTCCGATTTCCGCGCCGTCAACCCGCTCGGGCTCGTCCCGACGCTCCGCACCGATGACGGCGACCTGCTGACCGAGAACGCCGCGATCCTGCAATATGTCGCCGATCGCTTCCCCGAGGCCAAGCTCGGCACCGGCCCCGGCATGGACCGCAGCCGGCTGCATCAATGGCTCTGCTTCATCGGCACCGAGCTGCACAAGGGCCTGTTCATTCCGATCCTCGACAAGACCGCGCCCGAGGAAATGAAGGCTCATGTCCTGAAAAAGAACCTGTCGCGGCTCGATCATCTCGAGAACCATCTGCGGGATCGCGACTATCTGCTCGATCATTTCACGGTCGCCGACGCGTATCTCGTCACCGTGATCAACTGGACCATGGCAACGCCGCCGGTCCAGCTCGCGAAATGGCCGGCCGTGAAGGCGTACTACGAGCGCCTGCGCGCGCGGCCGTCGATCGCCCGTGCCATCGCCGAGGAGTTCGAGCTCTACAAGGCGGAACTGGCGCGGCATAAGGCAGCGGCCTAGGAACAGGCGGCCTGGGAACATACGAGTCTCGTCTCCCTCGATTGGGAGATGAGACCTCTTCATGGGGAAGATGAACCATCGCTCATTGACCCCTTCTCCACCGCGCCGGATGCTTGACCGCGATCATTCCGGGTTGCAATCCTCGAATCGCAGGAGGATTGCACGTGGCAACCACATCCGTACGAGACCGATTGCTGGCGGACCGGCGCGCGCTGCTCGATCTGGGCACGCGCAACCGGCTCGTGCACATCCCGCTCAAGACCAAGACCATCCGCACCATCGACATCGTCGGCGCGCGCTCTGCTGCGCTCTTCGAGCTTCTCGGCGAAGGCAAGCGCTTCACGTTCCTTCCGACGAAGGCAGAGACTGCGGAGGCGGAAGGCACCCTGCCCTTGAGCGTGCCGGCACCTCGATCCGACACGCCGACCACCAAGGTGGACCAGGAAGGTGATGATTCGGAGTCGCAGACGCGGCAGCCCGACACCCGGCTCAGGACCCGGCTGTCATCGGAGGCGCTGCAGAAGCGTCTGCTGGATATCTGGTACGACGCACGAACGCTCGAGGAAGAACAGGGCGTCAATATCCTCTATCTCGCCTTCGGGCTGCTGAGATGGTTCGAGGACGACAAATCCGATGTCGAGCGCTTCGCACCGCTCGTCCTGCTGCCCGTCCGTCTGGAACGCAGCAGCGCCGCCGATCGGTTTCACCTGGTCTCGCGCGCTGAGCCGCCGTCGCCGAACCTCTCGCTCCAGGCCAAGCTCGACGCCGAATTCGGACTCAAGATCGAGGATTTTGGCGACGAGGACGATGTCGACATCGCGACCTATCTTGCCGGCGTCGCGGAGACGGTCGCCAACAAACAGCGGTGGGAGGTCAGGACGGACGCGATCGTCCTCGGCTTCTTCTCGTTCTCCAAGTTCCTGATGTATCGCGATCTGGACCCTGACAACTGGCCCGCAGATGGCGGCCTTGATCGTCACCCCCTCATCGCAGCGCTGCTTCAGGACGGCTTCGAGGGCGCGGAGCCGATCGTGGCCGACGACGGCAAGATCGATTCCGTCATCCAGCCGGTGGCGATGAACCATGTCGTCGATGCGGATTCATCGCAGGCCGTGGTCATCGAGGAAGTGGTCCGCGGACGCGACCTCGTCGTCAAGGGACCGCCTGGAACCGGCAAATCGCAGACCATCACCAACATCATCGCGTCGGCTGCCGCCGAGGGGAAAACGGTGCTGTTCGTCGCCGAGAAGATGGCGGCGCTCGAGGTCGTGCACCGGCGGCTGAAGCATGTCGGTCTCGGCGCGCTCGCGCTGGAGCTGCACTCCAACAAGGCCAACAAGCGCGTTCTGCTCGAAGAGCTGAAACGCTGCAAATCGGCTGAGGTCCCGGTCCCGCGCGGCGAAGCCACGCTGGTGCAGCGCCTGACCGACAGCCGGGACGGCCTCAACCGGCATGCGGAGATGATGCACCAGCCGCATCAGCCGAGCGAAATGACACCGTTCAGGCTGCTGGGTCATCTCGTGCGCTCTGGGGACAACTCCGCGCAGCCTCCCTATCCGTTGCAGGGTGCCCCCTCTTGGTCTCCCCTCGATCTGGAGCGGCGGCGTGAGCTGATCGCCGAACTCGCCGAACGAATTGCGGCCGACGGCGCGCCGCACCTGCATCCCTGGCGCGGTGTCGGCCGCGACGCGCTGGATCCAGCCGAGATGACAGAGCTGCGAAAATCGCTCGACGACATTTCGAACGTTGTCGGCAGCGTATCCACAGGCGCGGCCCGCCTCGGCACGCTGCTCGATCTCCCGCCGCCGGCCACCTTGGCCGATGCCGCGGGGATACTCGCCTTCGCCGAGGCCGCGGCCGCGATGCCGGAGTGCGATCGGACGTCCTTCCGCGACGGCGTCTGGAGCCAGACCGGACTCATCACGGACATCATCGACAAGGGGCTGCGTTACGCGAAATTGAGGACGGCCTTCGAGAGCGCCTTCGTCGAGGCCGCCTGGGATGCGCCGATCGCCGAGTGCCGCAAGGTCATCGCCGAGAAGGGCCGCTCCTGGCTGCGTCTGCTCAGCCCGCGCTATCGCGAGCAGGTGGCGCTGCTGGCCTCGTACCTGAAGGTGCCGATGCCGAAAACGCTCGAGCAGCGGCTTCTGCTGCTCGACGGCCTCATCGCGGCGCAAGCCGCACGCCGGTCCTTCGCGGAGGTCGAAGCTGCCGGCAGCACCGCATTCGGAACGGCGTGGCAGAAGGAACGGTCGGACTGGGATGCGTTGTCCAGATTGGCGACCTGGTGGAGTGCATTCCCCAAGCCGTTCGCAAACGACGAAACGCGCCAGCGGCTGACGCAGCTGGCCTTGTCGGCCGATGATCGGCAATCGATCGAACAGCTCAACCACGACCTCGCAAGTCTGAGGTCCGGCCTCGGCAGGCTGATCGACTCTCTCCAGCTGGAGCCTGCCCGCATCCCGCTCGAGGCCGGCGACCAGATCCGGTTGGCCGACCTGTCGCAGACCTTGTCGGAGTGGCAGAGCGCGACCGAGCGCCTCACCCGCTGGATCGCGTTCATGGACCGGGTCCGCCTTGCGCGCGCGCAAGGCCTCGCCGCGCTGGTCGACCGCACGCTCGACGGCTCCTTGCCGGGCGAAGCGCTCGAAGCCGCCTTCGACCGGTCCTATTACGACGCCATGCGCAGCGTGATCTTCGCCGACCATCCCGAGCTGAAGCGCTTCGACGGCGAATCGCACGATCGGCTGGTCGACGGCTTCCGCAAGCTCGACGTCGCGCGCATGCAACTGGCCCGCGATCAGATCGCCCACGAGCATGCCGCAGCCCTGCCGCGCAACGCCGGCGGCATCGGGCCGCTCGGCGTGCTGAACGGCGAGCTTGCCAAGAAGCGCAATCATCTGCCCATCCGCCAGCTCCTGGAACGGGCCGGTCCGGTCATTCAGCAGATCAAGCCGATCTTCCTGATGAGCCCGCTGTCGGTGGCCCAGTTCCTCAAGCCCGGCGCGATCGCCTTCGATCTTCTGGTGGTCGACGAGGCCTCGCAGATCGAGCCGGTCGACGCGCTCGGCGCGGTCGCGCGCTGCCGGCAGATCGTGGTCGTCGGCGACGAGCGGCAGCTGCCGCCGACGCGCTTCTTCGCGAAGCTGACAGGTAACGACGACGAGGACAATGACGACGAGGATCAGCCGACCTTCCAGGTCAAGGACGCCGAGAGCATTCTCGACCTCTGCCTTGCCAAGGGCCTGTCGCACCGGATGCTGAACTGGCACTATCGCAGCAAACACCAGTCGCTGATCGCCGTTTCCAACAAGCAGTTCTACGACAACCGGCTGTTCATCGTGCCGAGCCCGTACGACGCGGTTGCGGGAATGGGATTGAAGTTCAACTACAACCCCGATGCGCACTACGAACGCGGCAGCAGCCGGACCAACCCCGGGGAAGCGCGGCTCGTCGCCGAGGCCGTCATGCGCCATGCGCGCGAGACCCCGGACCGAAGCCTTGGCGTCGCGACCTTCTCGGTGGCGCAGCGCCAGGCGATCCAGGATCAGCTCGAAATCCTGCGCAAGGAAAACCCGGCAACGGAGAGCTTCTTCGTCCGCGGGACGAGCGAGCCGTTCTTCGTGAAGAACCTCGAGAACATCCAGGGCGACGAACGCGACGTCATCTTCATCTCCATCGGCTATGGGCGAACCAAGGAAGGTTTCGTTTCGATGAGCTTCGGCCCCCTCAACTCGGACGGCGGCGAGCGCCGGCTGAACGTGCTGATCTCGCGCGCCAAGCTCCGATGCGAGGTGTTCTCCTCGATCACCGGCGACGACATCGACCTGTCGCGCGCCAAGGGTCGCGGCATCGCGGCGCTGAAGACGTTCCTGACCTTCGCGCAGACGGGGCAGCTCGGCATCGCGCAGGAGACCGGGCGCGATCCCGACTCGGTGTTCGAGGAGCAGGTCGCCGCACGGCTGCGGGCGCTCGGCCACGACGTGAAGACCCAGATCGGCACCGCCGGATTCTTCGTCGACCTCGCCGTCGTCGATCCCGACAAGCCGGGCCGCTTCCTGCTCGGAATCGAATGCGACGGCGCCCAGTACCATGCGTCTCGTTCGGCGCGAGACCGCGACCGCCTTAGGCAGAATGTGCTGGAAGCGCATGGCTGGGTGCTGCATCGCATCTGGTCGACCGACTGGTTTCTCCGTCCCAAGGAGGAAACCGAGAAGGTCCTCCGCGCGATCGACGCTGCGAAGGCGCATTGGCGGGACATCGACCAAGGGACTGCGCGAGCTCAACCCGAGCCTCCGGCAACCTCCGATGTGCCGGCGCCGGAGCAGACCGAGCAGCGCCCTCAGGAAATCCTCGCACAGGCACCCACGGTGGCCCCCTATGAAGAGGCGAAGCTGCGCGTCCGTCGGGAGATCGAGCCGCACGAGACGCCGCTTGCCGACATGACGCGGCATGTCGTCGAGATCGTCGCCATCGAAGGGCCGGTGCATGAATCGGAAATCATCGTCCGCATCAGATCGGCCTGGGGCCTTGCCCGCGCCGGCAATCGCATCCGCGATGCCGTGCGAACGGCGCTGACATCGGCCGTGGCGAGGGGACGGATCGCCGGAGGTCCGTTCTACGCCGTGCCGGGACAGGCGATCGTCGTCCGCACGCGCGAGGACGTGCAATCGCAGTCCTTGCGCAAGCCCGAGATGCTGCCGCCGGAGGAGATCAAGGCGGCCATCATGCAGATTGTCGAGCAGAACTTCGGTGCCGAGGAGGACCAGTTGATCCAGGCGGTGGCCCGCTTGTTTGGCTTCGGGTCGACCAGCGCCCAGCTGCGGGAGACCGTGCAGGGCAGTCTCAGAAGTCTTCTCGACGCAGGACACCTGCGCCGCGAAGGAGCGCTGCTGACTAGGCCGCAGGAGGCTTCGCCGGCGGCGCAGGACTGACCGGCTGAATGCGTGCTGGGAATCACGGCCCGAACGCCGCGTCACAGCCGCCCCGCGGAGCGCACGTCGCACCGCGTTGCGCAGAGTCGCTGGCAACAACGATCTCGCGATCCATCCGCGTGCTGCAATGGCGGTGGAGCGCCGACGATGTCGGAGCTGACGCCTTGAAGGACGGAATGTCGCCCGCCGGCTGTCACCGCAAACCCGCGGAATCGCTGAAGGAACGGAACTGGCGAGGTCAGAATTCGTTCGGTGCGGACGCTCGTCCCGGCCAATGCATCGGACCAGGATTGCACGGGTCCGTCCCGGCCACTATCCTTGAGGTGAGACACGCGCTGGCCCGCATCCCACAGGAGCGCCCCATGCCGACCGCGACCCCGGCTCAGACTCTGGCTCCCCTGGACGAGACCATCACCATCGCGGAGCTGACGCGCGATCCCTATCCGATCTACCGGCGGCTGCGCCGCGAAGCGCCGGTGTTGCGAGTGAAGTCGGTGGGCCGGACGTTCCTCACCAAGGCGGCCGACACCAAATATGTGAAGGACAATGCGGCGCTGTTCTCGTCCGACGATCCGAACACGCCGATGAAGCGCGCCTTCCTCGCGCATACCCTGATGCGCAAGGATCACGATGAGCACCGCGCCGAACGCATGGCGATGATGCCGGCTTTGATGCCGAAGACGATCGAAGCCGTCTGGGAGCCGCTCTACACCAAATTCGCCACTGATTATCTCGGCCGGCTGCCGCGCGGCGAGATCGTCGATCTCTTCCCCGCCCTCGCAGGCCCCTTGGCCGCGCGCATCCTCGCTGAAGTGATGGGCATCCCGGACGCCAGCGACGCGGACATGCAGCGCTGGTCGCAGGCCCTGATCGACGGCGCCGGCAATTTCGGCTGGACGCCGGGGCCGTTCGACGCGTCCGATATCGCCAACGCCGAGATGGACCGCTGCATCCGCGCCAACATGGCGCGCGTCCGTGCCGCGCCGGATTCGTCCGCGCTCTCCTTCATGGTCAACGCGAAGAATCCGATTGCCGAAAGCCAGATCATCGCCAACATCAAGATCGCGATCGGCGGCGGCATCAACGAGCCGCGCGACGCGCTGCTGACGATCCTCTACGGCCTGCTCACCAACCCGGAGCAGCTCGCCGCGGTGCGCGCGCAGGACAAATGGCGCTCCGCCTTCGAGGAAGGCGTGCGCTGGGTGGCGCCGATCCAGGCGAGCTCACGCCTGGTGATGGAGGACACCGAGATCCGCGGCTGCCTGATCCCGAAGGGCGACACCGTGATGACCATCCAGGCCTCCGCCAACCGCGACGAGGAGCTGTTCACCGACGGCGAGCACTACAACGCGCTGCGCGACCCCAACCCCCACCAGGCCTTCGGCAACGGCCCCCACCACTGCGCCGGCGCCCACCTCTCCCGTCGCACCGTCGGCGCGATCCTGCTGCCGATGCTGTTCGAGCGGTTTCCGAAGATGACGCTGCCCGATCCCGCGAGCGTGCGCTGGCACGGATTCGGCTTCCGCGGCCCGCTCAATCTGCCGGTACGGCTGCAATAGGTCCGGCACGAAGGGCGTTGTTCTTCGCGTTGTCTCAGTGCACCTGAGGCGGGCCCCGGGTTGGTTGGAATCACCACGTTCGAGTTATCGCGCTTTGGCAGGCCCGGTGGCGATCTCGACGACGGCCTTCGTGAACCTGCGGTAGATGTCGATCTGTCTGCCGGCAAACGTGGTCGCGACGCCGAACATGCTGAGAGGCGAGCGCATCGTGGCGAGGCTGGCCGCCAAATCGAGATTGTCTCGCGTCATCTCCATAAGCAGGGTCTGGCAGGCCTCCATGCCGGCGAGCGCCGGCGGCGGTCCGCCCGCCACGGGCGAGGGATCGGCCGCCCTGGCTTCAGCGATCGGGGTTGGCTGGGATTCGTGCGAGTCCGTCCCAGCGCCGACCGGCTGAACGGCATCGGGCTTCAGCTCGCTGAGAGGCGGCAGGCGCGCCGGCGCGGATTCGGGCTCACGAGGCGGGAGCGGCGGCAGGATCGTTTCCGTCTCCTGGCCGGGTCGTCCCGGGAGCCTCGTTTCGGTCTCCGGAACTGCCTGCAGTTCGTCTGCGTCCGAGCTTACGAACTCGGCAAGCACGCGAGCGCGCTTCTGCCTCGCTGTCGCGTCGGCGTGTTTGGGCATTGATACCGGCTTCGCCACGACGGGTTTCGCGCTGTTCCCCTTGTGGGAGCCATTTGATTTGCGCTTGTTCATTGAAAGGCCTTCCTGTGCGGCATCGCCGGAGTGGGGCCAGCCCGGTCTCGATACCAATCTCCGTGTCGGACCGTTGGTTCCTTGCGATCAGGACGCCGTCGCTCGAGCCCATCTGCACCCGGCCGCGGCCGGCATCGAGCCGCAGGAACTGATCGGTTTCCGGATGCGCCTCCAGGCCGATGTCGCCGCCGACCGGAATCGACATCAGCGTCACCTGCAGATAGCGCCCGCTCCAGGCGACCGACCGATAATTGGCATTGTCCCGCGTCGCCCGCTCGATGTCGAACGCCTGCGGCTGCGGCCCGATGTCGGTGATCTCGGCAAGCATGTCCATCACGGATCTCCCACCCGGCGGCCTTGCCGGCAAACCGTCCCGCCACGGGTCTAGCGATGATCCCGAAGCTGATCGGACACCGCCTCCTTGCCGAAGGCGTGGTCGAGCGCGCGCTTCAGCTTGTGGACCGCGCCACGCACGGCCTGCTCCATGAAGCTGTCCTGATGTGCCGCGACGATCGGCTCGCCGCCGTCACGGTGCACCTCGATCCTGCAGCTCTTGTCGTCGTGACTGGGCTTGTGGCTCACCGCGTCGCTGAGCTGCACGTCGATCCGCCTGACCTGATCCTCATAGCGATGCAGCACCGCATGAAGCGACGCCTTCACGTCCTGCGACAACTGCTCGCCCTCCTCGACGTTTCCATCGGTTCTGACATCGATCAACATCCGTGTCTCCTTCAGGTGAAGCGTCAATCGTCGCAAGATGGAATTCGCGATCATGATCAGCTCCCCGGCATGGTCGCCATCCAGGCTTCGACGTCGCCGCACGGCACGCGACGCCATGCGTCGTCCGCGGGCGGCGGCCACGACTGAACGCCCCGTGATACAGCCGACGGTCCGAAGCGCCGCTTGATCCGCCTCGGCCCTTTCGGGCGGGGCGAAGCGGCCGTTCGAGCGCGTCCCCCGATCTCTCCCGCGATCAGACTGCCAGAGGCGAACGCGCGCGGCTGATCAATATTGCTCAGTCAATACCGGAGAATCAGGCGCAACCTGCGACGACCCAACTTTCGAGTCTGCACCGGAGATGGGATGATGGATTGTCCGATCACATTTCGCTGCCCCCAGACAGGGTCCGAGGTCGATGCCATCCTGCACCAGCCGAAGGACGACTGTCGGTTCGAGACCGTGACCTTCGAGACCGTGAGCTGCCCGGCCTGCACGAGATTCCACTTCATCCACGCCATGACCGGCGCGCTCATTCCTCCGACCCTGCTCGGCCCGGCGAACTGGACGCCGTAGCGGCGGTCCCCAAACGCGAACACGGCGACGCCGGTCGAGCCGGCATATTTGTGCACTGTCACTGTATTCCCGCCGCACCGTCGGCGCCATCCTGCTGCCGATGCTGTTCGAGCGGCTTCCGAGGAGGACGCTGCCGGATCCGGCGTCTGTGCGGCGGCATGGGTTCGGGTTTCGGGGGCCGCTGAATCTGCCGGTTCGGTTGCAGTAGGCTGGGGGCGGGGGCGTTCTTCTTCGTATGGCCTCAGCTCGTAGGATGGGTTGAGCCCCGCGCGAAACCCATCATCCCCGCAACACAGGGATGGCTATCGCTTCGCTCCACCCATCCTACGCGCTGACGCATACCAGAACAGTAGCAAACGGGATCTGCGCGCCGATCGGTCGCCTGAGGCAGAGAAGATTGACAAGCAGGAGCCGCCTCGTTGACCTATCGGTCGCGCGCAAAATGCCATACCCCGCCTCCGACCACGAGGCACGGAGATAAGAGCCTTGGATCACAGCTGCAGCTAGGAGCGAATGCCGCTATTGTCCTGCTGCGACCGAGGATGGCGAGAAAAATTAGTGGTTGCAACTGACTTTTTAATTTATCCAGTCATCATGTAGCGGCCAGCTCGTAGTCCCAACTTAACCAGCCATCGAGAAGCGGCTAGATCACAGATATGCCTGCAAACTCCGACGCTCACACTTTTCGGCCCCGCGCTCGCTTACTGCAACTCATGGGAGATCAGCTCATCGGCAGCAGCAGGCTCGCTGTTTTTGAGCTGGTAAAAAACGCGTACGACGCGGATGCATCCCACGTAAGATTGACGTTTCGCGATCTGGGCACTGACGCAGCACGAATCACAATCCGCGATGACGGAGACGGCATGAGCCTCGACGTGATAACAAACGTATGGCTCGAGCCAGGGGCCGATTTTCGCGAGCTACAAAAACAGAACAACCAGCGCAGTGCTAAATTTCATCGGCTTCCATTGGGTGAGAAGGGGGTGGGACGTTTCGCCGTTCACAAGCTTGGAACGCGCATCAAGCTGAACACGAAGCAGCGCGGCCAGCCTGAGTACGAGGTATCAATCGACTGGGACGAATACGCTCAGCATAAATATATGGATGAAGCGCAAATCGATGTTCAGCAAGCCAAGGAACCTCTGTTCAAAGACAAAGAGAGCGGAACAGAGATCGCAATTTCCGGGCTCAGGAACGATTGGAAACAGGGAGATATTCGCCGCCTTTGGCGAAATGTGAAGTCCATATCTTCTCCTACAAAAGCACCTGAAGGTTTCAGCGTCGAACTCCTTGTGCCTGAGCACAAGAATTGGCTAGACGGGCTACTTGACACGCCTGACTTTCTCGATCGCGCTATGTGGCATTTCACTTTTCTTTATGAGAACGGTCAGTTTGAATGGGATTACCGATTTACTCCTCTTCCAGGAATCGACGTTGAAGGTCACATGAAGAGAGCGAGCGACGCACCGCTCAAACTTGCACCGCAGGATCAAAGACTTTTCTCGATCGTAGACGAAAATGGGAAAGAAAAGCGGCGAATAGTCGCCGACGCGGAATTCACTCGAGTAAACGTAAACGGCGAGTCGAAGGAGGCAATCGGTCCAGTACTAGGTGAATTCTATGCATTTGACCGCGACCGCCCAGTTCTTCAGCGGATGGCGGAAGCCACCTCGCTAACTGAATTTCTCGATGAAAACGGCGGCGTTCGAGTTTATCGCGACGGCGTGCGCGTATACAACTACGGCGAGCACGCCGCCGGTGACGACTGGCTCGGCCTCGACCAAAGGCGCGTCAATATTCCAACGAGGCGGTTAAGTAACAACATTCTAATCGGCGCGATTGACCTCTCGCTCGAATCCAGCAGCGACAAGTCGCGGGGGCTAGTCGAGAAAACAAACAGAGAAGGATTTGTGGAGAATGAAGCCTTCGCCAAGTTCAAAGCGATAGTGCTGGGCGCTTTGATTGAATTCGAGCACCTCCGCGATTCCGATAAGGATCGAATTCGTGCCGTACTTAAAACTGTGACAGAGGCCGCAGTCGGCGATATTGATGATCCCATCAATGCGCTTCGAGTAGAATTCGACAAACGGAAGCTTTCCGCCGATTTAGGAAAGCACCTTAAGGCCATTGAGCAAAAGTTCGGCGAAATGAAAGAGGTAATGACCCACGCAGGCATGGCAGGTCTCAATTTGGGCATCCTCTTTCATGAAATTGATCGGGGCGTAAAGAGCCTAACATCCGACATCAGGAAGAAGCTACCTCTTCCTCGGCTCCTTGAGAGAGCGGAACACTTGAGTCAACTGCTCGATGGCTTTTCCACTCTGCTGAGAAAAGATAAGAAGCGCAAACACCAAGTCAAAGAACTTCTAGAGGAATGCAGATTCCTAAACGAGAGCCGATTTGCGATTCACGATGTAGTTTTTTCGTGCCCCATTTTGACCGGCGAGCAGGAGGACTTTCAGGTCAACGTCGCATTTGGGATGTTCTTGGGCGCACTATCAAACCTCATTGACAACTCGATTTACTGGCTACAAGTCAAATGGCCTGAAAAGAAGGCGGAACGAAAAAGTCGGGCAATCTACATTGGCAGCACTAACTACTTCGAAGAGGGCCCCGCACTCGTCATCGCAGACAACGGACCAGGGTTACCAGCAGACCCGGCAGATCTGGTTCGGCCTTTTATGACCACCAAGCCCGATGGAATGGGCCTCGGCCTATATTATGTAAACCTCGTTTGTGAGCTTAACAATGCCCGTTTGATTGTATCTCCGAATCGAGAGGACGTCGGAATTCCGAGAGCGTATGACGGCGCGGCATTTGCCATAATATTTAATAGCAAAGGCTAGATATGTTTCCTGGTGGAAAGATTGTAGTTATAGATGATGACAAGGAGCATCTAGAGGCCGTCGTAGGCGCACTACGAAAGCTAGGCTTAGCTTGCTTAAGTTACCATTATCCCGATGATCGACCGCTTGCCGACGATTCATTCGGCGGGATTCGCCTCATCGTGACCGACATCAATCTTGTGGGCGGAGCCTCTCCAGGCAACGACAATGCAACGCTGGGCCCACCAGTAAGCTTGATCGACCGGATCGTCTCTGCAGAAAATGGACCATACGCCTTAGCTACATGGTCTACTACGGACTTGCATGAGGCACTGATTAAAAGAATGCGAACGCACGGCTTTTCGGAAGGCAGAATGCCGTTTTTTTCTGTTGCTCTTGCCAAGACAGATTTCCTTGGTGATCCAGACGGCTTTAAAGGTGAGATAAAATCGTTGCTAACAAAGAACGCTCCATTCGGCGCAATGCTGGACTGGGAACGAAGAGTGTCCCGAGCAGCAGAGAAAGTCCTTTTCAACGTTCAAGACCTATCTAGTCGCTTCTCAGGAGACGAAGCATCCGAGCGAATGGATCGAACTCTGAGCAGACTTGCTGTCAACGCCTTCGGCCAAGCCAACGTTGCCGATCACCGGTTTGAAGCAACAAACGAAGCGTTAATGCCAATTCTGACGGACGCAGTGAGCACCGAGCTGTTCTCAGCTGACGACAAGGACGTGTGGACAAAAGCTGTCACCAAGCACGGCGAGAAGTTCGCGCTCGACGCAGGCGCGATTTCTAAACTCAACACCGCAGTCAACTTGGAGATTTCGCACGAAGTGAAGCCCTACCGTCGAGGAGTCCTCTTAGAGGTTCCACCTGCGTGGCTCAGCGATGACGAATTTGAAAGGCGTTTCGGATCGAAGCCAAGCCGCCTGCGCGGAGAATTTCTCAAGCTATCCGAACCAAAGACGCCGCAGTGGCTGCTCGTCCAGGTTCAAGCGGCGTGTGATTTCTCACAAGGCCACGTTGGAACCATTCCCTACTTCTTAGCTGCGGTGGTACCCGCCACACGTATCCGCAAACAGAAGGATGGATTAGACCTAAAGCTACCGGCGAGCGTGTGGCAGTCACCGCCGTTTGATGGCGGACCATCAATTTGTGCGGAGAGCTTCACCCTGGAAATTCTGACGAGCATATCCTACTCAATGACGCGCAAGGCGATTGAAGAAACAGAATTTAAGGTGGTTGGCCGACTAAAAGACCAGATCGTCTCTTCGATTGCTTACCAGGGCAGCACCAACAGCTCTCGGCCGGGCTTCATCAGCTTTCGGTGAGAGCCGCGACTACTGCCTCCATCACCGGCGGGCATACACCATTGCCCAGCAGCCGAACCTTGTCTCGTCGAGTACCATGCAGCAAGGAGAATTTGTCATCAAAACCCATTGCCCTTCTCAGTTCAGGGACCTGCAACATCCTCATCTGATATCCTTGAGAAGTTGGCTCAACTAAAGCAAATCGGTCCACCGTAGTGACCGTTCTCAATGGTCGGCTTATGCTCTGCCACCCGCCGCTTCCGTCGCTTCCATAATAGACCAAGATGAATGACTTGTTTTCGCCAAGCTCGTCGATCGCTCTTGAAGCCCTTGCGAGAGTGTCCTTAGCCCTGTTCTCTCTCAACAGCGGAGATGTGGGCCACAAACCTCTGGGATCAAGAATCGATCGCGCTGATAGCTTTCGTTTCTTCGCTTGCACGTTAACAGTCTTTGGAACTTGCCTCCTATCCCCAACAAGGAACAGCCTACGACGCGTCTGGGCCACTCCAAAGTTTGAAGCATCGAGGACTTGCTCAGCTAGGTTATACCCGAGTGCCACCAACTCGTTCTTGAGTTCGCCGTAGCGGGTCCAAGGGCGCATGTGAACAACGTTCTCTAAAACAATCCACCGCGGCTTAAAGGCTTCTGCATACTTCACGACATGCATCGCGGTAGCACGGCTCTTCTCGTCTCTTGGCGCGCTACCCTTTGCGCAGGTATGATTGGTGCATTCTGGGGATGATAAGAGTAGGTCAATATTTCCGATAGATCGACGCAATGAAGCGAGATTTATCTCCTCGAGCCGCTTGGTATAGACCTTCGCGCTAGGAAAATTCTGCTCGAAGGTCGCGGTGGCGACTGAACACATATCGATAGCTGCGACGGTAGTTGCTCCAGCTCGCCGCGCCCCTGCACTGCTGCCGCCTGCTCCGCTGAAAATGTCGAGCGTGCGCATCCAAATATACCCTCTCAGAACGCTAGCGAGCAGAGCTACCAGGTTTGAAGCAGCGCAACCAGGCGATAATCGGAATTGACAGCATTTTCTGCGAGTGTTGCAAATTCGACTCACCGAATGGATAGGACAGTGGACCGCCCCTGCGGGAGAACTGCGCTAGCTTTAGCCAAGGGCGCCTCCCCTCAGGAGCGTGAAGTCGTGGCGAAGGCAAACTACCTTGCTGCTCTTTGCTTTGGCCGATTTGGCGGCCCTAGAAATTTCTTCAGTTCTGCCGTCACCTTCGTTAGATCTCTCAGCTCGCATTGCCATATTACTTTTACTCTCCAACCTGCAGCACGAAGGTTATCCAGAACAAGACGGTCCCTCGCTATATTCTTGGTGAACTTGGCTTGCCAGAATTCGGTGCGAGACTTTGGCGAATAGGCCAAACCACAGTTGTGGCGATGCCAAAAACAGCCATGCACGAAGATCGCCGCTCGCCTTGTCTTGAAGACGATGTCAGGACGACCGAGCACATCGCGGGCGTGAAGGCGATATCTATAACCTAAACTGAAGAGAAGCTTACGAACCTGCAATTCAGGACGCGTGTTTACTCCCCGAATTCTTGACATATTTGCGCTTCGCTTCGCGGGCGTAAGATTGTCCATATCTCACCGTCCAGTATCGATGCGGAAAGCACAACCTTCCCTGCTGCCCCATATTCAAGAACTCTATTTGCTTAAGGCTCTCGCCACACTCTTAGATCGAATACCCCCCTATAGGTTGGCAGCTACTACCACCGCATCCCACCCATGCCCAAACTGCCCGTCGTGCCAGTTTGCCGCATTCCGTCGGGCAAATCTTCCCTTGCACCGTCGGGCAAATCACAACGATGATCCGGCCGTTCCACGCTCACTGAAGGGGCGTTTCGCGATCGTCACGGACCGTGGAGCGTGGGATGCGGTGGCCGCCTCGGGTCGCAGTGCGCGTTTCGCGTGCGGACGAACGAACCCGGGCGGACGGTCAAGCCGTGTGGTCCCGACACCCCGACGCTGGTGTCTTGGTCGGCGACATCCCGATGACGGGGGCAAGCAAGCCCGGTCCCCTGGGAGAGCACGGAGCAGCCGTTCAACCCATCGCGCAGGGAAGGCCGGTTGTTCGGCCAATCCTGTGGTGACTGCCGCCTGCTTTTCTTTCTGCAGGCGGGCCATGGGTGCGGCCTGCACCCGGCCTTCCCTGCGCCCTTCTCTTGGAAGGGCGTTCCGATGAGCAAAGCTCGGACGCGACAGCGCGCCGCGAGGCTGAGGAGCCGCGTCGACAGGTCAGAGTTTGAGGGTTGAGCGCCGGGGAATGGCGCTCCCTAGGGGAATCGAACCCCTGTTTCAGCCTTGAGAGGGCCGCGTCCTAACCGCTAGACGAAGGGAGCGTGAGGTGAACCGCATAGCCTCGAAATCGCCGCGCCGCAAGACGGGGGATGGAAATTTGTGGGGGTGTGGGTGTCCGTGCCCCAAGGGTCTTTCCCCGTGGGGACCCCCTCCCCTAGCCCCTCCCCACAAGGGGGAGGGGAACGGACTGCCCGGGTGGCGAGAGGATCGCTCATTCGGCCATCATGGGATGGAAGCGGCCGGCCGCGATGGCGGTGCGCCCCCTCTCCCGCTTGCGGGGGAGGGTTGGGGTGGGGGCGCGGCGGGCGGCGGTGCCAGTGGAGAGAGTGTCCCCCACCCGCAGGCGGGGGAGGCGCTGACTGCCCGTGTCGATAGAGATGGGCCGAAATAGGCGGGCGAAACCGCCCTGCCCCTTACGGCTCCACAGCGAAGCGGAGGCGGCCGGTGGGTTTGAGGGTCTTGGCGTCGAAGGTGCGGATCTCGGTGGTGCCGCCGACATCCAGCGTCACCGCCAGGCGGTCGCCGGCGGTGCCGGTGGCGACGATCCGGGCGCCCTTGGGCAGCATGGCGGTGAGGTCCGGGCCCGAAGCTGTGCTTCCATCGCCGCGGAAAAGGCGGTAGCCGATGGCGACCAGAAGCACTGCGATCGCGATCGAGGTGGTCACGCCCGCGATCATCATCATGCGCCGCAGCCGCGCCATCAGCTGGGCCTGCTCGGGCGAGGACGGCTCGGGCGCAACGGTAGAATTCATGGACATCTCGACTTCACAATCCCACGGTCTGATGACGGTCACGGTCGCCGGCGACGAAGGCTCGCCGCGGCTCGATCGCGTGCTCGCGGCCAGGCTGCCGGAGCTGTCGCGGTCCCGGCTGAAGGCGCTGATCCTGGCCGGTCAGGTGTCGCTCCGCGCGGCGGCGGTGCGGGACCCCGCTTATCACGTCACAGCCGGCGACACGATCACAATCGACGTGCCGGAGGCTGTCCCGGCCGAGCCCGCCGCCGAGGCGATCCCGCTGAAAATCATCTACGAGGACGACGACATCGTCGTCATCGACAAGCCGGCCGGCCTCGTCGTGCATCCCGCCGCCGGACACGAGACGGGAACACTGGTGAACGCGCTGATCGCGCATTGCGGCGCCAGTCTTTCCGGGATCGGCGGGGTCAAGCGGCCCGGCATCGTGCACCGGCTGGACAAGGACACCACCGGGCTGATGGTGGTGGCGAAGAACGATCACGCGCACGCCTCGCTCAGCGCACAGTTCGCCGACCACGGCCGCACCGGCGCGATGGAGCGCGGCTATCTGGCGTTCGCGTGGGGGGTGCCGCACCGGCCGCATGGCACCATCAATGCGCCGATCGACCGGCATCCGCATGCCCGCGACAAGATGGCGGTGCGCGCAAAAGGGCGCGAGGCCATCACCCATTACGAGGTGCAGGAGAGCTTTCCTGGCCGCGACGGCAAGCCGGCGGCGTCGCTGATCGCCTGCCATCTCGAGACCGGGCGCACCCACCAGATCCGGGTGCATCTGGCCCATCTCGGCCATCCGCTGCTCGGCGATGCCGTCTATGGCCCGCACTTCAAGACCAAGGCGAACCAGCTCGCGCCGGCCGCGCGGGACGCGCTGGCGGCGCTCGGGCGGCAGGCCCTGCACGCCTATCTGCTGGTGATCGAGCACCCCCGGACGGGAGAAATAATGCGCTGGGAATCGGAGCTTCCGGAGGATCTTTCTCTTTTGGGGCGCGCCTTGCGAGCGGCGCTATGACGCAGGACCTTCAGAAAAACGCAAGCATGTCAAAAACTTAATGGAGCCACACGGGGTCGTGACCCCCGGAATCCTTCCACCGGGGGGCGAAAATGGTGTATGTTGCGCCTGCGTCGAATGGTCGACGCATGGAACGTCGCAAACCGGCCGGCTTTAACCAAGCGACCGCTTTGCCTGGCCCGCCGCTATCGGGGGCCTGAACCAACTGGAGGGCGCTCGATGGCCCGTACAGCTACACTGCCGGTTCTCAACGGAGAATCGGGACTTTCACGCTACCTCGCCGAGATCCGCAAGTTCCCGATGCTGGAACCGCAGGAAGAGTACATGCTCGCCAAGCGTTGGCGCGAGCATGACGACAGCGACGCAGCGCATAAACTCGTGACCAGCCACCTCAGGCTCGTGGCCAAGATCGCCATGGGCTATCGCGGCTACGGCCTGCCGATATCCGAAGTCGTTTCGGAAGGCAATGTCGGCCTGATGCAGGCGGTGAAAAGGTTCGAGCCCGAGAAGGGCTTTCGCCTCGCCACCTACGCCATGTGGTGGATCAAGGCGTCGATACAAGAGTACATTCTGAGATCGTGGTCGCTCGTGAAGATGGGCACCACCGCGAACCAGAAGAAGCTGTTCTTCAACCTGCGCAAGGCCAAGAGCCGCATCAACGCGCTGGATGAAGGCGATCTGCATCCGGATCAGGTCAAGCTGATCGCGAAGCGCCTCGGCGTGACCGATCAGGACGTGGTCGACATGAACCGCCGCCTCGGCGGCGACGCCTCGCTGAACGCGCCGATCCGCGACGACGGCGAAGCGGGCGAATGGCAGGACTGGCTGGTCGACAATACGCCCAACCAGGAAGCCATCATGGCCGAGCACGAGGAATACGACCACCGGCGGCAGGCGCTGAACGGCGCGATCGGCGTGCTCAACGCCCGCGAACGCCGCATCTTCGAGGCGCGGCGCCTGGCCGACGAGCCGATGACGCTCGAGGACCTGGCGGCCGAGTTCGGCGTGTCGCGCGAGCGGGTGCGCCAGATCGAGGTGCGCGCGTTCGAGAAGGTGCAGTCCGCCGTCAAGGGCGCCATCGCCAGGCAGGAGGCGGCGGCCCTGGAGGCCGCGCACTAGACGCGCGGCTTGCTTGAAGGTGGTTTTTGGATGCGATCGGAGCCGGCGGAGACGCCGGCTTCTTGTTAGGTGCAGTTAGTCGGGCGCGGCGCGGGCGAGCTCGGCGAGCGCACAGCCCTCGCAGTAGCGGGCGTCCTTGTAGTCGATCCAGTTGTGCGCATAGATCCGCTCCCGGGCGATGCCATAGCGCAGCCGGAGCAGCTTCGAGAGCACGCGCCAGGCGGCGACCTGGGCGTCCGTCGGAGGCGTGGTGACGTCGGGATAGTTGCCGGCGAACTCCACGCCAATGGAATTGTCGCGCACGACCTTGCGATAGGTGGGGCCGTTGTCGATATAGCGGCTGTCGTTGCGGTTGGCGCCGTCGCCATGCAAGGTCACCAGGGTGTCCGGCACCGCCCAATACACCGTGCCGTCGGTTTCCACCCAGATCGTGACGCCGCGCCGTTTCGGGTTCTTGGCCTGGGCCAGCGCCCCGGCCCGCGCCGACCCGGCCGGACCCTCGGTCTGGTGGACGATGATGTTGGTCCAGGGATGGGCGAGGTGCGGATCGCCCCACGGCGCCAGCCAGACCATCTTCAGTCCCGGGATGTCCGGCGTGCCGGACGAACGGGCGAGCGACGTGAGATCCTCAGCCGCAACAGGCAGAGGCAGCGCGACGAGAAGCAGCGCGAGCGCTGCGCGGAGGGAGAACAGGACCGGCCTCATGGTCGGCAACGATAGCACCGGCTACCCGGCGGCGGCATCCTGCCGACGCGGCGGCGCCATCATCGGCTCGATCTGGTCCGGCGCCAGTGTCGGCGTCTCGTGGTCGGCGGCGAAGACGGCATAGCGATTCTTGCCCTCCTTCTTGGCCGCATAGAGCGCCTGGTCCGCCCGCGCCATCAGCCGGTCGGGGAAGGCGCCGACATCCTCGGTCCATTCGGCGACGCCGATCGAGACCTCGATCGGCACCTCGGCGCCGGCGCAGGCCTCCGCATCGTCGCGGCAGACCTGCAGGATGCGCCGCGCGATCATCGCCCCTTCGCGCAAGGCGGACGCCGGCAGCACGATGCAGAATTCGTCGCCACCGGTGCGCGCCAGCATGTCGCCGGGGCGCAGCCGGGTCTGGGCCATCAGCGTGAAGTGCTGCAGGCAGGCATCGCCGGCGGCATGGCCATGGGTGTCGTTGATGATCTTGAAGCCGTCGAGATCGATCACCAATAGCGCGAACGGCCGCCGCGAGCGCTCGGCGCGCGCGCATTCCTCGCTCAGGCGCTGCATCAGGTGACGGCGGTTGGCGACGCCGGTGAGATCGTCGAGCAGCGCGAGATCGGCGACCTCGTTGCGCAGCCGGTCCACCGCCATCAGCAGGAAGCCGAAATTGAGCGACATCGACAGGAAGATCAGCAGCAGCACCGCGGCGGCCTGACCGCTGGTGGAGCGGCTGAAATTGAAATCGGCGCCGATGAACGCCCCGATCGAGCGCGCGGCAAACACCGCGATGATCAGAACGGACAGCAGGCCGGCCAGCCGCGCTCCCGGATTGACGGGCCCGCGCCTCGCATCCAGCACCAGCCGCGCGATGATCGCCATGGGGACCGCCTGCCCGATCGAGTAGCACAGGATCCTCAGCGGGCCGTGGTCGTATCCGTATTGGAAAAATGCGATCGACGAGCAGGTCATCGCGACGACGGTCAAGCTCAGCCGCCACGACGCCCTGGAGCCATAGAAGCGCTCGACGCCCATCGCCGCGAGGCAGATCGCGAAGGTCATCAGCGAGCCGCCGACCAGCAGCGGAACGAACGAGCCGAAATAGAACCGCGTCAGCGCGAACGCCGCCGCCGGCGCGCACATGAACGCAGATGCCGTCCAGTACCGCGCCGAATCCAGATTGGGATAGCTGCGCATCACGTAGGCCCAGATCAGGCCCAACGCGAGGAAATTGACCACGAAGGCGGTCCACAGCGTCGGAACGTTCAGCATCCCGACAGCAGGACGCCGCAGGTCCTGTCCTCGATGTTCAATAACGCCGCGCTCATGAGCTACCCTGTTGCTCGAGGCAACATGGGCGCGGCGCAGTTAACGGTTCCTCAAGGGCCCAACCAAGGTTGCGCCTTGGTTTTGAATCAATGAAGACACCTTTTACGATCCGCTAACCTTGTCACACCCCGAGCGCCAGCGGCGCAACTGGCCGGCGAATGCATCGAGCTGTGGATAAGCGCAACCGCGCTGGTGACAGCGTGAGGCAGAGCTTCGCGAATCTGCTGGGATCGACACCCGAGGCTGATGCATGGCTGGCGTGCGCCAGCGAAGCCTCAAAGTCGCGTTGCAATCCATCAACTCCTGACGAGGATTCCATGGCGAAGAAGGCGAAGAAGGCCGCAAAGGCCACCAAGAAAGCTGCGAAGAAGACCAAGAAGGCTGCCAAGAAGAAGTAGTTGCACTTCCCGGGTGGGAGCGCGGCTTCCACCCGGCTCTCAGTCAGCTCGACCCGCTAGCCGATCCTACGTCTCCACCGGTCGGCGGTTGCCACGCAACACGCCTCACCTGATATCGGGCGTGCGCTCGAGCGTCACCTCGGCTTCGCGCAGCACGTCCAGCGGCGCCCACGGCTTGCTCCAGAACTTCGTGCCGCCCGGCAGCGGCTGCGACAACGGCCGGCCAGAAGTGACGACCACATTGATGTGGGGGTGACGCGCCTTGGCGAGATGGGCAAGCTCGACCCCGTTCATGCGGCCCGCCAGATTGACGTCGGTCATCAGCAGCACGATGCGATGACCCGGCTTGTTCAGGACGAGTTCGGCGGCCTCCGCGCTCTCACACGCGATCACGTCGTACTCGCTCTCTTCGAGCAGCAGCGTGATCATCTCGCGCTGCGCCAGATCGTCTTCCACGATCAGTGCGGTGGCGCGAAAAGGTTGCGACTGTCCCATGCAGGTCCTCCACGAATGTGTGCTCGCAAAGTAATGTGAGTTAAAAGCTGAACGGCCGGATGGTTCGGTTCCAATCAGAAAAAGTGGCCGAAAACCCAGCTGCAATTGGAACAGGCACGCAGAACCGGTCGATCAGGGGAGTGAAGCGACAATGACGATCATTCGAGGCGCATCTGCCGCCGTGACAGGCGCAGCCAGCGGCATTGGCCGTGCGCTGGCGCAGGAGCTGGCGGCCCGCGGTTGCGATCTCGCGCTCGCCGACCGCGACGAGGCGGGCCTCGCAAGCCTCGCCGCCGAGCTCACCGCAACCGGCCGCAAGGTGACCACGCACCGGCTGGACGTCAGCGATGTGGCTGCAGTCACCCAGTTCGCAGTAGACGCGACCCGCGCGCATCCCGGCCTCAACATCGTCGTCAACAATGCTGGCGTGGCACTGTTCGGCAGCTTCGCCGAGATCGATCAGGCGGAGATGGAGTGGCTGTTCAACATCAATTTCTGGGGCGTCGTGCACGGCACGCGCGCGTTCCTGCCGCATCTTTCGCGCCAGCGCGAAGCGCACGTCGTCAACCTGTCCTCGATCTTCGGCATCATCGCTCCGCCCGGTCAATCGGCCTACGCCGCGGCAAAGTTCGCGGTAAGGGGATTTTCCGAGAGCCTGCGTCACGAGCTCACAGCCGCCGGCAGTCCCGTGCGGCTGTCCGTCGTGCATCCCGGCGGCATCGCCACGGCGATTGCGCGCAATGCCCGCGCCGGCCAGGGCATGACCGACAATGCGCGCCGCGTGCAGGCCATCGAGCGGTTCGAGCGGCTTGCCAGGACCAGCCCGCGCGACGCCGCGTTGCGGATCATCGAGGGCATCGAGCGCAATGAGCCCCGCATCCTGATCGGCGGCGATGCGCGCTTCATGGATCTCCTGCAGCGGTTCATGCCGGCCACCTATTGGCGCGTGATGGCGAAGCGGCTCGAGAAGGCGGCCGCGAAGCAGGCGTGAGCCACAGGACAGGAGGCCCCGCCCCGGCTCGCGCCCGTGGCGGATACGCCGGAGCGATCGGCGTGTCGGCGAGCTTGTACTTCAGCCACCCAACGACCGGTCAGGCCGCCCTGATATGGGCTAGGAACTGGTTGACCTCGCTACGCAGCCGGGTCGACTGCTGCGCGAGCTCCCCGGCCGCCGACAGCACCTCGTTGGCGGCGTGGCCGGTCTGCACGACCCCGGACGTGACGCCCGCGATGTTGCGCGTGACGTCCTGGGTCTTGCCGGCGACGACGTTCACATTGCCGGCGATCTCGCGGGTCGCGGCGTCCTGTTGCGCGATCGATGAGGCGATGATGGTCGAGATCTCGTCGACCTCCTGGATCGTGGTGCAGATCATACCGATGCTCTGGACCGCGGCGGCGGTTTCGGCCTGAACCGCGGCGATCTGAGCACCAATCTCTTCGGTCGCCTTGGCCGTTTGGGTCGCCAGCGTCTTCACCTCGCTGGCGACGACGGCGAATCCCCTGCCCGACTCGCCGGCGCGCGCGGCCTCGATCGTCGCATTCAGCGCCAGCAGATTGGTCTGGCTGGCGATCTGGGTGATGAGTGCGACGACCTCGCCGATCTTGCTGGCCGCAATGTTGAGCCGCTGCACCTTGTCGTTGGATTGCTGCCCTTCGTCCGCGGCCTTGCGAACCACGGACGACGCACGCTCGAGCGTCTTGCTGATCTCGTTCATCGAGGATGACAGCTCCTCGGCCGCCGAGGCAACGGTGTTGACATTGTCCGACGCGGAGCCGCACGCCTGCGATACCGTCAGGGCCTGCTGCTTCGACTGATCGATCGTCACCGACATCGAACGGGCGGTCGCCTCCATTTCGATGGCCGCAGCCGACACGGCGTCGACGACGCCGCGGACGCTGGCCTCGAAGCCATCGGCCACCTCCATCAGCATGCGGCGCCGGTCCCCCTCGGCACGAGCCTGGGCCTTCTCCTGCTCCGCCTGCAGATCCCTCATCCGGACGGCGTTGTCCCTGAAGATCGAAACGGCGCGTGCCATCTGTCCGACCTCGTCCTTGCGCCAGTCCGCCGGGACGCGAACGTCCAGGTTGCCGTCGGCGAGCTCGCGCATGGCGCTCGTCATCTGGACGATCGGGAGGGAGATGCTGCGCGCGATCAGCAGCCCGGCGAGCGCGATCAGCACGAGGCCGGCCAGCGTCATCCCGATCGCCAACGCCCCGGCGCGATTGCGAGCCTGGATGAACTCGCTGTTGTCCATGATGATCTCGACGGCCCCGATCGGCTTGCCGGAGAAATCCTTGATCGGGCCCAGCAGCGCGACGACCGGAACACCCTCGAGCTGTCCTTGGCGCGACAGGAAGCTGCCGGCCGATGCCTCCCGATAGTCGCCGCTTGCGAAGAAGGAGGTCTCCCCGATCGTCGTCGCGAACAGCTTGAAGCCGGTGTCGCCAGCCAGGCGGAACGCAACCTCGACATTCCGGCTGCGCTTGAACTCGTCGAAGAAGTTTTGGCCAAAGGTCAGGCCGAACTCGACCGAGCCCAGATGTTTGCCGGCGGAAACGATCGGTACGACGCCGCGGAGGCCGAGGCCGGCAACGCCGCCCTCCAGCCCGACGATCGGCTTGCGGTCGGTGTTGGCGGCCACCACCGTCTTGCGGAATCCCGACAGATCGTCGCCGAACTTGGCCGGCTGGTGCACCCGCAGGAAGGACATCGCCGGCGGCGTGTGAAACTGAAACTGGTCGACGCCATAATCGGATTTCAGGCTGGCCATGCCCGCGCCGAACAGCCGCATCAAGGCGTCGCGGTCGTTCTGCGCCATGGCGTCCTGGACCGCGGGGATGTTGGCGACCACCGCGCTCATCGCTTCCGCGCGGGTCGACTCCAGCTGCAGGCGCGAATTGAAGGCGTCATATTGGGCGTGGAGCTCGCGCTCATTGGCGCGGTCGATGATGCCGCCGATGATCCACATGGCGACCAGCAGCACGAAGAGGGCCGTCGCTGCCGCACCGATCACCAGAGAAAGGGTGATCCGGGTTCTCAAGCCACCAAACTTCAACATGCGATCCTCGAACGTCGACCGGTGTTCGAGTATTGCAGCGTTGCAACTAATTATTCCTGAACGAGTCAACCAATGGACTGGACCAACAACAAATTAGCTGCTGCGGGGCGGGAACGGCTATCGGAGCCTTCCGCCGCACACTTTGCTCTTAACCTGCCGCAATCCATGCTGGTTGCAGATCACTTCACCTCAACCCTTCACAAGTCCCGTCGGGACATCCTGACAGAGCAGAGCGTCCGACCTGTCCGGCAGGGCGCGTTCAGGCGACAGGACCGCCGCGCGCCCGCCAGCCGCTCATGCCGCCGGCATAGTGGCGGATATCCTGCCGCCCGGCCGACAGCGCCCGCCGCAGGGCGGTGGCCGAGCGGCCGCCGGCCTGGCAGATCAGAACCACCGGCTTGTCGTGCACGAGGCTGCCCGGGTCGAAACGCGACAGCGGGTGATTGACGGCGCCGGGGATGTGGCCGCCCTTGAACTCATGCGGCTCGCGCACGTCGACGATGACGCAGCTCCGCTGCTGATGCGCCCGCACCAGCTCATCATGCTCGATCGCCGGCACGCTGGTCGACCCGGTCAACCTGCTGAACAGTCCTGATAGCATGGGAGGAACCTCTCACTGTTTGACATAGGGGCACTCGGGCGACTCAGCCTAGCCCTGTGTCCGCTTCGCCTTGGCCGCGGACGCTTCGACCCAGAAGAAGAACGCACCTGCACCGATCGCGAGCGCGGCGAACCAGACGCCATCCGGCACGCCGGTGATGTCGGGCAGCCGCACCTTGCCGAGCGCCCAAACATTCAGGACATGGGCCTTCACCCAGTCGAAGCTCAGCGCATAGAGGATCGCCCCGACGATCATGCCGAAAGCGCCCACTGCAGCATGAACGCTGCCGCTGGCAATGGCGCCGAGCGCAGTGCCCGGGCAGTAGCCGTAAACCACCATGCCGACGCCGAACAGCGCCGCGCCGAGCGCGACCGCAAGCATGTTGGCGTCCTTGACGTAATACTTGGTGTTGCCGGTATCGACCAGCAGCAGAACGCCGATGCCGCCGACCACGATCGCCGTGCCCATCACCTTCAGCACGGTGAAGTCGCGCAGCCGGAACTGGTTCTCGATCACGTTGCAGCTCGTGACCTTGCCCTGCTGCAGGAGATAGCCGAACACGGCGCCCATCAACAGCGGACCGGCGATGCTCATCAATGACGTCATGGCCCTTCTCCTATGCTTTGCGGAACATGACGCGCGACACCACCAGGCCGGTCGCGAACATCACGGCGAGGAACAGCCAGCTCGACAGCGCCAGTTGCAGACCGCCTGAAATGCCGTGGCCGCTGGTGCAGCCGCCGGCCAGACGCGCGCCATACGTGATGACGATGCCGCCGAGAAACGCAGCGACGAAGCGCTTGAACACCGACGGGCCAAAGCGCTCCCTCCAGACCTCTGGCACCAGCTCCAGTCGCCACGTGCCGGAGATGACCGCGGACAGGAATGCGCCGAGCGGAATGCCGACCAGAAACCAGACGCCATAATCCCATTTCAGCGGCATCGACTTCCAATAACTGTTGGCGGCGACGGCGTCGGATCCGATCACCGGCACGGCGAACAGCGACGCGATGCGCGAGAACGCCGTCGTCACGCCGAGCGGATCGCCGAACCCGGCAAAGGCCACCCAGCTGAGGATGCCGATGCCGGCGCCGACCAGATAAGGCGACCAGTCGATGCGCCCGGACTCGCCCAGATCCTTGACCATGACGTCGTTCATCATTGCCACGACGGGTCCTCCCTGCTGACGCGGCCCAGCGCCGCGACCGACGTACGCCACTATATGCATATATTCGAATTTATGCAATTATAAATCGGCCGGTGCCGATAGGTGAAAGGCGAGGTCCTGCGGCAGCGTGACGGCGAGGAATCAGCGGCACGGACGACCTCGGGGATGGCAGGCCCGAGCAAGCCGCAGTGGAGCATGATCCGCCGCAGCCCCACGCTCTGTTCATGTCGGCGCGGCCTCTCGCAGGTCCATCGTCACCACGCGACTCGGTCGCGCCGCTTGCCGCGGCCGCGGGAGAAGTCCTCGAGATGAGGCTCGCAGGCCAACGCAGAAGCGATGCCCGGCGCGTGGTGGCCGGGCCTGCGCACCTGTCCAGCACTCCGACGCGGGCCGGCGAATGGCGGCGAGATCGGATCTGCGCGGCTCTCAGTCGCTGCGAGTTCCTAGGCGGCTCTCACGCCGGCGATGAACTTCTTCACTTCCATGCTCAGTCTGGCACTGTCGTTGGCCAGCGATTTCGCGGCGGACAGCACCTGGGACGCGGCGGCTCCGGTATCGACGGCACCGCGCTGCACATCCGCAACGTTGGCTGAGACCTGCTGCGTTCCCGCCGCCGCATGCTGGACGTTCCGCGAGATCTCCTGCGTGGCAGCGCCCTGCTGCTCCACGGCCGATGCGATCGTCGACGAAATCTCCTGCAATTTCTCGATGGTGATGCTGATGTCGCGGATGGCACCGACCGATTGCTGGGTGGCGGACTGGATGCCGGAGATCTGCTGGCCGATCTCGCCCGTGGCCTTCGCCGTCTGCTCGGCCAGCGCCTTGACCTCGGATGCGACCACCGCAAATCCACGGCCGGCCTCGCCGGCGCGTGCGGCCTCGATCGTTGCATTCAGCGCGAGCAGATTGGTCTGTCCGGCAATCGTATTGATCAGCTCGACGACGTCGCCGATGCGGGCAGCGGACTTCGAGAGCTCGCTGACCTGTTCATTGGTCCTGCGGGCCTGTGCCACCGCCTCATTGGCCATCCGGGCTGAATCCTGGACTTGCCTGCTGATCTCGTTGACGGACGCGGAGAGCTCCTCGGTCGCAGATGCCACCGACTGCACATTGGTGCAGGCTTCCTCGGAAGCCGCGGTGACGGATGTGGCCAGGTTCTGTGCGCGGCTCGCCGTGTTGCTGAGCCCGCCGGCGTGACCTTCCAAAGTGCTCGATGCCGTGGACACGGTGTCGACGATCTCGCCGACCACGGCCTCGAAGCGGCCAGTGATCTCGTCGAGGCGCCGGCCGCGTTCCAGTTTCACCTCTGCCTCTCTCGAAGCGATATCGTCGGCCTGCTTCTTCGCAATCAAGGCGGTCTTGAAAACCTCCAGGGCGTCGGCCATCATGCCTACTTCGGTCTTCTGACCGCGATAGGGGATCTCGATCGCCAGGTTACCCTCACCGAGCGCCTGCATCGGCCTGATGATGGAAGCGATGCACCGGGAAATGTCGCGAACGAACCAGCTTCCGACGCCGATGCCGGTGAGAACGGCAAGGACGATGACCGTCGACATCAATGCAAATGCCTCGGCATAGCCATCCGCGGCGATCTTGGTTTCGGCGTCGGCGCCACGATTGTTGAGGTCAATCAGCTTTCGAAGAAATTCGTCCGACTGATTGGCGACGCTCCGGACCGTCTTGTTGAACAGATCGCTCGCCTGCTTGGTCGCGTTGCCGTTCCCTGCGCGCAGCACCTCGAGCACACCATCGGCAGCCTTGACATATTGCTCCCAGCCCCGCGACCAGCTCTCGAACAGGCTGCGCTCCTCGGCCGACGAGATCATCGCCTCATAGGAGCGGCGCGCCGTCGCGATGACGGCGAGCGTTGCCTTCATGTTGCGGTCGAGATTGTCCTTCTCCTCAGTCGTATCTGCCGTCATGTAGGCTCGCAGCTGCGCCCGATTGAGATTGATCGCCGAACGCAACTCGCCGAGCACGCGCACGCTCGGCAGCCAGTTCTTGGCGATCTGTTCGGTATGCGTATTGATTGTCTGCATGCCGCGGACGGCCAGCAACCCGACGATGGTCATCGCCACCAGCAGCAGCGCAATGACGGCCGCCATTTTTGCTCGAATGGAGAGTTGCGACATCACGCGTGCCTTTCGTAGTCCCGGCGATTCGTATCGGTCCGCCGCATGATTGCGTCGTCCCCTCGCGACGGTATCACCCGACCTTCGCAAATTGGTTAACGGGCGGGATTTCCAGACTGGAATCTACCAACGTCATGATCGGGCACGATGGTCCGAATGCCGTGTTCGGCACGCATCTCCTGTGGCCAATCCGCGGACTACGCGATCTGCGCTCCGGCGTGACGACGCAAAGACGCGTGTCTTCGGGCTCGATCCGATCTGATCAGACAATGTTCTTCGTCGGAGGCTTGAAGTGCGCCGACACGCCACGCGTCGACGAGCCTGTGACAGACAGGTCCCGGAGATTCATGGATGCTGCGCCTTGACGCTGCATGTCCAATGCCGCTCAGCAGAAGCAGGCTCGCTTCCGCAGGATGCCTCAAGAAGGCATGACGGAGGGCGACTGAACCGGGCTCTGCGCCGGCTTGGTGGCGAACAGCCAGCGGTCGACGACAAAATCGGTGACGGCCGCACCCAACCACATGCCACCGAGCACGATCCACGCTGTGAGCGCAAACACCGATGCCCCGGTTACGCCGGCGCCAACGGCGCAGCCGCCCGCCAGCATCGCACCGAATCCCATCAGGACGGCGCCGATCATGTAACGGCGCATGCCGCGCCCATCCGAGAAGCCTTCGAGATTGAGTTCACGCGCCAGCGCAGCCGCAACGAACGAGCCGATGAACACCCCCGGAATGATGCCGAGATCGAAGCCCGGCTTCAGTTGCGGGCTGGCGAGCACCTGCATCAGCAGCTCCGCCGAAGGACCGCTGAATGTCAGGCTCTTCAGCGGCACCGGCGAGAACGAGGCCTGGCCGAGCTGATAGGTGAGGAGCCAGCCCCCGGCGACCGCCGCGCCCGCGGCCACCGCCGAGCGCAGGATCTTCGGGCCAACCTGAAACTTCGACACGGCGGCGAGCCCGGCCAGGAACCACAGCATGCCGAAGCCGAGCTTCTCGGGCGTACCCCCGCCGAACAGGCTCATGATGTCGCGCGACGGTCCGCCGTCGACGAGCCAAAGATTGGTGAGCCACTCGCGTGCCGGCGCGAGCAGGCCGCGATAGGCCGACTGCGCCGTCACCGCGAAGACGAGGCCGGACAGCAGCGCCCGCAGATTGCCGTTGGCCGAGAGCACCAGCAGACGGCTGGCACAGCCTCTCGCCAGGATCATGCCGCAGCCGAACAGCGTGCCGCCGATCATCGCGCCGGAAATGCTGCCCTGCTGCGCCAGCTGGCGCGCTTCGGAGACGTCGAGCAGGCCCATCGCCACCAGCGCCTGGGTGCCCAGCAGCGCCGAGGCGAAGGTGAGGAGCCACACCGCCAGCCGCGGACCGCCCTGCCCGCGCGCGAACTCGACCGTGGCCGCCCGGAGGCAGAAGCGGCTGCGCTGGGCGAAGAAGCCGAACGCGCCGCCGGCCGCGAGCCCGCACAGCAGCGACACCAGCTCCTCACCCAGAAGGTCGATCAATGCGGTGAGCACAGGCGCTCCCGTCGTTCAGGCCTGCCGCTCAACATGCCGGGCGGCATCGGCAAGGACGCATGCGCCCGTCACGGGCGCAGGTAGGCGTATCCACTCTGCTGCAGCTCCGTGAGGCGCACGACGCCGCCCTTCTCCGCCACCGCGAACCCTGGCAAGAGATCGTCGAGTTTCACGCCTTGCGCCTTCATGGTGTTCGCACAGGCCTCGAAGCCGACGCCGGCTTTCATGAGGCGCTCGGCCAGAGCCGAGATGGTCTGGTCGGCCGAAATCGCATGAAAGGCCCGCAAGCCCGGACCGTGGATCACCAGGCGAATGTCTGCGCGTCCAGGTCCTCCGGTGCCATCGACGTGGTTCTGGAGGTTGCCGAGAACGAACAGGGCGCGGTCCTGATCGGCGAGATGATAGGCGACGCGCTGGCGCGGAGATTCCGTCGCCGCGCGTGCGCTGCTGACACCGAAGATTCCAAACAGGCCGGCAAGACCGGCTTGCATCAAAGATCGACGTTCCATGGTGGCTCCTAACGCGCGGCTGCAATGAATCCTGCGATGCGATCAGCGGCATCCTCGGCGGCGAGATCGCGAAAGAAGTGATCTGCGTCGTCAATCGTCTCCAGTCGGACACGGCTGCCGGCGCGTGACGCCAGCGGCGCGAACGACGCTGCCACGTCCGGTACCGTCTTGTCTTGCGCTGCCGCAAGCACCAGAACCGGCAGGCTCACATCGGCGACCAGCGCCGCCGTATCCTGACGCCGGTCGGCGCGATAGAATGCTGCGAATGCGCGCGCCGTCACCTTGGCATCGCGGCAATAGATGAAGCCCGGCACCGACATCCAATCACCGCCGCGCCCGGCGGCGATCGCTGCCTCAGCCTTGTCGAGCAGCGGCGCCAATCGCTGGCCGTAGCTCTCCGCATAGGCGTCTCTCAAACCGGCCTCGATGCTCGCCGTCGCGGGCGCCAGCAGGATCGCACCGTCGACCGCCGCTTTGGGATTGGCGGCCAGATAGCGCGCGACCTGATTGGCGCCGCGCGAATGACCGAGGACGAAGACGTGCGACGACGTCTTGCGCGCTTCACTCAGCCAGGCGGCGATCTCCACGACAGCATCGTCCGTCACATAGTCATGGGGTTTGGCACAATCGTACATGCCAGTGCGGCGATCGAGACCGAGCACGAGATTGTGCGCGAGCGACGCGATCCCCCGCTCGGCCAACGCCTTGGACAGACCCTGGATGGTCTCCATGTCCTTGTGCGCGAGCGTGCCGTGCGTCATCAGCACCAGCGGTACATCCGGTCCAGACTGCGCCGGCAGTCGGAGCGTGCCGAGCGCCGTACGCCCGCCGATCGTGAGCTCGCGCGGCTCCTCGGCCGCGAAGGCGATCGACGCAATGAACGAGACGACAAGAGCGAGCCACCACCGCATCGCAAATTCCTCAGGGACGCACGATCGTCCAGTTCTTCTCGGACAGCTCCAGCAGGGTCGCGACCCCGGTCTTGACGACCGTGACACCGTCGAGCAGAGGCGGCTGCCGTCCCTCCTTGCTCGCGAGCGTCTCCAAGGTATTGCCGCAGGCGATGAAGCTCACATTGGGCATCGACTTGGCGAAGCCGAGCACCCGCTCCTTCACCGGCGAGCGGTCGGCCAGCAGCATGTCGAGGCCGCCATTGAACGCGACGATCACGATCTCGACCTCCGCGCCCTCGCCCGAATAGTGGCGGGAGACATTCGCGGCCACGTCGAGCACCGCGCGCATCTTGGCCGGATCCTCGTCGCTGATCTGCAACGCGAGCCTATGTGGCTCGGCTGCAGTGGCGACGGACGCAACCCCGCTTCCGGCCAGGGCGACGGATGCGGCCGCCAACAGCATCTGGCGGCGGCTGCATCCGGCAATCCTCACTCGACGCCTCGCGGCTTGCCGTCCTTGTCTTCCGGCGTGACGTCGACCGCTGTCGCGCGTCCGGTGATCTTGACCGGCGCGATGCAGTTCTTCATGCAAGGATCCTTCTGCCAGAACGCCTTCTCGCTCGTGCTCCGGTCATCCATGATGAACCCGCCCTCGTTCGGCATCTTGATCGTGGCGAGATTGCTGTTGCTCAGCTCGAAGTTCTGATCGGTGATCACGTCGTTCAGATACAGCACATAGGCGACCAGCGCGTAGTACTCGTCGACCTTCAGCGACTGCGGGCTGCCGAACGGCATCGCGTGGCGGACGTAGTCGAACAGCGTCGAGGCGTAGGGCCAGTAGGAACCGACCGTCTTGACGGGATTGTCTGATGTCAGCGATCCCTTGCCGCCGGCGAGCACCGGCCAGCGGCCGGCACCCTCGCCGAATTCGCCATGGCAACTGGCGCAATTGTCCATGAACAGCTTCTCGCCCTGGGCGACGGTGCCCTTGCCGACTGGCAGCCCCTGCCCGTCCGGACGCACGTCGATGTCCCAGCCGCGGATCTCCTCGGCGCTCGGCGCGCGGCCGATGTTGAAGCGCTGCGGCGCCTTGGCATCGGACTTGGCCTCGGTCTTCTCGCTCGGACCGCCGGCGAACGCCACCGAGCCCGCAAGCGTTGCCAGCGCTGCGGCGGCAATGATGAGCTTAGGCGACCTCGACATTCTCGACCTCACCGTTTGCCTGCACATGCCAGGTCTGGATGCCATTGTTGTGATAGATGGAGTTGTAGCCGCGGACCTTGCGCAGCTCGGCCTTGGACGGCTGGACGTAGCCGGTCTCGTCCTGGACGCGCGACTGCAGCAGCAGCGGCTCGCCGTTCCAGTCGAACTCGTAGTAGAACCGGGTCAGCGCCTTGTCGAGCACCGGGCCGTCGATCCGCGCCGGCCACCAGTTGCGGCCGCCATCGAGCGACACGTCGACGCGCTTGACCTTGCCGTTGCCCGACCACGCCAGTCCCGAGACGATCGTGAAGCCCTTGCCATGCTTGATCGGCGCCTGCGGGCTCGGGCTCGTGATCACCGACTTGGCATCCATCGCCCAGGTGAAGCGCCGCGCCTTTCCGTTCGGCAAAAGATCGGTGTATTTCGAGGTTTCCTCGCGGGTGTGCCAGGGCTGGTCGCCGACCTTGATACGGCGCAGCCACTTGACCCAGAGATTGCCCTGCCAGCCCGGCACGACCAGGCGCATCGGATAGCCCTGCTCGGGATACAGCGCCTCGCCGTTCATCTTGTAGGCGATGATGCAGTCGTCGAGCGCCTTCTCGATCGGCAGGCTGCGATCCATCGACGCGGAGTCGGCGCCCTCCACCAGCAGCCATTTGCCGTTGGTCTTGACGCCGGCCTCTTCGAGCAGGGTGCGCAGCGAGACGCCGGTATATTGCACGCAGTGGATCATGCCATGCGTGAACTGGCAGCCATTGAGCTGGGCGCCGCGCCACTCCATGCCGGAGTTGGCCGCGCATTCCATGAAGTGGATGCGGTTGACGCGCGGGTAGCGCTTGAGCTCGTCGAGCGTCAGCAGCAGCGGCCGCTCGACCAGGCCATGGATCATCAGCCGGTGATCGGCCGGATCGACGTCGGCCACGCCGCCGTGATGGCGCTCGAAGCACAGCCCGTTCGGCGTGATGATGCCTTCGAGCTCATGCAGCGGCGTGAAGCTGACCGAGGATTCGCGCGAAGCCGTCAGCCATTCGACGTCGCGGCGGACGACGTCCTTCTCGAACTTCGACGGCTTGCCGTAGGGGCGCACAGCGACGCCCTCGCCGAGGGTCCGCGTCCATTCCGGCACGTTCGGCGGCTGGTTGGCGGGATTGCCGACGCCGGCACGCGCCTGCGAGGCCAGCGCCGTGGCGGCAAGACCGCCGGCTGCAGTCAGGAAACCACGGCGCGACGCGCGTGTGGCTGAGGGAAGTAGTTTGTCCTTGGACATCGTCGTCACACTCCGGAGACTTTGACGGCCCGGTTGGGCTCGAGACGAACGGTTTTCTGGCGCTGCAGATAGCTCGACACGACCTCCCAGATCGGCGGCCCCTGCGTGCCTTCGTTGACGCTGGCCCAGCCCGCGACCTGATACTCGCGCGTCGGATCGATCGCGGCCCCGGTCTTGATCAGGCGCATGTCGGAGATGCGCTGCCCCTGCGGCTTGTTGACGTCGATGGCGTAGGACATGCCGCCGATGCGGACCATGTCGCCGCCCTGCTGGTAGTAAGGATCGACGTTGAACAGGTTGTCGGCGACGTCCTCGATGATCTCCTTCAGCCGCATGCCGGTCATGCCCATGCGATAGACGGCCGGATAGGTGATCGCGGTGGCGTTGGTGACGTCCTCGAAGGTGATTTCCTGGCCCGGCATCACGCTGGTGCCCCAGCGGAAGCCCGGCGACAGCGCGATCTCCGCATCGCGCTCCTGCAGCAGCGCCTGGCAGATGAGGTCATCGAACGTGCCGTTGAAATTGCCGCGGCGATACAGCAGCGTCTCGGTCCGTCCCAGCGGGCGGGCGAGATCGGCGGCAAACGGCTTGCGCACCTCGGCGATCTTGGCCGCCATCGCCGGATCCGGCGTGATCACGTCGGAGAACAGCGGAATCAGCTTGTAACGATAGCCCTTCACCTCGCCGTCCTTGACGTCGAGATCGAGCCGCGAGACGAACTTGCCGGAGGAGCCCGACGCGATCAGCAGCGTCTTGCCGACCTTGACCGCTTCAGGCAATGCATCATGGGTATGACCCGTGAGAATGACGTCGAGACCCTTGACGCGGCTGGCCAGCTTGCGGTCGACGTCGAAGCCATTGTGTGACAGCAGCACCACGAGGCCGGCGCCGTCCTTGCGTGCCTTGTCGACCTGGGTCTGAACATCCTCCTCGCGCACGCCGAACGACCAGTTCGGAATCATCCAGCGGGGATTGGCGACCGGCGTGTACGGGAATGCCTGGCCGAGCACCGCGATCTTGACGCCGCCGCGCTCGATCATCGTCGAGGCTTCGAACGCCGGCTCGTTCCATTCGGTGTCGCGGATGTTGAGGCCGAGGAAGGGGAAGCCCAGACCATCGACCGCCTGCTTGACGCGCTCGGTGCCGTAGGTGAACTCCCAATGCCCCGTCATCGCATCCGGCTTCAGCAGCGCCACGCAGTCGATCATGTCCTGGCCGCGGGTCTTCAGCGACGACCACGAGCCCTGCCAGGTGTCACCGCCATCGAGCAGCACGACCTTGTCGCCGCGCTCGGCGCGGATGGCCTTGATGACGGTGGCGGCGCGGTCGAGCCCGCCGATCCGCCCGTAGGTCTTGGCGAGCGCCTCGAAATCCTCCGAGGTCAGCGCATAGGCCGACGACGAGCCCGGCGCGATGCCGAAGCGGGTGAGGAAATCCTTGCCGGTGACATGCGGCGGCTGGCCCTTGGCGTCACCGACGCCGAGATTGGTCGACGGCTCACGGAAATACAGCGGCATCAGCTGGCCGTGGATGTCGGTGACATGCACCAAGGTGACGTTGCCGACCGGATCGAACGCCAGCAGCTCCTTCTCGGTCAGCTTCTGCTGAGCAAAGGCGCGGGTCGCACCCGCAAGACCGGAGCCACCCGCCAGGGCAGCCGCCGCCAATGCGACCTGAACGAATTCGCGACGCGATATCATGATGTATCTTCCTTGTGTCCGCGGCTAGTTGCGGACCGACGGTGTCTCGACGGGCAGCCCGATGCCGCGCCAGGCGACGTAGACTTCGAGCGCGAGGAACTCGTCCGACAGCGGCTTGTAGGGCACGCCGCGAACGTCGAACATGCAGCCCTCGAAGCGTTCGTGCAGCGGGATCAGGCGCTGATCGCGCAGCCGGTAGGTCGGAAAGCCGTTGGTCTGGCCTTGGCTCAGAAAATCGGCGCGCATGAACTTGCCGTTGTTCTTCTCGTGGCAGGACGCGCAGGCGAGATCGAGCTGCCCGACCCGCGTATAGTAGATCTCCTTGCCCTTCTCGAACCATGGCGACATCGGACCGTCGGTCTTCACCGCCACCGGCATGCCGCGCGACTGGTAGCGGACGAACGCCGTCATGTCCGTCAGTTCCTTCGACTTGAAGGCCCAGGGCTGCGCCTTCATGTGCTCGGTGCGACAGATGTTGATCTGCTGCTCGAGATTGACCGGCTTGTTGAGCTTATCGCTCCATTTGGGCATGGCGGCGCCGACGCCCTTCATGGTCTTTTCCGCCTCGCCGTGGCAGCTCATGCACGACTTGCCTTCGCTGCCGTCGACCGTCTTCCAGACGTCGGCGGCCCGCTCCACCGCGAGGAAGCCGGGATTCTCCAGGTCGTCATCCTGGAGCGCGCGCGTTTCCTTGGTGCGGAACTGATAGCCCGAGATGATGGTCTTGAAGACGTGACCGGGAGGCGCCGGAATGCCCTTCCGTTCGGCCTCCTGGCCGAACGTCGCGACTGCGGACAGGGCCAGCGCGGCCGAAGCCAGGACGGCGAGAGAACCGTAGCGAATGGACATCCGTCACTCCTCCTAGCGATCACACGCTGCCGATCAGGCCTTCAACGCGATCTTCTCTTCGGCCGTCACCACGGAGCCATCATCATCCGTCCATGCGAACTTGAACGTACCTTCCTCGTCGATCCTTGCGTCGAACTGGATGTACGGGTTGGCGGAGATCGCCGGCTCCAGCGCGCAGGAGAACACCGGCTTGCCGTTGAACTCGCAGGTGAACTTGTTGATGATCTTGCGTGGGATCGGCTTGCCCTGCGCATCCTTGCGCTGACCCGATTCCATCAGATGCGAGACCAGCGTCTTGATCTGGATGATCTCGCCCTTCTTGGCTTCCTTCGGAAGCTTGATCCGCGGCTTGTCTGCCATGTTCGTCTCTCCCCTGTCTCAGCCGCCGCAGCCGCCGATGGTGACCTTGACGGTCTTGCGCTCCGTGAAGAGCGAGCCGTCACTCATCTTCGCGACCGCGATCACGTTCTGGGTCTGCGCCAGACGGATGCGGATCGATGCCTCGGCCTTGCCGGACATCGGCGTGAACATCAGCGTGGCGACGCCGGCATTCGGATTGCCGTCGGCCACGAACAGCACTTCCTTGACGTAGTTCTCGGCGGTCATCGGGCTTTCGACCGAGAGCGCGAGCGGCACGGTGTTGCCGTTCTCGGCGATCTCAGGCAGATCGAGCGTGATCTTGCCCTTGGCCGCTTCCTTGCCGCCGGTGAACTTCTTGATCATCTCGGCCGCGTCGTTGCTCGGCTCGGCGTTGGCGGCCATCGGCAGCACCGTCAGGGCGACGAAACCGCCGCCGAGAAGGAACGCCTGTCGTCTGTTGATTGCGCCCATGCATCATCCTCCAGAGGCGGTTACTTCAATGTTTCGAGAAAGGCGACGACGTCCTCGACCTGCGCGGCGGTGAGGACGGGTTTGCCGACGAACTCCGGCCTGACGCGATTGAGTCCGTCGTTCTTGTAGAAGGCGGGCATCACCGTATCGGTGAAGATGCGCTTGGGATCGGCGACGATCAGGCGCAATTGCGCCGCGTTGTAGCGGGTCGCGACGCCGTCGAGCGACGGACCGAACTCGCCGTGAAACTCCTCCGACTTCAGCGACGACACCTGATGGCAGGCGAGGCAATTGCCCAGCGTCCGCGTCAAGAACACCTTCTTGCCGGCATCGGCATTGCCGGGCGCGCCCGTCAGCGATTTCGGAATGACATAGTCGACGACATCGAGCCTGATCGGCTCGTCACCCCGCGCGGCTGCCGACAGCAACACGCAGAGCAAGGCGGCCGGAATCAAACGGCGCATGTTTCCACCCTGACCGACGAGGCGTCCCCTCGCCTTACGATGACACGACGGACTTACGATCCATCATATTCAAGAATTATGATTTGATAATGTGATTGGTGTCAAGCGTATTTCGATGCCGCACTGCACTCAACCCTTGGTCGAAGCGAGATAGTCGCGGAAGGTGCCGCGCTCATAGGCCCTCTCGCGCACGAAGCGGAACATTGCGAGGAAATGCGGCGGCTTGAGATAGCCCGGCGCGCGCGCCACCTCGCGCGCGAGCGGCTCCTTCGCAGAGACCCCCTCGGCCGATGGCGGAAAGAACTGGAACGTCGGCGTGAAGCGGATCGCGTAGCGCTCGGCGAGCTCCTTCTCGGCAAGCTCGTTGCCATCGAAGTCGATCACCTTGCGCGCGCCGAGCAGGTTGAGCTGCAGCACTTCGAAATTGGCGCGGATGTAGTCCGTGATCTCTTGATCGGCAAAGTTCACCAGATGCGTCTCGCGGCAATACGGGCAGCCGCGCAGCTCCCACATGATCGCAAGCCGCTTGCCTTCCGACGCCGCGCTTTCGAGATCCTCGCGCAGGTCCAGGAAGCTGTTGAGAAACCAGGACTGGTGATAGAGCCCGTCGTCGCCGAGCGCCGCGTCGGCCTGCGCCGGCGCCGACGCCGGGCCGACGGCCGCCGCAGCAGAGAGCAGCGCAACCAGATCGCGCCGCGTCATCGTCCGGTTCGTCGTCATCAGCCTGCTCGCGCGCTTTGCCAAGTCCACTTTGCCAAGTCCACGGAATTTCGATACATGATATTCGAATAAGAGAATGTGAAAAGGACATTCGATGCTGCGCCGCGTCATCATGCTGTCGCTCGTGCTGTCATGCCTCACGCACGGCGTCCGTGGGCGCGCCGAAGAGAACACGGACGTCGCTGCCTTCATGCGCTCGGCGATGGCCAGCCTGCGCACCGCCGCGAGCTATGGCCGCACCGGCAATGTGGGCCTGGCGCAGATCGAGCTCGACGACGCCCGGATCGCCTGGGGCAGGCTCAGCCGGCTCGCCGAGCGCTCCAATGCGCCCTATTCGGCCAAATCCTTTGCAGAGCTGATCGCCACCGGAAACGATCGCCTGAAGCAGGCGGACGAAGCGCTGACCGCAGGTGACGGGGCACGCGCTGCGGCGGCCATTGCCGCGTTGCGCCGGTCGCTTCACGCCCTGAGGCAGGACGCCGGCGTGGTCGAACTCAGCGATTGCGTGTTCGACCTGTCACCCGTCATGGACGCGTTGCGCAACGCAGCTGCGCGGTTCGCTGCGGGCAAGGCCGAGCCTGGCGAGGTCGTCCAGGCCGGCACAGCGCTGCGCGACCGGCTGCAACGCTGCAACGGCCTCGCCGCGCCCGACGTGGCGAGCCAGGCCGAGTTCCGCCGCCTGATCGACGGCGCCACGACGAGTGCCGGCGAGATCGGCCGCGCGGCGCGCGAGAGCGACGCCGGCCTGGTGCATCGCTATGAGATCGAACTGCAGTCCTTCGTCAATCTATTGGACTTCCGCTTCGGCTGATCAGCCGATGGTGGCGAGCGACGGAAAGCGCTCGAAGATCCATTCCGACATCCGCGGGATCACGCCGGCGAGAAAGGCCGCGCCGGTCAGGACGAGAAAGCCGCCCATCGTCTTCTCGACCAGGGGGAGATGCGGCTTGATGCCCTTGAGCATGGTCATGAACTGTCCCGTGAAGGCAGCGGCGATCAGGAACGGGATGCCGGTCCCGACCGAATAGGCGGCGAGCAGCAGCGCGCCCTTCCCCACCGTCGCCTCCGCGCCGGCCATCATCAGGACGGCGGCAAGGACCGGCCCCGCACACGGCGTCCAGCCGAAGGCGAAGGCAAGTCCCATCACGAACGCACCGAGCAGGCCGGCCGGCTTGCTTCCGACGTCGATCGTGGCGCTCCGGTACAGCAGCGGAATCCGGAGCACCCCGAGGAAATGCAGCCCCATCGTGATGATGACGAGGCCAGCGAGGATGCCGAGCTGGCTGAGATGGCCGGCAATGAACCTTCCGAACACCGAGGCGGTGGCGCCGAGACCGACGAACACCAGCGAAAAACCGCCGACGAAGCACAGCGCCGTCAGCACCGTCCGCCGCCGCTGGGCCATGCTGGTTTCGCCGATCGCGTCGGCCGCCGAGACGCCGGCCATGTAGCACAGGAACGGCGGGACCAGCGGCAGAATGCACGGTGACAGAAACGACAACAGACCCGCGGCCAGCGCGGCGCCCAGCGTGACGTCGAGATCCATCTTTCCCCCCGGTCGGCCAGCGCTACGTGCCCGGCCTGCCGGGCAGGATTCGGAAATCGCGCACTAGTACATATTCGAATTTAATGATAGATTGGCCGCCAAGTCCAGAGAGGATCTCGGCATGACCAGCAGACGTGCATCGCGCGGATTCGCAACGCTCGCAGGAGCCGTAGTGACCGGCATTTGCCTCTCGTCCCCGGCGTTCGCCTCCGAGCTCGTGATGTTCGAACGTCCGGGCTGCGGCTGGTGCGCCCGCTTCAACGCGGAAATCGGTCCGATCTATGACAAGACCGACGAGGGGCGCGCGCTGCCGCTGCGACGGGTCGACCTTGCCAAGCCGCTGCCGACGGACCTTTCCGGTATCGATCCGGGAGCGTTCACCCCGACCTTCGTGGTGGTCGATCAGGGCCGCGAGATCGGACGCATCCGCGGTTATCCCGGCGATGCGTTCTTCTTTGGGCTGCTCGGCCGCATAATGAATGCTACAAGCGGGGCTCCGGCCCGCTCCTGACCGCCAACCGAGGGATTCAGAATTCATGCCGCTGCCGAAGTTGAAGGACATCGAAACCTCTGCCGAGCTCGAGCAGATGATCGAGAAGGCGCGGGAAGCCAGCGAGATGCTGAAGGCGCTGTCCCACGAGTCCCGGCTTTTGCTGCTCTGCATCCTCGCCGAAGGCGAAAAATCCGTCACCGAGCTCGAGCAGTTCCTGGGCGAGCGGCAGTCGACCGTCTCGCAGCAGCTCGCCCGTCTCAGGCTCGACCGGCTGGTCACGACGCGGCGCGAGGGCAAGACGATCTACTACAGCCTTGCGAGCGAAGATGTCCGCAAGATCCTGACGGCGATCTACGACGTCTATTGCGAGCCGGTCCGCAAGCGCCGCCGCTGACAGATTGGCCCTCGCGGTCTCGGGCTTCGCATCGGCGCGCCCCGTAGCGGCGCAAGAGGTCTGGCGTCCCCGCCGCTCCTGGCGCACAATGCCAGGAAACCAACGAGGATGTCGGAGAGGAATGCTCAGCCCATCAGCACTGACGTTCATGTGTGGGCTGCTCGCGGGCGCCGTTCTCGGCGTCGCCGGTCGCGCCGGCCGCTTCTGTACGCTCGCGATGCTGGAGGACGCGTTCTTCGGCGCCGATACCCGGCGACTCAAATCCTTCGCTCTGGCGGCCGCGGTCGCGCTGGTCGCAACCCAGCTGCTCGCCAGCTTCGGCCTGATCGACCTGTCGCGCTCGATCTACTTGACGTCGTCCATTCCGCTCGGCGGCGCCATCCTCGGCGGCTTGTCGTTCGGAATCGGGATGGCCCTGGTCGGCACCTGCGGCTTCGGGACACTGGTCCGTATCGGCGGCGGTGATCTGCGCGCCATCGTCGTGTTTCTGGTGCTGGGCGTGTCAGCCCTGGCCGCGATGCGCGGGCTCACGGGATTCCTGCGCATCTCGCTGATCGAGCCGCTCTCCATACGCCTGCCCGAAACGATGACCCAGGGCATGGATATGCTGCTGTCGCCCGCACTTGGCTCATATGCGCGGCCGGCAACCGTTTCCGTCGCAGCGGTCGCGCTCGCGGCCTGGGCATTGGCCGACGGGCGCCTCGTGAGATCGCCGCGCCTGCTGCTCTCCGGCCTCGCCGTAGGCTGCGCGGTGGCGTTCGGCTGGTTCGCCACCAGCTGGCTCGGCAATGACGATTTCGATCCGGCGCGCGTGGCATCCCTGACCTTCGTTGCCCCGCTCGGCAATACCGTGCTCTACATCGCCACGCTTTCGGGCAGCCGGGCCGACTTTGCGATCGGCTCCGTCGCCGGCGTGATCCTGGGCTCGTTCGTCGCGGCAATGTTTTCGCGCGTCTTCCGCTGGGAAGCCTGCGATGACGCGCGTGAGTTGAAGCGTCACATGACCGGCGCGCTGCTGATGGGCACCGGCGGCATCATGTCGATGGGCTGCACGATCGGACAGGGCCTGTCGGCATTCTCGACGCTGGCGATCTCGGCGCCGCTGACGATGCTGGCGATCACCTGCGGCGCACGTCTCGGCCTCGAATACACCATGACCGGCGAATGGCGCCCTGCCGTGCGCAACCTGCTGCGTCTGACATCGTGACGGTGGGCTGCGCTCGCGCAATGGGCAAGCTTGCTCCCACGCCAGGGCAATGGGGTTGTACCGCAGGCAGACGGATTGTGGATTTCGCCGTTGCCTCAATACTTCAGTTCACGCGCTTCGCAGATTGTCTGCCGGCTCGCATGGTCGCCTGAGCGCCGTCCTGGTGATAATTCCCGGATCTTCCGATGCCACGCTTCAGGGGGAGACGGCACTGTCCTCAGCTGCACAGCAGCTCACAAACCAAAACTCCCGCAGCCTCGTCGGCTACGGGAGTGTCGGTCTCAATGGTTGCGGGGATAGGATTTGAACCTATGACCTTCAGGTTATGAGCCTGACGAGCTACCGGGCTGCTCCACCCCGCGTTAACTTGTGCGTCACCTTCAGAGAAGCGCCGGGCGGTCCTGGCAGACACCGAGGCGCTGCCGATCCATCCCAAAGGCTTCCTGAGAAGGCTTGAGCCCGTTGGCCTAGCCGGCCGTCGGGTGCGGGCGGTATGTACCAATGCGAGGCCGGTTTGGAAAGGCCTTTCGGGAAGTTTTTTTGCCGGATTGTGACACCGCCTCTCTCACGACTCACATCAGAAATTACCTCAACATTACAAATACATATGAGAGCGACCTATTTGCCGACCGGGACCACGGCACGGCCCGGGCTGGGGACAAGGACAAGTTCTTCGAGGGGCAGCGGCAGGGACCGACGACACCCACCCCAAATGGATTGGCTCCACGCTCGCGCCCAGCCGGCGCAAAACCGACGCCGCGCTTGCCAAGGGTCCCGCAACGCGGCAGCTTTAAGCCAACCAGAATGACGGCCCTGCACGCGGCCGCGGTACACGCGAGGAGACGTCCATGGACCAGTCCCTGAAGAGCCCAGCCCTCTCGGCGCTCGACGACGCGTTCCACGCCCAGGTCGAGGCCTCCCGCAATGCGCCCCCGCCCGCTCTCGCGGCACGGCTGGACGGCCTGAAGCGGCTGCGAGCGATGCTGTCGGACAACGAGAAGCGCCTGGAGCAGGCGATCTCGGCCGATTTCGGCCACCGCTGCGCCGTCGAGACGACGATTGCCGAAACGCTGTTCCTGCAGGCCGAGATCAGGCACACGCTCAAGGTGCTGCCGCGCTGGATGGCGCCGCGGCGCATCGCCACCGCGCTGCAGTTCTGGCCGGCGCGCAACCGCCTGATTCCGCAGCCGCTCGGCGTGGTCGGCATCATCGCGCCGTGGAATTACCCGTTGCAGCTGACGCTGGCGCCAGCAATCGGCGCGCTCGCCGCCGGCAACCGGGTCATGATCAAGCCGAGCGAGCTGACGCCGCACTTCTCCGCGCTGCTCAAGGAGCTCATCGCGGCGAATTTCGACCCGACTGAGCTCATCGTCACCGGCATCGAGGACGGCGTCGCGGAGACCTTTGCCGCGCTGCCGTTCGATCATCTGGTCTTCACCGGCTCGACCCGCGTCGGCCGCATCGTCGCCGAGGCCGCCGGGCGCAACCTGACCCCGGTGACGCTCGAGCTCGGCGGCAAGTCACCGACCATCGTCGACGTCTCCGCCGACATCGACGAAGCCGCGGAGCGCATCGCCTATGCCAAGCTGCTCAACGCCGGCCAGACCTGCATCGCGCCGGACTACGTGTTCGTGCCCGAACAGCACGCGGACGCATTCGCGAGCAAGCTGCACCGGCACATGCTGCAGATGTTCGGCACCAACCCGGCCAATGGCGACTACACGTCGATCATCTCCGAGCGGCACTATGCTAGGCTGGAAGGATTGCTGCGCGATGCGATCGCGCGCGGCGCCAGGACGCTGAGCACGACCAGCCCGGAAGATCCGGCCTGGAAGAAGCTGCGGAAATTTCCACCGACGATCGTGGTCGGCGCGAGCGCGGACATGGCGGTCATGCAGGAGGAGATCTTCGGTCCGCTGCTGCCGATCATGACCTATCGGCAATCCGACGACGTCATCCGCCACATCAACGCCCACGACCGGCCGCTCGCGCTGTACTGGTTCGGCACTGACGCTGCGGCCCGTGACACGGTGCTGGCGCGCACCGTCTCCGGCGGCGTCACCATCAACGACTGCCTTCTGCATTTTGCGCAGATGAACCAGCCGATGGGCGGCGTCGGCGCCTCCGGCATCGGCCATTATCACGGCGAATGGGGCTTCAACAGCTTCAGCAAGTTGAAGCCGGTGTTCTACCGCTCTCCCTTCAACCGCATGAAGGATCTCTATCCACCCTACGGCGCCAGCATCGCGCGGATCGAAAAGCTTCTGCGATTCCTGTCCTAGCCAATCGTCGTTCCCGGGGCGCAGAGCGCGCCCCCAGGAATCCCGAGACGATCGGGTGCAGATCAAACTCTCGATTCCGAGTTCGACGCTCAGCGCAAATGACTTCGCCACCTGCCGCGCGCCGCCGGAACGACATTCGAACAACAAGCAAAACAAACATCAGGGAGAGATGCGTGACGGACGAGGTCGATTTCATCGTCGTGGGCGGCGGCAGCGGCGGCGCAACGGTTGCCGGCCGCCTGTCGGAAGATCCGGCGACATCCGTCGCGCTGCTCGACGCCGGGGGACGCAACGACAACTGGATCGTGACCACGCCCTACATGCTGTTCCTGATGGTCGCGGGGCCCGTCAACAACTGGTCCTTCACCACCGTGCCGCAAAAGGTCCTGGACGGGCGCAGCGGCTATCAGCCGCGCGGCCGCGGGCTCGGCGGCTCCTCCGCGATCAACGCCATGGTCTACATCCGCGGCCACCGCGCCGACTACGATCATTGGGCTTCCCTCGGCAACACCGGATGGTCGTATGACGACGTGCTGCCCTACTTCAAGCGCGCCGAGAACAACGCCGAGTTCAACGGCGCGTATCACGGCCAATCGGGACCACTGCCGGTCAGCCGGCTGCGGACCGACAATCCCGTGCACGACATCTTTCTCCAGGCGGCGCGCGAAGCGCAGTTTCCGGTCCGCGACGATTTCAATGCCGACACGCAGGAAGGGCTCGGGCTCTATCAGGTCACGCAGAAGAATGGCGAGCGCTGGAGCGCGGCACGGGCCTACATCCAGCCGCATCTCGGCAGCCGCAGCAACCTGCGGGTCGAGACCTCGGCGCATGCGTCGATGATCCTGTTCGAGGGCAAGCGCGCGGTCGGCGTCAAGTATCGCCAGGGCAAGGAGGTCAAGGAGATCCGCTCCCGGCGCGAAGTGATCCTCGCCTCCGGCGCGTTCCAGACCCCGCAATTGCTGATGCTGTCGGGCATCGGCGACGCGAGCGCCCTGGCGCGGCTCGGCATCGCCGGCGTCCACCATTTGCCGGGTGTCGGACAGAACCTGCAGGACCATCCGGATTTCATCTTCGCCTACACCTCCGACAACCCCAACTTCTCTTCCCTGTCGCCGAAGGGCCTGCGCCGGCTGCTGGCGGGCATCGGCCAATATCGCCGCGAGCGCCGCGGCGTCCTGACCTCGAACTTCGCCGAATGCGGCGGCTTCCTGAAGACGCGGCCTGATCTCGACGTGCCCGACATCCAGTTGCATTTCGGCATGGCCGTCACCGACGATCACGGCCGCAAGCGCCACGGCAATGGCTTCTCCTGCCATTTCTGTCTGCTCCGGCCGAAGAGCCGCGGCATGGTCGGCTTGAAGAATGCCGATCCGCTCGCCGCGCCGCTGATCGATCCCAACTTCCTGGGCGAGGCCGACGATCTCGAAACCATGGTGGCCGGCTACAAGACCACGCTGCGGCTGATGCAGACGCCGGCGATGCGCAGCCTCGGCAAGCGCGACCTGTTCACGTCGGATGTCAGGACCGACGACGACATCCGCGCCATCCTGCGCGCCCGCGTCGATACGGTCTACCATCCTGTCGGCACCTGCAAGATGGGCGTCGACGATCCGCTCGCCGTGGTCGATCCCGAATTGAAGGTGCGCGGAATGTCCGGCCTGCGCGTGGTCGACGCCTCGATCATGCCGACCCTGATCGGCGGCAACACCAATGCGCCGACCATCATGATCGGCGAGAAGGCCGCCGACATGATCAAGCGCGAGCTGAAAGGCTGAGACCGCTCGCCATCGAGGGAAATCAACCTGCCGATCAGCAGGGCCTCACGTCAGCAGGAAGCCGCCGTCCACCGTGACGACGCTGCCGGTCATGTAGCGCGAGGCGTTGGACGCCAGCAGCAGGATCGCGCCGTCGAGGTCGCTCTCGTGGCCGACGCGCCGCTGCGGAATCCGCTTGACCAGCTTCTCGCCCGCCGGTGTCTCCCAGACCTCGTGATTGATGTCGGTGTCGATGTAGCCGGGCGCCAGTGCGTTGACGCGGATGCCGCTCGCCGCGAGCTCCAGCGCCAGCGCCTTGGTCGCCTGCACCACGCCGGCCTTGGAGATCGCATAGGGCGAGATGAACTTGACGACGCTGAAGCCGAGCACCGAGGCGATGTTGATGATGTTGCCGCCGGTCTTGCGCGCGGCCATGCGCCGAGCTGCTTCGGTTGCGGCAAAATAGGCGCCCTTCAGATTGGCGCCGATCACGGCGTCCCAATCCGCCTCGCTCTGCTCGACCGCGAGCTTCTCTACCGCGATGCCGGCATTGTTGATCAGCACCGTCACGGGTCCGAGCGCGGCCTCGGCCGCATCCATGCCCCTGACGATCGATGCCATGCTCGTCACGTCCATCTCGACCGCGGCGGCGCGACCACCCCTTGCCTTGAGCTCCGCCTCCAACGCCTTGAGCTTGCCGGTCTGGCGTGCCGCGAGCGCGACGGCGGCGCCACGCGCCGATAGAACCCGGGCGAACTGCCGGCCGAGCCCCTGGCTCGCGCCGGTGATCAGGATCACCTCGCGGCTGACGTCGAACAGCTCGGACATGGTTCCTCCCACGATTGCTCATTTGTTGCGGCGCATTGATACAGACGATTTGAAGCAGCGCAAACCGGAATCGTTTACCGGGCCCGGCCTACAACCGCGGCGGAGCAACCATGAACGCTTTCGACCTCGCCGCTTGTGCCGCACTGATGGTTGCCGTCTACAGCGGCTTCTCGACCGGGCTGTTGCGCAGCGCCATCACGATTCTGGCCTACCTGCTCGCGATGCCGCTGGCGATGGGCGCGGTTGCGGCGATGAGCCCGCAACTGCGCGACGTGCACGGCACTCCGCTGGCACAGAACTGGCTGCAGTTCTTCGCCGCCTTCGTCGTCATCGGCATGGCGCTGGGCAAGATCGGCCGCATCCTGCTCGACGAAGCGATCGGTTCCGAGGCCGGTTTTGGCGACCGGCTCGGCGGCGCTCTGCTGGGCGCCGTGCGCACCGGCATGGTCGCGACCACGCTGGTGCTGGTGTTCGACAGGATCGTTCCCCCCGAGCGTCAGCCGCGCTTCCTTGAGGGATCACGCCTGCGGCCGATGCTCTCGCTCGCAGGCGCAAAAGGCTTCCGCTCGCTGCCTCCGGAGCTCGCAAGCCTGATCGACCGGCTGAAGCAGGAACGGCGCATCTGACGGACACGGCGGCGCCGCCTCTCCCGTCATAGCGAGCCATGCAATTCGGCAGAGGCCGGCTGCTCTTATCAGCGGCAATTCGGTTGGCTAGAATGCGCCCATCTTTCTTCCAGCCTCACTGACATATCGGAGTGATCAATCGTGGATCTCGGGATCAAGGGCCGCCGCGCCATCGTCTGCGCCTCCAGCAAGGGCCTGGGCCGCGCCTGCGCCATCGCGCTGGCCAATGAAGGCGTACATGTCACGATCACGGCGCGCGGCGCCGAAGTGCTGGCGAAGACCGCGGCCGAGATCCGCGCGGCCAATCCTGGCGTCACCGTCACGGAAGTGGCGGGCGACATCACCACGCCCGAGGGCCGCGCCGCCGTGCTGAAGGCCTGCCCGGATCCGGACATCCTGATCAACAACGCCGGCGGCCCGCCGCCCGGCGATTTCCGCAACTGGACCCGCGACGACTGGATCAAGGCGCTCGACGCCAACATGCTGACGCCGATCGAGCTGATCAAGGCGACCGTCGACGGCATGATGGCGCGCAAGTTCGGCCGCATCGTCAACATCACCTCGGCCGCGGTGAAGGCGCCGATCGACATTCTCGGCCTCTCCAACGGCGCCCGCGCCGGCCTCACCGGCTTCGTCGCCGGCCTGTCGCGCAAGACCGTGATCAACAACGTCACGATCAATGCGCTGCTGCCGGGGCCGTTCGAGACCGACCGCCTGCTCTCGACGGCAAAGGGCGAGGCCGAGAAGCGCGGTGTCACGCCGGAGCAGATCCTCGCCGACCGCGCCAAGACGAACCCTGCAGGTCGCTTCGGCGATCCCGAGGAATTTGGACTCGCCTGCGCCTTCCTGTGCGGCGCCAAGGCCGGCTACATCACCGGCCAGAACATCCTGCTCGACGGCGGCGCCTTCCCAGGCACGCTGTAAGACAGACTTCCTTGGGCGGTCTGGCGCGGAAACCTGCTACGCCGATCCCGGGCTTTCACCTCGCCCCGCTTGCGGGGAGAGGTCGGATTGCATCGCGAGATGCAATCGGGGTGAGGGGGGCTCTCCGCGAACGCGGTGTCTGTGGAGAGTCCCTCTCACCCCAACCCTCTCCCCGCAAGCGGGGCGAGGGAGCGCAGTGCCGGCGCAATAGGAATTCGAATCCAACTAATAAAGCTGTGAGTTCTGTTTGCCATCCGCGCTATGAATACAGCGACTCTGCCTTTCCGAACGACCTACCGCTTCTCGTCCTCGTCGCGCTGGCTTGGGCTCGACGAATCCGCCGTGGTGCGGCCTTCGGTCCAATCGATGCCGAACGCATCGAGGCCCTCCGCCAGCAGGTCGCCGAGCATCGGCTCGCCCAGCAGATAACGCGCGGTGTGGCGGTCGCGCTGGCCGGCGGCCTCGCGGCGCAGATCGTCCCACTCGTCGATATCGCCGTCGCCGCGGCCGAGCCGCATCAAGGCGACGAGATCGGTCTGCTCGTCCTCGGTCATCGCGTTGATGAAGCCGGTGATCTCGCGCACCACGGGATCATCGCCGCTATCCTGGAGCACGTCGACCATGTCGTCATCGACGGCATTCGAGCCGGATTCCTCATCGGTCGCCTGCTCCTTGACGTCGAACTCGCGCGCCTTTTCGATCAGGAAGGCGACCTTCTCGGGCGATATCGTCAGCTCTGGCATGGCGTTCTCCTCATGGACGGACTGCAGCAACGCCTGTTCCGGGCAGTTGATCCATTGCGCCGGAACAAGCCGCGCGGCATCGTGACCGGCATCAAGAATAGGACGAGGAAGCGCGCATGTCTTGGACGATCGGCCGGGTCAGGGTCACCAAATTCGTCGAGCTGGAGACCGTCGGCGGCACCCGCTTCATCCTGCCGCAGGCAACACCCGAGACGATCCGCGAGCTGTCCTGGCTCACGCCCGATTTTGCGACCGATGAAGGTCGGCTGAAGATGTCGATCCACACCCTGGTGCTGGAAACACCGACGATGCGGATCGTGGTCGACACCGGGCTCGGCAACGACAAGCAGGGCCGCAGCGTGCCAATGTGGAACAACCGCGCGACACCGTTCCTGGAGACGATGAGCGCTGCCGGCCTCCCGCCTGAAAGCATCGACATGGTGATCTGCACCCACCTCCATGTCGACCATGTCGGATGGAATACGCGGCTGGTCGACGGCCGCTGGGTCCCGACTTTCTCCGATGCGCGCTACGTTTTCGGCCGCACCGAATATGAGCATTGGCGCGATCACAGCGAGGCCGCCGACGAGACGGCGACCTTCGCCGATTCCGTGCAGCCGATCGTCGCCGCCGGACGCGCGGAGTTCGTCGGAAGCGAAGCGGTGATCACCGACGAGATCACCCTGATCCCGACGCCGGGGCACAGCCCGGGTCATGTCAGCCTGCACATCCGCTCGGATGGCGCGCAGGCCGTGCTCACCGGGGACGTCGCCCACCATCCCTGCCAGATGGCGCGTCTCGATTGGAGCTCGACGGTCGATTCCGATCCGGCGCAGGCGATCGCGACCCGGCGGGCGCTGTTCTCGCGTTTTGCCGACACCGAGACGCTGGTGATCGGCGGCCATTTCCATGCCGGCCATATCCGGCGGGACGGCGCCGCCTTCCGCTTCGAGGCATTACAGGGCAGCGGCGACGCATAGCCCGCAAGGTTGAATTTCCTCCCGCCATGCTCCATGACAGGGCTCTGGAATACCAGGGATTTGAGGGAGAGAAACCAATGAAGCTTGTTCGCTACGGCGAGAAGGGCGCGGAAAAGCCGGGCCTGATCGACGCATCCGGCCAGTTGCGCGACCTGTCGGCGCATGTGAAGGACCTCGATGGCGCGGCCTATGCGCCGGAGTCGCTGAAGAAGCTCGCCGCGCTCGATCCGGCCTCCCTGCCCGCCGTTGCCGGCAAGCCGCGGCTCGGCGCCCCTGTCACCGGCATCTCGAAATTCGTGGCGATCGGCCTCAACTACTCCGACCATGCCAAGGAGACCGGCAACCCGATCCCGGCCGAGCCGATCTTCTTCCTGAAAGCCAACACCGCGCTGTGCGGTCCCTATGATCAGGTCGAGAAGCCGCGCGGCTCGACCAAGCTCGACTGGGAAGTCGAGATCGCCGCCATCATCGGCACTCGCGCCAAATACGTCTCAGAGGCCGAGGCGTTGAACCACATCGCGGGCTACACGATCTGCAACGACGTCTCCGAGCGCAACTTCCAGATCGAGCGCCTGGGCCAGTGGACCAAGGGCAAGTCGCACGACACGTTCGGTCCCGTAGGTCCGTGGCTCGTCACCAAGGACGAGATTCCAGACGTGCAGAACCTGTCGATGTGGCTCGACGTCAACGGCCAGCGCCGCCAGACCGGCACCACCGCGACGATGATCTTCTCGATGGCGAAGTGCATCTCCTACGTCTCGCAGTTCATGACGCTGCTGCCCGGCGACATCGTCACCACGGGCACGCCTCCGGGTGTCGGCATGGGCATGAAGCCGCCGACCTTCCTCAACGTCGGCGACGTCGTCACGCTCGGCATCGAGCGCCTCGGCGAGCAGCGCCAGGAGATCATCGAGGCGTAAGGCGCGATATCGACTTGTGAGTCATTCCGGGATGGCGCGTAGCGCCAGACCCGGAATCTCGAGATTCCGGGTTCGATGCTTCGCATCGCCCCGGAATGACCAGCCAGAGGACACTTCCGATGAAACTCACCTTCTCGCCCGCCTCGCCATTCGCCCGCAAGGTGCGCATCGCCGCCATCGAACTCGGGCTGATCGACCGGCTCGAATTCGTGCCTGCAGCCGTGGTGCCGGGCCAGGCCAATGAGGAGTATTCGAAGATCACGCCGCTGAAGAAGCTGCCGGTGCTGATCCTCGACAATGGCGACGTGATCCTGGATTCCTACGTGATCGTCGAATATCTCGACGAGCTCGCCGGCGGCAACAAGCTGATCCCCGCTTCCGGCCCGTCGCGCTGGAAGGTCAAGAGCGAGCATTCCATGCTGCAAGGCATGCTCGATTCCATGCTGCTATGCCGCTACGAGGCGATGGTGCGGCCCGAGGGCCTCCGCTGGCAGGCCTGGTCCGACGATCATTGGAACAGGGCCTGGATGGGCATGGCGCGCTTCAATGCGCAGCCCGACTTGATGACGCGCCCGTTCGACATCGTCGCGATCGGACTCGTCTGCGTACTCGGCTATGCCGATTTCCGCTTCGCCGATTGCGGCTGGCGCAAGGCATTTCCAGCACTCGACGCGTTCCACAACAAGATGCTCGAACGCGAATCGGTGAAGATCTCGGTGCCGCCGGCGGCTTGATCCCTGAACAGGAGCTGCCGTGACGCTGACGTTCTCGGTTGCAGACACGACCATTCATCGCATCATCGAGCAGGAAACCACGTTCCTGCCGGCGCGTGAGATGTTTCCCGAGCTGACATCGGAGATGCTGGCGGCAGAGCGCAGCGCGCTGCAGGCGGCCGGTGCCCTCGATGCGCAGGACACGCTGATCCTGTGCTTTCAGTCCTACGTGGTGAGGACGCCTCACCACACCATCCTGATCGACAGCTGCATCGGCAACGACAAGCCGCGCGCGCGGCCGGTCTGGAACATGAAGACCGACGACAGCTACATGCTTGCGCTTGCGGCCGCGGGCGTATCGGTCGACGACATCGACGTCGTGATGTGCACGCATCTGCACACCGATCATGTCGGCTGGAATACGCGGCTCGACGACGGCCGCTGGGTGCCGACCTTCCCGAATGCGCGCTACGTGTTCGCGCAGCGCGAATATGACTACTGGGTGGCGCAGAATGCCAAGGCCGAGGTGCCTCCATTCGCCGACAGCGTGCTGCCGGTGGTCGAGGCCAAGCGCGCCGACATCGTCGGCGACGCATTCGCGATCGGTGATCATGTCCGGCTGCTGCCGACGCCGGGCCACACGCCCGGCCATATCGCAGTCGCCGTCGGCAGGGGCAGAGACGATGCGGTGTTCGCCGGCGACCTGATCCACACGCCGCTGCAGCTCAGCTTTCCCGAGCTGTCACCGAGATTCGACGTCGACCCGGCTCAGGCCGGGGTGACGCGCCGCGCCTTTCTCGAGCGCTATTGCGACACGTCGACGCTGTGCTGCACGGCGCACTTCCCGTCGCCCTCGGTCGGCCGCATTACCCGCAAGGGCAACGGCTTCGCCTGCGAGGCGGTCTGAGACACGGGCGCGGCGCCGGTCACCGCGCCCGTCAATCGAACAGGCTCGGCGTATGGTTCACCGCGGCGCCTTCGATCGCCAGCATCTTCAGCTTGGTCTCGACACCGCCATTGGCGGAGAAGCCGCCGGGCTTGTTGCCCGCCGCCAGCACGCGATGGCAGGGTACGACGATCGGGCACGGGTTGCGCCCGAGCGCCTGGCCGACCTCGCGTGACAGCTCGACTCCCCCGAGCTGCTTGGCGATATCGCCATAGGTCAGGGTTCGGCCCGGCGGGATCCGGCGCGCGATCTCGTAGACGCCGCGCTGGAACGCGCTGACGCCGTCGAGATCGAGGTCGACATCGCTGAGATCATCCGGCTCTCCGGCAAGCAGCGCCGTGATCCGCGTGATGGTGCGCCGCACATGCGGCGGCGGCTCGGCTTCGCCGATGCCTTCGTAACGCTGCTGCATCCGGATGCGGATCTGCGCGACGCCGCCCATCGGCAGTTGCACCGCATTGATGCCGCGCGCTCCCCATGCGATGGCGCAAGGGCCGATCGCGGTCTCGAAAATTGCAAAGCTTTGCTCTGACATGACGGACTCCATCGCCGCTCTGCCCCGTATCATCTGCCAGTCAAATTAGGCTTGGAGAATGTTGCGATCCACCCGGATTCTGCCAATGTCGACAGCGGAAGCACCGTGATGCCCATCGGCAGGCCGAAAGGATGGGAGCACGGCGCAGGGGCAGCCCGGCGCAAAGAGCGGGCGCCTCATCCGAGGAAACCAAGGCGAGGGAGACGGCCATGAAGCTGACGCCGGAGCAGATCGCATTCTTCAACCGCGAGGGCTGGCTGTTCCTGCCCGAGCTGTTCAGCCCCGAGGAGACCGCCTTTCTCGCCCGCGAGGCCGAGGCGATCTATGCGGCTAACCGTCCCGAGGTCTGGCGCGAGAAGAGCGGCGCGCCGCGCACGGCGTTTGCCGCCCACCTCTACAACGACGCCTTCCGCGTGCTCGCGGCGCATCCGCGCATGATCGAACCGATCGAGCAGATCTTCGGCGAGAAGGTCTACATGCATCAGTTCAAGATCAACGCCAAATCGGCCTTCACCGGTGATGTCTGGCAATGGCACCAGGACTACGGCACCTGGAAGCGCGACGACGGCATGCCGGAGCCGCGCGCGATGAACATCGCGATCTTTCTCGACGAGGTGATGCCGATCAACGGCCCCTTGATGCTGGTGCCGCGCAGCCAGCATGCCGGCGACCTCGAGGCGTCGCATGATCTCGCGACAACGTCCTATCCGTTGTGGACCTTGGACGAGGCGACGGTGACGCGGTTGGTCGCGGAAGGCGGCATCGTCGCGCCGACCGGAAAGCCCGGCGGCATGCTGATGTTCCACGGCAATCTTGTGCACGGCTCCGCCGGCAACATCACGCCTTACCCGCGCAAGATCGTGTACCTCACGCTCAACGCCGTCTCGAACCATATCCGCACCCCGACGCGGCCGGAGTACATCGCGCATCGCGACTTCACGCCGATCGCGATGCTTCCGGATGACGCGCTGCTGCAGCTCGCTCGCGCGAAAAATCGCGAGGCGGCGGAGTGAGGCAGACAATCGCGCTACGAAAAGAGGCGTCATGCCCGGGCTTGACGAGTCAGGAAAATCACGCCAGCTCGCGCAAGCATCGACACTGGACTATCCAATGAACCTCCACGCCCTCCTCCAAGCCCGCGCCGCCGCCGGCAAGCCTGTGCGCGTCGCACTGATCGGCGCCGGCAAGTTCGGCTCGATGTTCCTGGCGCAGGTTCCGCACGTCGCGGGCCTCGAGGTCCCCGTCATCATCGACCTCGATCCCGAGCGCGCCCGCGACGCGTGCCGGACGGTCGGCTGGAGCGCCGAGCTGATCGCGCGCACGAATTTCAGCCCCGATGGTTCGAAGGCGACGGGTGACGGCATTGACGTCGTTGTCGAAGCGACCGGCAACCCTGCTGCCGGCATCCGCCACGCGCGCGCCGCGATCAAGGCTGGCAAGCACATCGTGATGGTCAATGTCGAGGCGGACGTGCTGGCCGGGCCGCTTCTCGCGGAAGAGGCGCGCAAGGCGGGCGTTGTCTATTCACTGGCCTATGGCGACCAGCCGGCGCTGACGGCCGAGCTCGTCGACTGGGCGCGCGCGACCGGCTTCCACGTGGTCGCGGCCGGCAAGGGCACGAAATATCTGCCGGCCTATCACGACGTGACGCCCGATGGCGTCTGGCAGCATTACGGGCTGACGGCGGGCGAAGCACAGTCCGCCGGCATGAATCCGCAGATGTTCAATTCCTTCCTCGACGGCACCAAGTCGGCGATCGAGATGGCCGCGATCGCCAACGCGACCGGGCTCGACGTGCCCACGGACGGACTGCTGTTTCCCCCCTGCGGCGTCGATGATCTGCCCCATGTCCTGCGTCCGCGCGACCGCGGCGGCGTGCTGGAACGATCGGGCATGGTCGAGGTGGTGTCATCGCTCGAACGCGACGGACGGCCGGTGTTTCGCGATCTGCGCTGGGGCGTCTATGTCGTGCTGGAGGCGCCGAACGACTACGCCGCGGACTGCTTCCGCCAATATGGCCTGAAGACGGACGCCACTGGCCGCTATG